>NZ_JAMPKN010000001.1:0-818867 GCF_039962155.1 Trichocoleus desertorum AS-A10 | reverse complement strand
CTAGCGCTGAACCTGCGAGCTTACGACTTCGTGTCGCAAGAGATTCGCGCAGCGGAGGACCCTGAATTTGAGACGTTCTACACGAAGAACATCTTGCTGAACGAGGGCATCCGCGCTTGGATGGCACCTCAAGATCAGCCACACGAAAACTTTGTCTTCCCTGAAGAAGTACTACCTCGTGGTAATGCTCTGTAATTGTGTTTCTGAATGCTAGCTGAGCCGTTTTTGGTTTGGCTAAACCGACGCCCTTATCTTTAATTAGATAAGGGCTTTTTTGTAGACACACATCTCTGAATTCGTGTGTTATCTTAGCTAAAGGTGAATGCACCCGGAGCTTTAAGCTCTGCCTTCTAAGAATTAATCCGCTTAGGGACCAAAGGAGGTGATGCCCATGCAAGATAGTAGTAAATGCCTGGGTCGTCAGGTTGAAGTTAGCCGGCTGCGTGCCGGGGCTGTTCTCTAACAGTTAGCCACAGTTGATCTAGTCTCTAGAAAAACTGAGTAACTTTAGTTACTAGGCTGACAGGGAGTCCCTCCCGGCAGTCTGGTTTCAATCTGAAGACCCGCTACACCGCTCTCACTCTACGGCTGCAATGAGTTTCTCAAAGCGCCTACCTAGTGAGAGCGGATAGTTTTTTAAATGGTTATTTAATTTCTTAGATCTAAGTTTTTGCGATCGCAGCTTAGTACTGCAAAGTTCGGAACGCAGCGACACATAACCCGACTTTGCTGAAGTAAATCTTTTGTCTAACTTGTCTAAAATCTTAGAGCGGTTTTACTGAAAACTATCAGATTTCTCATTACGAGGAGTTAGGTATGGCTCCACTACTAAGCCAAGCAGAGATTCAAGCACAGGCTCATTTACTTTCTGGTTGGGCCGTTGAGGGAAAAACTCTTCAGTCTGTTCGTAAGTTCAAAAATTTCGTTGAGGCGATCGCTTTTGTCAATAAATTGGTTGAGCCGGCTGAAACAGCGGGTCATCATCCAGACCTGGAAATCTCCTACAACAAAGTCATAATCACCCTAACAACTCATGACTCAGGTGGGCTGACTCAGAAGGATTTTGATCTAGCTCAACAGATTTCTCGCATTTAATCTACCGTCTTAACTGCTTATATTTTTTAGTAGTAATTCACAGCAGCCTAGGCGTCTTCGCATATCAAGTTAGGAAATCTTCAAAAGTTCTCGACAATTTTCGGCTGATAAAGTTAACGTTGAATTGAAGAATCCGCTGGTTTTTGCTAAAACTGTAAGCTAAGACACACGATCGTGGTCCTTGTTCAACCATTTTGAGAGATCTGGTAGATCTAATTTCAAAATACTTGGGAACAATTACGAAACGTCGTGAGTCTCTATCGTAGACTAGTAGATAGATGGCTTAGCTTAGTCGTCCTACAGCAGGTGTGAGGAGAACAAAAAGAATGTCAAAGATTCTGTGGAAATCATTATTGGTTAGCCCTGCTCTCTTGGGTACCGTTTTAGCAGTTTCTTCAGGTGCGATCGCCGCAGAAGCTGGAGTAGTTGCTGAAGCAGCTCAACCCCAAGTTACAGCAGCTCAAGATTTGGCTCCCGTAGCTGTTTCTGCTCAGCCAGCAGCTCCAGAAGCAGAAGTAAGCCCCGTTTTTGCGACTGTTCCTAGCCAAGCGCAAGCGCCTACTCAGATTGCGCAAGTTCCAGCCAACACTTCTTCCCTCGATCAAGTTAACAAGTACACCAACGAGGGCAAACAGAATTCTGTTGCTCAAGTTACCTCTGTTTCTCAACTATCTGACGTTCAACCTACCGATTGGGCTTTCCAAGCACTGCAATCCTTGGTTGAGCGGTATGGCTGTATTGCTGGTTATCCCGATGGTACCTACCGTGGCAACCGGGCAATGACTCGTTATGAGTTTGCAGCTGGTCTGAATTCCTGCATGGACCGCGTTAACGAACTCATTGCGGCTGGTACTGCCGACCTAGTTACCAAGGAAGACCTAGCTACCCTACAACGCCTGCAAGAAGAGTTCTCTGCCGAGCTAGCCACTCTCCGGGGCCGTGTAGATGCCCTAGAAGCTCGCACGGCTGAATTGGAGGCTAATCAGTTCTCCACCACTACCAAGCTAGTTGGTGAAGCAATTTTTGCAGTCACCGATGAGTTCAACCAAAATCTTTCTAACAACCCTGTTCTGCAAGATCGGGTTCGTCTAGACTTGCAAAGCAGCTTCACAGGTAGAGATGTCCTCCACACCCGTCTCGCTGCTGGTAATGCAACTGGTTTCTCAACAGACTTCGACAACAATGGCGTTCCTGACACCGTTACAGCTGAGGGAACACAGCAGTTTAACATCGGTAACACTGGCAACAATGACATCGTTTTAGACTGGCTGTCTTACTACTTCCCTCTAGGAGACAATATCAACGTCTACCTTGCAGGAACAGGTGGAATTCACAGTGACTATGTTTACAGCACTACCAATCCCTACCTAGAAGACTATGACGGCGGTAATGGTGCGCTCTCTGCCTTTGGTCAAGAAAGCCCCATCTACCGGATTGGTGGAGGAGCAGGTGTCGGTATCAACACCAAATTTGGTGATGCTATCGCTCTTAGCCTTGGCTACCTAGGTGGTCCTGATGCTGCTAACCCCTCTGAGAAGAACGGCTTATTCGATGGTAACTATGCTGCTCTGGGTCAGTTAACCTTCTCTCCTGGCGACAATCTGGAGTTGGGCTTAACCTATGTTCACGGTTATCACAACACCGGAACACCTATTTTCAACTTGGGTAGCGCTACCCAAACCGTCACAGGTAATGCCCTGGCAAACGGTGGTGGATCTGATGGTGGCCCCAGAGTTACCAACTCCTATGGTGCGCAAGCCTCGTTTAAGGTTAGTAATGCCTTGGCTATCAACGGCTTCTTCGGTTACACCAATGTGATCAACCTACAGGAAAATAGCCGGGATGTCTGGTACTACGGTCTAGGTTTGGCTCTGCCTGACTTTGGTAAGAAGGGCAACCTCCTCGGTCTAGTTGCGGGTGTTGAGCCCTACCTAGGTAGCAAGAACAATGATGTTGAAGATGATACCTCTCTGCACCTAGAGGGTTTCTACAAGTACCAGTTGAATGACAATATCTCCGTCACCCCAGGTGTAATCTGGATTACAGCTCCTGGCCAAAACGAAGCTAATGATGACATCCTCATCGGTACTGTAAGAACAACTTTCAAGTTCTAAGCCGAAGAAGAGAAGTTTTCATTCTCTTAATCAGCTAATCATTCAGCCCCACTGCTAGTGGGGCTTTTTTATGTCTTCTTCCAAACTTTACTAATCAACCTTTAGTGGTAGAGTACTTAGATAGGCTACTTAAATTAAGTAGCCTATCTAAGTGTGGATGTGCTTTAAAGAACATAAAAATCAATCTAAGGGTGCTAATTTTGCTCTTAGAGTTCTGTTTGGTCTATTGAGACCGTTCTAATTTGGTGTGAGGACGTGGAAGTTGATGTCTAAAATTTTCTGGAATTCTCTGCTGATTACTCCAGCGGTTTTGGGTGCTACCTTGGTCGCTTCTTTGTCTGCGATCGCTTCTGAAGCACCGACTGCCCCTACCTCTGTATCTTCTCTGGATCAACCCATCGCTGTAGAAACCAGCGATAACGGTCTGGCTCAGGTTACTTCAGTATCTCAGCTCTCTGACGTCCAACCTACTGATTGGGCTTTCCAAGCATTGCAATCCTTGGTTGAGCGGTATGGTTGTATCGCTGGTTATCCTGATGGCACCTATCGGGGTAATCGCGCCCTGACTCGTTATGAGTTTGCAGCTGGTGTTAATTCTTGCTTAGACCGGATCAATGAATTGATTGCGGCAGGTACCGCTGACCTGGTTAGCAAAGAAGATTTAGCGACTCTACAGCGGTTGCAAGAGGAGTTCTCTGCTGAACTCGCTACGTTGCGCGGTCGGGTAGATGCATTGGAAGCTCGCACGGCTGAACTAGAAGCGAACCAGTTCTCCACCACTACCAAGCTCACTGGAGAAGCTATTTTCGCTGTCACCAATGCTTTTGGTGATCAAGGGCCAGGTGGTGCAGAGCTAGATGACGAAACTGCTCTGAGCGATCGCGTTCGTCTCAATCTAGATACCAGCTTCACTGGTAAGGATCGCCTAAGAACTCGTTTGCAAGCAGTCAACGTGCCCGAATACGGCACTGATAGAACTGGCACCAACATGACCCGTTTGGGCTTTGATGGTGAAGGAGAAAATGATGTCAACATTCAGAAGTTGTTCTACCGCTTCCCTTTAGGAGACAACACGAACGTTATCCTTGACGCTACAGGTGCTGAGTTCTATGAGAACATCGACACCATTAACCCCCTGTTTACCAGCAGTGGTAGTGGTTCGATCTCTCGGTTTGGGCGCTTCAACCCAATTTACCGCCAAGGGTCGGGTGGAGCAGGTCTTACTGTAAACACCGGTTTTGGTAAAGCAGTGTCTGTATCACTGGGTTACCTAGCAGATAATCCTCAAACTCCTAGTGAAAAGGCAGGATTATTTGACGGTCCTAATGCAGCATTGGCTCAAGTTGCGTTCCGTCCTTTTGAGGCCCTGAGTTTAGGGTTTACGTATGTTCGGGCCTACGACCCAGGATTTGGAGTCGAACTTGATGAAAACGGTGAGCTGGTACCACTAGTTAACGTCACTTCTTCAACAGGTAGCCGCCTTGCGAGAAGACCTTTTGGTAATGTTGCCACCGCAACTGACAACTTTGGCGTTGAAGCTAACTTCCGTCTTGGTTCTAAAATCTCTCTAGGAGGTTGGGTTGGCTACACTGAAGCTCATGCCCAAGCTGGTGCGCTTGAGGGTAGCGATGCAGAAATCTGGAACTGGGCAGCGAATGTAGGTTTCACTGACTTAGGTAAAGAAGGGTCACTGCTTGGTGTCATTGTTGGTATGCCACCTAAGCTAACCGATGTTGATGGCAATCGCGCTGACGATGCCGACACCTCTCTCCATCTAGAGGCGCTGTATCGTTATCCTGTCAACGACAATATCGACATCACTCCTGGTTTGCTTGTGATCTTTAATCCTGAGCACAACGATGCTAACGATACCATCTATGTTGGTACGCTTCGGACTACCTTTAAGTTCTAGTAATTCCTGGGTAGGCTGAAATTCTTTTGAGTGGCCTCGCTGATACGCGGGGCCTTTTTATTGCAATTACTTAAACCTCTAAACCCCAGTGGAGAACCGGGGTATAATGTAAGAATATTAAGCCTTGTTAGTCGCTCTCTATTCCTACTTTGCTTGTGGAACTCTCGTGTAAAAGTGAATATGCCTTGCTAGCTTTGTTGGAACTAGCAGCTCATTACGGTAGTAGTGAGCCTTTACAGATTCGGCAGATTGCAGCTCAGCAAAACATTCCCGATCGCTACCTGGAACAATTGTTAGCAACCCTTAGACGTTGTGGCCTAGTTCGCAGTCAAAGAGGAGCCAAGGGAGGTTACTTACTGGCTCGTGAACCTTGGAAGATTACACTTTTAGAAGCCTTAAACTGCATTGAAGGGCTGGACACTCAACCAATGGAGAATGGTTCTACAACCAAAACCGTGGAAAGTTCAGTCATCTGGGACATTTGGCAAGAATCGCGGCAGGCTGCTGACGCTGTGCTCCACGGATATACACTTCAAGACCTAGCGGAACGGCGAGATTCGCGGCAGCAATTGGACATTATGTATTACATCTAAAACTCTACAGAAGCTCTTATTGCTTACTTCAGGCAATAAGGCCAAAAGCTTAATTCAAGCTTTAGTCAAGAATATTGCTTTGCTGAGTTATCCAGGTTAGCACTGCTAATATTTGCTCTTTCTACTTCAGTCCTTCAGTCCACTCCTACGTCAACCCCAGAGTCAAGCCATGCGTATCGCTCATGATGTTACAGAATTGGTTGGTCACACTCCTCTAGTGCAACTCAACCGTGTTCCTCAAGCCGAGGGATGCCTAGCTCGCATTGTGGTCAAAATGGAGGGCATGAACCCGGCGTCGTCTGTGAAGGATCGGATTGGCGTCAATATGATCAACGCAGCAGAACGGGAAGGATTAATTACACCGGGCAAAACTATTTTAGTTGAGCCAACTTCGGGAAATACGGGTATTGCTTTGGCGATGGTAGCTGCCGCTAAAGGGTATCGATTAGTTTTGACCATGCCAGAAACCATGAGCTCGGAGCGACGAGCCATGCTGCGAGCCTATGGAGCGGAATTAGAGCTGACACCTGGTATTGAAGGGATGGGTGGTTGCATTCGCCGAGCGCAACAGATTGTTGACTCTACGCCCAATGCCTATATGTTGCAGCAGTTCCGCAATCCTGCGAATCCTCAAATTCATCGGGAAACTACCGCAGAAGAAATTTGGCAGGACACGGACGGCGAAATAGATTTCTTAGTGTCTGGGATCGGTACGGGGGGTACTTTGACTGGTGTTGCGGAAGTGATTAAACAGCGCAAATCCAGTTTTAAGGCGATCGCGGTTGAACCTGTTAATAGTGCTATTTTGTCTGGAGGCAAACCAGGTCCACACAAAATTCAGGGTATTGGGGCTGGCTTTGTACCGCAAGTCCTCAAAGTTGACTTGATCGATGAAGTGATTGCCGTTGCTGATGAGGATGCGATCGCTTATGGTCGCCGTTTAGCTCGCGAAGAAGGTTTGTTGTCAGGAATTTCGAGTGGAGCGGCTCTCTACGCAGCAATTCAGATTGGCAAGCGACCGGAAAATGCAGGACGCTTAATCGTCATGGTGCAACCGAGCTTTGGAGAGCGCTACTTGAGCACACCCCTATTTCAAGACTTGGAACCCAGTCTCTCGACAGCAGCCACTTGAGCTGTTTTTTTGGCTCCAGTTACATCCCAAGCAATGTAGGGCTACAAGCTAAAATAGCCCTATGGGAAATTCCAATCACTACGACACGCTGGATATTCCTCAGGCGGCGACTCAGGTAGAAATTAAGCAAGCCTATCGCCGCCTAGCGAAGCAATTTCATCCAGATAGTAATCGGGCTGTCACTGACCACGAGCAGATTAGTCGGATCAACGCTGCTTATGAAGTTCTTAGCGATCCGCAGCGTCGTCAGTCTTATGACCAAGAGCTGGCTCATCGGTTATACGGCACTAGATTTGACACGGAGGGAATGTCTCCTGGCGATCGCCAAAGACGAGCTGCCGAAGTACAGAAGCGTTATCGAGAGCAGTACCCCACTGGTCAAGCAGCGGATGAACACCTACAGCTATGGCTAAATCAGGTTTATGCACCTGTAAATCGACTGCTATCTCGAATTCTCAGAGCTTTAGCTGAAGAAATAGATGAGCTATCAGCTGATCCTTTTGATGATGAATTGATGGAAGGATTCCAAGAGTATTTGGAAGATTCCCATACTGATTTGAGCCAAGCTCAGAGAACTTTTCGCTCCATGCCCAATCCTCCTAACGTAGCGGGTGTAGCGGCTCATCTCTATCACTGCTTAAACCAGGTGAGTGACGGTTTAGAGGAGCTAGAGCGGTTTACATTCAATTACGACGACCACTACTTGCACACGGGGCAGGAGTTATTCAGGATTGCTACAGGGTTACGCCGAGAAGCTCAGGCTGCGATCAAGAACCTGGCTTGATGGAGGACCCACTAAAAAAGCCTGAAGCTGCACACTCCAGGCTCTGATTGATTCGGATCAAAATTGGTTAAACGATTTGTTGGAGTTCAGACTCTAACATACCGATCAACCTTTGATCTCCTAGATTTTTAGCAACTTGCAAGCGTCGCTCTAGGCTACGGTAAATATTTGTCCGATGCGTCTCTTCAACTTCCTTCAGTACCCGCTGTCGTACATTTTGCACAGGTTTTACTTGGCTAGCAGCCGTTGCGGACTGAGATGCAATTAAATCCTCCACTTGCATTGGGCGATGAGTGGAATAGGAAACGCCTCGATACTTTAGGTCCAAAGGAGTTTGAGGCACGGGAATGTGCTTCGGATAAGGATATTGCAGCCGCAGGTTTTGTCCACGATATTTTCCTACGACATCTCCTTCCAACATTTGAAAGGTAGGTAGCTCAGACTCGTATTGAGCACCACGGTATGACAGTCTCATGCTTTTCGCCTCTAACTTCGTTGCTTAATGGGGTTAGGATGAGGCGCGTTCCTTCGGGATGGCTCCCTACTTCCGTCCCTCTCGATGGCGAAATAGCCAACTCAGCAATAAATGAGACACCAAGAGAGATGAACGTAACTATATTCTGTATCTTAATTTACAGACTAGGCACCAAATGTGATTCTTTAGTAAATTTTATTAATTATAAGTGTTGACCTGCCACTAGCCTTAGGCATAGAGCAAGTTGGTATAACTAGAGACAATCTTGGTGGTAGCCATAGAGGCATGTGTCACCATGCCTCTGCTGAGTCTGGTTAGGGATTGGCTGCTCTGAGCACCTGAATCCAATCGAGTAAGAAAAGATTGCCAATTTTTTCTGCCAGTATCTGGGCTTCTTGATAGAAGTCTCTGGCCCAGTCTGACTGCTCCAATTCTGCCCAAATTGCCCCAATATTTGCCAAAGTTGTGATCTCACCTGGGCGATCCTCTAATTCTCGGTAGAGGATCAAGGCTCGATTGTAAAAATCCAAAGATCGCTGAGGTTGTTTCAGGTCTCGGTAGGCAAAGCCAATATTGTTGAGGGTGGTGGCTTGTCCTGGGCGATCGCCTAGGGTTTCCCGAATTGCCAGGGCTTGGTGATAGAGGTCTAAAGCTTGGTGTAACTGACCTGCATCGCGATAGGCAAAGCCAATGTTATTAAGTGTGGTAGCTTCGCCAAAGCGATCGCCCAAGTCTTGTCGAATCAGCAAAATTTGATTGTGAATCAGCAAAGCTCGCTGAGGCTCACCCAAATCGCTATAGACAGAGCCAATGTTGTTGAGGGCTGTCGCTTCTCCAGTGCGATCGCCTAATTCCTTTTGAATTAGGAGTGCTTGCTTGAAATATTGCAATGCTTTGCGGGGCTGGCTTAAGTCACTGTAAATCAAGCCGATATTATTCAGCGTTGCTGCTTCTCCCGCCCGATCGCCCAACTCACGCCGGATCGGTAGGATTTGGTTGCATAACAGTAAAGCTTGCTTCGGCTGACCCAAGCGAATGTAAGCCAAGGCAATGCTGTTTAAGGTAACTGCCTCAACTCGGCGATCGCCCAATTCTCGAAAGATCGCAAGAGCTTGGTTGAAAAACTCTAAAGCTCGTTGAGGTTCTCCTAGCTGGCTATAAACAGAGCCAATATTGTTAAGCGTGGTCGCTTGGCCAAACAAAGGTAAAACCACGGTTTGCGGAAAACACTCTCCTTGGACTTCCAACTGGGGTTGGCCTAAGGCGCGTTGCAGCACTAAAGCTTGCTGAAGAAATTGCAAAGCTTGCTGCGGTTGCCACAACCGAATATGCGCTAACCCGACTTGATTCAGAGCGATCGCTTCCTTGGGCGTGTCACCCAAAGTTCTAGCTAATTCCAGGTTTTGCTCAGAGAGGGTTAGGTATTCTCGAAATTGATTTTTACCGTAGCAAGCGATCGCTTGGTTGCGGTGCTGTTCCCATGCCTGTACAGGACTTGAAGACTTCTCCATTAATGCGCTTCCAGGGGAGATTAGGTGAGCTGACATTACTGCCTTCAGCTTTGCCTGTCAGGGATGTAGAGGAGCGATGCAATAGTATGGCTGAGATTGAGGGCACTTTCTAGTAAGTGACCCATTCCCGTAATTTTACATACTTAATGCAGCCTTTGAAGTGCCCTTTCAGTTTGGTGAAACCAGTGTCATCTATCTTAGGGTATAGGAGCAATTTAAAGCATCCGCATACGAAACATACTTTAGCTAGATTGACTAAAGTTTTAATGGTTATTTCGGTTTCGGATTAACAGCTGATTTATTTCTGACCTAATTTATCTCTGCGGTCTAGCCGCCGTTGACCGACCAGTGCGGCGGGTCGCCTAGCAGCTTATACACTCCATAAGAAGCTCCGACTTTCATCAAAGCGGGATTCTCGCCATCGCGAGGAGCAGCAATACTCACTAGTTGACCGCTGCTGTCTCTGATTTGCAATGTCCCTTCCCAACTAATGAACCAATCGATCGCCAGGCCTTGCGTATGCAGCGATCGCAAAGCTACAGGGTTAGTACCAATGCTGTAAGCATCAATCATTTGCTGAGCCGCTTGCACAGAGCCAGCATTGGTGTAATGCACCCAGTCAATATCTACCCCCAGCATGGCGGTCACATCTTGAGGCCGAATTTGGGAACGGCTAATTTTGGCCGCAAAATGCATCAGATAAGCGCGCTCCGGGGGACGCAGCGTATTAGTAATTTCCATTTTTGCCCCTGCTGCTCGCAAGGCTTTCTCAAAGGCCTGAACTCGCTGTCGAAACGGCGAAGCTAAATCCTCTATAGAATTAGTTGCCAAGAAAAACTTTACCCAGTGGGGACCACTTAAGCGAAAGCGCAACTTTTTGGCATAGTCATCAATCAAGGCGATCGCAGCATTGAGATCTGTCCCCAGTTTTTGCTGGGTCGTGGCTGCTAACCGCTGTTGCAAGTCATCGCGAAACCGGACATCCCTTTGTTTATATACTTGGGCTAAGCCTTTGCTGCTCAGGGCTCCAAAATCGCCATCCACGGTGAGGGGAGGATTCAGTTGGGCGATCGCGTTGAGGCTCTTTTGCAAATCCTCGACCTCAGCTATGCCAAAGTTGAGGTAATCCAGCAGCAGAGAAGCAGAGAAATTCGGCACTTTAAATAACAGGCCTTGCTGGAGTGCTAGAGCATAAGTAGCCTTGTCCACGACTCCTGTGACAGGGAGATTATTTTTTTGTTGATAGTTGCGAGTTGCCGTATCGGTTAGCCCGCCGAAGTCTTCATCTACTGCTCCGAGCGCAAACTGGGCTCCTTTGAGAAAGCTTTGCCAAGCCCCCACTGCTGGCCCTTCAGACCCGCTCTGGAGTACAGGTAATCCTAAAGCAGCAATATTAAATGTCATAAATTTCACCGGACGCTAGGCAATCCAAAGGTTGTCATCTATAAATATGCGTTCAACTCTACTGCACTCCTTTGATAAAACTTTAGACGATTAAAAATTGATCACAAGCGATCGCGAATTCCCTAGGACGGCCCTACTTAATTAACCTCAAACTGAATAGGGCTTTTATGATCAAGGAGAGGAGTTCACTGGTTAACTTTGGGCATGCAACGCATTGTATTGATGGCTGGGTTTGAGTCTTTTAATGCGGACCTATACCGCAAAGCTGCTCAACTGGCGCAAGCTCGTTGTTCAGAGTTAGAGATTTGCGTATTTAGCGATCGCGACCTCACCACCCAAGCAGAAGCGATCACAGCGGCGCTTGAAGGGGCAGATGTCTTCTTTGGTAGCTTGTTGTTCGACTACGACCAAGTGTTGTGGTTGTGCGATCGCGTGCAGCAGATTCCGATTCGCTTGGTGTTTGAGTCAGCGCTGGAATTGATGAGCCTGACCAAGTTGGGCGACTTCGCCATTGGTGACAAACCCAAAGGCATGCCCAAACCTGTCAAGTTTATTCTCGACAAATTTGGCAGCGGCAAAGAAGAAGACAAACTCGCAGGCTACCTCAGCTTTTTGAAAGTCGGCCCCAAACTCCTCAAATTTGTCCCAATTCAAAAAGTTCAAGACCTCCGCAACTGGCTGATCATCTACGGCTACTGGAATGCAGGCGGCCCAGAAAACGTTGCATCCATGTTTTGGACGATCGCCGAAAAGTATCTCGGTTTAGCGATTGGTAAAATTCCTGCCCCGATTGAAACCCCGAATATGGGGCTGTTGCATCCTGACTATCCAGGTTATTTCGAGTCTCCCAAACAATATCTAGATTGGTATCGCGATCGCGGATCTGTCCCTTCCGGTAAGGGTGGGCTTAGCACCGAATCTTCGGCTAGCAATTCTTTCTCTACAAACACTACTCTCCCTGTTGTTGGCATCCTACTGTATCGCAAACACGTTGTCACCAAACAACCTTACATTCCACAATTGATTCGCCACTTTGAGCAGGCAGGTTTAATTCCGCTGCCAATTTTCATCAATGGAGTAGAAGGGCATGTGGCGGTGCGCGATTGGATGACAACTGCTTACGAGCAAGCCCAGCGATCGCAAGGCAATACCGAAACGCCATCCCTCTCGAAAGAGGCTGTAGCAGTGGATGCGATCGTTTCTACAATTGGCTTCCCGTTAGTGGGTGGTCCTGCGGGTTCTATGGAAGCGGGACGACAGGTAGAAGTGGCGAAGCGGATTCTCAGTGCCAAAAATGTCCCTTATATCGTCGCGGCTCCCTTACTGATTCAAGATATTCATTCTTGGACGCGGCAGGGAATTGGTGGGCTGCAAAGTGTAGTGCTGTATTCCTTACCAGAGCTTGATGGCGCGATCGATCCGGTGCCGTTGGGTGGTCTGGTCGGCGAAGACATTTATCTGATTCCTGAGCGAGTCCAACGCTTAACGGGACGCTTGAAGCGCTGGATTGAACTAAGGCGCACCCCACCCAGCGATCGCAAACTAGCGATTATTCTCTACGGGTTTCCCCCTGGATATGGAGCTGTGGGAACGGCTGCTTTGTTGAACGTACCGCGATCGCTGCTGAAATTCCTGCAAGCTTTGAAAGACCAAGGTTATACGGTTGGGGACTTGCCGGAAGAGGGCGAGGAACTAATTCGTCAGGTTAAAGCCGCCGATGAAGTCTTTAGCGATCAGGAGGATACTCCAATTACCTTGGTGAGCGATCGCCAATTAGAAAAATGGCTGGGCTTCCTAAAAACTAGCCGCATTGAGAAACAGTGGAAGTCGCTGACGGATAGCGGCATTAAAACCTGTGGCAATCAGTTCTGCTTAGGTGGCATTCAACTCGGCAATATTTGGATTGGGGTGCAGCCCCCACTCGGCATCCAAGGCGACCCCATGCGTTTGATGTTTGAGCGTGACCTCACACCCCACCCGCAGTACGCCGCTTTCTACCAGTGGTTACAACACGACTTTCAAGCTAACGCGATCGTCCACTTCGGGATGCATGGCACCGTGGAGTGGCTGCCAGGTTCGCCCCTGGGCAATACAGGCTATTCTTGGTCAGATATTCTGCTGGGCAACCTGCCCAATCTATATATATATGCAGCGAACAATCCATCTGAGTCGATTTTGGCAAAGCGGCGGGGCTACGGCGTACTGATTTCTCATAATGTGCCACCGTATGGTCGCGCCGGACTCTACAAAGAATTGGTGACGCTACGGGACTTAATCGCCGAATATCGCGAAGACCCCACAAAAAACTATGTCCTCAAGGAAGCGATCCTGAAGAAGATTGGTGACACTGGCTTAGACGCGGATTGCGCTTGCGACGAAGCCAAGAAGCTGGGTATCTCCCTCACTCCCGAAAACGCCAAACTCTTCAGCGCTGAGGTGTTCAATCGCTACTTGCTGAAGCTGTACGAGTATCTGCAGGTTTTAGAAAACCGCCTCTTCTCCACGGGGCTGCATACGTTAGGAGAAGTGCCTAATGCCGAAATCGTAGAAGGCTACTTGAACGCTTATTTAGGCGAAGAATTGCCAGAACAGGCGATCGCTCAAGTTTCTGCTGGTGCTGACCTCAAATCGCTGACCCAACAATTTGACCTTAACGGCAAAACTCCCAAACTCGAAGCAGCCGTGCAAGTTCGAGACTTACTCGCCCAAACTTCTGACGAGTTAACCAACTTATTGCGAGGCTTAAACGGGGAATATATTCCTCCCGCTCCTGGTGGTGACTTGCTGCGGGATGGCCCTGGTGTCTTGCCCACAGGCCGCAACATCCACGCTCTTGACCCCTACCGAATGCCCTCCCCTGCTGCCTACGACCGAGGCCGCGTGATCGCCCAACAAATCATTGCCCAACATCTCCAAGAACACCACATCTACCCCGAAACTGTGGCCGTGATGCTCTGGGGCTTAGACGCAATCAAAACCAAAGGCGAATCTTTAGGTATTTTGCTAGAACTCGTCGGCGCGGAACCCGTCAAAGAAGGCACGGGTCGGATTGTCCGCTACGAACTCAAGCCTTTAGCCGAAGTCGGTCATCCCCGTATTGACGTACTCGCCAACCTCTCTGGCATTTTCCGCGATAGCTTCGTCAACATTATTGAACTGCTCGATGACTTGTTCCGTCGCGCCGCCGAAGCCGATGAACCGGAAGACCAAAACTTTATTCGCAAACATGCGATCGCCCTCCAGGCCAAGGGGGTAGACAATGCCTCAGCCCGCTTGTTCTCTAGCCCTGCCGGAGATTTTGGCTCTTTAGTCAACGATCGCGTGGTGGATGGCAATTGGGAATCGGGCGACGAACTCGGGAGTACCTGGCGCGATCGCAACACCTTCAGCTACGGTCGCCAAGATAAAGGCCAAGCTCGCCCGGAAATTCTCGATACGCTACTCAAAACCACCGAGCGAGTCGTTCAAGAAATCGACTCCTTAGAATACGGCCTCACCGATATTCAAGAGTACTACGCCAACACAGGCGGCTTGAAACGAGCTGCCGAACAAAAACGAGGCAAAAAGGTCACCACTAGTTTTGTGGAAAGCTTCTCGAAAGACAGCACCCCTCGCAGTCTCGAAGATTTACTACGCCTGGAATACCGCACCAAGCTCCTCAACCCCAAATGGGCGGAAGCAATGACCGCACAAGGTTCTGGGGGTGCTTTCGAAATCTCTCAACGCATGACTGCCCTAATTGGCTGGGCTGGTACTGCCGACTTCCACGAATCTTGGGTCTATGACCAAGCCGCCGATACCTACGCTCTCGACGCAGAAATGGCCGCAAAACTCCGCCAAGCCAATCCCGAAGCTTTCCGTAACATTGTCGCCCGGATGCTCGAAGCCAACGGTCGCGGTTTTTGGAACCCAGACCCCGAAAAACTCGCCCAACTCCGCCAACTCTACGAACTTACCGACAAAGAACTGGAAGGGGTAACGGTTTAGTACCTAAGGGCGATCGTCATTCATTATGACTGTATTGTGGTCACACGAAAATGATCAGAGTAAATTAGCAAATCCATCCACATCAATACTTCTTAAAGTTTTAAGTAGTTTTACCATTCGCACGTACACACTCTTTGGTTAGCCTTGAGGCTGAATGGGTTCGCAATCAACTACGAGGAAGTAAGCAATGTTAGATACACTTGCAAAAGCTCCGATTCAAGCTACATGGGGTTGGCTTCAAGGTTCGTTAGCAGGGATAGTAAGTTCCCCAGAAATGCTAATGAAGGGCTTACAAGCAGCAATGTCCCTAATCGCAACAGGTGTACTGGCTCTTGCCGCAGGATGGTTCATTGCTGTTAAAGCAACTGAAGTAACCATAAACATCACGGCTACAGCAGTTCACATTAGTGCGTCTGCTATATCAAAGTCAGTTTAAGAAGTGATGTCTTCTACTTAGGTCGTTTCATTAGGAAATGGCAAAGATCTATTTAGTAGAATCCATACCGTAACTTTAGCGACCATCTTTACTTCGTAGAATAAGGTTGGTCGCCTTTCTGTTTTTAATCAAACCTCTATCTCTCCAAAGCGCGATCGCCCCACTCAACCTCTAGCGTCCTTCTTGATATTCAGTGGCATACTCCATCACGCACATAGTGGTGTAGACAGCATGAGAACCACAAGCTACCCCTGTGATGCGGTAATCGGGTTTGAGAATCGCTTTACGATGACCACGATCTTTGACTCCATCATCGATCAATAGTTGGATGACATGCCACTTTGCCTGATTCATCGGGCTGTAACTGATGTTTTCGCCTGTCAGTCCTTTCCAGGTTCCATAGCGACTAATCCGCTTGTCTGGCTTGCTGCCATCAGTACCATAGTGTCCAGCTTTTCCAGCAGGCCCTAAATCGTTCACATGGTCTTTTGCCCCCAAAGACATTCCTTTAGAGAAACTCAAAACGGACATCGATTTAGTAGCTTTCAGGGCTTGGATTGCTTCCTCCACAGCGCTGACCCCCTCTTCCGTTTCCATCGGAGTTTGCCCAGGCAGCTTCAGCAGTTTGCCCTCAAAATATTGCCTCAAATTTTCTAGCTCAGCAGCATAGGTAGCAGGATTCGATCGAACTCTATTTGTTTCCTCAAAAATTGCTTGCTCTTCTGGCGATAGATAGCTCTGTGGAAATCCAAGCGTCGTTGGGGTCGAAGCAGGAAGTGTCTTGGCAACAGCTTGAGATTTTGTTTTTGGCTTCGTTGGAGCCGCGATCGCCTTATCTACCTGCGCTACTAGTTTTGGTGTTGTCTTGGCTGACTGCCCTTGGGAAGCATTATTGTGCTTAGGGTTTGTTGCGGGTTGAGCCTTGGATGTTGCAACTGTTCCAGATTTCTCTGCATATTCCGTTGACGACTCAATCACACACATTGCGCCTCTGCTGGCATGAGGGCCACAGGCTATACCGATGAAGCGATTCTTCGGATTAAGCAATTCTCCTCGCAAACCTCGATTGGGGTCGCCATCATTAATGACCAACTGCAAAACTACAGCAGCAGATGTTTTTTTCCCGTAGCTGAGAAGCTCGACAAATCCACCTTTAAAGGTGCCATAACGTTTAGCGCGATCGCTTGGACTGCTGCCATCAGTGCCAACGCTACCTACCACACCCTGAGCACCCGTATCAGCTACATGATCTTCAGCAGCCTGGGACATTCCTGCTGATAGGGCCATCGGTGGCATGGGTGGCATGGTTTGCAAAGTAGCGATCGCATCTTCTAACGCTCCCCCACCTTCGCGAGTGCGGATTTTATCTTCTCCTGGTAGAGCCAGAATATTTCCTTCATAATATTGGCTCAGGCTCTCTAGCCAGTCTGCATAACCTGTGGGATTGGTACGAACTCGGTTAATTTCCGCCAACACGTCTGCCGTTAGGACATTTTGGGCAGGAATCGCTTGGGCAACGCGAATAGAAGCCTTTTGGGAGCTGTTGAAAATCGTTTCAGCGAGCGCTGGGGTGGATGGCCCAAAGATTAAAAAGGCAGGCGTCGCTGCAGCAAATGCTACTAACAAACTGAGAGGTGCTCTCGTACCTGAATAACCCCAATAGCGCATAACTGACCTCAATAATGCTGAGCTGAGAGAAAATATGCACAGCACTATATCAGTGAATTTTTAATAAGTCCTTGTAGTTTTTACTACGTTCATCAATTTCATAGCAAGTAGAGAAATTGTGTAAAGACTTTAACAAGTCAAGCTACTGGCTGATATCAGATGAGCCAATACTGGAGAAGGTAGGCAGTCTTTTCTCTACTCAGTGTGGTACTAAAAAAGCGATTCCGTTTGCCTAGCTACATTTAAGCCCTGGGATAGGGATTCCTCGCGCAGACCGAGTCTAAGCTAGGGCATACCAAAATTGTTTTAGTTGAGGAAACATATATGCCCGGCGGTCATGCTAGCCACAAAGGCGCTTCGATCAAACCTAATACAAATGCTAACGGTGTCATGGATGATGCGAGTAATCCAGGGGTAGACCCTCAAGCAATCCTTGACCAACCAGAAGGTTATCCTTTTGATGCCCAAGGCCAGGGAGAAGAAGAGACCAACCCTGCAGCTCTTGAGCGTGGTCCTAGCCCTTCCGAGGATGCAAAATAATCGTAATTTGCGGTAGAGCGGAATAGTCAGCAGCTCTACCGTACAAATTGCTGTTTTTAGCTAGGTATCGCTGCATTTCTCCGCTTTCCTTGATACTAGATAAAGAAGACTGCCTAGCTCCATTGAGGAAAAGCCGTGCTGCTATCAAAAGGTTTTGAAGTAGAGCTGTACACAGGAACCCCCCAGGGCGACATCGTGGGATTGTCCGACAAGATTGTGGCAACCTTAGATGGGTTTGTGCGCGAGCCTGATAGCCGCAATGTTGAGTACACCACTGCTCCCTTGTGCCGCTATGAGCGCTTACTCTGTGACTTAGTGCGTCCTCGCGTGGCACTACGACGCTATCTCAAGCAGTTGGGCGACTATACCCTGCTACCAGGTAGCACTTTGTCTTTGGGGGGGAGCGATCGCTTCTGTCGCTCCGATCCAGGCAATCCTTACCACGGCTATATTGAGCGCACTTATGGCACTAAGGTCGTCACAGCCAGTATCCATATCAACGTCGGCATTGCTGAGCCAGAGCTGTTGATGCGAGCTTGCCGCTTGATTCGCTTAGAAGCTCCTCTATATCTAGCCTTAAGTGCGTCCTCTCCTTTTTTAGATGGTCAGGCGACAGGCTACCACTCTACTCGCTGGGGACTCTTTCCTAAAACTCCCGCTCATGTGCCTCTGTTTGAGAGTCATGCTCATTTCATTCAGTGGACGGAGGCGCAGCTCGTAGCAGGCACGATGCAAAATGTACGGCACCTTTGGGATTCTGTCCGACCCAATGGCGATCGCCGTCCTTATAATCTCAATCGCCTGGAACTGAGAATTTGTGATTTAGTTTCAGATCCGATCGCTTTGCTAGCCATTACCGCGCTCTTAGAAGCTCGTCTGCAACAACTCATTGCTGACCCCAATCTTGATCCGCTCACAGCGAGCACCTTACCCGCTACAACTCGCGCTGAAGATTTAATTGAACTGACGAATGCCAACGAGGCTGCGGTATCCCGAAACAGCCTAGATGCAGAACTGAGGCATTGGCAAGACGGCAGAACAATTTTGGCTAGAGATTGGATTGAGCAGCTCTATCAAGAAGTATGGGCGATCGCTAAACAGCAGGGATTTAGCTGCTTTCTCCTACCACTGAAAAAAATCTTACGAGAAGGCAATGAAGCGCAACAATGGTTGAAATTGCATGAATCAGGTATGGATAGCCGCATAGTAATTAGTCAAGCTATTCAAGCAATGGCAGAGCAGGAGGGAGCTTTAGAACTTGAGTTGTGCCAGCCTATCGCCGCGTAGTTATTCACCTGAGGCATTGCAGCTCTGAGCTTAGTGCCTTTAGTTTTCCACTGTAGTTATTGATCAAGTAATGTTTCAGCTCTTAAAGGCCAGGACTGCCAGCTTTAGAGATTCTTCTTTTAGCAAAACAATCCTGGCTGAAGACCAAAAGAAATTGTTTGTAGCCCAGAATGCCAAAACAGGGGTATTAAACTATCGAAGATCCGAATCATGAATGAATTGATCGATCAGGATCTTTAATCACCTTGCTTTCTTTCTGGAACTATTAAAAAAATATATAGGTTCGTCTACCAAAAGGTAGACTTTTTTGTGTTTTCAGCGAGTAGTATCAGCACAAATTACTCTTTATGCCCCAGGTTGTCTTAGTTCATCCCCAAATCCCCCAAAATACGGGCAATATCGCCAGAACTTGCGCTGCTACGGGTACAGAACTGCATTTAGTGGCCCCTCTAGGCTTTGAAATCACAGATCGCTATCTGAAGCGAGCAGGTCTGGACTATTGGCCTTACGTTAAGTTGCACTATCACGGCTCTGTAGAGATTTTCCAGGCTTACTCTCGACCTAAGGGAGGCCGCTGGTTAGGCTTTAGCGCTAGAGGAAGCTGTAGTTATATTGAGTACCAATATCAAGTCGATGATTGGCTGCTGTTTGGCAGTGAAACTCAAGGTCTGCCCGCAGAAGTTTTAGATATGTGTGACCAGGTGCTCTACATTCCTATGGGGCAGCCTCACGTTCGTAGCCTTAACTTGTCCGTGAGTGCAGCCGTTGGTTTATTTGAAGCGCGCCGTCAATTGAGTGACCTTAGCGTTAAGCCTGAGCAGCCTTGACAAGTTCATTTTCAGGTAAGCGATCGCTTAATTCTTATATTGCGATTGAGTAGTCATTTCTATTCAATGACTCAACTCTCTGTTAGAAATGGAAAATCAGAAAGTAGTTCTATGGTAGGCAGTTACAGTTGGATAAAATTATTTCGTCGCACAAAATACAAAATCTATCCGGAAGCAATAAGAAATTCCTATAAAAAATTAGATGAGATCACCCAATCTACGCTGTGAATTTTGATCACTTTGTCATGGTCTTATCCTGTTCCATCCGAAAACTGCTGTAGCGATCAAAACAGACGGGTTTGCTCTTGGGAACCTAAATCCCAAATTTTTAGTTACCTTAATCTGGGTGCATGATTCCACGGTTGATGTTCACCAAAACTTCACGTAGAGTCACGTCTGTAGTTAAGTTGAATCCTGTACCCCAGCTCTGAGACGGCTGAAAAAAACCGTTACTGACGCAATGACAAACACTAGTTTTTGGGCAAGCAATCTGAAATCTGCACTTGATTTAGCAAACGAGAGAAGTGCGTTAAACTTCAGTTTGATTAGCTCTTCAAGAGAAACTGCAACTCAATTTCTGAGACAGCAAAACCCCTTGAGCTGGACTCAAAAATCGACTCTTGAATTTTTTGTTAAGTAGTGTAAGCTTGTCTAAACCAAAAAAGCAGGGTAATCTTGCCTAGGTGTAATTGCCGTCAGTGATCTTCGTCTGTTTTCAATGTGATTTGCATCATTGACTGACGACGGATCGAGTGAATTGAGGACAGTTAAGCGCTGGTCATTAGGAGGTCGTTCTTTGAAACGAGCATTTCCGCAGAAGGTCAAGTCTGTTCTTTCCCACACACCAGGAAGTGATGTGGCTGATGAACAAAGCAAGCAGGGGCCAACCGAGGTCAATCGTAAGGCTTGCACCTCTGCTGCCATGATTGGATTAGCAATCTCGATGGGTGCGTCCAGTTTATTACTGCCTCGGCAAAACGATCGAGCTGTGGCAGCAGAACCGTTGACTGTTGAACCATCGGTTGCAACCGTTCCGGCTTACGAAGTTGCAGCTCTCTCAGCTACCCCAGAAATCGAGCCAGCAGCAGCTACACTGCCTGTGCCAGAGTCTTCTGCTATCAAGCACAGTGTGCAACCAGGCCAGACCCTGTGGCAAATTGCTCGACTCTATCAAGTTGATGCTACCGCGATCGCTACCGCTAATGGTATCGCCCCTAGCACCACCCTAGAGGTTGGTCAGATTCTACAGATTCCTTCTGTCTCCTCTACTTCCACCTCTTACGAGGTTGCTTCAGCCCAGTTGGAACCAAGCCCCACGCTTGATCCCACGGCTGAGCTACAAGTAAACGAACCCAGCATTGCTTCTGTAGATCAAGCTGAGGTTTTGAAGGAACAGCAAGACATCGCTCTCGATCGCTTAAAGCAAAAGCGAGATGAGCTGAAAAATAGTCTGGCGGAGTTACGGTCTGAGGAAAGTCAAAGTTTAGTTAATAGCAATCAAGTTGCGACAGCTTTCGCTGAGGAGTCTGATGCCGATGGTGCAGCAAGCCAAGTAACTGCCACTGCATCTCCTGAAACTCCATTGGCAGCTGCAGAGGTGGCTCAAGCGAAAACGCAACCTCAAGAGCCTCAAGTTGTTGCAGCGACCGAAGTACCACAAGCAAAACCAGTGGTCACCCTCGCTGAACTTGCTCAAGTACCTACTCCGACTCTGGAGCCTAAGGTGGTTGAGTCCAAAACCAATGAGTCCAGCTCTGTAGTAGCGACCGCTCAGGGCACGAAAGCTTTGAAACCAGAAGCTGAGACTCAAGTCATTATCGAGTCTCAGGTATTTCCCGCTCCCAGCTCTGTAGTGATTCCGGAGGCCATGAGTGAGCCTCAGGTTCCAACAGCGGTTGAGCAAAGCGCTTATCGGGTCGGCCCTGGGGACACCTTGGATGCGATCGCTCGGAATCATGGCATCTCCAGAGCAGAACTGATTCAAGCCAACCGAATCAGCGATCCGAACTACATCCGAGTTAATCAGGTGCTCACAATTCCTCAAGTCAAAGAGGGCACTTTACAAATCGCTACTACGGCTGATGTCACCAACGGAACGGCACCAACCTTAGTCGCTTCGACCAGCGGTGTTGCTGTCCCCACCATGCCAGTTGTGGGAGCTAGCCTACCTAGCACCTCTGCTGCTGGCGCTAAATCCGCTGAATTCCGAGGCACGATCGCAGCCGTACCCAAGCAAGCGATCGCTACGGAGAAGGCGGCTGAAGGCCAAGAGGGCACCAAGGTAGCAACAGCTCCACTGAGCAATGCACCTTTCTCTGAGAAGCCAAGCAGCTCAGGAGCCTCGTTTAACCCAGACGCAAGCAACAGCCCTTACATCAACAACTTGAAATCCGAGATTATCAAGTTGCGTGAGAAGTACCGAGCTACTGGGTCATCTAAAGCCACCGCTACTCAGGCTAATGTGCTGAAGACAGTGCCTTCTATCAGCGCTGCTCCATCTCAGAAGCCTAATGCTAGCCCTGTAACAGCTAGGCAGGTCAATCCAGAATTCAGCCCTAGCCGCTACACAGAAGCTCTACAAGCCGAAATTCGGACGCTCCAGCAAAAGCGTCAGTCTGGGCAATCTTCAGCTCCTACAGCGTCTAATACGGTCAAGCCAGAAGCTAGCCAAAAGTTGGTTGCGGCGGCTCCCCTAGGTTCAGACTCATATGATCCTCTAGTGAAGCCTTTAGTGGGACAAACGGTGTCTCCTGATTTGCCACCTTTGGCGGCAGCCGATCGCTATCTGCCAGAAAACGCAGCTAGCTTCAAGGGTTATATTTGGCCCGCGAAGGGAGTTCTAAGCTCAGGTTATGGTTGGCGCTGGGGTCGGATGCACAAAGGAATCGACATTGCGGCTCCTGTAGGAACTCCTGTTGTAGCAGCAGCTTCTGGTGTTGTGATCACTGCTGGTTGGAATGAGGGTGGGTATGGCAACTTAGTCGAGATTCAGCATCCCGACGGTAGCGTTACTCTCTACGCTCACAACAACCGGATTCTGGTGCGTTCAGGCCAACAAGTTGACCAAGGTCAGCAAATTGCCGAAATGGGCAGCACTGGCTATAGCACAGGTCCTCACTCCCACTTTGAGCTCCATGCTGCTGGGCAAGGTGCTGTGAATCCAATGAAGTACCTCGCTAGCCGCTAATTAGCTCAAGCATGACTTAATCGATCATCGGGGAGGTCTTTGGCTTCCCCGATTGCTTTTATGGCTGTAACAGCTAGCCTAAATTTTTTAGATTTTTTTCAGATAAGGATAGCGATCGCTAACTTTTTTATGCTATTTTAATAAAGCGAAATCAGTCAGCACTGATGGATGCAGCTCGGCTCAGTAGCTCAGTGGTTAGAGCAGGGGACTCATAAGCCCAAGGTCGCAGGTTCAAATCCCGCCTGAGCCATTTTTTGGCGTTTATAAACAACTTGCAAACCCTTGCTCTGCCTGGAACAAGGGTTTTTCTACTTTTATCGATAGGGAATAAAAGGGAATAAAGCGGAATAGATGGGAACAGAATTTTAGGCAAATTTTAGGCAAGGGGTACTTTTGGCCTATCCGCTCGAGTAATCAGTGCATCATAGGCACGTTGATGTACATCTTCATTGATCCAATGCTGGTAAATCTCACAGTGGATTTTGACGCTATGACCCATCTGAGCAGCGGCCAGAGAGACATCCAACCTAAACTCAATGGCTCGCACGGCCCACGCATGCCGCAAATTGTAGGGAGGGAAAGGAATCCCCATCCGCTTAAACGCATGCGTCACCCGATTGCCTAAGTCGGTGTTGTTCTTCCCTGTGCAGTTGGGGAGATTGATAGCCTGTAGCTCCCACTTTTCTGCCCATTCTGGATACAGAGGCCAGACGCGATGTGGATCGGTCTTAGCTCCTTCAGTAATTTGCAGAATGGGAAACCGGGACAGGTCGCAGTAGAACAACTCATGGTTACGGAGCCCATAAGCTGCCATCATGCCAAATGCCCACTGCCACGGCCCCGGCTTGAGTGAGTAGAAGAGTTGGGCGATCGCTTGGTCTGAAGGTAGGTCACGAGGAGCCACATTTTTGGATGAGTAGGAGCCCTTGAGGGGTTTAAAGTTAGCTTCCAGCTCGGCAAATTCAGCCAGTCGAGATAGAACATCAACGAAACGTTTGCGAGTTCGGCTGTCTGCTTTAACGCTGGTGATTGTGTTGGTCAGAACCTCCACTGTTAAAGGTTGGTCCAGAGGCAACGTCTTAAACACCTTCCAATAGTCAGAATGCCATGTCGTTTCTGACTTAGGGTTGCGAGCACGTCTTGTAAAATAATCAATTTCAAAACGCTCAATCCAATCTCCAATTTTGTCTCGTTGCTGAGGCTCTACTTTGAGGTAGGGTGTCCAATCAAACTGCCTGCAATCAAGTAATGCTCCTACTTTTCGGGCTTCTTTTTCGGCTAAACTCACCCCCGCAGGGTTGGCATGAATGCCGAGGGCGATCCGTTGCTGGTGAGGGTGAGTTTTAGCAGATCCTGGTTTGGGTGGGAAGGTGGCCTTCAAATATAGACGGTTGCCAAGTTGCTGAATGGTAACTCCCACTTTGGCAGCCCGCAGCCGTCCGTTAGCTTGATTAATGCGATCGCTGCTCATCTCTGCTCTGCTGGTGTCTCTAACATGCGCTCACACTGCGCCAAGTTCCATTGATAAGTTGCACGCGCAGCACCAGGGCTTCGGATGTCACGCCAATGCTCTCCTTCTTTGAAGAAACCATCATTGCGTAACTTGCGTAAATGCTTTGTGCACATTCCCATCTTCTGAGCAGCCGTCGCGGTGTCTACCCATTCGGATGAAATTGGCTTACCCCGTTTTTTGATCCTAGGCATTCTCCACCCCCACTAATAGATTCAGTTGCCCTTCACGTTCTTGCTTCAGTCGTCTCTTGGTTGCCATTGCTTTGAGGTCGTACCGGCAGTGGCAGACGGAACACCAGGCGCGTAAGTTGGAGCGATCGCAGTTCTCGGGCTGGTGGTCGAGGTGAGCAGTGGTGAGTGTGAAGCGGGTGAGCTTTGGGACTAGGACCATGCACCCAAACTCTTCATCATCCTCTAGCTCATCTAAATCACCTGCCCACTTTTCATGCTCTAGTTCAATGCGATCGCGCAGATCGCCGTCGTCTTCACCAGGCAGACGGCAGGGCCTACCGCAGTTTTCACAGGTCCAGTTCACTTCGGTCTTGATGGCCAGGGCGATCGCCTCCCAGTTTTTGGGGTAGAGCTTGCGGTTCATTGGCATGGCTCTTTCCACCGAAATTGAGAATCGGTCAGGATGCAGGATGTCCAGCCGTTAGGTTTTAGAGCATTGAGGCGGTGCGAGGGTTCTAAGGTGCGGTTGATCGGGCTGAGTCTCATGCCATTAAGGGCTTTGACGTATTTGGCTGGAAACCATTGGTCATCAATCAGGACTTCACAATTACATTCTTGTAGTTCTTTAGAAATTGGATTGAGATCAGGTTCTCTAGTGCTCTTAGGAATTTCGATGTCCAGGATGGGCAGGTTGTCCACGGCCATTTCTTGCACTGTTGATTCTGGTAAAAGTGGGGGTTGTCCAGGGGGTTGTCCCAAAGGTTGTCCACTAGGTTGTCCCGCTACTGCTATCTCGTTTTGACTGTCCTCTGGACAACCTGGACAACCATATTTATTAAAATTGGGAGAAAACCAAAATCTGAGCCTACGACCCTGGACAACCTGACGCGAGGTTGTCCACTGATTTGCCTTTAGGAGGTTGGTCACTCGCATTTGTGAGGCGCGATCTTGCCTGTCGAGGTCTAGATGAATCGCATTAAACAGAATTTCAGCCGCAGTAACTTGCTGCTTATCAGCGATGTAATTCAACACAGGTTCTTCCCAAGGATCTGAGAGTTCGTACTCTTGCCCTGCTTCCATCGCCTGC
The DNA here is from genome assembly GCF_039962155.1 of Trichocoleus desertorum AS-A10. NCBI lineage: Bacteria > Bacillati > Cyanobacteriota > Cyanophyceae > Leptolyngbyales > Trichocoleusaceae > Trichocoleus > Trichocoleus desertorum. Next base: position 793,145 of record NZ_JAMPKN010000001.1, on the reverse strand, counting down.
TCCTTCATCTCGGTGGGGAGTGTCCAGCTCTCCCCTTGCATGAAGGCATGAGTGGCAGCGGCCCAAATGCGATCGCGCTCACTGGCTAGGTCGTCCAGGGGAATCCACTCGTTTTGGATGGGGACCACCCAGAAGCGTCTATTACCCGTGGGGTCTGCGAGGAATTCATTAAAGTTAGTGGTCCCGACAATGATGCTGGGACGGGGAAATTCTTTAACAGTGCGACCATAGGGCGGTCGGATCTGGTCGGTCTGGGTGGTGATAAACGCCTTTACTGCACTAATGTCTCGGCGCTTGAAGACGGCCTCTAACTCTGCCCACTCTACAAACCAGGATTGGTGAAGCTTCAGCCGTTCGTCTTTATCACTGACTGAGCCGATCGAGTCGTCGAACCAGTCCCCAGCTAAGACTCTCCAGAAGGACGACTTACCCACACCTTGACGGCCTGCAAGGATGCAAACAGTGTCCACTTTGCAACCTGGACTGAGCGATCGCGCTACTGCACTAATGAGAGTTTTACGAATGAAAGTGGCGTGTAGCTCTGAGTCAGTACCGAGGTAAGTCTTAGCAATAGAAGCCAGCAGCTCTGAGTCTGGGTCATAGAGGGCAGCGCATTGATGCAGGTATTCAGCTACTGGGTTGTAAAGTTGCTGCTTGGAAATGTAAGTAACAATCTGAGCGCAATCCTCGGCAGGAATATCAATGTTGTGCTTCAAGGCTAGATAAATTCGTAAGTCGTCCACATCTGCTGTTTGTCCATCAAGTTCGACCTCGCCTTTGAGGTTGTTGAATCTGAGACGGCCCTTGAGCTTTTCATGCACCATTTTGTAGCGCATGGCTAAGCGGCAGGTTTCGATCTCCATCAGCTCGGTGGGTTCATCCTCTTGCTCGTCGCGCCACTCCTCTAAGGTTTTGGCATCGTAAAGGCGGCTCTGGATGTCGCCACCTGCTGCAAGGTAATCATCAATGCCTTTGTTGAAGTTGTTCCACTCCAGCACATAGACCATTGCACCTTTGTCGGCGATCATTCGACCGAGGTTGTGCAGGGCTTGTTGAACGGCACGTTTCTTTAAGATGTCGCGGTCAAAGGCGAGGTAGATACGGCGGCCATATTTGCAGAACAGCTCTAGCTCTGGTCGCAGCCGTCCCAGTTTGCCGCCAGTAGCGACACCAGGGATGCTGATGCAGGGAAAGCCCGCAGATAGTACAGCTCCTGCTTTTTTGGCTCCCTCAGTCAGGATGATGGGGCTGGTGAAGTCGAGTAGCAGCTTGTGCCAATACTCTGGGTCTTCCATTTCCAGGAAGAGGGGACTAAGAGCCACTTTGGATGGGCTGAAATACTTCAGCGGCTTCTTGGTTTCTGGGTCGATGGGGGTTTTGTCTGGCTTAAACTGGGCTCCCTTGAAGGAGCGCTCGCCAGTTTTGGGGTCCACACCAGCGACGGCCCAACCGGGCACCAATTCATCAGAGTGCTTCCACTTGCGTTTGTTGTTGCGGTTGAGCAGCTGATCTACGTCGCGCGGATCTTCAATGGTCCAGACGTTGCGCCGGATGATTTCGGGGTCAACGGCGGAAGCGATCCACTCGTCCCAATGTTTCGGAACGATGGAGCCATTGATACTGGAGAGTGTTTGAGGTTGGGCTAAATTAGGTGAAGTCATAACCGATATCTGAGCGCGACAAAATATTTGGTTTGGCAGGTGTAACTGGTGGAGCTGCTCATCTCAGCAGCTCCTTTTTTATGGCGATCGCCTAGGCGTACTCGGAATCAGCTAGATGACCACAGCTAGTACATTTCCACTGGTCATAAGAGCAACCGAAATACTCATCAATGGTGTAAGGCTCGCCGTCTTCGTCGTAGCGGGTCACACAGAATGCCTCGCGGCCTGAGACTCTGCCTGCATAACGAACGATGCCAACTTTCCCGGCATTGGCGCAGACATGACACAAGTCCTCGCCCTTTGCCAGTTCGGGCTTCAGCACCTGCTTGACGAAGAAGTGACCCAGCTTATGCTTCTTGATGGTTTTAGGGTCGTTGTAAAGGGATTCTTTGCGCCAAGTCTTGCCGCCGTCGGAACTGATCTGATAGCTGCGATTAGCTTCATCGAATTCAATCCGGAACCCTAACCGCTCGGCTTCTAGTTCACTAATCATGGCGATCGCCCTCGCTTCGCCTCACTGCTAACTCCCCTTCACCACCGCACTGGTCGCAAATTTCCCATTCCGTCTGGTCTGAGTCTGGGTAGGTGACCTGGGCTTCACCACCAACGCAGTGAGGGCATTCGTAGAGGTCGTAATGTAGCTCTAGTTCTAAGGGGTCAAGCTCTGAAGGACGTTTTACCTGGGTCTTGCTCATAAGCTCCTCCCATAGCAAAAAGCCCACTCACGCCCCGACTGTGAAGCGATCGAGGGCAAGTGGGCACAATTCCTCTGTTTAAAACAATGCGAAAATAAGGCTGTTAAGCCCTTCGTTGGGGTGTGCATTTATACCTCTGGAAGAAACGAACGGTTTAACGCAAAAGAGCCGGGGACTGCTGACACAGTCCTCGGCCCTCTATTTGCTTATAAGTTTTGGAATTCCAACATTATTGTAGACTCCTGAATTCGTTTGTGCTTGTGCAGCCTGTCACTGGGCTGTTTTTTTATGACTGGGAAGATTAGGGAAGGGCAGACGGATGGCGGTCCATCTGCCCTAGATGTTTCTCAAGTCAAAAGTTATGAGTGAATTTGAACCGTTAGAACTGGATGATGTTGTGATGGTTGACAAACCAGGAATCCCAAATCATTCACCGTTTCTGCTGAAGCAATTTCTAAGCGGGTTGCAATCCCTGTTGCTTCAGCAAGGTAGTGCAGGCGGCTTAACAAATAGTGATGGTGTTCGTTGCAGAGTATTGAGACCTGGAGGCGATTGGCGAGCGGGCAAAATTAGAATCCGATTGGAGTTTTGCCCAGATGCTCCACCATCAAGCGGTGGGTCGCTAGATGAATTTAGGCAGTGATTTGATGTCATAAATTCCTTTTTGTTTGTTACTCAAAGGTCAAAAGTTATGAGTGAGTTTGAATCGTTAGAACTGGATGATGTTGCTTGCACTCCAGGTCTGGTAGTCGTCAAGCATCCAACCTTTCAAGTAAGCGAGTATATGGAAGCACTCAGTGAGTTTCTGAGGAGTTATTTAGGTGCCACTGAGCAAAGTAACCAACTCTTGAACGAGGGAGTTCCAGGTAAGGTGTTGAAGCCAGGTAAAGGTTGGCAAACAGGAAAGTTACGAATGCGTTTAGAGTTTTGTCCAGATGAGCCAGAGGAAATTAACTTGTCGGAAGACAGCAGTCCGCTGGATGAATACAGGTAGTGATCAGATGTCATAAAATCCTCAACTTGAATTACACACGGGGCTCAGAAGCCCCTTTTTTATTGACTGATACTAAGCCCACCTCCCATAAAACTTGCGGTGTAAGCGTAGGCAATATGGCTTATTTCACCGTTTTGAGTGCATACATTGCCTTGAGATGATTAGTGATAAGGACGGGTCTACCTGCCAAGTTCGCCCGCCCTTTTGTTGTTTATACGCGAACTAGCAGCCGATTACTAGTAGCGCACTGCTAGTAGTGCATTATAATATGTCTCAAGAAGGTGAAGCACGACTCACGCCAATGAAACTGCGGAATCGCACGGGACTGACTCAAGTTCAATTCGCAATCATGATCGGCAAAAGCCCTTCAACGGTTGCGAAGTGGGAAGCTGGAGATTTTGTTCCTAAAGGGAAGCCATCAGAAATTAAAAGATTGATGGATGCCTATCAATGCACTTTGGATGAGCTTATTGAGGCGTTTGAAGGCATTGAGGACGCAGGCGCACATTAAAAAACTAGGGCTGCAACCCTAGCTCTATCTAAATGAAGGAGGTAGCACGATTAATTAGTGAGTTTCAGGGCTAGGGGCGGTAGGACAAGTACCACCCCATTCCTGCCCACAGTTGACGAGATCTAAACGCACAACTGGAGCATTGCAACAATGATGACACTTTCACGTGACGGAACAAAGATTTTAAGCCCTTGGGCAGAAAGCGATCGCAATTTGATGCAGAGCGACGAGAGAGGGAGTGGCCGAGCCATGCTGAGCGAATCTGACAAACTCTACATTTCGTTGCAGATTCAACGGTATGAGGCATTTACACAGGCTTGGAAGCAATCGACAAAGAGAATACAACGGCTTAATTTGCATTTGTACCGGGAAAACTGCCTTTGGAGAATTGCATCGTGCTCAGAGCTCTTAGGCGATGCACTTGATCCGACCGGTGCCTTAAGTGATGACCAGTGGAACCAAGTGCTTGAGTTTATCGAGCAGTTCCAGGGAGGGAAGCAGTAATGTCTAAAGTTGATGAACTGCTAGACCAACTGGATGAGATTCAGCAACAAATCGCTCAGCTGCCAACTTCCAAGAATGAAACCGGACAGGCTCTCAACCGTGCCTATGACTCTGTAAAAGCAGCCGCGATCGCCCTACAGGAAGCTCAGAAGCTTGAGGGAGGGCAGCAGTAATGCCCTACACCGCAAAGCAACGATTACAGGGCATGAGAGAGGCAGCAAAGAAGATGTTGCCAGCCAAGGAACAAAACCTCTCAGTCTTACCCCTCTATGACGGCAAAATAATTTCTACTGGCCTAACCAAGCGTGAGTATTTTGCAGCAATGGCGATGCAAGGGCTGTTGGCTGCTCAGGGCAATCAGGCAAAGCCTTCTGATGCCGTTGCTTATGCTGACGCTCTGCTAGATGAGCTGAACAAAGTCGAATAACTCCACGGGCGATCGCAGCTCTACTCTCCGCTGAGCGATCGCCCTCTTTCCCATGTCAAAAATTTGCACTAGAAGCCATGAAAGACCTTGCATTCATCGTTTGCTTAGCGGCAGCGGCTGCAATCGTCGCACCTACAGCAGCCGATCTGCTCACTGCCCTGAGCCCTAAATACATCAAGCTCGAAGCCCAAAAACAGCAACTAGAACAGACCGCACGGGACTATCAAGTTTACCGGGAGGCCGTCAAGGATGCCCGATAGTCCCCACGACCAAAGCCAAATCATTCTCCAAGGCTCCGACCTGGGAGACATCATTCGTCCCACTGCCAAGACCGTCACCGTCCAGAGTAATCGCCAGCATCCCGTGATGGAAAGCCAATGGCACTGGCTAAACCTGCTCTTTCCCCCTGCCAGACCACGGGACATGCTGCTACAAATCAGCTCGCGCATCTTCCCCACATCGGTGGTGGTGGGAGTGATCGTTACCAGCTCACCACTTTGGTGGGGGACTGCTGATCTGATTCCCTTCCTCGTTGTGGGGGCGATCGCCCTGGTTGCAGCGGCTTGGCTATTCAAATTTGTGGCTCAGAACGTCCCCAACGGTCGGGGGCTGATGTTCTACCACTACCTATGTGTGCTGATTGGCGTCCTCCTAGCCCTGAATATCTAATGCCAGACATCCACCCCACTGAACTGCAACTGCTGCTCGAAACCAAACGGCGCAACACCCTCGCGACTTGGTGCGCGATCGCGGCTCTACCGTTCTGCGCGGGAATGATGCTGGCTACCCGTTCCCCTTGGCTCAAGCTAGGGGGCGCGGGGCTAGGCACAGCCTTCACCGTCGTGGGTGCCCTCGCTTCCTCAGCCGCCAAAGATGCCGAGTACCGCTTGCAAGATTGGTCAGACATCTCAGCCCAGAGCTACCAAAATCGCTTGTACAAGCTGATGAACCCAGTTAACGCTACGGTCACCACAGTAGAAGCAGAAGTTGCACCCGAAATCTACAACTTTGACAGCATCCTAGATGAGGCCGTGGGCATTGCCCTCTTAGGGAACAGTGGCAGCGGCAAGTCTAGCGTTGCTAAATACATCATCAACTTGATGGGTGAGACTCAAATTCTAGTGTTAGACCCACACGATGATGGCGACACTTGGGGCGGCTTGCCCGTGGTCAGCAGCTATGAAGGCATCGCTGAACAGCTAGAACTGCTGCTGACTGAACTAGACAACCGGGGACCAAAACGCCGACGCAAGGAACGACTCGATCCAGTGGTTGTGGTCTGTGACGAGTGGCCTGCGGTGCGATCCTACTGCCAGCAAAACTCCCTCGATGTCGCCGATCGCTTTTTACTGCGCTTTGGCTCAGAGTCGCGCAAATTTAATATGTTGTGCATGTTCTGCTCACAGTCAGGTAATACAAAGGCACTAGGGCTAGAGGGCAAAGGCGACTTCCTGGAAAACTATCTGCTAATCCGCTTGCACAAAGTTGCCCTCAAGTACGCCAAGAACCTGAGCGATCGCACCGTATTGCAGCGACTCAAGCAACAGGGGTTCCCCTGCTTAGTGGGCGATGACGTGAGCATCCATCCTACCCACGGGCACTACGCCCAATTCAAAAAGCAGTTACCTCCTGCCAACCTCAAAGAGATCCGCTCACTACCCCTGACATTTGCCACCACCAAGCATCTAGTCCAGCTCAGTTCCGTCAAGGTTCTGCCGTCGGTTCCGGAGGGTTCTAGCGAAGTTCCGAACCGTTCCGGAACCCCTGCGAACCCTGTAGAACCTGACACGGTTCGCAAGCTGAACCAGTTGCTAGAGCTAGAGTTCCACGGTTCCGAACCCACTGCGAACCCTGACACCATTGCTGACCCATTCGCCGCAAAAACAGAGCCTTGGGCAGTCGAAAAAGTTTTACACCTCCAACGAGATGGCATGCCCCAGAACCAAATCATCTTCGAGGTTTGGAAAGCCACCAAGGGCGGAGGTAAGCGCTACGGTAAGGCGCGCGAAAAGTATTTGGCGATCATCAACGAATCGCCAGACGAGCTTAGGGAGTCAGACACTTAGACACTCAATCAAGGCCCACGGCCTCAGAAGCGAGACACTAAGACACTGACAAACTGAGATAAGCCCTCTCTCCAGGGCGGCACGGTTAACCAACACCTGCAACCAATAGGAGAAACCACGATGTCTAACTACACACGACTCATCAAATCCACCCTGTTACTCGCTGCGTTCGGCGGCATCACTGCCCTCGCACTCAAAGTAACTGCCCTACTGCTCAGCGCCCTGGTCCTACCAGCACTGCTGACAACGGCGTTAGCGATTCTCGGACTAGCAGGCTATCACGTCTTTCGCCAGCTCCTGCAATCCTTCCAGCTCAGGGAAGCCAGTGTGGAAGCTCCCGCCGCTCAGGAACTGCCACCAGTCACCGAAACGGTAGAGCCCATTCAACCGGAAGAAGCACCACAACCCCCCGTAGTGGCCACGAAACCCCAACCGATCGCCCAGCAACCGGAACGCATCCAATCAGCCAAGGTTTACGCCTTGTTTCCCAAAGCTGTAGTCGAACTAGAAGCCGAGCAACCGGAGGAATCAAACCCCACGGAGGAGCCCCAACCGGAAGACGCCACACACCGCAACGTAGGAGAAGAGGAAACTCTTGCACCTGCAACGGTGGAGGAGTCCAGTGTAGAGCCCACCCAAACGGGTGAGGCACAGCCAGAGGAGCCGGAAGCAATTCCGACCGAAGGAGACACGGGGCCAACCCTAAAGGCCGAGGATATTGTGAGCCAAGAGGATCTTGAAAACCTAGTCGAATCGGGGAAATTAACTTTCACCAAAATGCGGCAAATCTGTCGAGATTTGAAGCTCACGGGCTACGGGAATATCAAGAACTGCAAGGGATACATTGCCTTTCTTGCTCAACAGAACCTCAGACGATCTCAACTAGAGAGAGTCGCATAATTCCGTTACGTTCAATCGTCCGCACCGTCCCCCTGGTTTCAGGGGGCTTATTTTTTGGAGGGAGCAATTATTGGAGCGGTTCTTAAGTTTAGGACCATTTATCCGTGTGTCTCCAGGGGAGTCCCCTTAGCACGCTTATCAAAATCCAAAACATAGTTTTTCTTGGCTTCTTCATATACTTCAGAGATTACATCTCCTATTGGGTCAACAGTATGCATGACAATTTGACCCTGGTTTCTGGTAGTTAGCTCTATAACTTTTTTTTTCAGTTCACCCTCATCTTTAACCCAATAAAGCTTTGAGTTGAAAGATAGTAAGCCCATTTGAAAGAGAGAAGACTGGTAGCCTTCAGAGCGCAAGTAATCGATCGCCTGCCGCATTTCTTCTGGAGAGACTTTTTCCCGCAATCTAGTAATAGCTTTAATTTCTAATAGTTGCTCCCATGTATAAATGACTGTTGGGTGTTTAGGATGCCCAATCTTCTTAGGTTTGACAAGACCAATACGATCTAGATAGCTGATTTGGTTGGAAGTCAAACCTGTCAGCCTAAGAGCTTCTTGACGTGTAAATCCAGTTTCCATGTATCAAAAGGAAAGAAATAATCAAAGTATACGAACAAATATACTAGTTAAGTGATTGCACTGAGGTCTCTGTTTGAACCAGCTAATACAGTTAGCTTAGCAAGGTAATTCTGCTCTGCTCATTTTTAAAAGTAGTTGCAATAAACAAGCCATCAAATCAATATCAAACACAAAAAATGTATATCAATCTATACTCAAAGCGAAAGAAGCTTGCCGAGAGAAGTGGTCAAGCAGAAGTCTATCAATACACTGACCTGCCGATTGAATTCCGACGACAGGTAGTCCATATCTGGTTGACTGCTATTGGGTCTTACGTCCATCCAGAAAGATTCAGTGTAAGTTTGTCTTTAGTAAGCCAGTTGTGGCATAAAATTCATGACTCTGTTGCTAGAGAACTAGGTTTATTCCATCTTGGCTCCCCTCTTAAAGATCCTTTTGAGCAATGTCAGTCTTTTTTGCTCAACAAGGAGACTCCTATTGATCATTGTTTAGATTTAATTGAACTTGCATTTCACTATATAGAGAACATTATTCCCCAATTACTAGGGGAACGTAGGCTAAATGTAGAGCAGAGAGCTGAATACGCTATTAGGGAACTTAATCATCGCTTCCGGGAGCATGGAATAGGGTATCAATATCACGGCGGCCAAATTATCCGTGTTGATTCAAATTTCATTCATGCAGAAGCTGTCGTACCTGCGCTCAGTCTGCTCTCTAAGCAGAGCTTTGAAGGAGCTGAGCAAGAATTCCGAAATGCTCATGAGCACTACAGAAAGAGGGAATATAAAGATGCAATTGTTGATTCCCTAAATGCTTTTGAGAGCACTATGAAAATAATCTGTGATAAGTCTGGATGGACTTACGACAAAACAGCTACTGCTAAAGACCTTATTAAAGTAGTGCTCCAAAACGGGCTTGTTCCAAACTATCTTCAAACCCATTTATCAGGCTTGCGCTCTGTTCTTGAATCTGGCGTTCCTACTGTTCGCAACAAAACTTCTGGTCATGGTCAAGGATCACAACCCATAAGCGTACCGGAGTATTTAGCCGCATACGCATTACACCTTACTGCTTCAAATATAGTTTTGCTTGTAGAGGCATTTGAGGCTAAACAAGGCACCTCAAAATAAACCTAACAACACAGGCTAAAAAAAAATATCATTTACCTTCGGACGGTCAGGCCAAAGTTTTAGCCTTATATATAAACGAGTAATAGGGGATCGACCTCGCCCAGCTTGTAGCACTTGCCTCACCATCAGTGGGGTTATTTTTTGGCGGGAGCGATCGCTTTTCTCTGGGCATATTTAAACTGCATGCCTATAGGCTCGGTAGACCGAGCTTTTTCTATGAGTAAAAAATCAAGATCGTGGTGGCCTGCTTGGTTTCCCTACCCCAGTTCCTGGGCCAGAGCATTTTTAATCATGATGCTGATAGCTTTTCTAATGGTTAGCCTACGATTTACAGGCTTTTGGGGACTTGCAATGTCTGCCATATCCGGGAATGTTGTTCCCTTCATACTTCTAGGATTAGCAGGCTTTTCGGCCCCATTTCTACTAGTTGCCTATACCCATAACTTGATTTGGCGGAAAGCGCCTGCTAGTTGGCCTCAGTGGTTACCTAGCCCCGCTAGCTTAAAAGAAGGGTTGACTGCCTTGATTGTGATGGTCGTATCGATAGCGGCTGGCCTGGTCACTCTAATTCCCTTCATGCAATGCACCATATTTGCTGATGAGGTTGTCTGCCCACCGCTTCCAGAAGCGCAAACAACCTTTGCAACAGTGGTTTTATTTGTTTCGGCTGCTTACTTATACCAATACGATTACTTAGTCCGTCGCCGTCGCTCCAACCGCAAACAACGGCGCGCTGCTTCGCCTGCTATTCGGACAACGCAGCCTACTGCCCAAATTGATCCACTAGAGGCAGAGTTGAATCAGCTACGAAGAAACTTAAACTCAGAGCCGAATCCTTAGAAATGGTAGCTAGTTTTGATACTTGCCCTCCACAGCGAGGGCTTATTTTTTGGAGGGAGCGATCGCCCTATCAGGGGAAACATGAATAAAGCCTCCCTTAGAAGAATCTAAGGGAGGCTTGCACTACTACCATCAGCATTCCCATGTTTGAGATTTTGATTTTGGTGAGCGTGATTGCCCTCACCTTCACCGCCATAGTTTGCTGGATACTGTATGCCTTGGTAGGAGAAATGGGATGGATCAAACCTGCCCCACGGCGCTTAGCAAGGAAACGCATGGTTAGACATGGCATTCTGCTGCTTTGTGCCCTTTCTCTGGGGGCGGCTCTACTGTCTCATGGGGTCTCACTCTTGGCAGCTATTATCATTGCGGGTGGTTTAGCCCTAGTAATAGAAATCATCATTACCAACCCGACCCCCTCTGTCTCCTCAAGTTCCGGGGTCAGCACAAGCTCAAGCACTAGAAGATATGAGACCGTTGAGGCACCGCCCTTTGAGCGATATGCTGGCTCACTGCCAGGGCTCAAAAATCAACTAATTGGGATGCTCCAAGGCGATCGCAGGGCGGCTCATAGCATGGTGCTTTATGAAAAGAATGCTTTGCCTGGGGGTCATCCTGAAGCGTGGTATTGGAAGGCCGCTATCCAAAGACTGGAACGGGACAGGCGCTGGTAAGGCGATCGCCCTGATCTTTGACAATGCGAAGCTCACACCCAGGCAGATCAAGACACGCTGCAATGAAGCTATGAGTTGGTTGGGAAAGGTCCGTGAAAATCGCTGCAATGTCGCGCTGACCAAACCCTGCTCCGGACCCTAGCTCACTTCCGCCAAATCGCTGAATCAGCTCACCAATTTTGGTGTCGAGGCAAGGGAAATCAACATCTGGGTAAAGTACCGTGATTTGAATCATGCTTATTCTTTGACGGGAACGATCGCCTTGACATGGGCAAACTGATTGCAGCCTCCTACCCCCTGCCTTTACATGGACATTGTTGGAATTGGCTTGATAGTTGCGATCGGCGCTGTGGCTTTCTTCGTTAGCTTCTGGTTAGAGCTGCTGATTGCAGGGATTTTTCTAAAAAACCTGAATAACCGTTACCTAGCAGTTTTGTTGCTCAACTTGACTCCAGCATTGCTCGCTGTCGCCAAATCACCAGGAAAAACCCTAACCTTTGTTCTAGTTGGGCTTCCAATCCTAGGGTTGATGTACTGGCAAGCTAAGAAGGCAAGTTTGAAGCATCCTGCCTAACCTCAGCGGCCAATTCTTCTAGCGCTTCTGCCAATGCCAATAAGTCTGTTTTGCTGGCAGGAAACTTCAATGAAGGTCTGAGCGAAATTTTGAAGCGCTCGACCTGGGGCCGATCAATTTGGTCGCTGCTGAAGCTCATTCTGGATGCCGTTGTCCCCTAAGCATTGCTTTGATTTCCAGCAATTCTCTGTGCAACGCTTCAAACTTCTGCCAAAGCTCGTTGTGTTCTTTATCAGCCCGATCATCAAAATCTTTCATCAGAACACCAATGTTCTGAATCATTTGTTCTTGGTTGCGTCGCAGATGAGCAAAATCCCGCTCAGCGGCATATTCCTTTTTGACTGCTTCAGCCGTTTGCTCGCGCTCAATTTGTGCTTTCTGTTTGGCTAAAGCTTGATTTTGTTTCCGATTTGTTAACCAACCCAGTAACCAACCCACAGAAGCTGTGAAAACTGAGAAGAGAAAACCAGCCAAACCCAAATCAAATTTCATGGCCTTATATCAACTCTTCTAGGGTTAGACTCCAGTCGCTATCGGGCCAGATGAACCCGTAGCGCCTACGAATTAAACGTTTCACCCCGATATATCGCACCACCATGCCTGAGTTTTTCAGCGGCTCTGGAATGGGCAACTCTAAAATCAATTTTTCCCGTTTGGGATAAAGCCTTGTAGCAGGGCTAACTTCATCATTAGCAAAGTATTGGCGAATCAGAGCTGTAGAGCTTAGCTCTGGAGTCAGGCCAGTATAAGTAATCCTGAAAGTATCGGAAAACGTGGGGGCATTGAACGTTCTCCAATCCATTTGAGGTTTGAGAGTACCGAGCGATCGCCACATTCAACCCTCAAAATAAAACTCTTCTAGCAAGTCTTCATCCTCAGATTCGAGCAACCGCTCCTCATACTCACCCCCTTCTAGATATTCTTCCGCCTCAGACCAGGGGACAGCGGTCAGAACTCCCCCCTGTCCAGCCTTGGCGATAATTGCATATTCAGGATGCTCATAGGCCAAGGCTTGCCAGTCTGGGGGGAGGCTGCGACCCAGAGTTTCTTCAAACTCTGGATCACCTGGAAGAATTAAATTAGATGTCGTTGCCATCGTCCTTTAGAGGTTTCCAGCCATCAGGAAGCCGATCCATCACCGAAGGATCGACAAAGGTCGAAATCGTATCAATTCCCCCCTGTCCAGAAGGGAGAATGATACCTGCCTTAGGTGGTTTGGGATAAGAAGCCCCAAAGACTAAATCTTTATCGTTGGTGGTCGCAATCTTGATTCCTAGAGCTGCAAGGAAAGTTCTAATTTTCGATTGCGTACTCTTGGGTAGGTTCCAGGCATAATTTACCCCTCGGATGGTCACGTAGGCGATCACCGTTTTGGGAGTTTGCCGACCCCGACGAACCTTAGGCCGACTAACAGACCAGCCAGCAGGCAAACTGTTTAATTTGGTGGCATCTACGAAGGTTGAGAAAGTCTCAATCTTGCCAGAAGTAATTCTAGTTTTAGTGCCTCTAGCTGGTTTGGGAGCATTAGCGCCGATCACCATCCCGTTTGGCACAGCAGTACTGATCACCTTGTGCCCAGCTTCGGTCCCAATTTTGTCTTCTACGTTCGTCTTAAACCCGTAGCGGTGTGTACTACCTATAAAGGGTAGAACGTGCGCCATCCGTTTTTTTGCATATCTACTCATGGTGTGTCCTCGCTTAGTGCGGTTGTATTAAAAGCACTAAACCTTAGACTCTAGAAGCGGTACTAGCGCCCAGATTCACAGGGGCATCAACTGAAACCGTGTAAGTGTACGTGACCAAATAACTTCCATCTTCTTGCCGAGTTGGAACGCCAGGAGCAGGAAGCGCAAAAGCATCAAGCTGAGCGTTTGCGTTTGCAGGAGCAGCGTTGTAGGTTTCTTGAGCTGTGGCCGCTGCTTCTAAAACAACCTGAATAAACTCAGCAACGTTATCAGCAGGAGCCGCAATCCGAATTGTTCCGGGTGCTGGTGCATCCACAACAGCGGCAGCAGGCAAGGCAGCATCGAGAGCAGCAATATCAAACATATAGTGTCCTAATTCATCTACAAATAGACTTCCCCACCATAGCTAGGCTGCTATCGCATCGCAAGAACGGGTAGACTATCGATAAGACTCATCAGGAATAGACCAAACCTCTGAGGTCCGGTCTAAGTACTGAACTCCTAAAAGCCTCATGTAACTTTTTGTAAAGCATGGAATTAGTTTTTTATTACAGGCTTGGGACTAAAAGCAAACGGGCACTAGTCCGACAGAAAAAAAGCTGGGGCAACCTGTACGCCTACAGCCCTAGAGGGGATTTACTACAACGCTTGAGTAAAGAGCTGAACATGCCCATACCAGAGGTAGCAGCCCAGCTTCACCGGGAACGAAACGAAATTCTACGCTCAGGAGTAATCCCCTAGATGGCTGCATTGATTCAGCAAGCTTACAGCCGCAATGTTTCAGTGATTAAAGCTTTCTCCAGTGCTAGCGGTACCAGTATGGTTCAGTTGTACGCTCCAGGTAGTGTCACACCGTGGGACCGTACCGCAACGATTCGCTATTACGGCTTTATTACAAGCCTGAGAATGAGCGTCAATATTAAGTCTATTCCTGAGTCTCAGATTCCCAATATTCAACTAACCGACGACCAAACCGCGAGAATGTTGGCAGTTCGGGATATGGAATGGAAGGAACCTAGGAAACAAATAGATCTCTTCATCAAGAACAGCCAGATTAGTTGGCAAAGAATAGCCAGTTTGAGCTTGTTAAACCGTTTGCCCTACTATCACGTCAATTTGCTGCAATACCTGACAGACAGCAGCAGTCTGGAAGTAGGAAACGATACCCGATTAGCTGCAAGAATTTCTGATGCTGGCTACGGTCTGCTCAATAACACCGATAGCGTAACTATTTTTGGATCAGTCCAAGAGGAAGCAACCGCACTTCCGACCGATGAACGTGACATCAGTTACACAAGCGATTTTTCCTGGGAGCTGGGCACCAACTCCCAGATAATCTTGCCAGCAAACCCGAATCGGTTACAGGCAAGCTTTGTAAATGACAGCGAGACTCAAAATGTCTACTTGAGCTATAACGGCATCGCTCAGCAGGGCAAAGGCATCGCGTTGTTAAAAGCAGGAGGGACTTACGAAATCAACAAGTTCAACCCCTACAAAGGCGCGATTTCCGCCGTTGCTACAGGCAATTGTAATTTGGTCGGATTGGAGGCTGTTTGATGTTTAATTACGCCACTTATTTAAACCCGAAGCCTCAACCTGCTCCAGTGTTTCGCCTACCTTTCCACTGTGGCCCAGTTCAAGCACGACTCTTGGAGGAAAGAGCCAAGCGCCCAAGAGTCCACAATCACCTAATTTTTCAGCCTAGCAAGCCTAATTTAGCTGATGCCTAAGCGGAGTCCTAGAACTGCTAGGAGACAACCTCCTAGAGAGCAAGAGCCACGACAGCAAAAGCCAGGGGGCTATCAGATGCCCGACGTTTTAGAGGAGCCGTTGCAACCGTGGTTAGAGCCAATCGGAGACACTGGATTCTATCAATCCCCACTGGAACCCGTAGACCCTAGAGACTGCGACCGCTGGCCCGACTCACCATCTTGTGGTGGATCGGGGGTGAATATTGACGACTTTATTAACGTAGTGCCACAGGTTCATGCCAACGACTGTGAGATCTGCGTTACGTTTAGCCCGACGCTGGCTTTTATTTCACTTCCGCCTTACACAATCTGCTACAGAAAGGACTCGCCAGAGTGCAGACCGGAACCTCCACCCCCCCCACCCGCTCCACCTCCAAGACAAAGAGAGTATGAATCACCAGATGGAGTAAGGGCATCGCGTTGGACGTTTCCTGTAGAGAAGCAATGTATAGGCCAGCTCTACCTAGTCGAATTTTCTTATGAGGTCTACTACCCTGCTAGAACTTTTGTTTCTCAGGGGGCAACGTTCAATTTTCCAGAAGAAACCTACTCAGGCTTATATTCTGTTCTGGCCTTTGCTCCCATCGTTGAAGTTGGATTCGCCCAAAATCCAGCTTTAGATCCAGGTAACGGAGAACTGACATTAAAAGCTGCCAGAACTTACGGGTTAGGCCGACCAATAGAGCAGGTTTTTTCAACCAACCCTTTAAGGGCAAATTACATTGAATGGCAAACAAACACAGGCTTTCGGGTTGGCCCTCCCGCTGTTCATTCTCTTTTTAATGTGAAGTTGTTTCGAGTTTCAGATGAAGAGGAATTAGTACTAGGGCTAAAAGATACTTATCCCTGGTTATACAGTGAGTTTTGTACCAGAATCCCAGCAGTTAACCTACCAGATCCACCCCCTCCCCC
Organism: Trichocoleus desertorum AS-A10; assembly: GCF_039962155.1. Classification (NCBI taxonomy): domain Bacteria; kingdom Bacillati; phylum Cyanobacteriota; class Cyanophyceae; order Leptolyngbyales; family Trichocoleusaceae; genus Trichocoleus; species Trichocoleus desertorum. The sequence continues at coordinate 777,240 of NZ_JAMPKN010000001.1, read as the reverse complement.
CCCGCCTGGGCCAATCCTTCCCCCTCCGTTAAACAATCCACCGAGAGAGCCTTGCTGTATGAATTGTGCTGAGCAGGATAGGTTATTGCGGCTAATTGCTAAAAGGCTGGGGACTGATGACTACCCCGCATCAGTCCCTAAATCTTTGCTAACCGATAGGGGAAGTGAACAACAGCAAATAGAGAGCCTAACCCAGTTTTTAGGCTGGTTTGTGCAACAGGTGGATTCGCTAGCAGGTGAGTTTCCCATTGAAATTAATGTTGAGGACATCGACCCAACTAAACCAGGGAAACAGAGCAAAAAAGTAAAAGTTCCCAACCTAGCGGAAGCAATCGCTGAACTCTACGGACTAGCGCTTAAAAATACAGTTGATAGTGATATTCACACTAATTTTATGATGCGACTTGCAGCGGAAATTATCGCAACAAAAAACGCTGCAATCGTAACTCAGGACTATGCACGAGCTAACGCAACTTTTTTGGGATACAAGGCAAACCCGAAACGTAGAAAAGTCAATTACGCTTTCAACCCTGAAGGCTTAGAAAGCCTAGAAACAGTCCTTCAAGAATCAGAGAAATATGTGCAAGGTTGGCAGGAGGATGACCCTGAAACTGTGGTTGGATTTCTGCAAAGAATCGTGTTTAGTGCTGGCATTATCAAGGCTGCATTCCTGAGGAATAAAGACCAACTCGGCAACCTCAAGGGGGATCTGGATAACCTGCTGAAAAGTGATGAAGGCGATCAGGATGATTTATGGAAGCAGTTCTTAAGGTCGGTTGAGAACCCAAACCATCGAATCAATACAGGCAATGTTCCTACTCCTGAAATCAAGGATCTGTCCATGACCAGCAATGAGGGCTTGGGCAATCTACTAGACGAGCAAACCTAACATGCCGCTGCTGATTAAGGCTGAACAACTCACGAGCCGAGCAATTAGAAAACAAACCACAGGGGGTAAACCTCGCCTATTGGATTTGTCTAAGCGCTTTGTGCCAGTGACCAAGGATAAAACCTTTTTGGGTCGAATCTTTGATTTCGGTCGCAGCCTTGGCGGTTTTATCAGTGGCGCGATCAACCTAATCCGCAATATTGCCGTTAGTGCTACTGGGATCTTTGGCTGGTTATTGGCACGAGTCGAACAGCTTAAACAGTTCGACTGGAACGCATCCGACGCTGAACTTAGGCAGCAAATGAAGGGGCAAAACGTCCAACTAGCGGCAATCTGGGGAACTGCACTAGGAAACGCTACTGGGTGGTTGGTGGGTGTGGGTGTGGGCTATGGGGTGAGTTTCTTGTGTCCCGTTATTGGTGGAGCTGCACTAGCTCGCACTGTTGCGACCGCTGCTGGAACTGAGGCGCTAGAAGAAATCACCGCTGGTATTGGTGGAGCACTCAGAGCCACCGCTGGGATTATGGCTAACAGAGCTGTGACGTGGGGCTATATCAATTACAGGCGCTTACTAAAGCGAGTCCCTAAGCCAATCCTAGAGAGGCTGTATGGCAAGTCAGGCGCTAACTTCATCAAGAACACTTGGGGCAATGAAGGTGAGCCGATCATCAGTTTCAACTCGGAAATGGATGAATTTGTTGAAAGCATCCAATCTGAAACGACTCGCGCCTTTGTCGAAAACTTTCTAGAGGAGAGCTGGGAGGGATTCACTGAAGCTGGTTTCATCGTGGCTGCTGAGATTGACAACGCCTACGCTCAATCGAAACAAGCCAACAGCGAAGCCCTAGGACAAACCCGGATAGTTGAGCTGACACCAGACAAGAACAACAAGGAAGAAAAAATTTTGCTGGTAGCTGAGGAGAAGTTAATCAGACCTCAAATCATCAGCACTCTAAGCCAGCATCGTCTGTTACACAACCGGGACGTAGGCCAATGGGTAGGCAGTCCCGTAGATGATTCGATCAGGGCAAAATTCCTAAATCGCAAGATAGAGATCGTCTTTCGAGCTAAGGAATCACCTCCTTACTACATGCCAGGGGGTAAGCGTTGCAAAGTTGTTACTTGCTCAATCCCAGACACTAAACCAGGAGTCACCTGGAAAGACATTAAAGCTGCTGCTTCGCCCTATATGTGGGGGTCTTACTTATTAGTCGCAAAGTTGGACAATGGGAGGCAAATGCAAATTCATGGCGCGACTAAGCAAGCGGCACAGAAAAAACTGGAGCAATTGCTGAAACTCTCTACAGCCAAAGTTCTTAAGCTTACTGGCTCTAATGAAGTGTTGGTTAATCCTCGCAACAAAAAACCAGCCACAAAGGTATATCCGTCTTTTGCCAGCCTGCTCATTCGAGCCAAGTCAAGTGATCAGGAAGGGCGAACCAACATGCAAGGCCAGGTCTTTGATGAGAAGTTGATCAAGTTTGACCTCTACACCAAGGAACCACCAGAGGGCCTCCCAAGTTTCAACCAAATCTAAACTATGCCGCTTAGAAATCCGCTCAGAATCACGATCACAATTGGCTCACCTGGAGCCGAAGAAGTGTTAACCGTTATAGATGGAGAAGACGATATGCCCCAAAATTGGCAACTACGAAGCAACGATTACACCGCTCAGAATCGCGATCGCGTAATTGCAGATGTTACCGCTGCTGGCTTTGAACTGAAGTTGCCACCAGGCGCGAGGTATGGCGATGAAGTAGAAGTCTTGATTGATGGGACTAACCCGCTAACCATCAACCCCAACGGCGCAAAGGTTAACGGCGCTGTTGCACCGTTGGCTGTGACGAGCGATCGCGCCAAACTTGAGATCGTTTATAAAGACGATGCAAGAGGCTGGCTTGTAGGAGCTGGATCAACTGCTGGCACTGGCGGGGGAGGAACTGAACCAACGCCAACGCCAACACCAACACCAACGCCTTCATCTTTACTTACAGGCTTATCGGCATTCTGGAAGCTAGGCGATCTGAAGGACGAAGCGAACAACTCAAACTTAATAAATAGTGGTGTTACTTTCGCCAATGGTGAAGCTAGCTTTAACGGTTCGAGCTTTCTCTATACTCCTAACGCTGTAGGGCTTCAAGCTAGTACTGAATTGACGATCGCTTTCATGGCAAAAATCGCGCCATCTGGCTATTGTGCTCTCTTCTCGAAGTGGGAGTCTAACGGTACTAAGACAGATTATTTAATTGATTTTTACGGGACAACAGTTCAATTAAATATTGCTAAAAGCGATAACTCGGCTGGTACAACTATTGCTGCATCTGTTGGGACTCTAGATAATTATCATTTGATAGTTGCAAAAATCACCCCAAACTCTATATCGCTTAGAGTGGACAATGGTACTCCTGTCACTTCTCAAATCACTGCATCTTGCAGAGTGACAGATTGCGATCTAACTTTAGGCTCTTTTGGAGGCACTAGAGATCACAAAGTTTCGGCTGGTACTTTATATAAGTTCGCTGGAGTGTGGAAAAGAGTGTTAACCGATGAAGAGGAAACTAAGCTCTGGAATAATGGCAGCGGTCTAGAGCATCCTTTCTCCTAATTGACTTAATTGCTCGTGACGCAACTACTCATCAAAGGTTCACACAATGCCACAACCTGCTTCTAAACCTTGGTTGCCCTCACTCCAGTCAAGACAAATATTCTATTTAGCAAGAGAGAACCAACAGCTCAAAAAACAAATTAAAGAGCTAGACAAGCGGCTTAAAGAAGTTGAGTGCTGGCTTGATTCAGAAGACTCCTACAGGAGAGAGCAACTAGAGCGCTCTTAATTGCGCGCTACGCAATACATCAACGAAGGAATGCGGGTTCCAGGCTCCAAAAACATCCAGGATTACGCTTGTAGTATGGATGTTTTTGAATTTTTAAGGCCAAAATTAGTCCAGCCTGTTGTAGTACAGGTAGATTGAACCTGAATCAAGAAAATCTTTGTTACTTAGTTTAGTGTTGCTTACATCCGCTGACCGCAATCATTAGCTGTCAGAAGTTCACCTATCACAAGCGCTTGAAATGCCGTGTCTTGAAGATCACCAATATCTCTGGGATGGCAGTTCCCCAGCATGGTGTTTGCTGGAGATAAAATCTTGGGCTGAGGGTGAAAAAAGTTTTATCATTTTTAATTCTCAAAACCCTATTGAGTCCCCAGCTATCAACTGGCGTTATGGGCTTGCCGTACAAAGCAAAATGATTGAAGCAGGGGTGCGAATCATTTCACTAAATGAAAAGCTAGAAGATCCTCTCAGAGAGTACTGTAGGCAGGCAGGCTGGAGCGAAGAAACGATTCGTGGAACGTTCGACTATTTAATCGAGCGGTGGGAAGTATTCGTCAAAAAGGTAATTTCAGGCACTTACCGAGGACGCGATGATTATCTATACGATTTAGGATTTAAGGAATATTTAGAGCAGCTTATCGAGTTTGCTGGTGATGCTGCTCTTTCTGGAATCAAAGAGCGAACTTATCAGCTGGATGTTGAGTTGAAATCTATGCTTCAACCTTCTTCAGTGGGTTCTATTTGGGGAGCAGAGTTTACTAACAAAACTTATTCACGAGAGAAGCACTGGTATTACTTTATGTTACCTACTTATACTGCTGAGGCATGGGAGAAGGAAGTTCGCGCTATACGAGAGGAAGGGCCTGCCTAGAAGCTCAACAAAAATGTAGCTAGTTTGAACGCCCTCCTCTCTACTTAATCAGTGCGATCGCTTTTACGCGCACAATTGAGATACTGTTGATATCTCAGCTATTGAGAATACTTGAAATCCCTACCATCACTAGCTCACAAGCTAAAAATTCCTGCCTTGGGGTAGTAGGGTTCCTTCTTGAAAATGAGAGGGATCTCTGCTTATATCTAGGCAAAGTTTAGGCAAGATTGTAGAGTGAATCGCTAAACCTTATATAGATAGAGAGATTTGAGTTTTACTTCTGGGGACTCATAAGCCCAAGGTCGCAGGTTCAAATCCCGCCTGAGCCATTCTAGAAAAGTTCAAATTAAGGCAAATTTTTCTTTGTACTAAAGCGATCGCTTCTAGCAATAAGCTGGCGATCGCTTTAGACCTTGATGCTGTTCAGCTGCTGCGCTTATTCCTGTTTAGGTTAACAGTTTCTACAGTCCGCAGCACCAAATCAAGACGTTTACGCTGCTTTAGCCACTCTCTGCAAGCATCTTTGGCTAGCTGAATCTCTTCCTCCGTCAAAGTCTCGTCTGAGGGGGCAGAAACTAAAATATTGGCTACTTTTGCGGCTTTGTAAAAAGGAACTCCATGCTTGACTAGTTCGGTATGGAATAACTCTTCTTTTTGCTTAGGAGATATTAAAAGCTTTTCCTGCATGATCGTTTAACAACAGGGAATAAATTAGTTTGAATTTGCATTGTTTTATCGCCCATAACCTTACGGCGCTTCTATAACTGCTTACATCTACCTCTGGAAGGGTCACAGAGCCTCACTCAGCTGTGAATCAGTGGAGACTAGCCATCAACGCTGAAACCAAGCCGTTAAGGCCACTGCTAGACCGTCTGCCGCATCATCGGGTCTAGGGATGGCATCTAAGTTAAGTTCCCGTGCCACGGCTTGCTGTACCTCTTGCTTGTCGGCTCCACCGTATCCCGTTAAAGCCTGCTTGATCTGAGCTGGAGTAAATTCCACGAAAGGTACTTTGTGCTGCGCTAGGACTAACATCAACACGCCACGGGCTTGAGCAACGGCGATCGTGTTGCCCATGCGGTAGAAAAACAGCTTTTCGATCGCCACTAGATCGGGTTGCCATTCGTCTAGCAGCGTATGCAGGTCGTCATAAATGGTGCAGAGGCGATCGCCCATTTCTGTATGAGCTGGAGTTTGGATCACCCCAAAATCAAGCAGGGTAGGAGCGTGGTTACCCTCGTCCCTACCCAAAATAATGCCAAAGCCTAGGATCGCCAATCCGGGGTCTAAGCCTAGGACACGTTTTTCCATTGTCGTTTAGCGAGCCTCTAGTTTAGCGAGCTCTGGCTCCAGTGCCGTTAGTCGCAGCCACCGCCTCAGTTTCTGCTTCTTCTAAGCCGAATACGCGATTAAACACTTTTTCCACTTTGTAGCCAGAATCAATGGATTCTAGAGGGTCTTTGCGGAGGCGGTGACGCAGACAAAGGGTGACAACTCGGCGAATGTCATCAACAGTGACTTCGGTGCGACCTTCCAGAGCTGCGATCGCTTTGGCAGCCCGATTGGTCACAATATCGCCCCGGAGCCCATCTACATCTAACTCAGAGCAAACCTGAGAGATATTCACGCGCAGATCGTAGTCCATGCTGACAGATTTGAGGCGTTCTTGCGCTCCCACTAAACGCTCTTGCAGCTCATCCTGCTGCGCCTGATACTGCTCTAGGAAAGCTTGAGGGTTTTGGTCAAACTCAGTGCGTTGCTCGACGATTTGCACCCGTAGAGATGGCTCTTTGACAGTGCGAATCTCCGCGTGCATCCCGAAGCGGTCGAGCAGTTGGGGACGGAGTTCGCCTTCTTCTGGGTTTCCGGAACCAACCAAGACGAAACGAGCTGGGTGCCGAATCGAAATACCTTCCCGCTCAACTGTGTTCCAACCAGAGGCCGCAGAGTCGAGGAGCACGTCTACCAAGTGGTCATCCAGTAGGTTGACTTCATCCACATACAGGATGCCTCGGTTTGCCTTGGCTAACAGGCCAGGTTCAAATGCTTTTACCCCTTCTGACAATGCTTTTTCGATGTCGATCGTGCCACAAACTCGGTCTTCAGTCGCACCAAGCGGCAAGTCAACCATGATGACTTTTTTCTGGGCAACTTTAACACCACCTTGCTGCTCTACCAGTTGTTTGACGGCATCGCTCATCAGCTCCGGATCGGTGGGGTGGCTGTTGAAGGGGTCGTCTGCTACTACTTCAATTTCGGGTAGCAGGTCAGCCAAGGCACGAATGGTGGTGGATTTACCTGTGCCGCGATCGCCCATGATCATGACACCGCCAATCTTAGGGTCAATTACGTTCAGCAGCAGGGCCAGTTTCATTTCCTCCTGACCCACAATGGCTGTGAAGGGAAACACCAGGCGGCGAGTAGCTGATTTTGAATTTGGGCTAGCTTGGGCAGTCAGACTCACAGGATTACCTAGATCTTAAGAATATTTGATGACTGTCTCTCATTTTGCCATACAGCCTAGAGCTAAATGCACTCCCAGCACTCGTATCAAGTTTCTAGCGCTTTAAGATCCCGCAAAACCTCACCAGCAGATTGGTATCGCTCGTTGAAGTAGTAGCAGACCATGCGATCCAAAACCGCCGCGAATTGATCGCTAACTTCAGTAAACTCTCGCCAAATCACAGTGCCCGTTTCAGGATTCGGTGACAGTTGGTAAGGAAAGAACCCCGTTAGGGCTTGAATGGCGATCATTCCCAACGCATAAACATCGCTGCTGAGACCAGGGTATCCAGCTAGCTGCTCTGGGGGAGCATAACCACGAGTACCGATCGCAACAGTAAATCCTTCTTCTTGGGCGCTCTGGCGGGAAGCACTATAGTCTTGGGGCTGCATTTGTTTCACAGCTCCAAAATCAATTAACACTAGTTGTTGATCGAATTGACGACGCATGATGTTGCTGGGCTTGAGGTCCCGATGAATCACATGACGTTCGTGCAGAAATGCTAAGACTTCTAAGATGGGCCTGAGTAACTCTACAACTTGAGCTTCTGACAACCGCTTGCCGGCAGGTAACTCCTCGCTGAGAGGGTGCCCCGCTATAAATTCCTCTACTAAGTAAAACTCAGCGTTTTCCTCAAATGAAGCTAACAGCTGCGGAATTTGATCATGTTTCCCTAGCTTTTCCAAAATTTCAGCTTCAGTTTTAAACAAGCGTCTGGCAGTTTGCAAAAAACGCGCATCACTCCGAGCTGGCACTAAATGCTTCACCACACACAGCGGATTACCGGGCCGCTGAGTATCTTGAGCTAAATAGGTCAAGCTAAACCCCCCGGATGCCAGGACGCGATCAATTTTGTAGCGCCGACTCAACAGGAAGCGAGGGCGATCGCTGATTGGGTCTTCAACATCATTAGCGACATGCTGATCTGAATAAGTGCGGGTATTAATGGCCTCAGTTGCATCATTAGACTTGGTGCTACTAGTGGGCACCTGGGTGGTGACACTCCGCTTGGTACTCTGGGTCGGGATTAAGGTGGTGTCACCACTTGCAGCACTGGTCGGAGCGCTAGTTAAAGCAATGGTTGGATCCCCACTTAACAAGGTTTGCAACAGGGCAATCGTTTTTTCTTGGTCTTCAACTTGTTCAGCGATCGTTTTACGCTCTTGATACGCCTGATAAGCAAAGTAAGAAACCAAGCTACCCGCTGTAGTAAGTAGGGCGATCGCAGGCGGTACAAAGGGAATCCAAGCAGACTGGGTAAACCAGCCATAGCAAACCAGATATAAGCCCCCAACAGCAGCAACTCCCATCAAGCCGAGATAGACCGGATGCCGAACTCGCCAAGCTAACAAAGCCCCTACTGCCGACCAACCCCAAATCCACAACCCTTCAGCCCACTCAGGCCAAAACCAAACTAGCGATCGCTGGCCCAACGCAGCACTGATAAACTGACTGACCATGTGAGCATGAATCAGCACTCCTGGCATTTCTGGGTTGCCCTGCTCAATCGCGCTGTAGGGAGTAGGAAACAAATCTTTGATACTAGGGGCTGTGGTTCCGATCAAGATAATTTTGTCTTTGATCCAGGCTGGATTCACTTGACGCTGCAATACCTGCGTCAATGTCACTTGACGAGCCACTCGCTGGTTCGAGTGATAGCTCAATAAGACTTGGTACCCGCCAGCATCACCGTTGATGTAACCACCGGAATTTGGTTGTAACGGCGTAAACACAGCCTCACCCCAGCGAACTGCCTGGTAACTTTTCCAGGGCTGTTGCGGGGTAATTCCTCGGGGGGCCAAATACTTTGATGCCAGCCGCAACGACAAAGAAGCAAATTCAGCGTTATCAGTTTCTCCGAAGAGAAAATTGCGCCGAATCACGTTGTCAGAGTCGAAGACAATATCGTTAAATCCCACCCGCTCACTTGGCACACCCGACGGAGCCTTAGTCTTGTTGTTGGCTGTGTCCCCCAAGGTCGAGATTGTGACTACATTTGGTGCTTGTAGTTGTTGTAGCAAGGATGTGCGCCCCGGTGGCTGGGGAATTTCCCGCAGGATATCTAAGCCAATGGCCGCGGGCTGGTAACGCTGGAGTTCAGCTAACGCTTGAGCGATCGCCTGATCCGAGATTGGCCACCTATTTTGAGCTTGAATATCTGATTCGGTAATGGCAACTACAAGTAAGCGAGGGTCAGGTCCCAAATCAGGTTGCAGTTGCACCAAGCGATCGTAAGCCGCTAACTCCAGCAGTTGCCATCCTCCCACTTGCCGCACCCCCAGCACCAAACCTGTGACAATCACGCTCGTCACTAGAGCGGGTTGAGTCACCATCGGTATCAGCTTGCGCCAGCGTTCTAAATTAGGCCGTGTAAAACGGATTTGATGCGCCAGTTTAGAGATCACAGAGGTCAGCCATTGGCTAGAGCATTAACAAGCAGACTTTTACCAAACTCTAACAGCTCTACATGACTAACCCAGCCTAGCTAAGCAATCGAATCACTGCCACTCGTTTAAAATGCGCTTATTCCGTCCAGAGACACGATTTAGATCATGACAAGTCAACTTCCCATTCCGGTTGTTGTTAACGGGGCTGCGGGAAAAATGGGCCGCGAAGTCGTCAAGGCTGTCGCCCAAGCACCTGATCTGACCCTGATTGGGGCTGTCGATCGCAATCCCAAATACATAGGTGAAGACGTAGGGGAAGTGGCTGGATGCGGCCCTTTAGAAGTGCCAATCCTTAACGACTTTGAGCCAGTCCTAGCGATGGCTGGGCAAGAGAAGCAGCTAGGAGTGATGGTCGATTTCACTCACCCAGACGGTGTGTATGACAACGTGAGAGCTGCGATCGCCTATGGTGTTCGTCCCGTTGTCGGCACGACTGGCTTAAGCCCCCAGCAGATTCAAGAATTAGCCGAATTTGCTGACAAAGCCAGTACAGGTTGTCTCATCATTCCTAATTTCTCCATTGGTATGGTGCTGCTGCAACAGGCCGCAATCCAAGCTTCCCAGCACTTCGACCATGTCGAAATCATTGAACTACACCACAACCAAAAAGCAGATGCTCCAAGCGGAACAGCGCTACAAACAGCGCAAATGCTAGCCGAGCTAGGTAAAAGCTTTAACCCAGCAACGGTTGAGGAAACTGAAAAAATACCAGGAGCCAAAGGAGCTTTAGCCGATGAAGGAATTCGTATTCATAGTGTGCGTTTACCCGGTTTAATTGCTCATCAAGAAGTCATTTTTGGCGCAGCCGGGCAAATTTATACCCTGCGGCATGACACGAGCGATCGCGCTTGCTACATGCCCGGAGTCTTGCTTTCAATTCGCAAAGTGATTCAGCTAAAGTCGCTGGTCTATGGCTTAGAAAAAATCCTTTAGACCCAGCAAAATTGCCAAAAAAAATTGCCTGACCCTACAAGCCCCCAGGGTCAGGCAATTCACCTGTAAAGACGCTTTCCTAACCAGAAAAACCAAACAAATTTAGTTGCCCCCTACTTGTTTAGTCTTTCTGAACGCCTTATTCAGAATTAAATTCATTCTGTTACTTTTGCTCTATAAAAACTTCGAGGCAACTACGCAACTTTTAGACAGTAAAGATTGAATTTTCTGTGCTCAAATCCGTAGAATTACTCTCCTCTTATTTAAAGTTAAACTCATAAACAGAGGAACACAAAGAAATGAAGCGACCTGACAACCACTAGGGCAGTGCCTTTGAGCAAACTGCTAATCTATAGCCAATAATCTATAGTCAAGTCTAGCACTAGTAAATAAAGCGTTGTGAGTTCGAGTTACCGCCAAAGTTCCTTCCCTTAAAAACTTCACAATGTTAGGCTCATAATATTAAAGCGATCGCCCACAAAGTATTGCCAACTCAAGAGTATATAAACTTGTACTAATGCTAGTTCCATTGACTCGTGAGAAATTCGAACAACTGGTTCCCCTCGTTGCCACTTTTCCTCAGTACAAATATCACTGGGGAAAAGTCTCTGACTTCTTAAAGCGACTTCTCATCTCTGTTGTGGGAGGGGTAGTTGTCACCATTGCCTACTCCGTTCTTGGAGAAGGCAGCGCAGGTGGACTCATCCTCTTTTTCCTAGGAGTTGCAACCAGTCTCTATTGGCTCTGGGCTCCTGTTTTCTGGGCTACCCTCCGAAACCTAGAAGCTCGCAAACCACGCCATAGCGGTTTTTGGCAAGGCCGTGTCTTAGATGCCTACGTCAGCGAAGAACTGATCGGAACAGAAGAAACCGTGAATAAGCGGGGAGAGTTGGTCCTCGTAGAAAACCGCGAACGACGGCTGAACTTAGAAGTAGGCGACGAAAGCGGATTTAGAATTCCCGTCCAAGTGCCGCTGCGTCGGGAGCATAAAGCCATTCGCCCAGACCAAGTCGCTCATATGGTGGTAATGTCGCATTTGCCAGATCTGAGTCGCATTGCCAAAATCTCTGACATTTACATTCCTAGCCAGAATATTTGGGTGAGCGACTACCCACAAGTGCAGCGGGATAATTTCTTGGAAGTTAGCCGACGACTAAGCTCTCAGCCTAAGCCTCGCAAATCCCCGCGTCGCCGCGCTGCAATGGACATGTAAGTCGCTGAGCCCATCTCTAAACTCAACCCATACCAGGGCTGTCTTGACCGTAGGCTTTCCAAGCCAAATCTACTAAGCCATTCATAATTGCAGCGGCGACGACAGCGCTCCCTTTACGTCCCTCAATGCGAATATGGGGCACCAATGAATCCTGTAAGCGGTGTTTTGCAACTTCAATATCGACAAATCCAGAGGGCGTGCCTACCACTAGGGCGGGGCGAATTTCTTCTGCCTCAATTAAGTCCACAATGACCGATAAGGCAGTTTGGGCTTGACCAATCACGAAAATGCCTTCTGGATAGCGACGTGCCAGGGTTTCAATGCCCCAAGCAGCGCGAGTTTTATCTCTTTGAGGCCGAGTCAAAGCATCCATGCTGCAATATACCGGATTGGCAAAGGTGTTTTGGATATTTGAAGTAATACCAACTTGTACCATCGGCACATCTACCACAATAGTGCTGCGGGCTGCTAAAGCTGCGGCTCCCGCTTGTAGTGCCTGCTCAGAAAAGCGAATCAAGGATTTGTACTCAAAATCAGCAGTGGCATAAATCACTCGACGCACAATTTCATATTCAGCCGGGGAAAACGTGTGTTCACCCATTTCTCGGTCAATGATTCCTAAACTCTGAGCGTCCGTAATATGCCACTCCATGCCTAACTTGTCCCTCAAATGCGTGCTTGGGGTTTGAGATAGTTATACACTCCTAAGCAGTCATACAGCGTAATTGCTATAGGACTGCTTGCACTTTAGGCGATCGCGTTGGTTCTATCCTCAGCGGATTGAAATTCAGTCTTGAGGAAATTTTGCCTGCATTCAAGTTACCACTGGTTAACTTTCAGGGGCGGAAGACTGAGTAAACATTGGTGAAAGATAAGCCACTAAAGCTCCTAGCATAAATCCCACCACGTTTCGAAACAGAGGTAGCCATTCTGAGGTGCGTGTCACAACCGGACCAACGCCAAAAGCAATAAATAAAATTCCCCACAGAGGCGAGAAAATTAAAGCCCATTGCCAAGCAAACACTTGGCCTTCCTTACGAGGATGAGCGGCAAAGCCGAAGATCACGCCGCCAACCAGTGAAGTAATTAGAGTAAGAATCCACTGTTCTTGAGGCAAACCGGGCACCACTTGGCACCCACCTTTACGTAAGCAGGTTTTGACGGACTCTAAGGCTTGAATGATGGCTTGGTCTTCACCATTTTCGCGCACAAAGAATTGGTTACCATAGCGGGTTTGCAGTTCAATCCAGAACGTGCGTGGCATCAACTCATAAAAGGCATCCCCTACACTAAAGTTGAGGATATTACCGCCCCGCGCATCCGCGACTAGCAGCAGACTTTTTTCATCTAGGCCCCAAAAGTCTTTCACCGCTCGTCCTGGAGTTTGATCAAATTGAGTCAAAACTCGAAGTTTCCAGCCTGTTTCTGCTTCAAAGGTTTCTAAATCTTTGGCCAAGGATTCTTCTTGAATACCCGTAAGATTTTTTGCTAGATCAATGACCGTCGTTGGTTCACTGGGCAGCAGTTGTGGGTTTTCGTAGGCTTGGGCTGCTGGTGCGATCGCCCACATTGACAACGCTAAGCAGAAGGCAGCAAGGAAAGTAAAAAGCCGTCGCGGAGAAAGGTATGGCATTGGCAACGCTAGATTAAATCTAATAAGTGGATGCTATGGGTGACGCTAAAAATGGACAGCGCTCACCTATTTATCTTTACACTTGTTTACTTTAATTTAATCTTACGGACTGAGAGCGGAAGCCGTCAATTGCCATGGTTCGATCAAAATTTGGTGGATTTTCGCTAGTAACTCGTCTTTAGGGTCAAACTATTCGTTGAATTGTGGCGAAACGTGTACTTTAACGAAGCTTAATGGCCGATTTCTGTAAAAACTGATGAAGCTGGCAGCTCATCTGTCAGAACAGCGAGTACTCTCAGATTAAGAAAACCTAATGTTGCTCGCTATAGCCGCGAGTCCTTTCTTGGTTCAGGGCACTCTAGGGATCTGCGCTACTTTATTTGTTCCCTGTCTGACTATGTCTATGACCCAGTCATTTCAGTCATCCCAGGTTCAGCCACTTTTTCCTCCAGTCAATTCAGTGCGGAGCCGACCTCAAGTTCGCCGCCAAGCTGATATTGACCCTCGGCAACGAAGGGAGTATGAAGCGACGATCGCCCGTTGTGATCAAGCGATCGCCCGAAAAGGTGATGATGTGAGCGCCTGGTACCAACGGGGACAGGCTCAAGCCAACTTGGGAGCCTACAATGAAGCGATCGCCAGTTTTAACCAAGCGCTAAGGAGCCAGCCTAATCATGCTGCGGCTCTAGTGTTTCGGGCTGTGGCTTTCATTCACTTAAATTGTTACGAAGAAGCCTTGCTTAGTTGCAATACAGCTTTAGCGATTCAGCCTCACCATACAGAAGCTTGGTTATTCCGAGGGGTAGCACTACGTTATCTCAACCGCTACAGAGAAGCTTATGCTAGCTACGACCATGCCCTGGGAATTCGCAGACCTGCTAACTGGCTGAACCGGATCTCCAGAATTTTCGGTTGGTTTCGGCAGTAACACTGCAAACGCTGACGTTTTTATAGAGTTAGTAGAATAGAAGCTAGTGAATTTGAGGGCCAGGTCTCTGGTTAAGCAAGTCTATAGAAACGATCTACGGCAATCTTCAAGGTCTAAAATCTAGTCAGCTTAAGCAGCTGCAACGTCTGTACCATCAACGGCTACCGGGCGATCGCCTCACCACATCTGAATTCGCCCAACGACTAGCTGCCATTAGTACAGATCTCAACCAGCCTGTTTGTGTCTACATCAACCGGCGCGGCCAAGTCATCCGGGTTGGAGTGGGCACGCCCCGTCAAACTCAGATTCCACCTCTAGAACTACCGCGTTATGGGGCCGAACGTCTCAGCGGCATTCGCTGTTTGGCGACCCAATTAAAAATTGAACCACCCAACGAAGCTGCTTTGACTGCTATGGCAATTCAGCGGCTCGATAGCTTGGTGATGATTACTTTGTCAGGTGCAGGATTTGAGCGGCGCGGGGGTGGCGCGACGGGCTATGTTAAGCACGCTTACTTAGCGCATCTGGTCCCGCATCCAGAAGCGAACTGGACTGTTTCACCACCAACCGACCTGGATGATTTAGCGGCTCAGGACTTTCTAGATTTAGTAGAAAATTTAGAAGCAGAATTTGAGCGCGAGTACGTCGCTCAACAAGTCGATCGCGACCACGATCAGGTGTTGATTGTGGGCTTGATGACCGATGAACGAAAATCGCAACGCTTCCAAGATGGCTTAGTCGAACTGACTCGCCTAGTGGAAACTGCGGGCGGCACTGTGGTAGAAACCTTAACTCAAAAGCGCTCTCGCCCCCACCCACAGACCGTGGTTGGCGAAGGCAAAGTTCAAGAAATTGCGCTTGCCGCTCAAACAGTGGGTGCAAACTTAATTGCTTTCGATCGCGACTTACACCCAGCCCAAGTACGTAACTTGGAAACTCAAATTGGCATTCGGGTGGTCGATCGCACTGAAGTAATTTTAGATATTTTTGCGCAACGGGCTCAGTCTAGAGCCGGGAAACTGCAAGTAGAGTTGGCGCAGTTGGAATACATGCTGCCGCGTCTGATCGGGCGGGGACAAGCTATGTCACGCTTGGGCGGTGGGATTGGCACTAGAGGCCCTGGTGAGACCAAGCTAGAAACCGAGCGTCGTGGCATCCAGCGGCGAATTTCTCGGTTGCAGCAAGAAGTCAACCAATTACAAGCTCACCGTTCTCGGTTGCGGCAACGACGCCAGCATCGCGAAGTTCCATCGATCGCGATCGTGGGTTATACCAATGCTGGTAAGTCTACGTTGTTAAACACATTGACCAACGCGGAAGTGTATACCGCCGATCAACTCTTCGCGACGCTTGACCCTACCACCCGACGCCTGATCATTCAAGATGCCGTGACTCAGGAACCCCGCTCTATTTTGCTGACTGACACGGTTGGCTTTATCCATGAGCTACCGCCGTCGTTAGTGGATGCGTTCCGAGCCACTTTGGAGGAAGTCACGGAGGCAGATGCTTTGTTGCATTTGGTGGATCTCTCCCATCCAGCTTGGCAAAACCAAATTCGTTCGGTCATGAAGATTTTGTCCGAGATGCCCATCACGCCGGGACCCGCGTTAGTAGCTTTCAACAAAATTGACCAGGTGGACGGAGATACTTTAGCCCTCGCTCAAGAAGAATTTCCTCAAGCTGTATTTCTCTCGGCCAGCGATCGCCTGGGGTTAGAAACCTTACGTCGGCGACTAGCTCAACTTGTGGACTATGCGTTTTCTTCCTGGGGCTAAACTAAGATCAAGAAACATTGCTTAACGATTGAGGTTGCTATGGCTTCTAAAGTTGAAATTTACACTTGGCGAACCTGCCCCTTCTGTATCCGGGCTAAAGCACTCTTAGACAAGAAAGGAGTTGAATACACCGAATACAGTATCGATGGTGATGAAGCAGCTCGCGCTGAAATGTCCCAACGTGCTAATGGCAAACGTTCTCTGCCCCAAATTTTCATTAACGACCAGCATGTTGGTGGTTGTGACGACATTCATGCCTTAAATGCTCAAGGCAAGCTTGATCAGCTTTTACAGACTGCTAGCTAATTACTTATAAGTTAGCTAGTACATCGTGTAACGCCAAAAGCGATCGCATTTCCACTCAGTTGTTTCGTTAGTGCAAAAGTAGCCACACCGTTGCAGAGGGTAATTCATTGAAATTCGCATTTATTATTGACCCCATTCAAAAACTTGATCCTTGTCATGACACGAGTGTTGCCCTCATGGAAGCAGCACAAGAACTGGGTCATGAGGTATGGGTAACTCAAGCGAATTTATTGAGTGTGGTGAATGGTAAAGCCTGGGCAATTTTAGAACGGGTCAAGCTGACGCCCATTCAGTTAATAGATGGCCACTGGGTGGCTGCTGAATCTTGGTATTCCCTAGGGAGTTCCTTGCAAGATTCCACCCAGGCTAAGAGTTTCGGCAATCTACGCCCGTTAGAGGAGATGGACGTAGTATTTATGCGAACCGACCCGCCGGTGACTACGGCTTACCTCTACGCTACTTATATCCTGGACTACATCGACCCCGCTAGAACCTTAGTCGTTAACTCACCTAGCGGTTTGCGAGCGGCTAACGAAAAAATGTATGCCCTCCAGTTTACCGAGGCGATTCCAACCACGATCGTGACTCAAGATAAGCAAGTGATTCGCCAGTTTGTAGAGCAGCAAGGAGCTGCGGTACTCAAGCCGCTAGGTGGTAAGGCGGGGGAAGGCATCTTGTTCTTGCAACCAGGCGATCGCAACTTGAATTCCATGATCGAAATCAGCACCTTCCAAGGCCAACTGCCGATCATGATTCAGACTTACCTACCGGAAGCGAAAGCAGGTGACAAGCGAATTATCTTGCTAGACGGAGAGCCAATTGGAGCCGTTAACCGCGTGCCCACAGGCAATGAATTCCGGGGCAACATGGCAGTTGGCGGCAGGGTTGAGTCAGTAGATATTACCCCCAGAGAACGAGAAATTTGTGCTCAACTCGCTCCAGTGCTGCGGCGAGATGGCTTGATCTTTGTGGGGATTGATGTGATTGGTGGCTACCTTACTGAAGTTAATGTCACCAGCCCTACAGGTATCCGCGAGATCGATCGCCTGAACCAATCCCGTATAGGTCATCAAGTGGTTCAGTGGCTAGAGAAAGCTAAAGTTAGCAAGCTCAGCCTCACCTCACCTGTCTAGTCGTTCATTGCTGAGTGAG
Source organism: Trichocoleus desertorum AS-A10 (assembly GCF_039962155.1). NCBI lineage: Bacteria > Bacillati > Cyanobacteriota > Cyanophyceae > Leptolyngbyales > Trichocoleusaceae > Trichocoleus > Trichocoleus desertorum. Next base: position 759,756 of record NZ_JAMPKN010000001.1, on the reverse strand, counting down.
AGTTATGGAGCCATGATGGGCGAGCTACATCCGCCCGTCATGGTTGAGATTGAGTATTTGATTGGGCATTAAGCATCCGCCCACTGACGAAGCAAATTAGCATGGCTTTTAGAAATCAAGTCGAACTCTGTGGTCTTGCCTTGCTTTTCAAACAAAGCCCGACGAGCTACATCTAGATCAAACAAAATTTCGCGTTTGTGGGGGTCACGCACTAAGCTTTGTACCCAAGCTACAGCGACTAATCGCACGCCTTCAGTCACAGGATTGACCCGATGCAGCGTAGAAGAAGGATAGACAATGGCTGAGCCTGCTTCTAGCTTAAATGTAGTTTCTCCTTCAACTCCCTCAATCACTAGCTCACCGCCTCCATAGCTGGAGGGCGAACTGAGAAATAGCGTTAAGGAAACATCCGATCGCCAAAACTCCTGACCTCCCATCAGGGCATTATCAATATGGCTGCCGTAGGACATGCCTGATTCATAGCGACTAAACAGCATTGAGTGAATCAGTCGAGGCTGGACAGCAATTTGAAAGAGGGGATTGCGCCTCAAAGCATTTTTGATTGTCTCTTTCAGAGCTTGGCTGTAGCTAGCTTCATTTTTGAGTTGGGTATTTTGCTTCACCAACTTTGCGTGCCAACCTGCTGTAGTTTTGCCATCGACAAAATCAGATGCATCGAGGCTGGAAACGACAGAATTGAGTTCTTCCGATGTCAGGACATCAGGGATGGTCAGCATCATTATAAGCAACCTCGAACAGCAGTAAGCACAAAAAGGGACAAGCCATAAATTGGCCGAGTTCTAGCTTAATCAGTTCTGGCAGTTTTAAACTGCGACGAACTCAAAAACTTGTAGAATGAGTAACTTATTTATAAAGTACATAAAGAACTGAGGAGAAATACTCAATGCGTGCAAAGTCGGCTGGGCTACTACTACTTCTAGGTTTGATCGCTCCCGTAACAGGTTGTGGCACAGAGAACGAAACTGCTCCCCCTGTGGAACAGACTGGTGGAGCAGGTGGTGAGGCAGGAACCACCACTTCTCCTTCCCCAGATGCTCAAGGCAGTGCTGGTGAAGGTGGCGAGGGCGGTGAAGGTGGCGAAGAAGGAACCACTTCTCCTTCTCCCTCTCCTGGCGGTGAGGGTGGTGAAGGCGGCGAAGGTTAAGGTTGAAATTTTCGACCTTTAACTAAACACTGCAACCCTATCTTTGGAGCCGTAACATCCCGATCGCTTTTTGCAGTTTGGGAAGTAGCGGCTCTATATAAGAAGGCCAGCCAACCAAAATGGGTTGCTTGTGGGCTAGCGTATCTGGATCAAGGGCATCTGGAGTAAAGCGAATTGGTTGCCCTTCTAGGTCGCAACAAACTAATCCTGCGGCTTTAGCGATCGCTAAAGGACCCGTCGTATCCCACAGCTTCACCCGTCCATTGAAATAAACATAAAGCCCTGCTCGGCCACAAATTACTTCCATGACCTTAAGGCCAAAGCTGCCTAGCGTGTAGAACTGTACATCTGGAATTAGCTTTGCGATCGCTTCCCCAAAGTTGTTTTGATCTTTTGTGCCGATGATCATGGGGCAAAACCCAGATTGAGGTGGCGGTGGCTCTACAGGCTCTAACCGCTCGCTATCCTGTCCTGGTTTTTCTTGAAATAGTCCCCAACCGCAGCCGCCATAATACATTTGGTTCAGCATTGGCGCATAGACCCAACCCGCGATCGGTTGGTATTCCTGCAACAGTCCGACCATAATGGCGAACTCTGCGTTGCCTTTGATAAAATCCTCAGTGCCGTCTAGCGGATCAATCAGCCAAAGCTGCGAGTAGTGATCTCCAAAGGCTTGTCTTGATTGAGTATTCTCCTCCGTAATCAGACCATCGTGAGGAAATAAATTTGAGAAAGCTGTCGTCAATTCTTGATCTAAGGCGCGATCGACATTTGTAACGTAGTCATCTGGCCCTTTTTGAGAAACTTGGAAATGCTCTTTCGCCAGACGTTCTACTTGCAAGCCGCAACTACGAATTACTTGGCGAATTTTTTGGTCTTGTTCAGTAGAAGGCAAGGGCATAGCAGGCGATCGCAACAGGGTTGGGACTATCTATCTTGGAAGTCACTCCCGTAAGTCTACACGATTGGCATAAAAAAACGGGCTAACCCGTTTTAGTGGTTAACCCGTAAGCTTGGGAACGCGCAGAGAAATTACTTTTGCAGAACTAGTTTAACGTTGGCATTTTGCAGACCAGGCCGCTTAACTTCTGCCAGAGTCTTATTAACTGCGTACTTTTGATTAATGGAGTTGATGAGTTCAGTTTGGTTGTGCTTCTTAGCAACGCCCCAAAGGTCAGCAATGAGATCGAAAGAACCATCACTATTGCGAGACCAGCCTAGGTCGTATTCACCTTCGAGAACAGCAACGATATCAGAACGAACTCTTTGACCGTTGTAGCCACGGACATCAGCTTCAGTCTTGACCGAGATACCCAAATCACGCAAGGAAGCCTTCAGGATTTCGGCATCAGTGATCTTGGTGCGCAGAGTGCTGAAGTGAGACATTTCGGATTTCCTCCTGGAGAGATTGAGAGAAACGACAACGTTTGATGTGATGAGAGGTTTACCGCGATGGTGGCACGGTATTTTGTCAAACTGCTAGCAACAATTTGCTAGCCTTTCCTCCTGTTGGGAGCAGGAGTGAAAGCCTTTAGAACTCCAGTCGCTGATATTCTGCGACGGAAGATGCAGCAGGTCGCGCGCGCTGCCTTGCCCAGTCTCTTAGGGCTGTCACCTGCTCATTCATTGTTTTAGACAGAGGCAATGTTGACTTAATCGCAGCAATAATGTCGAGCTGGGTAAACTCCCGTTCTTGGGCGAATGCCTCATACATTGCTGCAATCAACGCCTGTTCAATTTCTGCCCCAGAAAAGCCATCGCAAACAGTCGCAAGCTGGTCCAAATCAAACCGAGCAATTTCACGCCGCCGCTTGCTTAAGTGAATACTAAAAATCTCTTTGCGCTCTTCTTTAGTCGGCAGATCAACAAAGAAGATTTCATCAAAGCGCCCTTTTCTCAGAAATTCTCCTGGTAAACGTTCTACCCGGTTAGCAGTCGCCATCACAAACACCGGAGAAGTCTTCTCTTGCATCCAGGTCAAGAATGAACCAAAAATCCGACTGGAGGTGCCGCCATCCGAATCCGCAGAGCCAGTGCTACCTGCAAATGCTTTATCAATCTCATCGATAAACAAAATCGCGGGAGAGATCGATTCAGCGGTTTTTAAGGCATTACGCAAGTTGGCTTCAGAACGACCTACCATTGAGCCGTCGTAAACTCGGCCCATATCTAGACGAATCAGTGGCAAACCCCAGAGTCTAGAAGTGGTTTTAGCGATCAGCGACTTTCCGCAACCTGGAACCCCTAAGATCAGCATGCCTTTTGGTTGAGGCAAACCATATTCTCTGGCTCTTTCTGTAAAGGCGTTAGAGCGCTGCTTGAGCCAATGCTTGAGTTCTTCTAAACCGCCAACAGAATCAATCGTCTCGTCTTCTTCGATGTACTCTAAGATTCCGTTACGGCGAATAAGTTGCTTCTTTTCAGATAAGACAATGTCTACTTCTGCTTCAGTCAGGCGACCCGCTGTAACTAAGGCTTTACGATAAACTTTTTCGGCTTCATCTCGGGTAAGTCCCAGAGCCGCTTTTAGGAGTTTTTCTCGTGCTTCGGTTGTAATCCGACGGTTGCGAGGTAGTTGGTCTAGTTGGTTGGATAGCACTTGATTTAACTCAGCCATTGTTGGCAGAGTGAAATCGAGGACTACAACTTCCTTTTCTAACTCGATCGGAACTTGCTGCACGGGAGACATCAAAATAATAGTTTTTTGTGTTCCCTTAAATCGGGCGATCGCATCTCGGAGACGTCGTGTAACTGCTGGAGAATCTTTGAAGGGGTGCAAATCCTTAAACAGGAATACACCAGATGGTTGCCGAATGGCCCAATCAATCGCTGCTTCTGGAGAAACAGTGTTGTTTTGCACAGGACTACGGGACTGTTCGTGCCCTACCATCCCTTCAGTCATTGTCCAGATGAATAACTGAGGACGCTGGGGTGACCTAGCTTGAACAATTGCAGCTACTGCCTGCTCAGCCCGTTCCTCTTCAGAGGTAACTAGATAGATAAGAGGGTATTGAGCTTGAATTAAAATATTGAGCTCTTCTTGCATGACCATCGACCTACTAGAGACGGTGCAGACATTGCTAGATCCGAGTTCACCCGACCTGAAATTAATGCGGCACCCTTGCTAGCATTAACCTACAGGTTAGAGCCTTAACAAGGAACGAGTTCCTCGCCTGGCTGATTAGGATTAGAGCCAACCTTTTGAGCTTGCTGAACTGGCAAAGATTGCCCAGCTTCATCTAACACACCTGGCTGGTTCTTGAGAGCAAGCATTTCTCCGTTTTGGACCACAACCGAGCTAGTGCACTCTGGACAGTTGTAGACCTGATGAGATTGGCCGTAGGATGCTTCCACCTCATCTACCAACTCTGGGTGAGCCAGGTAGAAGACAACAGCTCGTTCAACAATTGTTGACATAGGCTCTGCATCGACTGCTGCCCGAATTTTCAACTTTCGATGCAGCTCCGGTGAAAGATACAACGTAACCTTTTGCTTCTCTTGCATATAACTTCCAGTTCTACCCGGGTATGTATCTGTCAGAATATCGACTCTGATATTTGCTGTCAAGATGGCAAGACGTCATGACGGCATCATTGTTACTTTTATTTACAAAGCAGGGTTATCTATTCAACGAATGAGAACGAATCAGACAGTGAACCTTTATCGCTCTGGAACTAACCCTAGATCAGTCAGGTTGTCTGCCTTGGCTGGTTTATTGGCTAGCTTGGTTCTCCTAACGAGTTGTCGTAGTTCTGAGATGCCACTTGCAGGGACATGGAAGACTTACCATAACCCGCGCTATAACTTTGAATTTCCCTATCCCAGCAGTTGGGCAGCCGAGCCACCCCCCGACAATCAGGATGGACAGGCTTTTCGCGACCCTAAAAATCCTCAAGCTGAAATTCGAGGGTGGGCAGGACATCAAATTAAGCCCATTACTACTAAGCAAGCTCAGCAGCAAGCGGCTCCTGTTGTCACTTCAAAGCCAAACTTCACTACTGCCCAAGGTTTATCTGGGGCGCTTAATGTCAACATTGGACCCGAAATCAGTTCGATGACACTGGCGCTACAACAAGGCGACATTCGCTACCACTGGCAAGCGCGATCGCCCAGTCAGCAGTTCGACGACTACTACCGCTTCTTCTATTACATTGCTCAGCAATACCGAGTGCCGCCCCCATCACAACAACCCTAGATTCGTGGAAGTGAACTCAGAAAGTGCCATTTCAGAAATTAAGTTAACAAGTAGCTAGAAATTTAAACAGACTGAGTAAAATAGCAAATATCAAGTGCAGCATCTAAGCCAAACCCCCTCAGGGCGAGGATTGATCGCACCCAAGCTGAGCCGTAATTTACACTTCCTCAACCTCATTATCCTTTAGCAGTAGGTCAAAACCGAGTTGTCAACCAGAGCACCTTTAATCGAGAAAAAACAAAATCGTGATTTACCCCAAATCAACGAGCGCATTCGATTTCCTAAGATTCGGGTAATTGATACTGATGGTGCACAACTAGGTATTCTTACCCCTCGTGAAGCGCTGCAAATTGCAGAGGAAAAAGAACTAGATCTCGTACTGGTTAGTGATAAAGCCGATCCTCCGGTTTGCCGGATTATGGATTACGGCAAATTTAAATTTGAGCAAGAGAAAAAAGCTAGAGAAGCTAAAAAGAAGCAGCATACTTCCGACGTGAAGGAAGTAAAGATGCGCTACAAAATCGAAGAACACGATTACAACGTTCGCATTAACCAGGCCGAGCGTTTTCTCAAGGCAGGAGACAAGGTCAAAGCGACAATTATGTTTCGAGGCCGTGAGATTCAACATAGCGACTTGGCTGAAACTCTGTTGATGCGGATGGCGAAAGACTTGCAGGAAATGGCTGAAGTTCAGCAATTTCCTAAAAAAGAGGGACGCAATATGATGATGTTGCTTGCGCCTAAAAAAGCCTAAGTCATCAGCATCCATATAGTCAGTCTCCAGCAAGCCTCACAGCTTCCTTAGCGATTATTACGGTTTCAGTCATAAGGCTGAGGCAGAGGCGATCGCAGAGCCTAGACGTGGATTAACACATCTATATCTCTTCGTAACGTCTCAAACAATATTAAAAATTTCAAGAACAAGGTTGACTATAAAGCAGCCTTGTTCTTTTGCGTTATGTCACTCTATCGCCAGAACGTTACAAAGATTCAAGCTGCTTGTACTTACTAAAACAGAGTCAAGGTTGGGAACGCTAAAAAAGCAAGGTTCTGCTTAGATTTGCTTCACCACTGTTCTCCTATAGTAATTTTGCTGTTTAAGTAGACACAGCCAGCCCAGCGTAGCCCCAGGAAGCTAATTTGGTGCAGAATCCTGTTCAGAAAGTGTCATCAATTGACATTGGCTCCTGTCTTGGAGCTCGAAGCATGTTTTTACTCTCAAGTCGCCACTTGCAAATCTGCGGTAAGCCGAACTCATTAATAGACTGAGTGCGACGAGCGGAAGAAATCATGTTTAGATGAGAAGCAACTCAACCAGGCTGCGATAGAGGAAATCAACGCTACATGACGCTAAAAAATCGGTGGCTTGCTAAAGATAGCCTTGGCCAAAAGCTACTGCGATGGGTCAACCTCCGCCCGGAAGAAAGCGAACGTACCATGTTGATGTTTGCTTTTTACACCACAACCTCTATAGGGTTGCTGTGGTTAGAAGCAAGTACAGTCGCCCTGTTCTTGAAGGAATACGGAGCCGATAAGCTGCCCTGGATTTATATTGCTAGCGCTGGTATTGGCTCAAGTCTAGGGTTTATCTACTCTTGGATGCAGCGAATTCTACCGTTGCGTCGAGTGATTGTTCTAACTGCGTTATTAATGGCAGTTCCCTTGCTCTTGTTTCGCTTTGGCCTTGATGCAGCAGGCGGGGCCACGATCGGCAGCCTTACGGTTCTGAGCTTGACCGTTCTATTGATGCGGCTGTGGCTAGAAGCTATCTACGTGCTCAACGACCTCAATACCTCCATTACCGCCAATCAACTTTTTAACATCCGAGAAATTAAACGAACTTTTCCATTAATTAGTAGTGGTGTGTTAGTGGCAGATGTCATTAGCGGGTTTTCGCTGCCATTTCTCCTCTCGTTCATCAAGCTTTCTGATGTCATTCTAATTTCCTGCCTCGTCATGGCTTTGGGGGCAGGGGTTTTGTTCTACCTCAGCCAAAGTTACAACCAGTTTTTTCCAGAGGCTCCACGCAGACGTCTGGAAGAAGCGCATCCTGATCACCTGATTGCCCGTCGCCTCAAAGGGCCGTTACGCCGTTATGTCATCTTGTTGTTTGCCTTCTTCATGATGGCGCAGGTCTTGTTCTTGCTGGTAGATTTTCAATTTCTGAGCCAATTGGAGAACCAGCAATTAGAAGGGCAAGGATTGGTCGGTGGGATTGCTAGCTTTTTAGGCCTCTTTAATGGTGTCCTTGGCATTTTTGAGCTAGCAACGCAGTGGTTTGCCTCTAGCCGAGTTATTGAGCGCATTGGGGTGTTTACGACCGCGATGTTTTTGCCAATAGCAATTATTGCTTTAGGCTCTTTTTCGATGACAGGTCTCGTGCCGCTTTTTGTTGGGTTAGTGATTCTTAAGTTTTTAGATGAGTTACTGCACTACACCTTATTTACCAGCACTGGCCCTGTGCTTTTTCAACCGTTACCTGAAAGTGTCCGCAGTGGGCTGCAATCTTTGGTCCGAGGTGTGGCTGAACCGATCGCCACTGGTTTAACCGGACTCAGCATTTTAGGGATTATTTGGTTTTGTCGGAACACGCAGATAGGCGTACAGCTACAAGATTGGATCTTTTTGGCCCAAATTATTCTTCTGGCAACGATTTGGTTATGCACAGTTTGGTTGCTACGGAGCCGCTATGTTGGGCTACTGGTGGTAGGTGCAGAACGGGGACAACTGAGTATTTCAGATGTCGATTTGCGGGAGCTAAAGCGAGCTGTAATTGAGACACTTAATCGTCCAGGTACAGAAGCAGATAAGCGTTCTTGCATTGAATTACTCAGCCAGATCGATCTCCAAAATGTAGGGGAAGCGCTAGCTCCATTGTTAGCTAATTTGCCACCAGCCTTGCAACGACAGAGTTTAGAGGCGATGTTGGTGCATCCCAGTGAATCTTACGTAAACCCAGTTAGAGCCCTAATTGAACAACCTCTATTTCCAGAAGTGTTGGCAGTAGCGTTGCGCTATATTTGGCTTACAGAGCGAGAGCCTGACATTCGCCAGTTGCGGCCTTACTTGCGCCCAGAGGTTGATGCGGTGGTACGAGGCACGGCTGCCTCTCTCATGTTGCGCCGGGGCACACCTCGACAGAAAGCGGAGGCTACCAACACCTTGCGGCAAATGCTCACCCATAAACAAGAGCGAGAGCGGGTGATGGGGTGTCGCGCTTTGGGAGAAGCTGTTTATTTGCAAGCGCTGCGGCTTTACATCCCGACTTTGCTGCAAGATGAATCTTTGCGAGTGCGTTGTGCTTTACTGGAGGCGATCGCAGCCACTCATTTAGAAGAATATTATCCTTCTCTATTGCGGGGCTTGCATTACAAATCCACCCGTGAAGCCGCTATGCGGGCACTGGTCAGGCTAGACAATGAGGCGATTCCGCTGTTAGTAGAGCTGGCAGAAGATATTCACAAGCCCGATCTAGTCCGGATGCAAGCTTGGAGCGCCATTGGACAGATTGCGAGTCGAGAGGCCTTAGATGTACTTGTGGCTCATTTGATGACGGCTTGGGGAGCCAACCGACGCAATGTTCTCCGAATCTTGTTGAAAATGCCCCATGAACTCGGAATTGATGCCATATCCGATCGCTTGGGACGAAGTGGGGTTGAAACCCTAATCGATCAAGAAATTCTGTTTATTGGTCAGCTTTACGCTGCCTTAGTCGATCTCAGCTGGGAACAAGTTTTAGGGGCAGAAGCGGATTTACTGCGCCGGGCCTTGGCGGATGTGCAAACTGATGCCGTGGAGCGCTTATTCTTGCTCATGAAGGTACTTTATCCTTTAGAAGCGATTCAGGCAGCTTCGATTAATCTACAATCTGCCTCACCATCGAGCGTGGCTCAGGGGCTGGAAATTCTAGACAATACTTTAGATATTGCTAACAAGCGGGCTCTACTCAGTGTGCTCGATCGCCGTCCAGACTTAGATAAACTGCAAAGCCTCTCTGATATGGTGACCTATGAACCGATGAATGCCAGCGATCGCCTGCGCTACTTATTAGATTTGCGCTACTTTCTACCCGACTGGCCTTTAGCTTGCTGTTTTCACTTAGCCCGCCAAGCTCGCTGGAGCCTGACGTCTGAGCAGATTTTAGCTTGTCTGCGCTACCCCACAGGGTATGTGCGAGAGGCAGTGCTGACTTATTTGAAAGTTGCCTCTCCGAGAGCACTCAAGGAGCTTTTGCCCAGGCTCACCAATGACCCAGACCGATTGGTAGCCGCTCAAGTACAGCAGATGATGGCAGAATTGGGCTTAAAGCATTCCAGACCTCAAACAAACGGCTCTAAACCACCGGGTCCCGCTGCTAATTTCTCTGATATCGCAGGCTTAGAAACTATTTAACGCTCCAGCGTTGCGCTCTAAACCACGGTAACTTTTAGACCCGTTCTTTAAATCCTCGTTCTCTCGCTGCGTTTCTGCTTCAAACTGGACTGATATGAGCTTATTTGCACCCTAAACTCTATGCTAACTAGCGTCGATCGCCTACTTTTTGTTCGAGGAGTGCCTATCTTTAAAGAGCTACGGGATGATTTTCTCGTGAGATTAGCTTCGATTATGGATGAGCTATCTTTTCCGGCGAAGCACACCATCTTTAAAGAAGGGCAGGAAGGGCGATCGCTTTATATTGTGGTGTCTGGCCGAGTCCGTGTCCACCTGAGCAACCAAGAGCTGGCGCAGCTGGAGAAAGGTGCTTGCTTTGGGGAAATGTCTTTGTTTGATGCTGAGCCACGGTCGGCTTCGGTAAGCACGCTAGAAAATTGTGAGTGTCTGGTCCTAACGCAGCAGCAGCTTTACGATGCCATTGACGAGACTCCTGGCATTGCGCTCAATATCATTCGGTTGCTGTCCCGCCGGATTCGCGAACTAAATCAGAGAATTAATGCCCAAGACGTAGAAAATCAAAAACTATTGTCGTTCTACAACCGCCACATGAATAGCAGGGAGGACAGCCGCTTGCCATCTTCCTACTAAAATTTCGCGATGGGTTGTTGAAACTGAGCACAGGATCGCACAAATCGAGCGGCTAGTTCGGGTCGGCTCCCCCAGTGCAAATGTAAATAGGAGGCATGCACTTGCTGCGATCGCCAGCCTTCTAGACTGGGTGCTTCTTGCGACGATGGGTCATAGCGCCAAGTTTGAAATAAGGGTTGGGGCGTAGTTTCAGTAAGGGTTGAGCGGTGAAATTCGTGGCCGCAAACCGTAGTGCCTGCCGCTATTAAGGAACTGTTTTGTTGCGCAATCGCTCGTCGGTAACCCAAAGTTAAACGCCCTGCCATCACAGCGGTAGTTGGCAAAATACCAACCATCGCCCAAGATTGCTGATCAAACCCTTGAATCTGCTGGCATAAATACATCAACCCGCCACACTCAGCGTAAGTGGGTAGCCCTGCTTGAATTGCCACTCGTACCGCATCTCGTCCAGAAGCGTTGTCTGCCAACTGCTCGGCAAAGACTTCAGGAAAACCACCGCCCAAATAAAGCCCTTGTACATCTACTGGCAAATGGGGATCGCTGAGAGGACTCCAAGAAACGAGTTCTGCACCTAATTGTTCCAGGCAGTCTAAGTTGTCGGCGTAGTAGAAGCTAAAGGCGCGATCGCGGGCCACAGCAATTCGCACTTGAGGCCGAGGAAACAAGTTTTGCTCCTGACCAACTAACGGCTCAAAAGGCTGGGGAGGCGGCGCATCAAGCAACGGTAACAGTTGGGGCCAATCAAAGCAGGTTTCGCCTAAGTCAGCGAGTCGGTCGATCAAGGAGTGGAACTGGTCTAGTTCTCCGGTTGGGACTAAACCAAGGTGACGGTCGGGGATGGTGATCTCTGCTTGGCGACGCAATACACCCAAAATCGGCAAATTAAGCGGCTCTAAAGCTGCCTGCAAAAGTTCTAGATGGCGATCGCTGCCAACTCGGTTCAGAACCACACCAGCCAATTGAATTCGTGGGTCAAAAGAACGATAGCCGTGAGCGATCGCGGCTACAGAACGCGATAAACGGCTGCCATCGAGCACTAGCAAGACTGGAATATTGAGCAGGCGGGCAATATGAGCTGTGCTAGCACAGTCCTCAGGTCCCGTTGCACCATCAAATAGGCCCATCACCCCTTCGACTAAGGCACAATCTACCCCCGCGACATGACGAGCGAAACATTGCTGAACATAGGCTTCTGAAGTGAGGACGGGATCAAGGTTGCGGCAAGCTCGACCTGTTACCCGCGTGTGAAACATTGGGTCAATGTAGTCTGGACCGACCTTAAAAGACTGCACCCGTAAGCCACGTCGCTGTAACGCTGCTAACAGCGCTAAAGTCACCGTGGTCTTGCCAACCCCACTCCTCTCACCTGCGATCGCCAAAGCCATAACTGAACCATAAAAAATAAGGTGCCAGCCAAAAATCACCCCATGATGATCTTGCTAACACCTTAATAAACTAACTCAGGTATTTACTAGGCTGAGCGCTCCTGCAATTTAGCAATTTGAGCTGACACAGCTAGGCTTTCTTCATACAGTGCATCCCGACCCCAACTTTGAAGTTGTTGACTGAGCAGATTCTCTGCTTTCTGGTCCAATAGAGATGAAACCTGCTGAATTCGGCAGGATTGGGCACCACCCCCCGATTCCATCCGCATACAACCAGAGGTTTCAGAGCAAAGCACTGTACAACAATCAGCATTCAAATTCGTCGAAGTCAGACGCAGAGCCATCAAGTCACCCCCCACATCCCCATAATCAGCCGTAGGCATTCCTGCTAATTCTGCTTCGATCGGGCGCTGGTCAGCCGCAACAAACCTCACTCTGCGCAAATCGTAGTCGCCTCCTTCATGCTCATAAGAGACAGGGTGCCATTGGAGCCGACTTGCTAACCAACCTAGGAACATTAAAGCTTGGGTCGGATTTCCTTGCTCGTAGTCAATTGTGACGCGATCGACTTCTGTTAAGGCAGCCCGACGCTCCGGGGGGTCAAAAGCCTCCGCAGTTAATTCCTGCCACGGGGCCAGCCGCCGCCAGTTCAGGTCAGCAACATGAGTTCCTTGTTCCACAAGACTTTGAACCTTGAGTAGGCCAGTCTCTGCTTCCAAGAAAGTGCTGGAGTCTACGATGACACAGGTAGAAAAACCTGCTAATTGCCTGAACAAGGCTTGGTTAGGCTCAGGCGTAGCTTTCCACCACAAAAACTTTGGCAGATCACTAATCAACAGAGAAGAAACCAAACTACTCGCTCGGTCTAGCGCTGTTTCTGTGCCTCGCAGAGTAATGTACTCACAACAAATTAAAGTACTGCGGCTTTGCTTTTGCACAGGGCAGTAAGCAGAAACTTGAGCTGTCACCCCTTCATCTTCCCCAGAAACTGGGAATAGAGCGATGATGCGGCAAGGATTTTGGCTGGCGATCGCATCTGCCACCCCTGCGCCTCTAGCATCTCTGGCATAAGAAGGACTGATCGGGGAAGATTCATCACTGGCGGCACTCGTACGCTTTCTGGTGAGTTCCTCCTGCAACCTTTGCAGTATTTCGGAAGTGGCTTTGCCCGTAACCGGTAAGCCGTAGGTTTCCTGAGCTGTCCTCAGAGCTGCTTCCATGCGAGGGCCAGTAATGCCATCAATCGGCCCCGTATAAAAACCGAGATCAGCCAGTAAGTGCTGAGTTTCCTCCGGTTCATACACGATCAAACTAAAAGTAGCGGCTCTCGTTGCCACAGGAAAGGAGCCATCATCACCTGTAGCACTGTAACTTTGCCAAATCTTGCCAAGTTCACCGTCAATTTCGCTGAGCGAAACATCTTTGGGAGCTTGCAGAGAAACAACAGGAGAAGACTGTTTAGCCATAGGATTTATTGGGGTGGTTTGGGTTCAGGAATCAGCGTTTTGAGGTTAGAGATGTAGTTCAGTGCTCTCGATGCGCTAGCTACCAAAAAACTACGGCCTCCGCCAACGATGGCCATCACGGTTCAGCAACAACTCGGCTTCGGCTGGTTCCCACGTGCCCGCTTCGTAAGTAGGGATTGAGGTGGGGTCAGTGGGAGATTCCCAAACTGTTAGAGCGGGGGTCACGACTCGCCAAGCTGCTTCCACTTCATCCGCGCGGGTAAACAGGGTTTGGTCCCCCATCATGCAATCCAGCAATAGGCGATTGTAAGCATCAGCGTTAGAAACGCCAAAGGTAGAGCCGTACTGGAAATCCATATCCACTGAGCGACTTCGCAAGCTCGGCCCTGGCATTTTGGCATCAAAGCGCAGAGAAATCCCTTCATTCGGTTGAATTCGTAGCACCAACACGTTGGGGTTTGCCTGCTGCGTGGCCGACTGGAAAATCAAAAATGGCACTTCCCGAAACTGGATGGCAATTTCCGTCACCTTCTTCGGCAACCGCTTCCCAGTTCGCAAGTAAAAGGGCACTCCTTGCCAGCGCCAGTTATCGACCACTAGCTTCATAGCGACATAAGTCGGCGTAGTTGAGTTGGGATCAACGCCTGGCTCTTCGCGATAACCCGCCACTTGCTTACCCTTCATCCATCCGGCTGTGTACTGCCCCCGAATCGCGGAAAACTCTAAGTTATGCTCGTCGGCTAAATGCGTCGCCTGAATAACTTTGACTTTTTCGGTGCGGATACTATCGGCATCAAGAGAGTTGGGAGCTTCCATTGCCGTGAGTGAAAACAACTGCATCAGGTGGTTTTGCACCATATCTCGCAGCGCCCCAGAGCTTTCGTAGTAGCCCGCCCGATCTTCAACCCCTACCGTCTCGCCAACTGTGATCTGTACGTGATCGACAAACTGACGATTCCACAATGGCTCGAAAATGGCGTTGGCAAAGCGAAACACAAGGAGGTTTTGAACGGTTTCTTTGCCCAAGTAGTGGTCGATGCGATAGACCTGCTCTTCTTTGCAAACCTGGCGCACTACCTGGTTGAGAGATTGGGCCGAGCCTAAGTCCCGCCCAAAGGGTTTTTCGATCACCAAGCGGCTTTTCTGGGGATCGGTCAACATGTTGGCTGTGCCCAACTGCCGAATTGCCTCCCCAAAGAATTTGGGAGCAACCGCTAAGTAGAAGACGCGATTGCCTCTAGTGCCTCTTTTGCCATCAAGCTCCCCTAAAAATTCTTTGAGCTTGAGATAACTGTCTGGATCATCAATGTCACCAGAGAAGTAATACAAACCTTGAGCAAAATCTTGCCAAGCGTCTTCTGAGCCTACCCCATCAGAGAACTGATCGATCCCTTCGCGCATTTGTTCGCGGAAGTAGTCGTGACTCCAAGGCCGACGAGCCACTCCCACAATGGTCATTTCAGCGGGTAGCCGCCGTTCTCGCTTGAGTTGATAGATAGCGGGCACTAACTTGCGCTGCGCCAAATCCCCTGAGGCACCAAAAATCACCATAATCAGGGGTTCAGGAATTCGTTCCTGCTGCAAACCAACGCGCAGGGGATTTTCGAGCAAAGTCACCATATTAGAATTTGTGATTAATTAATGAGTTAAGAGTTAGTGGTTAGCCATTGGTTGTTAGCGCTTAGCGGTTGGCTGTTAGCTTGAGAAACTCCTAATAATCCGAGAGGCTGATGGAGTGTCCTAATTAAAGGGAGCAAGAAGGCGATCGCTCTAGGTAATTGCCCACAGCTAACCGCCAATTATCAAAAACTACCAGAAGCCAACCGCCAGCGCTTTCTACACAGGAGAGAGAAGATTGATTTTTTCTTCCAAGGCTTGCATCAGCGAGTGAAAGGGTTGAACAAACTTATCAAGCCCCTCGTGTAACAGTTCGGTCATGACCTGATCGAGGTCGATATTGATGTCGGGATCTTTCAGATTCTCAATCAGGGTATATGCATGATCCACGTCAGTTTCAATGCGGCTGGCGACATCACAGTGATCCACACAAGCATCAATGGTGCTGGGGGGTAGGGTGTTGACGGTATCTGGCCCCACTAAGCCATCTACATACATGACATCGCTATAGTCGGGGTTTTTGGTCCCGGTGCTCGCCCACAACAGACGTTGCACATTCGCACCCTTTTCAGTCAGGGCTTTCCAACGGTCAGTTTGGATGATCTTTTTGTATTCTTGATAAGCAATCTTGGCATTAGCGATCGCCACTTTACCCTTCACGGCTCTTAGCTTGGCTTCTTTTTCCAGGCGATCGACCCCTGCCTTCAGTTGGTTATCAATCGCCTCGTCCACTTTGATGTCAATGCGGCTGAGGAAGAAACTGGCAACTGAAGCTAGTTTGCTAATATCACCACCGTCAGCAACTCGCTTTTCGAGTCCCCGAATGTAAGCCCAAGCGGTTTCGATATAGCTATTGACTGAGAACAGCAGCGTCACGTTGACGTTGATCCCTTCGCTGATCACCTGCTCAACGGCGGGTAGACCTTCTGCGGTACCGGGGATTTTGATCATGACGTTTTCACGGCCAATTTCGCGGTAGTAGCGACGGGCCTCTTCGATAGTTTTTTGCGTGTCGTTCGCGATCGTGGGAGGCACTTCAATGCTGACGTAGCCATCCAAACCACCCGACTCGTCGTACACGGCGCGAAAGATATCGCAAGCATTCCGAATGTCATCAAAGATCAATGATTCATAGATCTCTTGGAGCGGTTTTCCAGCCCGCACTCCCGCTTCAATATCAGCGTCATACATGGCATTGCCGATGATCGCTTTCTCAAAAATGGCTGGGTTGGAAGTGAGTCCGCGAATCCCTTGCTCCTCAATCAACCGCTTCAGTTCACCGGATTGAATCAAATCACGGGCCAAGTTATCCATCCAGATACTTTGGCCTTGATCTTTGATTTCTAGTAAATGGTTTGTGGTCATAACAGTCCTTATTTAATTCCTTAAATTTCTTGTGGTAGCAACAACTCAACTCAGTTTTGTTGCAGAGTAGCCAGTTATCGTTTGGCTGCCATCAGCCTTTCGTCTTGTTCGCGATCGCGCTCCTGAATAAAAGATTCAACTAGCGTCACATCTTCTTTACTGCCAATAATCAGGGGGCTACGAGCATGCAGTTTGTCAGGCACTACATCAAGAATGTCTTGAGTGCCAGCGCTAGCTCTTCCCCCTGCTTGCTCAATCAAAAAAGCGAGCGGAGCAGTCTCATACAGGAGGCGTAACTTACCTTCTGGCTTCTTCACTGTGCCCGGATAGAGAAAGACACCGCCTTGGAACAAAATGCGATGAATATCTCCGACTAAAGCACCGCTATAACGAGCCGTATATCCCTCATGGCGATGCACATAACGGATATAGTCCCGAATTGATTCTTCCCATTGCCAGAAGTTACCTTCGTTGACGCTGTAAACAGGGCCGTGGTCAGGAATGCGAATGTTTTCGTTTGATAAAATAAACTCGCCTAAGCTGGGATCAAGTGTGAACGCATGCACTCCGGTTCCCATTGAGTAAACCAACATCGTGCTAGGGCCATAGAGCACATAACCCGCAGCAATCTGCTTTCGTCCGTTCTGGAGCAGGTCACTAGCGGTACCATCATCTTCCCCTTCTTGTTGGCGAATGGCAAAGATAGAACCGACATTGATGTTGATGTCTACATTGGAAGAACCATCAATTGGGTCATAAAGGAGCGTGTAGCGACCAATGGGACAGTTTTCTGGGATGTAGTAAGGCTGCTCCATCTCCTCAGATGCGAGGCGGCAAACCAGTCCGCTCTGCTTAAACACAGAGATGAAGACCTCGTTGGCATAGACATCCATCTTCTTGACCGTTTCTCCCTGGACATTGATGTCTCCTGTAACCCCCAGGACATTTTCCATCAACCCAGCGCGACTGAGACGACGAGCAATCAGCTTCGCCGCTAAGCCAATCCGACCCATAATCGCGCTCAAGTCTTGAGCATCGGTGGAAAAGCTATGTAATTGCTGTAATACGTGGCGGGATAAAGTCGTGCAATCGCGGTCCAGGCTACGTTCTCCCTGTACCAAAGGTTGTTGAGCATCAACCACGTCTTCTCCTCCTGATCTAGTGAGTGTTAGTAAAGAACTCACTGAGTTCAAAACCTGGCTATTTCTGCCTTCTATATTAGAGAGGGATTCCCAAACTGAAATCTGACTTTAGGTAAACTACAGAAACTGAGATAAAAGTATTCACAGTTTCACGACTCAGGTAGCGATCGCTGTGAGAATCCCAGTTCAGCCGACTGCGCGCATGCTTTTATCGCTTTTATGATTATTAACAGCCAGCCCAAGGAGAGCCTGCTGCTTCTACCCTGTGTCGTAACTTAGGTGTGAGCAATCACTTACGTCTCTTACTCCTATTCTAGAGAGTGAATTGTCTAACTAGGGTTGCGCACAGTCAGCGGCACCCGCCCAGAGGTTTTCTCCAAGTTGTCAAATGCTAAGCCAGCCAGTGGGAGGTGTAACAGTCACTTCTGCTACAAAATACAAAGTTTTACGCTTTGCAAAGCAAAACTTGAACCTGTACTGGCAGAGACCTTAATCCCTGAAGTGGAATAAAAGTCAACCTTGGCAGCGATCGCAGTGCCCACACCGAAAATTAGTTGCCTCTGCGGCGAAGCCAAAAGCGTTTAACAAAAACTGCCAGCGACATTGCCGAGTACCCAGGTAATCCGTCATTTGAGCGATCGCTTGAGTCTGGAGCTGATTCAAAGTGGTGGAACTTTGATTAGTAGAGGCGATCGCATAGTGAAACGGATCTTGCCAACGCAGTTGCCCAGCAGCTTGCAACAAAGAGAGGGCGATCGCTCCATCGGGAAACTGGCGTGATACGCCTTCTACGGTGCCTTGGCGAGGAAGTTTGTGGATTAATTGGCTAGCAATTTGCTGTTGCGATCGCAGCTTATCAGCAAAAAACTGACGCCGCTGTTTATCTCCTGAATCCAGCCACCCAGTGGGTTCGCTCACCAAGGTCAAGGCGATCGCGGGTTCACCGTCTCGTCCCGCTCGACCAATCTCTTGCACATACTCCGAGAGCAAGAAGGGTGTGTGATAGTGGACAATCCAGCGGCAATTTGGTTTGTTGATCCCCAGGCCAAAAGCAGAGGTGCAAATCACAAATTGGGTGTGTCCGTGCAACCAAGCTTGCTCAATGGCGCGACGCTCCTCTGGGCTTAACCCGGCGTGGTAAGCAGTAGTGGCATAGCCTTCTTGCTGTAGCCAAGTGACCAAGCTCTCACTATCGCGCCGAGTGCGAACATACACTAAACCTGCTTGCTGCGGTCTCGCTTGAATAAACTGCAAGAGCTGCTGTTTGCGGCCTCGTGGAGTCCAAGCGGTCTTGACCAACAAGTGCAAATTATCTCGGTAGGGATTGCAGCGAAAAACCTGTGGTTGTCGCAGTTGCAGAATGTGTTGAATAGTTTTTTGAGCTTGGGGATCAGCCGTAGCGGTAAAAGCTGCGATCGCGATTCGAGTGCCCTGTGGCTTGGTTCGGAGCAGCGCTGGACGGATGGCACCGAGACGATAGTAAGCGGGTCGGAAGCTATCCCCCCACTGAGCTAGATTTTAACTTATGTTTTCAAAGCAGCCTTAAAGCCCCTCCCAGCAAGGCTTTCGGCATGAGCTATAAGCTTATATCCCTTTTGAGTTGTCCGGGGGTAGCTTTCAGGGGCGGTGTAATACATAGCAAGTTGTAGCAAGTGAGAGCAATAACGATTTTGGAACTGTTTATAGTGCTTTGATTAACCGATTACCCGCATTCTTTGTTGTGATCAGAATCAGCGCTTGCCCAGGTTCAGGAGTTTCGTTTGAAGCTGCATCCACCTTTACCTCTGTCTCACCTGTCATCATCGAGTTGAATTTAACTACATGTTGCCCTGCGTCATAACGAACGTACTCCACTACGAACGGCCCTTCGCTCATATAGCTCATCATTTCTATAGAATCAGAAAATTCAGGCATAGGATTATTTCTGGAAATCAACGTTCTAATGCTAGCTCACAGGTTTTAGCGTTTTGTTAGCTGGCCTAGTGTGGAACCAAGAGCAACAACAAGCGCTGGTCAGCTTTGACTAACTAGACCAGCGCTTGTGTTTGTTATGCCGCTTGTTGCCACCTCCAGCAAGCTAGAGTGTAGCCAGCATTGGAGCGGACTCTTGTATCAGACGAAGAACAACGAAGTTCTCGTCCAGCTTTGCTCGCTTGAGCGAAAGTTAGCGCCTTTTTGGGCATAATGAAGTCACTCTTTATTTAACGAACCAGGCTCAAAAAGCCTGGTTTTTTTACCAATTCAACTGTATTAGGTAGTCATACAGTTGAATTCTGTATTAACACTGGTTTTAACTAGTGTAGATAGGAGCAACTCAGGTGATGTAGGTATATTCAACAATGAAGAGTGGATTTACTCGACAAGAAACATTGCAGCTAACTGGAATTACGTCCAACCAATTGAGCTATTTAGATCGAACAGATGTTGTAAAACCAGAAAAATCTGGCAATCTCAAGCATCCCAAGGTTATTTACTCTTGGGAGCAGGTTTTGCAAATCAAAACTATTAGCCGTTTAAGGGAATCCTTATCCCTACAGGAAATTCGTCAAGTTATTGATTATTTAAAGCGCGAAAATTACAATCCATCTTTATTTAAAATGGGACTTCTATTCTTTAACTCAAACCTCTATTGGGTTAAAGATGAAGATGAGCTAAAAAGTATAGTAATAGAACTAACTGGTAAGAATAGAGGCCAGATTATCATTCACTCAGTTCAAGAAATCGGAAATGTAATTGATGAATTACGCAGAGAAGCAGAAAGGAATCAGGTTTTAGATTTCGACAAGCGCATTCAAGGAACTCCATTAGCAATCAGCTAAAGTTTTATCTTCGGCCAAATCACCGTAATTCCTATGCAGCAAGGCTTTCACGTTATTGGCGTTCCACAACGTGGGTTAAACGGTTCACGGAAGAGCCTCCTGTTAGCGACTCTTTTAGAATGCTCACAAACTTTTTGAAACCCTTAAGGCTTGGGAGGAGAGAGCGACTACGCTTAAGCAGAAGCGGCAGTAGTTGTTGTAGCCACATAAGAGGTATAAGCTGTGGAAAATTTCCTTGGCGATCTAGCTGCTTATGGCAGTAATCAATTGGGATCTCTTGAGTAGAGAGTGGGACGTAATCTCGCAAGCACCAGCAACATTCTTAATAGCGCTAACACTTAGCACCGTCATAGTAGGAGGGATTATTAGATGGTTTTTTGAGAAGGAATTTAGAGGCAAGCTTAATGGAAGAGAGGGAGAAATAAGCTTACTCAAACAACAATTAGAAGCAGAGAAGAACGAATTTTTAAGGCAGTTAGCAAGACGTGATGAAGAGATTGTAGAGCTGAAGAATAAAATTGAAACCATTCCAGAAGCGCCTAAAAGCAATTCAAGTCTCAGAGTCGATGGGCTTGACCAGTACAAAAATCGGTTAAATCAGTACTCGAACGCTGAGCTGGCTAGAGAAGCCCGTCAAGCGGCTAAAAGATTACGGTCGTTAGTAGACCCCATTTTGTTGAAGCAGAGAGTAGCACTCCTTAATCCCAGTGAAAGCCGAGTCAACCACGCGCAGGAAGTCCATTTGCATAACACTTGGTCGTCTGAGGGGCCAAGGATGCTGGAAATTAAGCGGGAAATAATCAAACGATTACCAAACGATAGAGCAGACCTAATAGATCGCTACCCTGACCCTTACTACCAAAACTCAACAATGGACGCAGAGATAATATCGCAGGCAATGACTGAAGTGGCTGACTTCGGCTCAGAACTGAAAAAGATTGCTTAAAAGTTTAACCCTATGGCCCATACCTACTCACTAGGGATCTGTGGAGGTGGGTTATTGAAGCCGGGGAAGGGGATAAGGCGGTTTAGGTGGAGGGACGCCATGCCCCCTTGTATAAGTTATTAGCTTTTGAGGGAGTCTTGCATTATCGATAATTGGGCCATTCAGCGTAAAGCGAAACGGCCCAATGTTCCAACCTTAGTTAAGACTTACAAGCCTTAACTAAATCTGTAAGAGATCGAATGAAGTAAATGAGCAAGACAAGAATCACAATCGCAGTTCCTAAGGACTGAAACTGCTGGACCATCTCAGTAGTTGGGATGGCTTGTGATGTAGTGGGTTTTGAGTCCACAACTTGAATGGGTGAAGATTTGGTCATCTAGTTGCCTCCATAAATCACAACGCCCAGAATCAAGAGCGTAAGAGACAAACTAGGAACCTAGCGACAAGTTACGTAGCCTGTCCTTTTTAACTGACTTAAAACATGGGCTATATCTATCAAAAATCAAAATGCCCTTCAGTGTCAATACTGAAGGGCACCAAGATCTGCTCTCGAACAGAAGTTAAACATTTCTATCGAGGTCAGACTACATAACTTGTCGCTGATATGATCCTAGAGCGAGGTAGAAATATCGTCAATAGAGAGAGGTAAAAATATCGGTCAATAGTAACTTCCGTAAATCTACTTATGACTACTTGTATTGAATAACCTATAACTCAGTTTCTAGAAGAGTTATCAGGGAGTTCAATGATGGGAAACCCCGAAACTAGCCCTTGAAATACTTAGTAGACATCTAACCTTCACTCGTTTATTGCTAGTTCTTACCACCCAAAAATAGCGATAGTCATCTTACTAGCCTTCCCCAGCAAGGGATCAGTAAAACCCGGTGAGAAAGCGGGAATTCTAAGCCTGCCTCCTCATGGTGAAAGTATGAACCGATTCTTTGCACTGGCAGCAGCGATCACTCTGATTTCCCCTACTCCACTTTTGGCTCAAGCTACTGTACCGGGCACTGTCATAAGTACGGGTGATGGTGATACGCTGCGCGTTCAAGTGAATGGAAAGCCTATCACTGTGCGACTTGCCTGCGCGGATGCACCAGAATCTACACAAGCTGGGGGCAAAGAAGCAGCGACCCGTCTTAGCCAGTTTCTACCTAAGAACCAAAATATTCAGTTGCGGGTGGTAGAGGAGGATCGCTATGGTCGCAGCGTCGCTGAGGTTTTCAAAAACGGGCAGTCGGTTAACTTGCAGATGGTGCAAGAAGGCCGAGCCGTAGTTTACAGGCAGTACTTGAGCGCTTGTGCTGCCACCAAGGATCGCTACCTCCAAGCAGAAGCCAAAGCTAAGCAACGTAAGCTAGCCTTCTGGAGCCAAGCCAACCCAGTGATGCCGTGGGATTTCAGAGCAGGCAAGCGAGGTACTTTCACGCCAGTTCCCGCCGTTAGTCGTCCCGCCACCCCACAACCTGCGGCTCAGACCTCCAACTGTTCCCCGGCTTACCCCGGTGTGTGCATTCCACCAGGGCCACCCGACTTAGATTGTGGAGATATTTCACAGCGGCGCTTTCAAGTGGTAGCACCCGACCCACACGGGTTTGATAGAGACAATGATGGGGTGGGTTGTGAAAGTTAATTCCAAAGCGCTGAGCGCGATCATCCTTGCCGTCTTTACTTTGATCGCCACCTTTCCAATGTGGGCACAGTACCTCTGGCCCCAAATGTTTGCGGAGGAAAGGTGTGTCCTGCAAGCGCCTAACGGGGATTTGGTGAAATCCTATGGAGCAGCTTGCAGGGGAACTGGCCTGTAAAAGCCGCTAACTGTAAGCACCAAGCATACTCAGACTAAGTAGCGCTGCTTGAAAGATGCCGCACAGATTCCACCCTTTGAAGTTGGCTACATCAGCTTTAGCTCATTATTAGCAGCTAGATTCAACAAATGGAGCAGATTAGTTCGGGTAAGGTCATCAGTACCATTCTCAAACATGATGCCAAGGTCACAAGCTACAAAATTGCGTTGCTAAGAGCGATCAATGATGTCGTGCTGTCTTTCCCAGACTTAAGACACTACAACCAAGATGTTGCAGTCCCGCTCAGGGTTTTAGCAGAGTACTGGATAGCCTACTACTGGCCGTTTGTTGAGCCGAACAAGCCAATATTTCAAGGACAGCGGGCAAAGCTGAATGGGGAAACAAGAAACGATATGGCGTTTCGACCAGCCCTAGCTGCGCTTCGCTTGCGATGGGAGCAAGAGTTGGAAACCGTCTCTCGCCCTTCAGATGGCTTTTTCGTCATCAATGAGATGAGAGTTGCCCGTAAGCGAGCTTTATATTCACAAGATTTCTTAAAAGCCTACCAGCAAGCTATTAACAAAATTAGCAAGGCGCTTGAAAATCCAATTCAGTATGCTGGCCCTGGTCATTGGACAGTGTTTGCACAGCCCGTTAAATACGAGGAACTTGAAGGACTAGCTGTTCCTGTACCTGGAACGCAGAGCAGCGACAAGTGCCTAGTTATCCAGGCTGAGCTATGGCAGTCGTTTCAGACCTTATCGTTATGGGTTGAAGCACTCTGCATTCATGAGTGGTGCCTATTTTCAGAAGGTGTGGAGCAGGGGAGCACTCAACAAGTTGATCGCGGTGACATTTATCGACTGCTGACTGATCGCCCAGACAACCGCCGACCTCTGACTTGGGAACGCAACAATATTGATTTGCTTCTAGTGGAAGGACACGAGTTTGTTTGCCCTTGGACGGAAAAGCGAATCCGAAGTGGTGTGAGCTACGACCTAGACCATTTAGTGCCAGTCTCAATTTATCCGATCAACGAACTCTGGAATTTAGTGCCTGCTGATCCCGACTTCAACTCGCGGGTCAAACGTCATTACTTGCCGTCCTCTGAGAAGTTGCAACAAGCAAGGCAGTATTTGGAGCTGACATATGAGCAATACGGTGTTTCTAAGGCTTTAGCAAAGGCGCTTCGAGAGGATGTAGCGATCCGGTTTCTAACGGTGGGCCATAACGTAACGAACTTTCCAACGCTAGTGACTGGAGCAGTGGTCAGACTAATTGATCAAGTGGCTGAGTCACGGAACATAGCCCGCTTTTGAGAGAAGACCAAGCCTACAGTGAATCGTTTTAGCTCAGTGGCCAAAAGCTGATGGCATTCACCTTATGAGAGCGCGAGTAATATTGCTTACACATCGATAGCCCTCAAATACTCCCACTTATATTTCTAGAGACGTAGAAAAGGAATACTCCTGGTGATACTTCTAATTTGCTGAGTCTGCTTTAGAAAATAAAACCGTTCCCTACAAGCTTTATTGAATGAGCATCAGCGGTACACAGGAGACACTTTATTCAATTTACATTGATAGAACTGCGGTCAGGTTGTACTCGGATATGGGGGAGACTCCTGCCAAAGGGCGTCTCCTCGCTAGCCAAAATGATTACTCTACGGCTTGTGAATTCGCCTTGGAATTAGCCAACCAAAAAGGGCTTGAGCTTATTAACCATGTAAAAGAATTTAGCTGACACTTCAAGGTCAAGTATCTCAACAGAAAAACAACAAGCCTCAATCTAGTGATCGAGGCTTGTTCTAAAGTATTAAATGCCAGCCAACGGTTTTAATATGCGTTTCGGGTACTAAATGCTAGCTGACGGCTTTTATACTTCTTATCTTCCGCGAAGACAACATTTCTGTCTATGGGGGGATTTACCCGCTTATTTCCCGCCTCAGCAACTCATTACCTATCGGACTGCCCTAGAACCTGAACGATGACTTCTATCAATGCATCCGGTAGGAGCGGCTTCGTGAGGTATTGCTGAAAGCCCAGTTCTAGCGCTCGCTCCCGCGCTTCTTTGCTTGCATAACCTGTCAAAGCAATAGCTGGCACCTGCCATCCTAGCTCTGCCTCCAATGTGCGTAATTCTCGAATGAGTGAGAAGCCATCCTCAAAAGGGAGGCCAATGTCACTGATTAGCAGGGTAGGGTGCAACTCCTTAAATAGCTCGATGGCCTCTGAAACTGACGGTGCCGCAGCGACCTTTGCTCCACATTCTTCTAGCGTGAAAGCCAGCAAGAAAAGAGTATCAATATCATCATCAACCACAAGTATTCGCTGCCCCGGCGGTAAAGCTAGCGGACTCATACTTTCCCCCTATAGACAGGTGCCTTACGTTTGCTTCAATGTCTTTAAGCATTGATACTCAGCCTTTCAGCAGATTTCTAGTAGTGGATAGAAGCATAAACTTTAAGAAATTATAAAAGTACTACGCTAATCTCCTATACAGAATCGCAGCCTCAAGTTTTACAGGGCACAGTAGTCACCTCTAGAGCAGAACTTCTAGGGGTGCTTTTTCTATGTACTTTAGGTCTGTTTGCATCCAGTCACAGTACTTCCAGAAGCACCGTCTGTGGTTGGCCTTTATATGTATCTAAAGTTACTTTAATAGATAGGTTACTAATGCGGAGCCCTTGTGGAAGAAAAGTTCTCACCCACCCAAAAACAAGAACAGCTCTTCCGCACTGAACTCATTAAGTGGGGAATCGAGTTTGAAAAAGCAATCAAGGTTGCTAGAATTTTGGCCTTAAATATTCCCAACGAAAAGCTAAGCAGTAGTGACACAGCCCTGGTTGAAGAGGTTTGCCAGGAGTGGTTTGAGAAACGGAAGCACTGGGAGCAGTTTAAGCGGGTTATGGCTCAGCATGGTGCGAACCTGAACGAGGTGACTTTGGAAGATTACCAAAGGGCAAACCGACGAAAGGAGAATGAATCCTCAACTCGGACCACAAACCAGTGAAATGATTAGTGCTTTGGCTGATCTAAAAGGCTTCAGCTTGAATCCGCTTGAGTAGCTTAAATCACAGATTAAGTTTGGACAGCATTTCACGCTGCGAGCAGTGCATTGCATTTGTGGCGATCTCACGACCAAAGCTTAAGCTGTGATCGCCTTCTCTAATGGAGTTAATGCAGCCGTAGGCAAAGCTCTTAAACTAACCCACACCTTGTACTCATTTCTCATGGCAGTAATGCAAACTTGAGCACCGTGTTCCGACAAACTTAGGGCCAAGCAAAAAGCTTTCTGTCTATCTTCAGCCAGGTGTGTTGTGCAGAGGCGGTACAGCTCGGCACCGGAGTACATGCCCTCACAAATTTCGTTGTGATGCCAAAACTTAAACGGATGTACTAGCTCATGGGACAAAACTAAAGGCAACATGGCGGATCAATAGAACTGTAGACCATCATCTTTTGTGATAAATCAAGAATGATAGGTATACGTCTATATGGAGGGAGAGTGGCTACAAAAGCTCTATGCCCCTAGTCTGAGCAGCTTCTCTCGCCTCTAGGAATAGATTCAGCTTCTCGTAGTGTGTCAGGTAGTTGTGACACAATTGCCCCCAACCCGCCCCAATGGAATAACTCACCCACTTGGTTGAGGGAACAAAGCATCAATATTGTGTTCTAAACATACAATAGGTATAAATACTTGCATTGAACCGATGACCGACAATTCCAGACTGCTGTAGAGGGCGTGTTCTGAAGTGAAGGATCGTCAAAGCAATGTAATTAGGAGAGCGCTGGTCAGGTTCACCCCAATGAACTGAAGGCCAGCGTTTCTCTTTAGTACTAACCATTGTAGTCTCAGTCAGACCTAGCACAAGGTAGAGACTACTTACATGGCTTGCCAGTTTCAAGCCAGGAAGAGCGTCAGTGTGCCACTACTTAGAAGATTTCAGCAACTGAGTCAGCCAAGGCGATTCGCCCTACCCCACTCAGGTCGATAGCGCCGCTTGAAAAATGCCGTGCAGATTGAACCCCTTGAAGGGCGAGGGGCGAAACGAAGCGAGTGGAGGGGAAGCTACAGCCTCCTGCCCCTCACCCTAGAGGCATCGTAATCGCACGGCATTTTTCATCCGTCAACCCCTACCGAACCGGGTTGACTGACCGCTGTCATGAAGGGACTCAAGGCTCACTCGCTCATGGATGAGGGGGAGCACCATGTTTTCTAGTTGAAATTTTGGGATGTGCCTATTCCAGCTTGATCCATACCCTCATTCAGCAACGCCAGATTTTGCCTACCAATTATTTACTAAAGTTGGGTTTCAAGCCTTTTCGAACAATAAGCTCAAAAATCCTCTCAGTAACTAGTGGAAGGCAGAGCTCATCTATCACTTGATACAAAAGTATTAGCTAAAATACTTGCCTTATGATACAAGTGTACTATAAGACAAGTAAGAACAGTTTTCCTAAGAGGTGTCATGGCTCAGTTAGGGTATAAGTGGTACCACAACAAAAAATGAAAAGTCTAACTGAAGAAAATTGAAATTTAATGAGAATTTCAAAATTAAAGCTAAGAAACCTAACGACTTGATTCGTGATTGAACTTTAATAGGGTAAGGATTTGCTAGGACGTCCCTAAGGGCGTCTCGCAGAACTGCATGCTTTTGAACCTACTGGGGTGAGATATCCTTTTAGACAGCAGTTGCTAGCATATACCTGCCTACTTATACTGCAATCATCGTCTTAGCCAAAATCAACAGACTGTATGTAGTTACGACATGAGAACGAACATACTCAATACTTAGCCTCTTAATTCATTACTACTTCAGTTAAAGCGTTGATATCCTTCTACATTCTCCCAGTCTGTTTTTTTCCAATTTATAACAAAAAATACTTTTTCTTAAATGGCCAATCAATTTTCTGCTAACGCACCAGCACTGGGTTACCTGTACCAGATCAGGTATTCCTTGCTTGTGTTATTACAGAAAATTAGGTACGAGCCTGAAATAGAGATTTCAATTGAGCAACTTGATGATGTGGCGTTTGAAAAAGAAGGAGAACCAATTGAACTGTTTCAGTTAAAGCATCATATCAATACAAGAGCATCATTAAGTAATGCAAGTAGTGATCTTTGGAAAACTATTCGAGTCTGGAGCGAGTATCTAGTTAAAAACCCAGGTAGTTTCAATGATTTGCTCCTAATCTTAATCACGACTAGTAATGCTCCAAACTCTTCTATCGCTGACAAATTACGTCGTAATGACAAACGAGAAGAAACACAAGCACTAGAAGATCTGATTGATGTTGCAACCGATTCAAGTAGCGAAAGCAACGCACCTTGTTATCGTGCATTCCTGTCACTTTCTGATGAACAAAAACAGTTACTGATTAGCAAAATATATATAGTTGATGCTTCGCCCAATATTCAAGATGTGGAACGTAAAATTCTTCGAGAAATCTCTGTGGCATCACGTTTTCCAGAAGCCCTGAAAACTCGTTTAGAAGGGTGGTGGTTTAAGAGAGCTGTTGATCATTTAGCAGACACCAATCGGAATACTATAAAAGGATTTGAGCTTCAAAGTAAGATTTACGATCTTCAAGATGAATTTCGCCCTGAGAATCTACCTAATGATTTTCCCGAAATAGTTGAGATGAATGAAGAAGAGCTTAATGAGGATGAGCGACTGTTTGTTGAACAATTACGCTTAATCTTAATTGGGCAAACTAGATTACGTATTGCGATTGGTGACTACTATCGTGCTTTTCACCAAAGAAGTAAATGGCTTAATGAGGGCTTACTTTTTCCTGGTGAACTAGAGAAGTATGAAAGCTACTTAGTTGGTGAATGGCGAAGACAATTTGAAATTATGAGAGAAGATATGGGTGAGAGTTCGCTTACTCAGGAAAGAATGGCAGAGCTCGGCAAAGCCTTATTCAGATGGGCTGAGACAAGTTCTTTCACTCCTATTCGTCCAAACTTTCTTGATTCTTTCCTCTCTCGTGGCAGCTATCACATGCTTGCCAATAAATTCCAAATTGGCTGGCATCCAGAATTTACAGAACGCCTAGGCCATCTGATCGAACAAGCAGCTAATCAAGTAGTATGACGGTTTGGGATCAGCGACCTGTTGAGTCAGCAAACTTATTCAATCCTGCTTTTTGCGGGGAGATCATTCGTTTGTGTGTTAAGTCTTACTTTAAAGAATCGGGTCGTACTTTCCCTTACGCTCTAGCTTTCCTAGTCTTACCAATTGTGTTGTACCATGACACGAGAGTGACTATGTCTGCTAGACAGTATTCATATTTGCATGTGTGGGTACAGGATAATATGCATCTTCGCGTCAACTTTGCGAATCGTGCTCGTGAGCTTGTGCCTGTGACGAGAGAGGCAATCACTTTTCTATTACAAATAGGTGCATTGGAATTAAGCAATGATGCTGCCCTGCATGCCAACAGTTATAGAAGAAAGAAAATCGGTAGTCAAAATGAAGCTTCTATTGCTAGCTGTTATGACAAATCTGAACTACTCGGTAAATGGTTTGCGAGAGCTGGAGATACAGCTACGATTTACGTGATGTGGGGAGTTAAACCCTAATCATGCAGATTCTGGATATTGTTCTCTACTCTATTAGTGGCGAAAGGCGCATTCTGCCTTTTCGAATTGGACAAGTTAATATAATTACTGGCAGCTCAAAGACTGGTAAATCGGCACTAATTGACATTGTCGATTATTGCTTGGGGCGTGGCAGTTGTAATATCCCCGTTGGCCCCATACGCAACACAGTATCTTGGTATGGTCTTAGGCTTCAATTTTCTAATAGTCAAATATTTATAGCGCGTAAGAATCCGCCACCAGGCAATAACTCAACTAATATTGCTTTTTTGCAAGAAGCTGTCACAATCGATATTCCTGATACAGCTCCTGAGCAAAATACTACTTCTTCAGCAGTAGAAGACTATATTAATAACAAGCTAGCAATTTCCCCCAATCTGAATGTACCTCCTTCAGGGCATTCTCGGCCCTCCTTAGAAGCCAATTTTCGACACGCTCTTTTCTTTTGTTTCCAACAGCAAAATGATATTGCCTCTAGAAATCAGCTTTTCCACAGGCAGAATGAGAGCCATACCCTTCAAGCTATTAAAGATACTCTGCCTTACTTCCTAGGAGCTATTAGAGAAGACGCACTCGCTCTTGAACAGCAGTTACGGCAAGCTAAGCGAGATTTAAGGGGTGCTGAAAAAACTCTAGAAGAAGCTGAGTCAATCAAAGGCGAAGGTATTAGTAAGGCTATTAGTCTTGCATCTCAGGCAGCCGAAGCAGGACTAATTGATAACGGAATTGAATTTCCAAATGATATAGATAGCCTCATTGAGTTACTACAACAAGTCATTCAATGGACACCTGACAGAGTGCTACTGCCCAATTCAGATAGGCTTGAGCTATTACACAACAGAGTTAGAGAGTTACAAGAACAGGCGACTTCTAAGAAAAATGCTATCCATGCAGCTCAGATTTACGCCAGAGAAGCAGATGGCTATGCTTCAGTAGCGCGCCAGCAGGAGTTAAGGCTTGAGTCTATAGGATTGTTCGATAACCTTATTAATAAAAAAGACCAAGATTCATCAATTTGTCCTCTTTGCTCCCATGAGTTGTCTGAGCCAATTCCTCAAGCTGAAGCAATCAAAAATTCAATTAAGAAGATACAGCAAGAGCTTGACTATGTAGACAGGGACAAGCCCAAGCTGCGCGAATATATTGAAGAACTGCATAGCGAGTTGGAAGTAATTCATAGAGATCTTCAATCAACATATCAATCCATTGAAGGAGTACTTAATGAGCAAGAAGAATCTAGGCGCTGGCGAGAGGAAAGTCTAAACCGTAGCCGAGTTGTGGGGCGGATCAGCTTTTGGTTAGAAAATACGATTTTCACTGATGAAACTTTTGAATTGAGAAGTCGCGTTTCTCAAGCAGAAACTCGTGTACGTGATATAGAAAGCCTT
The DNA here is from genome assembly GCF_039962155.1 of Trichocoleus desertorum AS-A10. Taxonomy (NCBI): domain Bacteria; kingdom Bacillati; phylum Cyanobacteriota; class Cyanophyceae; order Leptolyngbyales; family Trichocoleusaceae; genus Trichocoleus; species Trichocoleus desertorum. The sequence goes on along the minus strand of NZ_JAMPKN010000001.1, from coordinate 728,853 downwards.
CTTGATCCAGAAGAGAAAAATCAACGCTTACTCTCTGCCCTTAATCGCATTGGGCTGCAAATGACTCAATGGGCTGGGCGGTTGCATCTAGAGCATGCTAATGGAGAGACTCCAGTAAGCTTAGACTTAACTAGAGGAACAATTGTTGTTGATACTGCCGAGCGGCCTATTCCCTTAACCCAAATTGGCAGTGGAGAAAACTGGCTTGGATATCATTTGATCACTCATTTAGCATTACACAAGTACTTTGTAGAGAATACTCGTCCAACACCCCGTTTTTTATTTCTAGACCAACCAACGCAGGTATACTACCCATCTGATAGATCCGAAGTAATTGAAGCAACTGGGCTTATAAATGAGCTCAATGACCAGGATAGAGAAGCCGTCGAAAGAATTTTTGATTTTATATTTGATGTTGTTAATTCATTAGCTCCTAACTTTCAGTTGATTATCGCAGATCATGCTAATTTAATAGAGAATGAACGCTTCCAATCCGCTATTGTTGAAGACTGGAGAGATGGTAGAGCACTCATACCTACAAGTTGGTTAAGATAGTTTTCATATTCCATATGCTGAACTACTAACTCATTAGCCATTGCTTACATCAAAAATTTGTTTTGGCTGAGGGCGTTTCTTCTAACACAAATAGACTAGTTTGGTGCCTTGAACTAAAGTAGAGCTTAATAGTCGCTGAGCTCAGTGTGTATATAAAAGCTTCACCAAGCCTACAAGCATTTCTCTTGCCTCCATAACCAGCTTTTCAGGGAAGTTCTCAGTCGAGATAAAAACTGTCCCGTCGTCATCAACTACAAACTTTAACTCTTCAACAGCAACTTGAAAGGGAAACCACTCCCCCTCCACCTCGTAGGATCGCCTCACTTCCTCCAAGTTAAGCTCATACACTTGGCCCACTGGAGTAGCGATCAGAGCTTCTATTGAATTTTGCAGTCCCACCTCTGTGATCTCGAATGGAGCCTGAGCTGCCCCAGCAACCCTCTTCCGCTCTCCAATTCTGTTCGTTCTTCTAGACTGTGCCAGCCTGTCTTGGAGGTGAGTGATTTCTTTACCTGGATACTTCAGGGCAGTTTCTATTCCTCCAAGATGGGGTTTGAGGTCAAAGCGAATGTTGCGCTCAGCTAACCGCCTCTCTACTTTTTGACGAACATCTAGGATCGCTAACGCTAAGGCATCGCCCCAGCGCTGGGTGTCATTTTCTTGCGCGATCCGACGCATCTGCTCTTTGACTAGCTCAGTTAAGCCAAACTCAACCGCACTACTGTACGTTTGCGATCCTCGCTCCACTGAGCTTTGAATCAGGTCTACGACATTCTGTAGGATGAACTCTTCTTGAGACAGCAGTTTGAATCTCATAAAGCCACCTCAGTAATGTAGCAGCGGTAGTCTGTCTCACTCATCAAAGCTGTGCCGACTAAAATCCCCACCACAGGCCGAGTGTCTAGTTCAGCGCAAGCAGAAATGTAACCTGCCATCCGAACCAGCTCGTCTTCTAGCACCTGTTTGATTCCCAAGGTTGAGTCAGTGGTTGCCTTCGCCTCGATCAGGTAAGTATTGCCATTCCCCTGCATGACAATATCCGGGTAGTCATGGTTGGGGCGGGCCAACTTGCGGCATTGGTAGTACCGTTGAGCTAGGAATCCGGCAATCCCCTCACCGATCCCTGCCACGGCGCTCTTGTTAGCCGTCATGCGCCGCTGTTCAGTCCTACTGTAGAAGAGGGGTGGATACCCAGGCTCTAAGAAGGCACCACTGGAGTAGGTAAACCAGTACTGCATTTCTTCGAGGGGTCGGTACACCAGTTGCTCTGAGTACTTGCTCACCATCCGCCTTAGAGTGTCTCTGCGAAGCTGAAAAGAACCGACCGGGGTGTAGGTAGACCGCCGATTAGCTAAGAGAGCCTTAAATCGAAGCCGCGATGCGTGCCGAGTCGCCGCAATCTTAGCGATAGACTGTTCTTCCTGAGATAACTGGAGCAGGCGATGCTCCAAGGTGATTTGAATGGTCATTGGTACTGGAGAACTAGAAATCCATAGACTGTTCTCACAGTAAGTCCTGTAGCTAGCCCAGACAAACCTTCGCTATCACGGTGATAGCTCTTGTCCATTGTCGGAGGTTGGGGGGCAGAGCACTTGCCTCAATGCTGGAGGAATTTGCTCAAACGACTCCCACAGCAAGTCCATTTCTGCCAGTCGTCGTAGGTAGAGTGCTTCGGGTGGGCGGTAATTCTTAGCTCTGGCAAACCAGCGATCAACGGTAGGCTCAGAGCAACTACAGATTTGGGCCATCTGAGCATGGGTCACGCTCCACTTGGCGTAGAACTCTTGGGGTGACATTCCTAGCTGACAGCGAGTGTAGAGCTTCAGCAAAGCGATCTCTCGTTGCCCCAAATCTCGTAGGCTCACTCTTGACTCACCTCAACAGCGGCACTGTGCTGATCGGTAGTTAGTAGTTCTAAGTCTGCTTCCCAAGCTGTATCCGTACAAGTCCAAGCATGGGAAGGTGATTGAGAGTCAAGCCAAATTAAGTAACGCCAAGCCCAGGACTTTAAGTGTCCTGCTGGGGCATATTGCAGCCCTGTCACAGTACCAAAGTCCTGGGTTGGCAAGGGTCGCCAGCTAACACGATCCCCGATCCTCAGCTTTGGCTGGGGTATCTGATGAGGAAAACCCTCTGGCAGTAGTTGTGCCGAATAGGATCGCGCCGCAGTCATTTCTCAGTTGCAAGAGAACATGTCAATTGTAGACTGAATCGGACAAAAGTTGGTCGCCTGACTGTGGAAAACTAGAGCAACGTCTAGCAGCATTATGCGGTGACGCAAAATGATCAAGAAATCCGGCTACGTTTTGGTAAAGCCATCCGGCGACGGCGGCGAGAATTAGATATTACTCAAGAGAAGCTAGCAGAGCTAGCTGAACTTCACCGCACTTACATTTCTAATCTTGAAAGGGGGGACGCGAACCCTTCTCTAGACATGATAGATAGACTGGCAAAGGCACTGGATATATCAATTGCCCAGCTCTTTACTGATTAAAGTATCGGCTAGGGTCTAAGTCCATGTATTAGCGTCTTGATACAAATGAGTGAACAGCAGGAGAAATGACCCTCCTCCCCAACTTAAGGGGTCTAGAGGGCCATCTTCACCTATGAAAAGGCAAGCGTGAGATTAGCTTGGTCTAATCGTTCAGCTCAGAGATTTCGGATCAGAATTCAAAATCGCCCGAATGTCTGCGGATTTTAGATTACGCTTGCCTCGTAGAGAGATCTCAATGCTCTCAAAGCGATTTTCTAGCTCCTTGAGCCTCTTTGCCATCTCAGCCATAACCTCAAATATTTCTTGGTTGTCTCGCTGTAGTTCAGACAGAGTATCTTCAGGAGCTTGAGAAGAAGAAGAGTCAGATGATTGCACTGTCATAGTACGGCTTAAAAGCTGATCGCATGTATCGACGTTGGAAGAAGGCGTAGCTTGTTGAAGGTCTATCTGTTCCTTGGGGAGCTGCTCGACTATTGCTTTGAGGGCTGGAGTAGCAATATAGACGTAGCGCTGCTTAAAGCCAGGAAGTGTTTCGCGAATTACGAACTCACCCTTCATCAGGAACTTTAATCGTTCGTAAACCCTTTGCAGTGATTGTTCGGTGGTATTTCCAAGCTCCTTGGCATTGATCCCAGTATTTCCAGCTTTGGCAATCGCAATAGCTAACTCCTGTTCAGGAGGAAGCATAGCTGCAAACAATGAAGAGGGATCGCTTGCCTCAGAGACTACTTTCCTGCTGCGACGGGTGTGTGGCTTCGATGGTTGGGAATTTTCAAAATTTTCGCCTACACCGGATTCCACGGCTCCTGCACCTAGAACTACATCTACTAGTTCGGCTGAAATATCTTCTGCTAGAAAGAAATAAAGCGTTGCTTTCGCCCCAGATTTAGGTTTATTGCCTTCTTGAAATCGAAGGACATTCTTATCGGGGTGCGCCAAACTCTTTAGATTTGCCAGGGCAGCATACCTTGTTATACCTAAGACGCCGCCAAGTGTCTTAGCGTCGATCCCTGGGAATTTACGAACAACTTTGACGACACGCTGCCGAGTCTCGCTAAGGCTTGAAAGTCTCTGTTTGGGTTCTAGGGTTGCGATAATTGATTCTTCCTCGTCAAGCTCGCTGGAAGTATCCAAAGTATGCAGAAATGGTACCCCTTGACGCTCAAAAGCCGCACCATTTATGCTGGCAAGCGTGGGGCTAGGCATAATCATGCTAGTCCGCCTCCTAATTATTTGGAGTAGATGTAACCCAGGTAGCTCGTATTCGAGCGCGGAACCGCCAAGAACCTGCTCTATAGAGCTACCGGGATATTGAGCTATGCAAGGCGACCAACCCTACAGGGGGTCGCTTTTGCACTTAAAGGGCATCTTACCCCAAAATTCTTTTCAAGGGTATTCCCACCGGATCACTTAATCCGGAGTACTTAAAAGGGTATATCCGGAATTTCCGCCGCTCCTACCTGTTTGGGTGTCTTGAGCGCTTTGGCGAATTGTTGGGCATCACGCTCTCTCTGCCCAGCATTGGCAATAGTCAACTGATTCAACATACGAGCATTCTCCTTCTTTAGGCCCTCATTTTCAGCCTCTAAGGACTCCTGTCCCGCCAGACGAGATTGTAATTCCCTCTTCTCTGCCTGCCACTTTTCCTTTTCACTTTTTAATTGCTTGTTCTCCGCAATCAGCCTTTGGGTCTTTTTATCTGAGCTATCAACCTGAGATTCATTAAGCTCCTCTTCTTTCAAGAGCTGACTAAGTAACTCGTCATTATTTTGATTCCAGCACTCCTGCTGCTGAGCGAAGGCATTCTCGACCACAATGAGGCGTGCTACTAACTGCTCTTTAGTGAGTTTTAAGTAGCGTTGCCGTGCTCGGTTTTCATCCCGATTAGGCTTAATCCGGAGCAAGTCTGTTTCAATAGATTCTTTGGCAGGAGCTACACGCCTTCCTTGAGGCTCCTTGTAACTCCGGTGTTTCTCGTAATAAGCAAAGGCATCTGCATTACGTTTAATGGCGCTAGCAGATACACCTTTCCCTTCCGGGTCAAGCTCTTTCGACTTTGCCACGACAGTAGCCTTAGAAACCGTTTGTTTCGCTTGAACTAGTGCGTCTACACTGGCTTTAACCAATCGGACAGTACGCTCCATCTTGGGGCCGTAGACCTTTTCCTGCAAGCACTTGGGGGCTTCCGGTTCTTCACTACTCGATACAGATGGTAGCATCACGGTTTTCATCCTCCTGGTAGTGCTCAATCTGATCCATCTCTAGAAGTTCAACTTCACACCGACGAATAAGGTCTTTTAGTTGCTCGGCTTCAGGGCGTAAACCTTGTTCAGTGGAGGATGCCAACCCATCTTTTGCCCAGTCTATTTTTCCTTCAACCTGATAGCGTTTGGAAGGATCTGGTACTTTGTGACCGCAACCGTTACAAGCTAATCCGTGTATGCAAGGGAAATTAAACGTGCAATCTCCTCCGCTTACCGGGTTTAGTGTTCCGATCAGCTTAAGGGCATCTTCCCGTTGCTGCCGTAACTCTTCTGGAGAGCGGATAATGAATTCCCCCAAGTCGAAGTGGCTAGCTAGCCGTGCCAAGAACAGGTCAGAAGCTTCCGAAATCTGTGTTCCGGTTGCCTGTGCGTAGTACCAAGTGATGTCTGGATTCTTCTGATGTAGCCAGCTTCCTACAACGTCGATAGCCACCTTCCCAACCTGAACGGCATGGTTGGCAAAACCATGTCGTAGCAAATGTGCCTTCAAGACAACTGGCTTACCCTCTCTAGTCTTGAATACCATTCCGTGCAGCAAGAATCGCATACAGGCGGTAATGTCTCGATCATTAAGGTGGCGGTGGTTATATTGAAATAGGTAGGGTGCGTCCCCGAATCGGTGAGATCTGCTATGACCAGGATTAAACGGTACAGCAGGTAGACTTTCATCGTTGTCCAGGTTGATCGCATAGTGCTCCTGCAACATTTTGGCAACCTTCACCAGCAAGCGCGTTGTCTCTTGAGCAATGAAGTAGTCGTGCGGCTTGTCTGTACGTTCTCCTTTGGGAATTAAGTGAAAGACATGGCGAAAAGAAGGGGGTTGTCCTGCCGCAGTAGGTGGAATCTCGACACGGGTAAACGCATCTTTGCTTAGACGGACTTGTAGAAGTTCATTGATACGCATTCCGGTTGTTGTGAATAACTCCACTGCTAGAAGCCCAAACACAGCAGCTACATAGAAGGCTTCTACAGGAATGAAAACCCCTTTGGCTTTTATTTGTGCCTGAGCAATGAAGACAGCATCCTTGTGGCTCCAATTCAGAACTTCAGAAACCGATACTTTAAACGGGGCTGACCGTTTATCCGAATCTTCTTCCCCGTAACCCCAGTTTCTTAGCCAAGACTGCCGTTTCTCTGCAAGTTCCTGATTAAAGAGGCGTTGTCCAGCCTGCCCAATAACCCCAACACGGAGCATGTCCTCGAACCAAAATCCTTCTGGTGGAGCATCATCGCTTAAACGCTCTGCCTTGACAAACTCTAAGAACGGTCTGTTCCGTTCATCCACAAACGCTCCCACTCCTTGACGAGCTTTCTTAACAGTTGACTCACAGTAGTCAGAGGCATGAGCAATGACAAAACTGCGGCGATCCCATACCTTAAAATGCAATCGCTCTTGTCCCTCTTCGCAGAAAAAACTAAAGGGGAACGGCAAATTCTGTTCAACGATAGTCTGGAGGGCTTGAAACCAGCAGGAGAGCAGACGAGACATCTTGTTGTAACGAAGATGCCCCTGAGCGCGAACTTGCAGAAAATGAGGCATTAGGGCATCGGTTTCTGACTTGCGCTTTTGCCGTTGACGTTCTTGAATTTCTTTATCACTGATGAGACCTTCAACCTCTCTGGAGTCTATATAGGGCAAGATAAAGGGACGATAATTCTCTCGAATAGGCTCAGGCAGGGACTTTAGCCAACGATGAGTGTGGTTAACTGCTGTTACGTAATTGCTCCAGAATCCTACACGGGTGACTTGGCTATCTTCAGGTAGAACTTCTACCTCCAAATACATCCGCATGTGCTTTTTGCCGTCCCAATCCGCTAGGGTTTGCAGCTCTAGAGCTGGAAAGAGTTTGCCCCAACGACTATTCAGGGATCTCAGTACACTCAGAATGGTGTTGACCTGTAGATGATGAGCCATCATGACAGCAGTTATCAGTGCCAGGTGATCGGCCCAAGGTTTGCCCAGAGCATTGCGCTCTAGATAGCACACCAGTTTGTCATGCACCTTAGTCCACTTACCTTGTGGGTCTCCACCTGTTTTGGGTGCTTGTAGAATAAGCGGGGAGATTTTCCCCGCCAAGCGTTGCCAAGCATCCGTTTGGACATCGAGCTTTGAATCAACCATACCGACTTAGCCTCCTATCCTGCGAAGATAATCGAAGTCTTCATCTTCCGGTAGATTCAATGAACCAGGTACGGAAACCTGTGTATGGACTTCAAAAGCTGGAGGCGGTTCAGTTTTTGCTGAATCTAAGCGCTGGTTCAGATCCCAATCCATCTGTTGATGAACGGCGTCTTGAATCTTTGCGTGGGCAATGCTGTCAAAGAAGTGGTCATAAGCCTTAATGGTGTCGTCGCTTCTCCAGGCCATGTATTGTTGGAGTGTTCGTTTCAGACGTTCCACTTCCCCGTGGTTAGCACCAGCAATGGCATAAATTTGTCGGATGGCACTCGTAACGTACCAGTGACGGGCTTGATGTAAATCAGCTTCAATGCCAGCAATATCGCAAGCGGGCTTCCAGTAGTTGTCGCGATAGTTTTGAGGGCTGAACGGTGTACGCTGCATGGTTAAAAACAGCGGAACTTCGCTTAAATCGACCTGTTTCAGCCTTGCCTTTTCTTGATAGTCGGAAAGTGTATACCGATCCGGACTAAACTTAATCCGCTCTGTATTAAAGTAGCGCCGCAACAGTTTAGCGGTGTCGTTTGAGAACCGTAAGACTTTAACCCGCCTGCCTCTGCTACGTTTACTAAAAGTGCTAATTTCTTGCTTTAACCCCAGCTTCATCCAGTCTTCTAGGGTTACTCCTACGACTTCTGAAATCCGCCCGCCGGATTCAAAAAGTAAACGGGTAACGCACCCCTCCCTTAACCCCCAATTAGGCAATTGTCGCCCTGCCTCTAGAATCAGTCTGTAAAAGTCAGGGTTATCAATTACTTGAGGCACCCACTCCTCGCTCTCCAGCTTGAAATAGCTATCGGTTAAACGTTTTCTAGGTGAAGGCTTTTCGACCCCGCTAATGTCCGGCATTCGGGGTATCTGATTAGCGTCGTCTGTTTCGGCCTCCAGAGCCGTGAAAATCTTAGCTGAGGAGTCAATCAAGGGATTGGGATGGGAATAGTACCCGTTCAGCTTCATGAGCTTATAGAAGCACTTGAGGGCGGTTAAAAAGGTGCGGACTTCGGCGGGGGTCTTTCCTGTCCGGTAAACCATTTGAAAGCCAAGAGGGTGTTCCCCTATCTGGCACCGCATATGCTGGGTTAAATAGTCGTCCACCGCAAAGCGCACTTGCTCTGGAGGCTCTTGCCAGTGTCGCTGAGCTTGAACCTGCCTGGAATCTGTATCGAGCCAGGTAAAGTAAGGTAGAAGTGCGTACAAATAGCCCCGGACTGTGGCGAATGTACGAGACTTGATGGCGAACTTGCTAAATCGAGTCAGATGATAGTGAAGCTGTTGTTGGCAGTCGGAAACCACAAATGGATGCCCATGATCCACTTCCGTAGGTCTAGCTACCAATCGATATGCCCTTGCCATGAGCTACACCATCGAGACTAGCCTCGATTCTAAGCTATTAGCTTATAGAAAAAGCCTTTATTTACAAGAGATCAAGGATTTTAATGTAATTTTGCTTTTCTAATGACAATGAGCTTCATCAAGTACCAAGCTATTGATTTTCAAGTTTGGTTGGCATAATCTCTCCCAGACAGCGGGACTCAGCAAAGTTTCTGGCGAGAGGTACAGCAACCGCAGCTTTTGTTGTTCTAGTGCCCACAACGTTTGTTTGCGCTGTCGAATCGGCAGTTCGCTGTGGAGCAGGGCCGCAGGCAGGCGACGTTGTTGCAGTTCTTGTACTTGGTTCTCCATCAGCGCCACCAAAGGAGAAACCACTAACGTCAACCCAGGTTGCAGCAAGGCTGGCAATTGAAAGCAAATTGACTTGCCACCTCCGGTCGGCATGATGCTCAGGGAATCTCGTTGTGCCAACAAGCTCTGCACAACTTCAGCTTGTGGCGGTCGAAATGCCGAGTAACCCCAAACTTCTTCTAACGTTTGCTGAGCTTGGCTCCAGAGACGGGGTTGGACTGAATTCATGACTCCGCTCGCGATTGAATACCTGTACCTGTACAGGAACGCACCCTGGCTTAGCATTCCCAGAACTAGAGTTGAGGCTGCGAGCTAGCAGAGAACCTAAGGATTGATTGCTGTAGCTTCTAGGTTCGGACGATGTTGTTCCAAAACGTGGTAGCACTCTGCCACATTCAATTGTTGTTTTAACGCTTCTACCAAAGCTGTATAAGCTTCTTGATGCTGTTGCAATAAATTTCGAGCTTTTAGAACAGCCCATCGTTCTTTTTCTTGCCCTTCTCGCTGTGAACGGCGCAGTTGGACCCAAATAGTGCGGAACTTTCGCAGGTCATCTGCGCCTCCTTCGGCATCGCCATAGACCAGCGTTTCTGCCACACCTCCCGCCATCCAAACCGTACAGTAGCGCTCTAGGAGTTGGGCGGAAAGGGTGCCTTGTTGTAACTCTGCATCTAGTTCTTGACAGTCAAAGGTGACTCCGCCTTGACCTGCTTGGCCTTGCTTAAAAGCATCCCATGCACTTAAGGCATAGCCCGTGATTGGAATATTGAGCAAATAAGCGACTAGAAAATGTCCTGCTTCGTGATGAACCACGCGATCGCGATGGGCCGGGGATCGCCTAGCAAACCAATCCACTACCAAGGTGCCACCTGTCCCTTGCCAAGCAAAGCGATCCACCGTGACCAAGCTCATCAGCGCCACTACCGCGATCGCAGGCACCAGAGGCGAGAGATGGACGAGCGGCCCTAAGAGGCTGGTCATCGTCACGGTAAACACAGAAATAGCAACCAAGTTAAGCGTGATTTGATTCATGCGGCTGATGGAACCATGAAGTTAAAGACTACTCTAGGCTACTCAAGATTACTGGGGGCTATTGGTGCTGCTGGGAGCAGGTGCTAGATTTTTCGCCTTATAAAAAGTTTCTAAACTGGCGCGATCGCCCACAAAGCGCCAATGCCAAGGCTCGTAACTCACATTCTGAGGATTATTTTTGGTAAAAGAAATCTCAAAGTTATAGCGAACAGCATTGTTTTTGAGCCACTGAAAAGCTGTAGTCTCTTCAAAGCTCGTACTCAAGTTAGTCTCTGGAGCATTAGCATCACCAACATCAATCGCATAGCCTGTATGGTGCTCGCTGTAGCCCGGTGGCGCACTTACCTCGGCTCGCTTGGTTGCATCCTGCCCGCGTTCTGCCTTGATATCAAAAAAGACATGCTGTTGGTCTGCTAGGGAGCGAAACCCCGAAATCGGTACGAGTGCCACACCGTCTGCTTGAGCTGCTGCTACCATCGACTCAAAGGCTGCTGCCGCCGCTTTCCTTAACTTGATGTTGCCATCCATTGTCAGAGGTTCTAGCTCTGCGGCAGGTGCTTCTGGATAAGGCAAATGCCCCAACAAAGTCTCTCCATTCGGACCGACAGTTGGCTCTGTTTGGGGTGAGGGGGCTGTAGCATTAGCACCTGGACTAGAAGGGGCTGGCTTTTGAGATTGAGAGACAAGCCAAACACTACTTAAGAGCGCGATTGCGCCTAACCCACCTGCCGCTCCCATGAGCCATTGTCGAGGCAGCTTAGGCTGAGGTTGAATCTCTGGGGTTTCCCGCACTGCTTCCGGGATATCGCCCAATGATGCAGGAACTTGCGGTGGTTTTCCAGGCAGATCGGGGTTATTCAAATTTCAACTCCTGCCTTGAGGTCGCAGCATAACAACTAAACCGATTGCAATATTAAAAATTGTAGACCGGAGCCGATCAATCGACAGTCCAGTCTTTTTGCTTTGATCCCGCTATGCCTAGCCTCGGAATCAGCCTGCTAAAACTTTATTTACCCCTGATGGGATGGGTGTTTTTGGGGCTAGCTCTGGGTCAGCGGCTGCCTCCAGCGACTATGGGCATCCTAGGAAAGTTTCTCTTCTGGATCGGGGTGCCAATTAGCATTGTGGCGTTTTTGCGGCGCGCTAGTTTGAGTGGACCGATTTGGATTGCTCCTGTGACTGCCTGGGCTGCAATTTTTTTGGGAGCAGGACTCGCTTGGCTTTGGTTGCAACACCAATCCCAGGCTTTGGCCCTGAGCAAACCTGATTTAGGCAAACCTGATCTAAACGAGCCTAATCCGAGTAAACCAACGCGAGGCAGCTTCATACTCGCTGCTATGGTCGGGAATACGGGTTATTTAGGCTATCCTGTCACCCTCACTTTGGTTGGCTCTAAATACTTTGCTTGGGCATTATTCTACGATCTCCTAGGAACCACGATAGGAGCTTACGGACTAGGGGTCGTCATGGCGGCTCGTTATGGAATGGGGGTGCAGCCTTATGGGTGGCTAGCGCAAGCTCTCGGCAAAAATCCCGCCCTTTGGAGTTTGGGGTTGGGGTTAACGTTTCGAGCAGTGCCCTTACCTCCGCTTTTAGAGCAAAGTTTAGAGATAGCAGCTTGGAGCAATGTAGCTCTGTCCTTGATTTTGATTGGGATGCGACTCAGCCAATTGTCTTCTTGGCGCAGTCTACGTCTTGCCTCTATTAGCCTTGGCATCAAAATGTTAGTAGTGCCATTCCTCCTAGGATTGGGGCTATGGCTGGTTGGGGTTCAGGGTCCTGCTCAGTTAGTTATTGTGTTGCAAATGGCCATGCCGCCTGCTTTCGCCACCCTTGTGATTGCTGAAGCCTATGATTTGGATCGTGACTTAGCCGTCACGGCTCTAGCAGTGGGTTCTACGGGCCTCTTGTTTACTTTGCCCATTTGGTTATGGCTCTTTCAGTAGCCTTGGCTAGCTAGGCAGGATAGGTCATTTACCCCACCCAACTGACGTCTTCACCGCTGCTGTTGACGGCTGGTAAGGGTTTAGTAATTGGCACTTCACGGCGGCTCTCTTTAGGTATGCCTCGTGAAGACTGGGATGCTTTATTTACCTGATCTGGTGCAATGTGAGTTTGGGTCTTGCGTCTTTGTAATGAAGCTTGGCGTTCTGGGACAATTACTTTCTGCATCAAATACTCAATTGTTTGTTGTTTGACCCAGCCCCTTGTTACCAGGATGTCACCAAAGCGCATTCCAGTTAGCTTTTGATCATTCAAGGCTACATCTATCTGCCCAGGTGACAGCAAGCCAGCTTCCACTAAGTACCCACCTAAGCGCTTTATATGACTCGCGTGATCTGGCACAGCTGGCTTCTCCAAGCGATCGCTTTTGTCTGGCCTTTTGTCCGGCTTTTTATCTGACATTGTGATTTCAGTCTATCAAGCTGGTTTGTAGCCCCTTCACAGTTCGCAACTCCAATTCCTGAAATTTACTGACATTTATTGGGCTTGACGATTAACCGGAGGCGCGATCGCTGGAGTTACTAGTTCACTGGGGTTCATTCGCTCATACTTTTCAAAAGGCTGATGAATCCAAGGATTGTCGAGTAGGTGATCTACGTAATAATCCGGTGCAATGGAAGAACAAGCCTTATACCAAAGCACCGCTGTTCGTACCTCTTCCACATAAAAACCATATTTGCGATCGAGCCAAGTTAAGGTGCGCTCTAGGGTCACTCCGGAATCTACCAAGTCGTCTACCAGTAAGATATGGCTACCCAAATTGGCAGTTGTCATGGTTAAGTCATGCGAGAACGTAATCGAACCCCGCACTTGATTGTTCAGCCCACCATAAGATGAAGTGGCCAAAATTGCTAAAGGTTGATTATAAATTCGCGACAGAATATCACCGACGCGCAAACCACCTTTAGCTAAACAAATAATCTGATTGAATTGCCAATTTGACTGATAAATTTGAGCAGCTAATGCTTCAATTTTTTGATAATACTCAGCCCAAGAAACGTGAAGATCCACCATGATTGATTCAATTAAGCAGTAAGAATGAAGAGCATGATACAACTCTTAACCCCATCTCACTCAGGAATTTCTCAGCTTGCTAGTCTCCCTTCTGCCACGACCCTACCATCACAAGTCAATTTGGGACGCATACGGACAATCGTGACACTGGGCATCCTAAGCTGACCTCTCAGAAATTTCTGCTCGCCCACGGCTAAGTACAGATGCGAAAAAAGATACTTTTATGGCTTTGTTTGGGCTTTGCTAGTTTGCCGATCGCCTGTCTATGGGTTGCCAATTGGGTTGCGGCTGAGCAAGAAAAACAATCTCAGCAACAGTGGCAAGTTTTTACAACTCGATTTGCCGATTCTGCCCCTAATCGTGCAGCTTTGCAGCTAGAGGTATTAAGCGCTAGGTTAGGCATCAATCTGCTGGGTGCCAAAAGCGATCGCCTAACTCCAACAGCGGTCCAGCAATTTGAGGCGATTCAGCCAGAACTGCAAGAATTTTTAGACAAGCAGTTAGAAGATGCCACTGATGCAGTGGAGCCACTACCCCCACCCTTACAAAAATATCTACGGGCGAATGCCGACACCTTAGATGCCATCCGTCAGCAAGGGCTACAAGGTGAAGTACCTCAGTGGGCCACAGCCATGCCTCGCCCCAATGCAACTCAAGTTCGCCCGGACTTTGCTGGCTTTGTGAAGCTACAACGGCTGCTGGCCATTGATGCTCTAGAAAAGAATCGGCTCGGCCAACCTGAGGCAGCGATCGCCAATCTGGAAGCGAGTTGGAGGTTGACCCAAGGCTTGCGCGATCGCCCAGAGCTAAACAGTCAAGTCGTGGCGCTAATCATGACTAAAATCCAAGCGGGTAGCCTCCGTAAAATGCAGCAGTTACCGCCCATTTGGCAGCAACGTCTAATGGAGCACGATTACCGCCAGTCTTTTCAAGCAGCATTGACCTGGGAGAGTTGGTTGGTTGCCGACTTGATTCGAAAAACGGGTCTGTTAGGTAAGCCTGAGCACGCAGGACTGCAACAATTTTGGTTCTCGATCCGCCAACCTTATCTTCGCCTGGCTGCTTTGGATGCGGCTAGCAAAATGCGCCGAGCTTACACGGACTTACCCCAGCAAAATGTCTGTCTTTTTAATCCTCGGACTTTTGATGACGATTTAGGAACCTCACTCGCTCTCTGGAATGGAGAGGGTGGAGATATGTTGTTTGGGTTTGCTCAGCAATGGCGAACCGCAGGTTACTTAATGCTCGATTTGGAATTCACTCAAAAGGTACTAAACACTAAAGCGCTTAAGACTCCTGAGATAGCGTCTACTATAGTCACTCGGCAATCTCGCATTTGTCCTCACGCTCAGTGGATTTATCGAGCTTCCCCGACCCAAACTTGGACGCTGAGCTTCAGTCAAGCCCTAGAGCGACCCGCCCGTAAAACTAAAGGTCTAGTTTTACCGTTAACTTATCGTGCCAAAGCGCAGAAAATCTGATAGTTTCTGATAGTTTTGATAAACCCTTGGTGCTCGGATAGTTAGCTTGTTTTATTCCATACCAAGGTTGCTCTTTCTCGTCGGTGCCAACTGTTATGAACGATCCGTCTCCCCTTACCGATGCTGCGACTCCCGCAGAAGAAAAGCTGAGCTTGAGTACCAAGCTGGCCTATGGAGCGGGAGATTTAGGGCCTGCCATTACAGCAAATTTACTAGGCGTATTTTTGTTGTACTTCTTTACCAGTGTGGCAGGGTTGGGAGCAGGGTTGGCTGCCAATATCTTGATGATTGGCAAAGTTTGGGATGCGGTTAACGACCCAGTGGTGGGGACGCTGAGCGATCGCACTAAAAGCCGCTGGGGGCGTCGGCATCCTTGGATGATTTTTGGAGCCGTCCCGTTTGGCATCTTCTTTTTTTTACAGTGGCTAATCCCACGTTTTAGTAGCAACCCAGTGACTAACCAGTGGGGGTTGTTCTGGTATTACGTGGGCATTTCTATCCTGTTCAATACGTTTTATACAGCGGTTAACCTACCCTATACTGCTCTAACACCAGAACTGACCCAAGACTATAACGAGCGCACCAACCTCAACAGTTTCCGCTTTGCCTTCTCCATTGGTGGCAGCATTCTCTCGCTAGTGTTGGCATTGGCCATCTTCAAGGTGGTTCAAGGAAATCCTGCTCAGCAATATCTCGTGCTTGCAGGGGTTTGCACCGTTTTATCAGTGCTACCACTCTATTGGTGTGTTTGGGGCACCCGGAAACGAGTCACAGTTACCGAGAGAGAGCGTCAAGCTAGTAGCGACGGAACGGAGCCACTGCCCTACTTAGAACAGCTAGGCATTGTCTTTCGCAATCGCCCATTTCTCTTTGTAGTTGGCATCTACCTTTGCTCTTGGATCGCCGTGCAAAATACAGTCGCGGTTATTCCCTACTTTGTCGTTCACTGGATGCGCCTTTCCCAGGAAACATTCACTCAGGTCGTGCTGGTCATTCAAGTGACTGCCCTGATCATGCTGTTTGTCTGGAGCAGAGTGAGTAAGCATCTAGGCAAGAAGGCGGTCTATTTCATGGGCATGAGCTTATGGATCATTGCTGAAGTTGCACTTTTTTTCCTGCAACCGGGGCAAACAGCACTAATGTTTGTGCTGGCTTTTCTCGCTGGGTTTGGCGTCTCAACAGCCTATCTGATTCCTTGGTCAATGATGCCAGATGTGATTGAACTCGATGAGTTGCAGACTGGGCAACGGCGGGAAGGCATCTTCTACGGCTTTATGGTGCTGCTGCAAAAAATCGGTTTAGCTTTCGGCTTGTTTATGGTCGGTAAGGTTTTGGATGGCTCTGGTTTTATTGCCACCGTTGCAGGACAGGAGGCACCCCAACAACCTGAGTCGGCTTTATTTGCCATTCGCTGCTTAGTTGGTCCTCTCCCCTTAGCTTTTTTGCTGCTGGGATTAGGGTTAGCATATTTTTATCCGATTACTCGCGAAGTTCACGCTGAGATTCTCTTGAAGCTACAGGAACGCAAAGCCCACCACGGTAAAAGTGCTGGTCCTGAAGCTTCTGAAGAAATTTAAGTACCTTCAATACTTTCAACCGCTTCCTGGCTAGGCTGAGTCGGCAACTCTAGCAAAAACGTAGTCCATCCTCCACCGCTGTCGACTCGGATCGTTCCTTTCAAGCGCTCCGCCAGTCGCTGTACTAAGGCTAAGCCTAAACCTGTTCCCCCTTGTTTCCAAGGATCAGCATTCGGCACGCGATAGAATTTTTCAAAAATCCGGGGTAGCTCGGCGGCTGGGATTTCTACCTGGTTGCGAACTGCCAAAGTAACGCTGGTATTGATCCCTGCTGACAAGTTTTTGAGCGGGGGCTGGTGGTTAACCTGTACAACGATTTGGCCTTTGGACGGCGTGTACTTACAGGCGTTGTTGAGCAACTCGGCAATGATTCGGCTTAAACTGGCTCGGTCCGAGATCAAAGTAGGTGGCTGAGACAAGAACTCTAGGCGCAAAACCTGGTGATGCTGCTGCGATCGCGTCTGAAATGGCTCTAGAAGTTCGGGCAGCCAATGCTGCAAATCAATCGACTCCACCACAAAAAGGGGATAAGACGCAGCTTCCAGACGTTGTAAATCTAGCAGATCGTTGATCAGCTCAGCTTCGCGGGCACATTCAGTTTGCAAAATTTGTAAGTAGCGTTCTTGCCGCTCGGCGCTGGGGGCCATCCGTAGCATGTGAATCGCCATTTTCATGTTGGAGATGGGAGTGCGAAGCTCATGAGACACGGTACTGAGGAAGTCATCCTTCAGCCGATTCAGCATTTCCAGTTCGGCGACCTGGGTTCGCGATCTTTGGTATAAGCGGGCTTGGCGAATGGCGATCGCGCACTGGTTAGCCACTTGCTGCACTAAGCGAATTTCCAGCTCATTAAAGACTGAACCACTGGATCGAAAGAGCCAGAGATCTCCTAGGACTCCTTGGTCATCCAGAATCGGGCAAGCCAGCAAGGTCGCTGCAACTTGGATCGGACGTAGCGCTAAACCCTCGTAGATACAGAACTGAAGATGCTGACCTTGTAAAAGCTGATAGTACACTTCTGGTCGATCAGCCATCTGAATGACTTGGCCCACGGCTGAGGGGCCAGGGCTGTAATCATGACTGATAGTAGAGATTGTGTGGTCGGCATTGTAGAGTCCGGTATCACAACAGGGCACCCCTAAGCCTTGGGCTAATTCCTTGACAGCTGTGCTCAAAATGTAGTCTTCATCCAAGCTATCGCGGACCTTATCGGTGATCCGTTTCAGCGTGGCTTCAAAATCTAAGGCTTGCTGCAATTGCACTGTGCGTTCCACCACTTGCTGCTCTAATCGAGCATTTAAGCGTTGCACCTGTTCGTAAAGTTCCGATTGTTGAATGGCGATCGCGAGCTGAGTTACCAGCCTTTGCAGGGAGTCAATCTCAAACGGTTCCCAGTGTCGGGGAGCAGAGCACTGATGAGCGCAGAGCAGCCCCCAAAGCTGATCGTTGGACACGATCGGCACTAGGAGGTTAGCTCGAATCTGGATGCGTTCTAAAAATTCTAAGTAACAAGATAGATAGCTTGTCTGGTAAATATCATCGACGACAGAAATTCGTCCCTGTTGATATTGGTGACTGTAATCCACATCAAAACAAGGATCATGCAGCTCGATCCCCAGAACGGATAGACAGCCTGGAGCCACGGATTCCACAATAAATTGCCCAGGCTGATCCGGAATAATTCGGTAAATGGCGGCTCGCTCAATTTGCAGGAGATTTCGTGTCTCAGCCACAGCAGTCTGCAAAATATCATTCAGATTCAGCGATCGCCGAATTCGCAAAGCCATATCAGCAAGCAGGCGATCGCGTTCTGTTTGTTGTTGAAGTTGGGCTTCCGCCCGTTTGCGTTCAGTGATGTCCTTGAACGTAACTACCGCACCCACCAATACTTCATGCTCACGAATGGGCATGGAGGTGTACTCCACCGGAAATGAAGTGCCATTCTTACACCAAAAGATATCTTCTATGCCTTGTCGCACCATCCCATCCTTGAAAGCGGCATAAATGGGGCAGTCACTCTCTAGATGAGGTGTGCCATCTAGCTTAGAGTGATGAATGGTGGCATGCATCGGCTGACCAATCAACTCTTCTACTTCCCAACCGACCATTCTGGAAGCAGCAGGATTCACAAAAGTAACGTGACCTTGCAGATCTAAGCCATAGATCCCTTCTCCCGCTGAGTTGAGAATCAAGTGGTTCTGATGACTGAGGCGTTCTAGCAACTCCTGCGATCGCTTTTGCTCAGTCACATCTGAAATCACCGCGATCGTCCCATTGAGCTGCCCCTCAACGTCATAAAGCGGTCCCGCAGAGAGGCTCAAGTCTATCTGTGAATGATCTTGTCGTTGACGGCGCACCTGTAACCCGGTGACCGTTTTTCCTTGGCAGATGTCTTGATAAAGCTGTTGAAATTCCGCTTGTCCAGCATCGGACACAATCGGCAGTGGTTGACCTACCACATCTGCGCCTTTCCAGCCAAACATAGCTGCCGCTGCGGCATTCCAAAGCTTCACCTTTCCCCTTTGGTCCAAGGCAATAATGGCTGAGGGTGCTGCCTGGATCAAGGCCTGTAACACCTGATTCGTTTCCTGTAACACCGCCTCAATGCGCTGCCGCTGAGTAATCTCGATCAAAAGCTGCTGCTCATGATTTTGAGTTTCGGTCGTGACCTGTTGGCGATACTGCCGAAAAAACCGATTCAGGCGGGGAGCGTCCTGCAAAAGTGCAGCTAAATATTTTTGCGCCCGTTGATCAAGCTCGTACGTCACTTCGGGATGCGCTTCTACCCAAACATGGCACAGCTTCAAATAAGCCAAAAACGCACTCAAGTGATTGTAATACTGAGTTCCCAATACTCGCTGCATTTGGTTGTAGCAAGCCTTAGAAGCATCCAAGCTGAGGAATATATAAACTGCACTGCTAAAAATGCTCTCTTCCAACAATGAGCCTGGATCAGGCCAAGTTATTAAAGCCGTAGGCTGGGCCTCTAGAACACTAATGTAAAACTGAATCCTTGCTTCTGTGGGAGGCGGAGACTCTAATAACTGAAGGATATTCAAGGCTGACATGCCTAAAGGCTGCAAGCTGCAACTGTGGCAAATCAGGCAATACGGCACGGCACAGTAACGTGACAGATAAGCTGAAAGTTTTTCTTTAATTAAAGTCGGCAAAGGATTATTCAGATAGGCAGACAAAGTCTGCTGCCAAAGCGTCTCCAGGATCTCCGGGGTTGAGTGAGCAGCGGCAAAGAAAGGTGGAAAAAAACCTAACCGTTCTTCTATTTCTGCTTGAATTTGTTCACTAGTTCGCATAAGAGGTGCGAGTGGGATGCGGAAGACAGTTTTGACTGGGTATGTATCGTCAGCTTCAGCTCAATCGTGCTGCCTATAGTAACGACTTTGAGCTTAACAATCTCTCAACTAGACGCCTCAATCTGAGTCAGTTAACAAATATTTCTTAAAGATTTCTGCTCGCCAGGTAAATAGCATTACCAAGATTTATTAGTTTAACTGGCTTTACTACGTCTTGTGGCAGCTAGACAGACTGGTTCTTCGGCGGAGCAAGGAACGAATGCTGTTTTGCTACAAGCACCATAGGCAAATTCTATATTTTCATGCTTAATTCAGCAGTCAAAGCTTCTGTAGGGACGTTGTGCTAGCAACATTGTGCAAGGGCAAGGTGATTCCTTAACGCTATACAGCACCAATCAAGCAACCATTTGTAGCTCTTTTATAAATCTAGGAATAAGAAATAATTTACGCCAAATCGATCGCATTTCCTAGCTTTCCGCTAACCTTAAATCAGATCCAAATCCATCAAAATTAATCAAAGAATTCTCTATCTACGTCGTTGTTAAACTGAAATGAATTTATTCGACCAGGATTTGATTCTTCTGGTTTTATTTCAACACATCTACTTCAATATCAACCAATTCACCAATTTAGGAATTTTTGTGCCAGAACACTGAGTTGCGAAATTCAATTTATCCCTTTAGAGAAATCTTTAAAGAGCAAATTCATTTAGGCTGGCACACTCCTTCGCTGAGTTATAAATTCAAAAGCCACAGATCTAACAACTCTCTAACTGTCACCAGCCATGCCAAAAAACAAAAGCTGATTTTTAGTTCCATCGCAAGCTTCTAGAGATTTCAATCCCCTTGTTAACCTTATCTTTACGCTTTAGTTGTATTCTTTTCTCGTTTGCTAAATAAGCAGTCCAGCAAAATTACTCCGAACCTGACAATGGCGCTTCACTTTAACTTTGCTCATCGAGCTTTTCTGACTTCTGCGATCGCCCTGACGGTCGGTTTGGCTTCCTGCCAACAAACTCCCCCCAGCGGTCCTCAAGGTAGCAGCCCCGCACCCGCTGGCAATACTGCCGCCAACAGCAATGCAGGTGGTGGTCAAACTATTGCTTTAAGTGGCGCTGGCGCTAGCTTCCCCGCTCCCTTGTATCAGCGCTGGTTCTCTGAGTACAAGAAGCAAAACCCCACTGTTGAAATCAGCTACCAGTCGGTTGGTAGTGGTGCTGGCGTTAAGCAGTTTTTGGCCGAAACAGTAGATTTCGGAGCCTCAGACGCACCCCTCAAAGAAGATGAGCGGCAAGGATTTCCGGCTAAGCGGGGCCAAGCCATTCAAATTCCTATGACAGGTGGTGCTGTTGTCTTTGCCTACAATCTAGATGGCGTTGACAACCTCAAGCTATCGCGCGAAGCCTACTGCGGCATTGTGCAAGGTGACATTAAAACCTGGAATGATCCCAAGATTGTTCAAGACAACCCTGGTGTAAATCTACCCAGCAACCCCATCACCTTTGTTCACCGCTCTGATGGTAGCGGTACCACCTTTATCTTTACGACTCACCTGAAAGCAGCTTGCCCCAATTGGACTGCGGGTGCCTCTAAAGCTGTACAGTGGCCCGCTGGTTTTGTCGGTGCTAAAGGCAACGAAGGTGTCACCGCTCAGGTTCAGCAAACTCCCGGTGCAGTTGGCTATACCGAGTACTCCTACGCCAAAGAGAACAACCTCAAATCAGCTACGCTACAAAATAAGGGGGGTGAATTTATTGCACCTAGCCCTGAAGCATCTGCAAAAGCATTTGCTGGCGTGACCGTTCCAGAAGACTTTTCTTTGGTGATTCCTGACCCAGAAGCTAAAGACGCTTATCCCATTAATGGTTTGACCTGGTTGCTGGTTTACAGCCAGTACGACGATCCAGCCAAAGCAGATGCGTTGAAAAACATGGTCAAGTGGGCACTCTCTAATGGCGACCAGTATGCTCAGGAGTTAGGCTATGTGCCTTTACCCGATGAGCTGGCCAACCGAGTTGTCGCAACTCTTGATACCATTAAGGTTGCCGCCGCAACTCCGGCACAATAAGCTATTTGGTGCTATTTAGTTTCCGTAGGTAGCTCTTCAGTACCTACGGAACGTCTTTAATTAGTAGAGGAAATCATGACTTTGCTGGTCAGAGATTCTCAGGAGACAATTCATCAACGGTCTCCAATCTCCCGGTATGTGAATATTGGCTTTAAGTGGCTCACTGGCTTCTTTGCAGTGGCAATTGGTTTAACGCTATTGGCGATCGCCTGGCAGGTCGCCAACCAGTCCTGGCCTGCAATCCAGCAATTTGGCTTGGGTTTTCTGACCTCTAGCGCCTGGAATCCGGTTGAAGATCAGTACGGAGCTTGGCCATCGATCTACGGAACTTTAGTCAGCTCCTTTATTGCTCTGTTGCTATCGTTACCCATCGGTGTAGGCGTGGCTCTGTTCCTCAGCGAGGATTTTTTGCCACCCCGCATCCAGCAGCCTTTGGTATTTCTCATTGAGTTGCTCGCAGCAATTCCCAGTGTTGTTTATGGCTTATGGGGCATTTTTGTCCTCATTCCTTTGGTCGGCAAACTAGCTCTTTGGCTGCACCAGCACTTGGGCTGGGTTCCCTTCTTTAGCACCCCTCCACGCGGACCAGGGATGTACATCGCAGGAGTCATCCTGGCTATTATGACTCTGCCGATCATTGCAGCTATTTCCCGTGATGCTTTAGTGGCGGTGCCTTCTGAGTTGCGGCAAGCTTCCTATGGTTTGGGCGCGACTCGCTGGGAAACCATCTTCAAAGTCATGCTGCCTTCCGCTTTCTCTGGCATTGTTGGGGCGACGATGCTGGGATTGGGTCGGGCTTTGGGTGAAACAATGGCGGTCACGATGGTGATTGGCAACGCCAACACGGTCAGCCCATCAATTTTCTCTCCAGCCACCACGATCGCCTCACTCTTGGCGAATCAATTTGCTGAGGCATCAGGGCTGCAAATTTCGTCACTGATGTACACCGCCTTAATTTTGTTTGCCTTAACGCTGGTAGTCAATATTCTGGCTGAACTCTTGGTCCGCTCAATGAGGCAGAGCCTTTAGTATTGAGGCTGAATTGGCTCACTTAAAGATTTAGTCAAAATCGAGATCTAGCAACTAGTCGCTTATATGGCTGATTTCCCCATTCCTTCACCGCCTCCCTTTTCGCCGCGCAGCTTGATGCGGTCTCGGACCTCACCTCGGACTTTGTTCTCCGCCGCCATGACTGGGTTGGTGTTTATTGCGGCCGCGATCGCCTTATTGCCTTTGGTGGCAGTGTTGACCTATGTCATTCTCAATGGAGCCGATCGACTGAGCTTAGATTTATTCACCCAATTGCCACCTCCACCACTCGTCAAAGGCGGCGGATTTGGCAATGCCATTCTGGGTACCTTACTTACTGTCGGCATTGGAGCCGCCATTAGCATCCCTGCCGGGATTTTAGGGGCGATCTTTCTCTCAGAATTTGCTAGAGATACCACCCTCGCTTCTTGGGTTGACTTCTTCAACAACGTCCTGAGTGGCGTCCCTTCAATTGTGGTTGGGGTTTTTGCCTACAGTGTCGTGGTGCTGACTACAGGTACTTTCTCTGCCCTGGCTGGAGGCGTCGCTCTTGCCGTTCTGATGTTGCCAATCGTGGTTAGAACTGCGGCTGAGGCACTAGAATCAGTGCCGAATGAAATTCGTCAGGCTGCTGTGGGGTTAGGAGCCACTGAATTTCAAACTGTGGCCCGTGTCGTCTTGCCTGCGGCGATCCCAGCAATTTTGACTGGGGTGATGTTGTCGGTGGCTAGGGCTGCCGGGGAAACCGCACCCCTAATTTTCACCGCCTTATTTAGTCAGTATTGGGCGCGGGGTGTGATGCAACCAACTCCCACCCTATCTGTTCTGATTTTCAACTATGCCATTACGCCTTACAAAAATCAGCAAGAACTAGCGTGGGCAGGCTCCCTAGTCCTTGTGGCTTTGGTGCTGGTCACTAGCATCTTGGCTCGTTGGCTGACTCGACGTAAGGCTTAACCCCAGATTGATGAATTTTACTCAGCCACACGAAAAGAAAGGTTGAATAGAATGTAAGATATCTGTGCGTCCTCAGGAATGTTTGCGATCGCCTGCTTTAAGAGTTGGCTATACCCGGAAATTTGGGTTTCAAGTTTATGACTTAATTGGATAACTACATTTGGTGGCAACGCCTGACGGTGCGAGGTAAGTTGCTAGCTTGCATTTGAATAGAAACATTCTGAATCATTTCAACTAATTAGAGGCGAACTAATCCATTCGGGTTAACTTTATGCATACTCATAGTCCCATTGCCAGTCAGACGGATACCGTTTTACGTGCAGAAAACCTGAACGTTTATTACGGCAGCTTCCGCGCCCTCCGCAATATTTCCTTGGATATTGCCAAAAACCAAATTACAGCTCTTATTGGCCCTTCTGGCTGTGGTAAGAGCACCTTGCTGCGCTGCTTCAACCGTCTCAACGACTTAATTAAGGGATTTAAGGCCGATGGTAGAGTTTACTACCACGCTCAAGACCTCTATGCCTCTGAAGTCGATCCGGTCGAAGTGAGACGCCGAATTGGCATGGTATTCCAGAAGCCGAATCCTTTCCCCAAATCAATTTACGACAACGTCGCCTTTGGTCCTCGGCTCGTTGGCTATAAAGGGGATATGGATGAATTAGTTGAGCAATCTCTCAAGCAGGCAGCGCTTTGGGACGAAGTTAAGGACAAACTGCGAGAGAGTGGTTTAGCCTTATCGGGTGGGCAACAACAACGGTTGTGTATTGCCCGCGCGATCGCGGTACAGCCCGATATTATTTTGATGGATGAACCTGCTTCAGCCTTGGACCCCATCTCAACCCTCCGCATCGAAGATTTAATGCAGGAGTTGAAGCAGCAATATACGATCGTAATTGTGACGCACAATATGCAGCAAGCGTCTCGGGCCTCCGATCGCACTGCTTTTTTCAACGTTGAGGAAAACGAGAAAGGCGGACGCAGTGGTTATCTAGTTGAATACGATCGCACCGAAATCATTTTCCAAAGTCCACAACAGCAGATTACGCAAGAATACGTGAGCGGTCGCTTCGGATAATTGTTAATCATTGCTAGCGCCAAGCTTCAGCCCTAACGAGATTAAATATTTGCATTTAACTGCATCCAGCAATCTTCTTTGTCTGGATTATTTTTTTTGAGAGCAATTTCGTCTTTACTCTCAATACCTATCTCTTAGGAAGGTGATCCCCTAGTACCGATACAAGATAGGATTAACGTTAATTTTCTGATTTAATCCTGTTCTTTTTCGGTAATACATTATGAAACGCTATCTGTCACGTTTGCTAG
Organism: Trichocoleus desertorum AS-A10; assembly: GCF_039962155.1. NCBI lineage: Bacteria > Bacillati > Cyanobacteriota > Cyanophyceae > Leptolyngbyales > Trichocoleusaceae > Trichocoleus > Trichocoleus desertorum. The sequence continues at coordinate 703,880 of NZ_JAMPKN010000001.1, read as the reverse complement.
CTCTGATTCTAGTGGTTACGGTTGGTCTGGCAGGATGCAGTGGCGACCAGCTCAGCGGCAACTATCGGCAAGATACTCTTACGCTCGTTAACAGTTTGCGAGAAACCATTGAATTGCCTCAAGACGCTCCCAATCGTGTCTCTCTTCAAACAGAAGCTCGCCAGAAAATTAATGACTTCGCCTCACGGTATCGCCGGGATGACTCTGTAACCAAGCTGAGTTCTTTTACGACTATGAGAACTGCTTTGAATGCTCTGGCAGGGCACTACAGCTCTTATCCCAATCGCCCGCTGCCCCAAAAGCTCAGAGACCGCTTGCAGCAGGAGTTGACCCAAGTCGAAACGGCTCTCAACCGAGGTGCTTAATTTTTCAGCTTCAGCAGACCCAGTTGGCATCGTAACTTTCGTAGCAGATTTTAAGATCTTCCGTTAGTTAACGTCGCGCGATCGCAATTTTTGGCATCATTTCATTCTCACTATAAAATCGCCTTAGATCCGAGTTGGCTTTGGATCTAAGGCGATTTTGATTTCTCAGGTTTAATCCAAGTTAGCAGTTTTCAGTTGACGACGCTTTGAGCAGGCTCAGAAACCTTCTCGTCTTCCCGTAGCACCTCAGTCAAGATGGAAGCTGGACGCTGTCGATGCGGCCAAGCAAAGGCGTGCTTGAAAGCTGCATCTTGGCAGGCTTGAAGTTCTTTGAAGCCAATTACATCGTAGGTCAACAGATTCTCGTACTCGAACGGCAAGCGAACATTGTGCAACCCTGCGTTATCTGTGCAGATAGCGATATCTACCCCTGCTTCAAAGCAGCGATCGAACACTAGTTTGAGTTGCCGAATGTCTTCTAGAGTGCCCGTCTTGAGATACGTGGTCGGACAGACTTCCAAGCATTGATTTTGTTGAGCCAACTCTGGCAAAAGTTCTGGATATCGCAGCGGAATCTGAATCCCGTGACCAATCCGCATCAAATAAGGCAGTAGTTCTGGATAACTGCCATCTGTGGTTTCGTACACATGCCCAGTAGTGTTGAGTCCCAGCGATCGCGCGTAGGCATACAACTCCGTAAACTCATCAAGCCGCTCCGCATAATAGGCATCACCCCCAGCTAAATCAATGCCACAAACATACGTGCGATTTTGAGCCGCCAACTCCACGATGGCTCGGTTTACTGCATATGGTAAGCGGGAGTGCATGCACAAGATCTGGCTCGTCACGATCGGGTATTCACTCAGCTGACTAGCCTGCCCCACAATCTCGACAATTTGAGCCATCTGGTCGATCCGCTCAGTTTGGGGCAAATGGTCGGGTGTTCGCAAATAAGGGGTATAGCGCAACTCTAAATACGCAAGATTCTCAAAGATATAAGCGCCCCGAATCAAGCGGTAGATAAAGTAAGGCAATGTCTTGGCACTCTGGACATTTTCTACCAGCGTATGTAATTCTAGATACTCATCTAGGGTTTTACGAGGTCGAGTGTAGAATTCCTCAAACTCTGGGTACTCTGGAAAGCGTTGAGCTAAATCCGACTGACTGCGATGAAAGTAGCGCCAGAGCACCCGAGGGACAACTGAACCGCCTAAGTGACGGTGTAGCTCAGCATATAAAGACACGGCAACCTCATTCAAAAAATAAGTTGACAATCGCCTGCCTGTCTTAGGAAAAAGAGCACGGTTAGATTAAGTCAGCTAACTGCGCCCTTCTGGTCCCAGTCAGCAGCTGCCATTAAATTGTGTAAATCCTTCTTCAACTATAGACAAATCTATGGAAGACCGGAGGGTTTCTAAAATGGCTCTCAACAGATTTTTCAACTTCTATCTTGAGGTTGACACTTGTTACGTTGGTTGCCGATAATCGTAATTTGTGTGAAGTCTAGCACTAGAAAAACCCTTGGCTAACGTAGTTGTAATTGGGGCCCAGTGGGGCGACGAAGGAAAAGGTAAGATTACCGACCTGCTCAGCAAATCAGCAGATGTTGTTGTACGTTACCAAGGGGGTGTCAATGCTGGGCACACCGTGGTGGTCAAGGACAAAACTTTTAAGCTGCATCTGATCCCTTCTGGCATTCTTTATCCCGACACAGAATGCATTATTGGATCGGGTACAGTTATTGATCCCAAAATCTTGATTGAGGAATTGGATCAGCTCGATAAGTTGAATGTTTCAACTAAAAATCTGCTGATCTCCGAAACTGCCCATGTAACGATGCCTTACCATCGCTTGATTGATCAAGCATCGGAAGAGCGGCGCGGCAGTCACAAAATTGGCACCACGGGGCGTGGAATTGGTCCCACCTATGCTGACAAGTCCGAGCGGACGGGCATCCGGGTGATGGATTTGATGAATGCAGAATCCCTCCGGAAGCAGCTCAATTGGGCGATCAACTACAAGAACGTCATTTTAGAAAAGCTGTATAACTTGCCACCGCTCGATCCAGAAGCAGTGATCGCTGAGTATCTAGAATATGCTGAACGGTTGCGGCCTCATGTCGTCGATTGCTCGCTTAAGATTTACGATGCGATTCAGCGCCGTCGCAATATTTTGTTTGAAGGTGCCCAAGGGACATTACTAGATTTAGACCACGGTACCTACCCTTACGTCACCTCATCTAATCCGGTGGCGGGTGGCGCTTGTGTCGGCGCTGGGGTTGGCCCTACCATGATCGATCGCGTGATTGGGGTGGCGAAAGCTTACACAACTCGCGTCGGTGAAGGCCCTTTTCCCACTGAACTCGATGGAGAAGTGGGTGAGTTGCTCTGCGATCGCGGTGCAGAATTTGGTACCACCACGGGTCGGAAGCGGCGTTGTGGCTGGTTTGATGCCGTGATTGGTCGCTACGCCGTTCGCATCAACGGCTTAGACTGCTTGGCTATCACTAAGCTAGACGTGCTGGACGAGCTAGACGAAATCAAAGTTTGCGTCGCCTACGAGATTGAAGGTCAACGCTGCGAAGACTTCCCCAGTAGTGCTCGTCGCTTTGCTCACTGCAAACCTATCTACAAGAGCCTCCCTGGTTGGAAGCAATCAACGGCTGATTGCCGCTCTTTAGAAGATCTGCCGAAGCAAGCCTTAGATTACCTGAAATTCTTGGCTGAGTTGATGGAAGTGCCGATCGCGATCGTATCTCTAGGGGCAAGTCGCGACCAAACCATCATTGTGGAAGACCCCATTCACGGACCGAAGCGAGCTTTGCTCTACGCTAACGGTGCGGCTGTTGCTGCTGAGGTCTAGAACAAACGCTTTCTAGCATGACTGCACTTTATGGGCACCTATACACCTGCCGTTAGCAGGATTTAAGTTACTGTGCTCTGCGTTAGCCTAAAGGGCCATAGCGGAGCACAGTTTTTTTATGCTACTGAACCTGGAGTGTCAAAAACGGGAGTCTGGAACTAAGCCGGGAGCGCTACGACGTGCTGGCAAGACTCCTGCTGTTTTGTATGGACATAAAGGGGCAGAGTCAATTTCCTTAACCTTGGATGCTAAAGTAGCGGAAAGCTTAGTTGATAAAGCCACTCTGAACAATACATTGGTGCAGCTGAGCATTCCCAGCTTAGGGTGGAGTGGCAAGACGTTGCTCCGCGAAGTTCAAACTCACGCTTGGAAGCCGTCAATTTATCACCTCAGCTTCTTTGCGATTGAGTCGCAATCTAGCATTCACGTTCAGGTACCTATCCATCCCACGGGTGAAGCCCCAGGAGTCAAGCTGGAGCAAGGTTCTCTGGATACAGTTTTAACGGAAGTGCAGATCCAATGCCCTCCTGGAAGTATTCCTGACTTTATTGAAGTGGATATTTCCGAGCTTCATGTGGGCGATATGGTACATATCAGCGATCTAAAATTGCCTGATGGTGCCGTTGCACTAGAAGATCCAGCCCAGGTAGTCATGATCGTCATCGGACCTAGAAGCACTGCTGCAGCAGAGCAAGACGAAGCAACAACTACGGAATCAGCTGCCGCCACATAAGTCTGAAATACAGGTTTCAAGCCAAACAGAGTTATAAGAGCCAGGGTTACACCTGGCTTTTTTGTGGGAGCTTTTTGATTGGGTAGGTTGTTTTGGGCTGAATTTACTGGATATTAGAGAGTATGACAGACACTTCTCTTCCCCCTTTTATTCAACAGATGCTGGAGCCAGGATTTTATCCCCATCCTGTCGTAGAGCCGATCCAGCTAATTCAGACTCACGTTTCCTATGTACTGCTGACGGGTGACTATGCTTATAAAGCCAAAAAACCCGTTAACTTTGGCTTTTTAGATTTCGATACGCTGGAAAAACGCCATCACTTCTGCGAAGAAGAACTGCGCCTCAATCAACGCGGTGCGGCAGAGCTGTATATCGAGATTCTGCCCTTGACGCAGAGTGGCGATCGCTATACCCTAGGTGGCTCCGGCGCTCCGGTCGAGTACGTGATCAAGATGCGGCAGTTTCCCCAAGAAACGCTATTCACGAACTTGTTCGATCGCGGAGAGTTAACCGCAACCCGTTTGGTAGAGTTAGCCCAAGAACTCGCAAGTTTTCATGCTAAAGCAGCTAGTAGCGACTATATCCGCAGCTTTGGTGAGGTAGACCAGATCCGAGTGGCGATCGATGAAAACTACGACCAAACCCAAGGCTATGTAGGCGGGCCGCAAACTCAGCAGCAGCTCGACGAAACTCGCAGCTACACCGATCGCTTGTTTGCAGAACAGAAAACTCTGTTCGACAGTCGTATTCAGAACGGCTGGATTCGTGAGTGTCACGGGGACGTGCATTTGCGGAATATTTGCCTGTGGCAAGACAAGATTTTGCTGTTCGACTGCATTGAGTTCAACGAGCCGTTTCGCTTTGTTGATGTCATGTTCGATGTCGCTTACATCGTCATGGACCTTGATGCCCGCGATCGCTCCGATTTAAGCAATGTTTTCTTAAACGCTTATGTAGAGCAAACAGGAGACTGGGAAGGGTTGCAAGTTCTACCTTTCTATCTCAGTCGGCAATCTTATGTCCGGGCCAAAGTCACTTCGTTCTTGCTGGGTGATCCGGCAGTCCCAGAAGCCGAGAAGCAAGCCGCTGCTGAAACCGCCGCCCGCTATTACCGTTTAGCTTGGCAGTATACCCAACCGCAGCAGGGGCGATTGATTTTGATGTCTGGGTTGTCTGGCTCTGGCAAGAGTACTACGGCGCGGCAAGTGGCAGGTGAAATTGGTGGTATTCACATTCGCTCTGATGCGGTGCGGAAGCATTTGGGCGGCATTCCCCTCCAGCAACGGGGTGGCGCTGATCTTTATACGCCAGAGATGACCCAGAAAACCTACGATCGCCTACTCAAACTCGGCACGACTCTAGCAGCTCAAGGCTTCCCGGTGATTCTGGATGCTAAGTACGATCGCCAAGCTTTACGAGCTGAGGCGATCGCTCAAGCTCAAGCTCATCAATTACCGCTGCAAATTCTTTATTGCACGGCTCCAGAAGCTGTGTTGCGCGATCGCTTGCAGCAACGCAGCAACGACATCGCGGATGCCACGGCAGATTTACTCGCTCAACAGCAGATGGACCCCTTTACGGCGGATGAGCAAGCTTTCGTGACCACCCTGGACACCACGAAGGACTTAACATCCTTGCTCACGCAGGCTCTGCAATCCCCATAGGGATAGGAGAAAAAGACGGTGGCCAAGTCTTCTAGGTTTTCAGGCGGATTTGCAGTAGGACTGAAGTGGTCTTTATTCTTTCTGCTCTGCTTTTTCATCCTGGGTTACTCCGCCGTCTTTAGTGTCCTTCTCGCCTCAATGGGAGGATTTGCCACTAGCTTGATCACAGATTGGTGGAATGCTAAAGCTGATCCTCAACCTGCGACAACTTCAGATGCCGCAGGCAACCAAGCGAATCAGCCTAAAGCAGAACGAGTCCTGACCCGCGCTGAAAAATGGCAACGAGCCACTGGCACTCATCGCAGGCGTCTCCCCAGATTAAAGTGGCCGTTTGGCAAAAGGTAGAATCAAGCTCATGACTAACTCCCCCAATAAAGTACAGCCATGGTTAGCCTGGGGCTTGCCTTTTCCGCTAATTGTGCTTAATGCTTGGGTTGCCCTTCAGGTATTTGAGTATTTTGAGCCCCTAGTGACCGTAGTTGGTCTCGGTGTTTTGTTAGCTTTCGTCTTAAACTACCCCGTGCGTTTTTTGCATCAACGCGGCATGAAACGCAATCGAGCCGTTTTCTTAACGTTCTCAGTGGCGCTCCTCGTGGTGATTGGGGTGGGGGTGACGCTAATTCCTATTGTGCTAGAGCAACTGAGCGAAGTGATCAGAGTTTTGCCGAGTTGGATTAATTCAGGCAGTACTAAACTGGAGCGCTTGAACCAATGGCTAGAGACTCGCAATTTGCCCATCGACTTCAGTCATTTGGCAACTCAGTTGACCGATCGCTTCCCAGATGAAGTACAAGCCCTAGCCGAAGAACTGCTTACCTTAGCTTTAGACACCGTCAACAGCGTCTCCGATGTGTTACTGACGGCTGTGCTGACGTTTTACTTATTGCTAGATGGCGATCGCCTTTGGAACGGTTTGTTTCGTCGCTTGCCGAGTCGGTTTGGGGTGCCCATTCAGCGATCGCTCCAACAAAACTTTCAAAACTATTTTCTCGGTCAGGTTACGCTTGCGGCCCTCGTCGGCACTGCTATGACTCTGGCTTTTTTAGCGCTGCGACTGAAATTCGGCTTGCTGTTCGGCCTTGGGATCGGCGTTATGACCTTGATTCCCTTTGGCGATGTCCTAAGTTTTGTGCTGGTGGGCCTCTTGGTGGCTTCGCACGATTTTTGGTTGGGTGCCAGAACGTTAGGAGTGGCTGTGGTGGTCGATCAAGTAATTGACCAAGCGATCGCCCCAAGATTAATCGGCAGCTTCACAGGTTTAAGCCCCATTTGGGTGATTGCTGTCTTGGTCATTGGCACGAAAGTTGGCGGCTTACTGGGTCTCCTGATTGCTGTCCCCATTGCCAGTTCGATCAAAAGTCTTTTAGATATTAGCTTCCAACCTGTTCCAGAAGACAATGGCCGCGAACTGGAGCCGTCCAATTTCAATCCCATGCAGCTAACTCCTTCAGAATCAGATCCTCGCTCTTAGGGACAAAGATTCGGCAGAGGTTCGTTGGAGGGTTGCAAGGTCGCTTGTCCAAGGCTTCCCCCTGATCAATTCAATCGATCGCCTATGTTTTTGTTTCTGTCGAAATTGCTGCCTTTATTCCTCTACCCGTTAGGGCTGAGCTGCCTGCTGTTGGTGGTGGCCTTGTTGACGTTTTGGAAGCGGCCTCGAATTGCGGCTGGTGCGATCGCTCTGGCCCTCAGCCTTCTGCTGTTGGGAGGCAATGGTTGGGTTGCCAATCAGTTAGTGCGATCGCTGGAGTGGCAAAATTTACCAGCGACAGAATTGCCTCAAGCAGATGCGATTGTGGTGCTAGGGGGTGCGACTAAGTCTGTTGCCAAACCCAGACCTGGCGTGGACTTGAGTGAAGCAGGCGATCGCGTGGTCTATGGGGCGCAACTGTATCGCAAGGGGAAAGCGCCACTTCTAATTCTGAGTGGCGGGCGGATTAACTGGCGGGGTGGGGGATCTCCGGAATCAGCGGATATGGCGGCATTAGTGAAGAGTTGGGGCGTGCCTGAGTCAGCGATTCTGCAAGACCCGCGATCGCTGAACACCTATGAGAATGCCGTCAATGTGAAGCAAATTCTAGAATCGCACCAGATTAAGCGAGTTTTGCTCGTCACTTCGGCCATGCACATGCCGCGATCGCGACTCATTTTCCAGCGCCAAGGCATTGAAGCAATTCCTGCACCCACTGACTTCTTGGTCACTGAGCTAGAAATGCAAGAGTTACAGAGCAGCCCAGAAGCACTCTTGCTCAATCTCATCCCTGACGCTGATCGGCTACAACAATCTTCTCGCGTCCTAAAGGAGTATTTAGGATTAGCAATTTATCGGCTACGCGGTTGGCTGTAGGTGACAAATTAACTACCCTCTCCCATTAGTCCCTACAGTCACGACCACCTCTGAAGTAGAACTGAGGTCGGATACTACAGGACACATTACTTGCAGCCGCAGCGTATTGCGGAATTCAGGAGCGAGGTAGCGCTGTTGAATGGGTTGCCAACTTTGCCACAGTTGCAGTTTTCGTTGTTGAATTTGCTCATCTAAACTCGGTAGCGCTGTGGCTAAGTCTGACTCTAACTCAGCACTCAAAAACTCGCTCAACACTGAATAATCTTGAATCTGACCTAGCACTTCCTGAATATTCTTAAAGTCTTCGACTTGAGCGGCATAAGCAGGATCATAGAAGTCGGTGAAGAATTCCGTTTGATAGCGTACTCGCTTCAGCTGCTTACGCAGGTCATGCAGTTGCGTTTCTTGGTCTGCCAATAACGCTTGAATGACTTTGGTATCTAACTTTGATGAGGATTGATTTTGAGCTAGATTCGCTCCGACTAGCCAACCGGGATGCAGCAGCAGTTGACTGATTAGCGGCAGTAATAAATCAGGCAGCACTTTGAGAATAGGTTGCTCAGCGATCGCTTGATACTCGGGGTGCTTAACCCAACGGGAAAAGGCTTTCTTGAACTTTTGGTAGTGGCCGCGATGTAAGGTTTTTTCTAGTTCAGCGAAGTGGTGCGACCGCTGCTTTTGTAGTTTTCTAAAAACGGCATCTAACTCTTTCTGCTCTGCTTTTTTAAGTGAGGGATAGTAACGATTTTTTAACTCTGGTTGCAGAACATCTAAATCTCGTACTGCTCCTAATTTCTTGGCGATTTTACTAATTTGAGGAATATTAGCTGCCTTGGGTAAATCTAAGGCAGGGCCAAACACTTGTAGGGCAGTCCGGAGACGGCGCATGCCAACTCGCATTTGATGTAAATGCTCTGGTTCTGAGTCTTGCAGTACTGCTGCTTCGGGCTTTACAGATTTTTTGAAGTGCTGCTGAATGGCTTGATGAGCATATTCTCCCAAGGTCGCTGCTCTGACGGGTGTCTGGATTTTCATATCGCTTCGTTACAACTCAAAGAATTATCAGAATGGAAAATCTTATCGAATTTTTGTTAACCTTTGACTACCATTTTGTTAATTTCAGCCAAGTAATTGCTCAGCCCTAAGATAGTTAGTTTGAAACTTTGTCTGCCAATATGCGTATTGGAGGAGGGCTTGGTAAACGAGCGCTTTTCTCAGCGAGCCTGTCGTCTAGGGCTGGGGTGGTTAAACTATAAAAGTATGGTTTTATCTCTATCAGAAATTTCAGACAAAGTTAACAAATTATTTATTCAAAGTAAATTAAAACTTCTAGAGTTTAGTTATTTAGATGTCTCAGCCTTTACATTGGGTCGTCCCAGCTCCTCCACCCGACACTGAATTCTTTGCGGTCTATCAAGCCACCCATGAGTTTTATCGGGAAGCACAACATCGAGAGGCGTTGGAGGAGTATTACGAATGGTACGAACAAACGGCTGCTGCTCACCGTCGCGAGTTTGAGAAGATGCGGGGAGATGTGAATATTTTTGGCTGGTTTAGTCGGCGCGATCGCTAGTATCAGTATCCGCTAGTATCCAGTCTCCTATTAGAACCAAGAGCTTGAGGGCACCTGCCCCCAAACCCCGGCTGAGAGCGTTGCGTCCCCAGCCTCCCTCCAGAAGGTTTTCGTAAAATTTTTTGCTGGAGAAGGTAAAAAGCAAAAACCCCTGATGTTTCTAGCAATGAGAAATCAATCAGGGGTTAGCAAGGTGATGAGTTTTATCTCTGAGCTTGAGCTGGCGTAGGAGGCTTTCTCCTGGGAACAGAACTATGCGGTTACTTCTAGTTCTACTTCTTGCAGGTGAGCGCGGAATTTTTTGTCAAATTTGACTTGGATGGGTAGGTTGGCACTGACGGGTCGGCCCTGCCACTCCTTGACGACAGCTACTACTTCGCCTTCCTGACCTTTGATATCAAATGCTTGATTGCGATGGTCAGGATGATGGTACACAATGACGGATTCTTTGACGCGAACGCGATCGCCAACTTTCATAATCCTCGTGTTTCCTCTTCAACAACCTGAACCAATGCAGCGCTCAACGGTAGGTAGCGCTTGCAGACAACCTTTTTATCTTCACATAGAGTGGCACTTTCCTATCAATTAGTCGGGGAACCGGGGGGTAAAGCTTGGTTGAGGGGGTTGGGTAAACGTTGGCGCAATTGCTGGAAGCCTTGCGGGTTGAGTTGTGACCAAGCAATTAAACCAGCGGTACCGCCACCAGCTAACAAGATTAATAAGCTAAGGACGACGACAAAGCGGTTGCGTTTACGAGTTACTGTACTGACCGGAGCAGCAGTGGCGGGGGTTTCGGCTTCATCTGATTCGCCATAGAGCAACGCTTTGGAGGCTTCGGACATATCTGCGGGCCAACCACTCGTTGCATTGGTCGCTCGTTTGGGATCAAACCAGTTGAGCTGGAAGTCGGAGGAGACTCGACAGTGCATCAATACAACAGAGGTGTTGTCGTAGCCGTTGTGTTGGTTGGCTAAATCGATCAAGGCTTGAACTGCGGCTGATAAAGACAATTTACCTCGCAGCACAGGTTCGGCGTAATCAACCCAAGCTCGCTCAATCAAGCCGTTGTCACTGAGGCCATCGGAGCAGAGCAAAAGCAACCCATCCTCTTCGACAATGAAGCGCTGCACAGTGGGTCGAAGAAATTCGGCATCTCTAGTGCCTAGGGCCTGTGTTAATCCGCCTGCATCAGGTCTGTGTAGCGCTTCGCGATGTAAACTACGGCCCAACCGAACTTCTCTGGTGGCTACGTCATCGTCCAAGGTCAACAGATGGCAGTAGTGAGGGGTGATCCAGTAAGCGCGGCTATCTCCGACATTGGCGATGTATAGCTCATGCGCATTGTCGGCAGTTGCACCTGTAGTCAGTTTGACTCGCTGCGGCAACTGAAGCGCCATGACTAGGGTTGTGCCCATGCGCTGTCGCGATTCTCGCCCTTGGGTGTCGTTTTGAGCGCAAATCAAGTTATTCACAACGCGAATGGCTGCTTCTAGCTGTTCCATGATCAGCTCTGGTGACAGCAGTTCTTCCTGTTCTTCTACCTCTGTTAAGAAGGCGCGAATTTGGAGTTTGAGCGATCGCACTGCCAACTGACTCGCCACTTCCCCGCCTTCGTGTCCACCAATGCCATCACAAACGATCGCCAGGTGGGGCACTAATTTCTCTTTGGGACGGGCTTGGCCTTCTCGCAAGTCGGGCACTGTAGGGAAGTAAGCATCTTCATTCAGCGATCGCTGCTTGCCTGTATCCGACTCGCCGAGTAGCTTGAGCTGGAGCGGCAATTGAGAAGATTGTTCTAGCAATAACTGGTTGAGTTGCGTGACCACACTGGCAAGTGAGGCTTCCGCCGTGCGTAACGGGTGCAAGACGGTTTGCAGCGGTTGAGCCACGACCACTTGAGCTTCGGAAGCCCAGGCAAAGAGAAATTCGCCAAATTCTTCTAGGGTGGGAGGCTGAGGCAACTTGCGGCTGAGGAGCGATCGCGGTTGGGCATCTGCTTCAGGTTGGTCGGCATACAACTCGCGCAGACGGACGCGCCAGCCTTCTACTCGTAAGTTCTCTGGAATCATTAAGCTGGAGGCCACGCCTTGCTCAGCTAGCGGTTGCCACAGTTGCAGCAATTGCCACAGCCAATAGACTTGGCGCAGGGAGGTGGTTTGCGGCCAGACTTCGGCCATTGAAGGGTGTAAGTTCCCGTCTGAGTCGATGGCAGCGTTGTCCAGCAGTGCAATATCCCACTGAGTTGCTTCTTCTCGGCTAGAAGCGAACCCGTATAACTCTGGCACATGCAACCGTTGAGGATAGAGATGCAGATAAGCGAGCAACTCATCTGGCCAGGCAGGAGGGAGGTGCGGCAGCAATCCAGGTTGGGTGTCTAGCCAAATCTGTGGGGTCAAAACGTAGTATCTGCCTAGAACCAACTCCTGTGGCGATCGCTGAGTCGCGCTGCTGCCACTGGCCCAGAGGTAGCGATAGATGAGCGGTGTTTCACAATGGGCACAAAGCTTCTGGCCTAGCGAATTCTGTGGATTAGCACAGGCTAGGTTAGGGCAAGAAATTTTTAGCTCAGAATTGCTCATGCGTTCGCACACCCTAAAGCTAAGTGGATCAAAGGGCTAGAGGCCTAAAAGGTTGGGATAGATTGGTTGTGACAACACTAATCCCACCAGCCTACCCCATCATTATCTAAGCCTAATACTTCACCAAATTAGATTTTCAGGGTTGAGTGGGGCAGGCGAGACCCGCCCCACTCAACCCCAAGCAGCACAATTAATGCGGCGGAATCCGAGGTTGAAGTTACAAGACAGCAATCATAGCAGGGTTAGGGGCTACCAGACATTTGCGATCGCGGCAACCAAGCTGGAATTGGGATCAGTGGAATTGAATCTATCTTTATCGCGCTGCACAGGATATGGGTATGCCTTTCGGTCCTACAGTGATTTGGTTGCTGGCAGGAGTCGGATTTTGTTTAGTAGAGCTATTGTTGCCGACGGCATTTGTCGCCTCAATGATGGGTGTGAGTGCGTTTATCGTCGCCCTGATTTCATTGGTTTTGCCGCAGCTTAGTTGGCAAATTATTCTCTGGATGGCCATTTCGGTAGCGCTGGTAGTTTTGGTGCAACGTTGGGTACCCAAGCAGAAGGCCTCAACGATCGCAGATGCCACAGAGGCAGAAACTTTAACCGAGATTTTGCCAGGAAAAACGGGTCGGGTGCTCTACGAAGGCAATTCCTGGCAGGCCCAGTGTGATGATGAAACGCTAGCGATCGCGCCTCAGCAAAAAGTCTGTGTAGTCGGTCGTAAAGGCACGACTCTGCTGGTCATGCCAGAAAACTTACTGCATCACTAGAGCCGAATCTGCATTCGGTTGATTTGCTTTTTCAAGCTTCAGGAGAATCCAAAATGAACCAATTTATCTTAATGCTCGTTCTCACCCTAGGCGGTGTGGGGCTTTCCGGCGTCAGAATTCTGAGTCAAGGGAATGAAGCGCTCGTTGAAACCCTGGGACGCTACAACGGCAAAAAACTCAAACCAGGTCCAAATTTCGTCTTTCCTGGTTTGGATCGCGTGGTGTTCAAAGAAACCATCCGCGAAAAGGTTTTAGACATTCCTCCCCAACAATGCATTACCCGTGACAACGTATCCATCACCGTGGACGCCGTAGTCTACTGGCGCATTATCGACATGGAGCGGGCCTGGTACAAGGTGGAGAACCTCAAGTCAGCAATGGTAAATATGGTGCTGACCCAGATTCGGGCCGAAATGGGCAAGCTAGAACTCGATGACACCTTCACAGCGCGATCGCAAATTAGTGAACTGCTGCTCCGGGAGCTAGACATTGCTACTGACCCGTGGGGTGTGAAGGTCACTCGGGTAGAGTTGCGAGACATCGTGCCTTCCAAAGCCGTCCAGGAATCGATGGAATTGCAAATGTCTGCAGAGCGACGGAAACGCGCCTCTATCCTGACATCAGAAGGCGAAAGAGAATCAGCCGTCAACTCTGCTAGAGGTAAGGCAGAAGCTCAAGTGTTGGATGCGGAAGCCAGGCAAAAAGCAGTCATCTTGGAAGCGGAAGCTCAACAAAAAAGCATTATCCTCAGAGCGCAAGCGGAGCGGCAACAGCAAGTGCTCAAGGCTCAAGCCACTGCCGAAGCACTTCAGATTGTGGCCAAAACCCTTAAAACTGACCCCGATGCTCACGAAGCGCTGAAATTCTTACTAGCGCAACACTATCTAGAAATGGGCACCACCATTGGTAGCAGCGGCAGCAGCAAGGTGATGTTTATGGACCCCCGCAGCATTCCTGCCACCTTAGAAGGGATGCGATCGATCGTGGGAGATGGCAGCACTCATGCTAACAACCACAACTCCAAGCTGGATCCTGCTGCTAATCTAGGGCTTTCATAACCTCAAGTAGCACCTCTGCGATCGCTGGCTAAAACACTGCTTAGAGCACTACTTGAGAAGCTAACTAACCACCCCGCTAGCACTTTGAGCCGCTTGGCAGGGATCGCAGAGGCCAAAAAACTCCAGGGTATGGTAGTAGATCTTGAACTGATGTGATTGTTGGAGCTGCGTCTCTAGCTCGTGTACCGGACATTCATGAATGGGAATTGAGGCACCACATTGTAAGCAAGTGAGGTGGTGCTTATCTTGCTGCAAACAGCTATACAACGATTCACCACTGGCTAACGTGCGTACCTGTACCACACCCTCTAATTTCAAAGCGTCTAGGGATCGATAGACCGTAGCAAGCCCCATGCTCTGACTTTGACTCCGCAATTCCACGTAGAGATCTTGGGCAGAAACGGCTCGATTCAGGGTCTTCAATAGGGCTAAAATACGCTCCTGACTGCGGGTGCGTTGAGCTTTCATATACAAACAATTCTCAAGCGTTATGTTGGGTAGGGACGCAGTTTGTCCTTTCCTTCAAGCTAAACCATATAGACTGCACAAATGGGAAATCGCAGCCTTAGAATAGGAAGGCTGTGGTGTACAAACCGTCTATTCACTCTTTTAGTTAAGGCGCTGCTGTGACTCGAAAGTATCAGGCTCGAATCTATGTTACTCTCCGTCCCTCCGTACTAGATCCAGCTGGGACGGCAGTGCAATCTGGATTGCAACACATGGGCTACGACAATGTGGAGCAAGTCCGAATCGGCAAATATGTGGAACTGACCCTGACGGCAGCAGATGAAACCGCAGCTCGACAGCAGTTGGATCGAGTGTGCGATCAACTTTTAGCGAACCCGGTGATTGAGAACTATCGCTTCGAACTCACCGAATCAGCCACCCTCAACTCAGGGGTAACCGCATGAAGTTTGGCGTTGTTGTATTTCCTGGCTCGAATTGCGATCGCGACGTTGCCACCGTTACCGAAGGCTTACTTCAGCAGCCAACGCGCATGGTTTGGCATGAGGAAAGCGACATTTCCGATTTAGATGTGGTAGTAGTTCCCGGTGGTTTTAGCTACGGCGATTACCTCCGCTGCGGGGCGATCGCTCGTTTCTCTCCTATCATGCAAGCTACGATCAAGCATGCTGAGCAGGGCAAGCTAGTTCTGGGCATTTGCAATGGCTTTCAGGTGTTGACGGAAGCAGGACTACTGCCTGGAGCTTTGGTCCGTAACCGTGACTTACACTTTGTCTGCGATCGCGTCCCCGTTAAGGTGGAGCGAAATGATTTGCCTTGGACGCAGGAATATCAGGCCGGAGAAGTGATTACCCTACCGATCGCCCACGGTGAAGGTAGTTATTACGCTGACCCCGACACCTTGGCTGAGCTTGAAGCCAATGGTCAGGTGCTGTTCCGTTACTGCACAGCGGCAGGAGAGGCTGAAAATGGCAGCAACCCCAACGGCTCCCTCAACAACATCGCTGGCATTTGTAATCATCGGGGCAACGTTTTAGGCATGATGCCCCACCCAGAGCGAGCCGCTGAACCCATCTTAGGTAACACCGATGGCATGAAATTGTTTCATGGCTTGTTGTCTGCCGTTGCTGCGATCGCTTAACCGACTCAATCAAATTGCTGGCGCGATCGCTCGACTGTCTTGGTAGCCTGGGCGGGCAACAAGTAGTGGTAACCACTTACTAAGTTCCATACCCGTAGTGAGATGCGAGCGATGGTCAGGGTCTCGTATCCTAAGGCTTTCAAATCACAGAGGTCTCTGGATACGATTATGCGATTGTTGCGGCGTAAAAGGTTTTGGTTATTCGTGGCTACGATCGCTGTAATTACTTTAATTAGCGTGCTCTTTCTTAAGGGCTGGTTTATCAATTTGAGGAGCTGGCTGCGGACTTTAGGACCGTGGTCTATTCCGATGTTTATTGCTGTTTATGTCCTCATGACCCTAGCGGGGTTACCTAATGCCTTGCTGATGCTCGGTTCTGGTACTTTGTTCGGGTTTAGTAAAGGAGTACTTTACGCCTCAATCGCAGATATTTTGGGGGCGACGGCTTGTTATGTCGTGGGTAAAACCATTGCTCGCAAACAGATAAAGAAATGGCTCGCTAAAAATCCCAAGTTTCTCGAGATTGACAAAGCGATCGCCCGTAAGGGTTGGAAAATTATCTTACTGACTCGCCTGTCGCCAGTGCTGCCTTCGAGTGTGCTTAACTACGGCTTCAGTTGTACCAAGGTCAAATTTAGAGACTATTTCATCTTTACTTGGATCGGGATGTTGCCCGTAATCGCCTTCTACGTTTACCTCGGCTCTTTTGGCTTCAGGATGATGGGTCGAGAGGGTTCGCCGCAAAGTCTGTTGCTGCAACTTAGTGGACTGTTGGCCACAGTAGCCACTGCGATTTACACGACACGAGTCGCCAAGCGAGCCTTGGCCCAAGCTGAAGATGCTGCCTAGAAGCCTGTGGCAGAGGTAGCTATTCAGGTTGGTGAAGTTCTGGCTGTTTCCGCTTGAACCAAGCGAGCAGCACATCCAGAATGCGATTAAGGCTGGCAGGATACGCGATCGCCCAGATGTTAATCAATAGGCAAGTGCTAGCCAACCAAAACAGAATATAGGTGGGAGGCATCACGATACCAACGGCCAACCAGGTTAAGACATGTAGCACCATTACTAGGGCGAAGCAACTGGCTAAACCCACGGCTCGTTGAATTTGCACCGTTGGACGACGCAAAGCCGTGAGTCCCAGAGTCAGCATGGTGGCGAGTAAGTTAGCTGGCACCAAAAACGCACAAATGGCGATGCAGTGAGTCCGAGAGAATTCAGATAGAGAGTGGAAAGCGTCAAGCATGAAGAATGAACAGTGAGAGTCTAGATGCTATCGATTTAAGCGATCGCCCCTTACGTTAGTGCCTGCTATAAGCTCTAGCCACAGCTTAAAGGGGGATATGACTAATCATTTCACCCTTTGAGAGTACCCATTCCGGATCTTTAATAACTCTACAGCTTTGGTGGCTGCTGGCGGTTTGGCAACTGCTCTCTGGGACACCAGCTCTCACTAGTAAGATTCTCAATTCGCTACTTCTGGCAGTCGGATTTCCTGGGCCACGGTTAACCCTGCCAAGAAACTGCGGTCTTCGCTGATGTGAGGAAACTTGAGCTGAGAATCTGGCACACCTTTCTTAAGCTGCCGTTGGCGGACGATCGCAAAGCTGCCTGGAGCCAGAATGCGAAGTCGTGGTGCGGGCACAACATCTCGCCGCTTGACTTCGTAGGAAGTGTGAATTTCCTTCAGCTTTTGGTCGAACCGATGTAGGAAAGCTGACGGATTATCGAGTGCTTGACCAGGCAGCAGCTCAATGTTTACTAGATAGTGGGCTGGAATCACATCTTCAGCTAAAGTGACACAAAAATCTTCTAGGGGCAGGCCAAACTCTTGTTGCAGCGATTGCATCACTTGAGTCACATGGAATTCGGTGGTTTTTTCGGTGGTCGAGGAGAGCAGACCCCCTCGACGATGGCGGAAAACAATCAATGGCGATTGCTCATAAAAGCCCGTCACTTCGACCACATCACCAATGTCGTAGCGATAGAAACCGCTGTAGTTGGTCATCAAGATGCGGTAGCGATCGCCCACTCGAACTTCCGGCGCTAGTAGGGTTTGGGGCTGTTCAGCCTCCCATTGATCTTCCGGGATAAATTCAAAAAACCCACTCTCGATCGCCAGAATGCTGCCGTCTTGGCCCAGTTCCGGATAGATGCTAAACGTGCCTTCGGCAGAGGCATAGACCGCGCCATAACCTGGGGTGTCGCCAAAGTACTGCGGAAAGCGCTCAAAGTAGAAATCTGAAGTGCCGCCCCGCGCAGTTGCCACATAGGAAAGCTGCGGCCAAACGAGCCTTGGGATCAGCCGCCCTTCCGACTTCCAGACCTCACGGAGTTGGGCCGCTCGGCTTGGATTGGCTGACCATTGTCGCTCTAGTTTCGTGCGCACGTCCGGCGCTAATTTCAACCAAGGCGCGATCGTGCCCTGGTCTAAATCGTGTATTAACTCCTCAGCGTATTGCTCCAAATAATTGCAGATCCGCAACACCAGCATGGGAAAGTTAGCCCCTAAACCTCGCATCTCAGGCTGGCACAGCGCAAACAGCAGGCAGAGATAGTGCCGCGTCAAGCTGTCGTCGGGCAGCAACGTTTCGTAGGGATGAGCAAAGAGTTGTTCGTAGAGAAATTTGCCCATCCGCAGCACGCCAACGCTGGCAGGCCCATACTCAATACCGCCCGGAGTGCGACCCAAAAGCTGTACCGAGTTGGTAGCAAGCAGTTTGCCAAACTGGGAGCCGCGATCGCGTAAGGCGTCACTCAAAAAACCAATGCTGGTGAGATTCGCCTGCCGGAGAGAGTTTTGAAATCGCTTGGTGACGGGAATCAGTTTCTTTTGCCCCGTCGAACCGCTGGTGAGGTTGAGATAGACCACCGGATCGGGGGTTAAGACGTTTTGCTCACCTTGAGCAATGCGCTCGGTATAAGGCTCATAGCTGCTGTAGGGTAAAACTGGGACGCGATCGCGAAATTGGTCAATGGTTTTGATGTCGCGCAAACCATACTCTCGCCCCAAGGCGGTGTCTTGATAGGCAACCAGCAACTCCTTCAGGAACTGCTCTTGCACCGCTAAAGTGCGCCGAGTTTTTTTGACAAAGCTATTTTTCACTTGACGACTCACAGTCGCCAGAATCGGTAACAAGATCGACATTCCCCTTCCCCTCACGCTCATCCGCACGATGCATTGGATTTCGATTAAAGCTGATTTACCACCGGAGTTCAAATAGACACCAGCAGCGCCAAATGGTTCTCAAGCCGCGAAAAAGCTCTTAATTCTAGGCTGAGCGATCGCCTCGCTAGATCCTTGCTCTCTAGAAATCAGTGGCACAAACCTCCTTGGGTAGCTCCTGAGCCACGAAGAGGATGTCAAAATAGTCGTTATTGGTTCTTTGCGGGCACCGTGTGAGGAAGGAGAGTTCATGCTGACCTTAGAGCCGATCGCCATCGGCATTGCCTGTTTCATCATCGCCTTTATTCTGGCCAGCTTGGTGGAGTACTGGATGCACCGCTTAATGCATGCGTCCCCTCGGGTGGGCGAGCGCCATCGCGACCACCATCGGCGTAATGAAGGCCAAGGCGTTTTGTGGGAATTCCGTGACTACGTCAGAGGCACGTTTATTGTGCTGGGCTTGATGTTTTTTGTCTCGATTCCTGCGGGTAGCGGGTGGCTGCTAGGTGGGATCGCCTATGCGGCGTTCTCAGCTTATGCCCATCAACTCCAGCACGAAAACCCTACTAAGTGCTTCTGGATGAAGATGCCTGTGCATTACGTACATCATAAATACGGCATGTGGGACCACAACTTCGGCTTAGCTGTAGATTGGTGGGACCATATTTTTGGCACCTACAAGCCTGTGGAGTGGCTGAGCGAGCAAGAACTGAACCAACCAGAACGGAGTTATCTGCAACTCCGGTGGTGGTAGCGCTAGCTTAGAAGCAGCCCAACTGGGTGATTTTTGCCAAAAACTGGCGATCGCCCTCGCCTAAGCCAGAAGCCTAGTGCTATGTTGCTTAAACAGTTGCTTATTGCTTAAACAATAGTTTCCGATCCCTGGCATGAATTCTTAGTCTGTGAGGATTCCACCTTGAGCGAATTTCGACAGTTGTTGCAAGAATCGAAAGCCCACTTTGTTGCCAGTCATCAAAACCCCATTAACCAGGCTCTGCACCATCTCACCAATATTTTGGCGATCGCAGCGGTAATCTTGCTATTTTACGATTGGCGGCTGACCTTAGTTTGCCTAGTATTCACCCAAGTGTTTGCCCTAGGCGGCCATGCTGTCTTTGAGAAAAATCAGCCTGCTTTCGTCAAGTACCCTGGCATCACTATTCTCAGTTCCTTCACTTGGTCCTTCGAGAATTGGTTTGGTCTGCGCCAAATTCTGGCTTACTTACAGCGCAAGACGGCTTAGCGTTTACACTTGTACACAAACTCAATAATTTCTTTGATTCAAAGTTTGTTGGAGCCAACGTCGGCAAATGTTTCCAGGCTTGCTGGCTGGTTTGTCTCCACTTTACAGGCTATCCACTGAGGAGCGTTCATGTATCAAGGTTTACTGGTAATCGATGCGGATGCCCACAAGCTAGAAAATCCGCTACTGCTGCGGGATTATATAGAGCCACAGTATCGCGATCGCATTGGTCTGGTGATTGACAGTTTGGGTGATCAGCGCGCGAAGCTGATTGACTTTAATCCTGCAACTGGCAAAAACGATTATGTGCGGATGTTCCCCCAGCCCCAAGGCTTAGGCAAAGGTGGCTTCCGCAACCTGCATCCTGAGACGACTCTCGGTGCCATGTTCAACCGGGTCCGCATTGAGCATATGGACCGCGAAGGTGTGGATGTCCAAGTTATCTACGGCACGCTCAATCTGATTTTTTCCAGCATTTTAGATAAAGATTTTGCGATCGCCCTCTGCCGCGCTTACAACACCTACATGGCAGATGACTGCCGTGGTTATGACAACCGCCTCAAGCCCATCGGGGTTCTGCCACTTCAAGATGTAGACGCTGCGATCGCGGAGATGAAGCGCTGCATCAATGAACTCGGCATGGTCGGTATAGCGGTGGCTCCCAACCTGCCCATTCCTCATCCCAAAGCGCCGGATGCCTTCCCCGAAATCCGCACCTGCAAGAACATCAGCCATCCAGACTTCCGCCCCCTCCTACAAACTGCGGTGGAGTTGGATATTGCTTTGGGCATCCACGGTGGCCCTGGTTCCTACATGGTGGGCGGTATTGCTGACCACATGGAAACCTTTGTCCTGAGCCACATCTTCGTGCAGCGCAACCAGCAGCAAATGGCAATGGCGCGCATGGTCTTCGATGGGGCATTTGAGCAATTCCCCACCCTACGCGTTGGTTTCCTCGAAGGAGGTTGCGGCTGGATTCCTGACCTCGCCCATGCTTTCCATGAGCACTGGGAGAAGCGGATTCGTGACTTCGATCCTAAAAACCCATATCGCCCCTCCCTCATGGACTTCACCAAACTGATGATCCAAGAGCGGGGTGTGCAAAACGTTAACTTGCTCAACCAGGCGAAAAATCTGTTCGACTTGCTGTGGAGTGCTGAGCATGACCCTGCCAAGATCGATGACGCTAGCCTGTATGAGCACTACGATCTGCGCCACCGCGATCCGATGGACTACTTCAAACGTGGTCAGATCTTTGCGTCCTATGAGTCGGATGACCCAGGCCCCTCCTACATGCCTCAGGCAATGGGTGAAGCAGGCAAGCACATTCCTTGCTTCTCTGGTGACTACGGCCACTGGGATGGCGTCCTCAAGGATTGCGTTAAAGATGCAGCCACAGCCACTGAGTACGATCGCGAGCATCTAGCATTATTGTTAGGCGGTAATGCGCTGGCACTCTACGGCGATCGCTTGCGTAATTCTTTACCTGATTACGTCAAAGCTGAAGCTACCGTCACAGCTCAATAAGCTAACTTAGCTCCTGATCGATCAACCCCTCTTTGGTGTGGAGAGGGGTTGAGCAAAAATTGAGACTTGGTTGATTAGGCTGACATTGAGGCGATCGCGGGAGCTAACCATTCTTCCCGGAGTTTCGCGATCGCCTGCTCTTTTAATTTTGCTTCCACCTCAATCCAAGGCACTTCCCGGTAAGAACTGGGCATGACTGTAATCAGATCGCTGTGGTGGGGGTCACCAAAAGCATCACAACCATTAGAAATATGCACTAGCTGCCATTCTGGAAAGGGCCAAGTGCCACGAGCAGCTAACACCATCTCCGCTACACTAGGGTGCTCGTAGCTTTCCAGTTTTTCGTGAATGACATGATGGTGCGCATCAAACACCATTGGCACTTCAGCCGCCTGGCAGACCGCTAAGATTTCTGCCGCGCTGTAAGCATACTCGTCATTTTCTAAAGCCAAACGACAACGAATCCCATCGGGTAGATCGCGAATCACCCGAATCAACCGTTCCGCGCGATCGCCTTTGCCGCCGTGGATTTCCATCATCGCCCAAGGCGATCGCGGCAAACCGAGCAAGTCAAAGATTTGCGCCTGAGTCCGTAGGATTTTGATGCTATTCTCGATCACCTCTGGTTTATCAGAGCTAAGCACCACAAACTGATCGGGATGGATGACGAGGCGAATGCCTGCCGCTTGGGCGCGATCGCCCGTGGCTTGGAGCGTGGCTTGAAACTCCAACAAAATCCCTTCACCAATTGGCTCATCGGCAAACGGAAATAAAGCTGAAGTTAGCCGATAGAGCCGAATCCCTTGTTCTAGACAGAAATCGATTGCGAGGTTGAGGCGCTGTAGATTGTCGGCATACAGCGCTCGCAAAACTCGTTCCTGTTCACTGAGTTCTAGCTGTAATAACCGCTTCCGGGTCAAAGCACGATAGCGCACTTGATTGGTAGAGGTAATGCAGACCAACCCCAATTTTGGAAGTGCGGTGTCTGTCAACTGTTGGCTCATCGGGTTCGGCTTCTCTGGATTCGGCTGCTTTAAATTCGGCTCTGGAGGCGCTGCTAAACGGAGTTTATTCTTGCACGTACATAGGAGGTTCAATCGCAAAGTTGTCGATCCGACCAGACTCATCGATCACATAACCATCAGTTGTCTTCAGGTCAGTATTTTCTTCCTGCTCCACCGCAGCATCCAAGTTCTTGATATTGCGGGCCACATCTACGTTGGAGGGAATTTCTTCATCAGCTGGGTTCACAGCTGGATTTTGCGCCATCTGTACGCCAAACTGATCCCCTCCTGCACCTTTGCCAGGTTCAGCGTCTTCAGGATTACCGCTTCTATATTCTTGTTCTTCACTCATGGTCATATCCCCGTATGTAAAAATTCAAGCTGGCTGAGTAAGATTTGCCTTGACACCTCATGCATCCAATGCGGCGAAGTCTTAGCTCATTCAACGCCTACCAAGTTACCTCAGTTCACCTTCAGAGAGATTCCTTCGGCGGGAAGGACCTCCACCTTGGCTACCTATACCTTGAGTAGGGTTCTGATCCCCACACCTTCTGCCAGCGATCGCGAGAATAAAGGAAGGCTTTGCTCGCTGTTCTGAAACCATGTCTCTTTATTTTTGGGAACGAAAAATCTTTGGACAAGAAACAACTGTTCGATCGCTGGGCACCCAGTTATGACTGGCTCTTTCCTTCCGTGTTTTACCAAGCCATTCATCAGCGCTTGCTGGAATTTATTCAGCTAGGCGATCGCGCTCAGGTACTAGATCTGGGTTGCGGTACTGGGCGATTACTTTATCGTTTAGCAGAGCAATTTCCCAGCTTACAAGGGACAGGATTGGATCTCTCTCCCGAAATGCTGGGGCAAGCCCAAAAACGCCATCCTCTGCCGTCTCGGCTCACCTATGTTCAAGGCGATGCCGAGCAGCTACCTTTTGGCGAGGCACAGTTTGATGCCGTGTTTAACACACTTAGCTTTTTGCACTACCGTCAGCCAGAGCAAGTTTTTGCTGAAGTCAGCCGAGTCTTAAAACCAGCGGGTTGCTTCTACTTAGTTGACCTGACGTGGCAGCCTTGGTCAGATACCCAAGTTCTACTGATCTCGCCAGGAGAAATTCGGCTTTATAGCCAGCAAGCCCGCGAACAGCTAGGACAACAGACAGGGCTAACTTGCCAAGGTCATTATTATCTACTAGGTCCTGTAATGCTGACAGTTTTCACTAAACCCTAAGATTGCCGACTGGCAATCTATTAGGAATAGATAAAAATAGCCTGTTGTTTTAATCCCTAATTAGAGATTCGAACGTGGTTCTTAAAGCTTTGAGATCTGCAATCCTAGCCACAATTAAGTTCTCATTGCCAGCATCTTCTAAGCGGCGTTTCCAGAGTTGAATCTTTTCAGAATTATTCATCCAAAAATTAACGACAGTTTCTACCACTTGATCTAAATCCCAACCGCGTTGGGGAGGTACGGTCTCGATGGATTGAATAAAAGAATCAAGGGTGCAACGGTAGGAACCAACATATTCCACACCAGGTTCTGGCAGCTTTTGTATAATTTCTTGTTGATGATTGAAGAAATGTAAAATGGGTGAGACACCTAGGACTTCAAATGTGTATTTCATGTGAAACTCCTAAAGAGTTTTTGCCGTTTCTTATTAAAAATGAATTGTAGTGAGTATAAAACCAAACGTCTAACGTCAGTAGATAGATTTAATACCTTTTTAACCCAATGAACCTTTACCTTGGCCTAGATTTTGGCACTTCAGGCGCACGCGCGATCGCAATTGACGCCGAGGGAACCGTGCAGGCGCAAGCCAGTTATCCCTATGTCGCCACGGCTTCAAAGGATTGGGTCACTAGTTGGCAAACAGCTTTATTTGCCCTGATCGAGAAAATTCCTCTAGAGCTGCGCCAATCTATCCGAGCGATCGCGATCGATGGCACCTCTTCGACTGTGCTGATCTGCAACAGCGCCGGACGACCCATTGATGAACCGATTCTCTATAACGATGCTCGTGGAGCAGCAGTTTTGGAGATGTTGCAGGCGATTGCCCCTGCGAATCACAGTGTCATCAGTGCCACTTCTAGTTTGGCTAAGTTGTTGTGGTGGACTCAGCAACCGCAGTTTGCCCAAGTGCGCTATTTCTTACACCAAGCCGACTGGTTGAGTTTTCTGCTCCACGGCAAGTTAGGGATCAGCGACTATCACAACAGCCTCAAGCTGGGCTATGACGCCGAGCAGCTATGCTACCCAGCTTGGTTAGAGAGTTTGCCCATGTCACCCTTGCTACCCCAGGTCGTGGCTCCTGGTACGCCTATTGGCCCGATTAAGGCGGCGATCGCTACCCAATTTAGCTTGCGCCCCGATTGCCTCGTCTGTGCTGGCACCACAGACAGCATTGCCGCATTCCTCGCAAGTGGAGCCCAAATTCCCGGTGAAGCCGTCACGTCGCTCGGTTCCACTTTGGTCCTCAAGCTTTTGAGCCAAACTCGGATCGATGACACTCAATTCGGTATCTACAGCCATCGTTTGGGCGAATGGTGGCTTGTGGGTGGCGCTTCCAACACGGGTGGAGCAGTGTTGCAAAAATTCTTTAGTTCTGAGCAACTAGAAACGCTTAGCGAAAAAATTCCCACTGAACAGGAAAGCTCGTTGCATTACTACCCATTGCAGCACCCTGGCGAACGCTTTCCGATCAATGATGCTGCCCTAGCTCCCCAATTAGAACCACGCCCGGAAGACCCAGTGGAATTTCTCCACGGTTTGCTAGAGAGTATGGCCCGCATTGAAGCTCAGGGCTATGAGCTGTTGCAGAAGTTAGGAGCCACGCCGCTCAAACAGGTCTACACAGCTGGAGGAGGGGCAAACAACTCAGCATGGACTAAAATTCGCGAGCGTCAACTAAAAACCTCTGTGGTTCGCTCTGCGCAAACAGAAGCAGCCTACGGTACAGCTTTGCTGGCACTGCGGAATTGCAACCAGATTTTGTAAGTAGCAAGTCTACGTTTATAGCGCTATTTTCATCGTGAAGGAAATGCCGCCAGTGCGATTGCGAACTTCACTCCCCGCGATCGCTCGAAACCCCATCCTTTCATACAACCGTAGGGCAGGATTACTATCTCTGACACTGAGAGAAATCGCCGGGTAAATCGGTTTTGCCGTTTTCAGTAAGTGAGCGATGAGCTGAGTGCCAATGCCTTGGTTGCAATAGTCCGGTAGTACGGCGATCGCTAACTCTGGCACGTCATCTGCTACATAAGCGAAGCCTTTTTCTGCCCCTGTCCAAAGCCTGACCCAGACTGCTCCAACTTTCTGGTTGGTACCGGAGGCGATCGCCACAAATCCTAGATCTCCTTCTCGGCCCCAACCTTCAACGTAACGAGCTAGGAGGGGATGATGCATCGCGGCTTGAATGCTGGTTTCGCCCTCGTCTCTTAGGTGGGCTGCCTCAAACAGCATTTCCCACAGAAACGGTTCATCCACGATGGTTAGAGGTTGAACCAAATAATGCATATTGATCTGAGTGCGATCGCCCTGCTTATATAAACGCCATTCAGCAAAAGAAGCTAGGCACGTTGACGTTCAGCAATTTGCATCAATAATCGCAATGCTTCGTTGACAGCTTCAGCCGTTGGAAAGGCTTTAGCCACATCGGCATCAAGCAACACAAGATTTGTCCCCGCCTTATAGGGTGCCGCATACTTACCTCGCACCCCACCTGCCATTTTGGAGAAGTCGTACTCTGGGCGAAGCTCATCTTCTAGCTCATTTTCATCCTTCTGCATAAAATCTCCGCTCTTGTCGCGTTGCTTCGCGGGCACTAATGATTCGGGTACGGTCATTGCGGTCAGCATGAGAAACCACTAGTAGACGGCCATACCTGGATAGCCCGATAGTGACGTAGCGATTTTCTCTGATTGAATGATCAGGATCGGGAAAAGTGGCAGATAGTACATCACCAAACACTGTAGCTGCCTCCTGAAATTCAACGCCGTGCTTCTGAACATTGCTAGCAGCCTTGTTGGAATCCCATTCAAACTCCATGCTAGAAGTTTATACTTTTTTACCTTAATAGCTTAGGAGCTAAGCACTGAGCAATCGCCCACCAAGATTAGCGCTTCAACCGAAACTGCCAGTCTATACTATTCGCGCGGTCGCTCTACATACAAGCAGGCTTAGCTTTCCACAATTGCAGCAGTATTTGCTTCTTCGTAGTTGATTTGAAATAAGCGATTGCGGCCTTGAGCTTTAGCTCGGTAAAGACCTTGATCGGCGGCTGCAATTAAAGTTGCAGCAGAAGACTGGCTCTGGGGAATTGTTGTGGCGACACCGAGGCTAAGCGTTACGAATCCAGTAACTTGAGAACTAATGTGCAGCAGTTGCAAAGTTTTGATCTTGGCCTGGATTTCGGTCGCGACTGCGGCAGCACCCACCGCATCCGTATTCGGTAGGATGATGGCAAATTCTTCACCCCCGTAACGAGCCACTAGATCCGCAGGTCGCTTTACAGCTTGGGCGATCGCTTGGGCAACTTGTCTTAAAGCATCATCTCCAGCTAAGTGCCCATAGGTGTCGTTATATAACTTGAAGCAATCAACATCGCACAGAATCAAGGACAAAGGAGCTTGCTCCCGCGCTAACCGCTGCCATTCCTGAGCTAAATACTCATCAAAGCAGCGACGATTTGCCACTTGAGTCAAGCCATCTGAAGACGCGAGGCGCTGTAGCTCTTGGTTAGCTTGTTGTAGTTGTTGATAAAGTTCCGACTGCTGAATCGCGATCGCGGCTTGACCCGCCAACTGGCTGAATAGATTCATCTCAGAAGCTTTCCAGCTTCTAGGCCCACTACACTGATGGGCGATCATTAGCCCCCACAGCTTCTCCTGCTGCAAAATTGGCACCACTAAATTAGCCCGAATTTGCAACTGCTGTAGTAGCTCCACATGGCATGGAGTCAGCTCTGCGGCGTGAATATCTTCAATTGCTTTAGTTCGTCCCTGCTTATATTCACAAGCGTGATTGGATTGGAAGCAAGTATCTATGACATTCAGCCCCAATATAGGTAGCCATCCCTCGGCTACAGACTCTACCACTACGACCCCGCTCCAGTCGGACGCAAAGCGATAAAGGACAACTCGATCTACCTGAAACAGCTGTCGAACTTCTGCTGCTGTGGTTTGCAAAATTTCATTTAAGTCTAGAGATTGTCGAATGCGCTGAGTTACAGCAGCAACAATTCGCTCCGACTCGCTTTGCTGATCAATTTGCGCCTGTAAGTCGTAGTTCGCTAGTGGTTGGCTGCCTAACTGCTGATCTTGGCTACTTGCGTCCGACAGGTGGTCACTAGGTTGATTTGAAATCGGTGGCGCGATCGCAGTTAAGCAAGGCGTCGTAGCGGCAGGCAAAGCCCCTGGTTTGGCAATCAAGTATCCTTGGGCAAAAGTGGCACCACGCTGCCGCAGCCAGTCCAGCTCCCCAATGCACTCAATGCCTTCAGCTACCGTCTGAATATTTAACTGCTGCGTAATTTCCAAAATCTTTTCTGTGATTAGACCTTTATAGGGGTCTTGATGCACATCTCGAACCAGGCCCATATCCAATTTGAGGAAGTCTGGACGTAACTGATGCAACAAATTGAGGCTAGAGTAGCCTGAGCCTAAATCATCCAACGCGATCAGAAACCCTGCATCTCGGTAGTATTTCAAAATTGATTTGAGATGATCCAAATCCTGAGGGCGATCGGACTCAATTACTTCAAACACCACATGCTCATGGGGAATGCCTGCCTCGTCAATGGCATCTACAGTACTCCGTAGGCAGGAAACTGGGTCATACAACGCCGTAGGGGAAAAATTGATAAAGATGTGGCTAGAGATTTGATGCCGACTGGCAGCGGCGATCGCGCTTAGACGAGCCAGTCGATCCACTTGGGGCAGCAGTCCCGCTTCTGTAGCCAAATCCAAAATGACACCTGGCATAATCAAACGATCTTGCTCGTCAAACCCCCGCAATAGCGCTTCGTGAGCATAAATCCGAGAGGTGTCTGCCATGTGAACAATGGGCTGAAAAAAGCTAGTGAAGCGTTTAGCCGCCAGCATCTCTACTAGCCAATCGGATTGAGTGAACTTGATGAAGCGTTGCAACGAGGTAATATCGCTAAAGTCATGAATTCGGGGCTGGATATTGCCTCGAACAAACAACACTTGAGTAGATTCCAACTCTCGCGGAGTCAGCAACTCGCCGATATTTTTGGCTAACTCCTGGGTTTGCCCAGGTGCACAAGCAATACTCAGGCCATGCCGCTCTGGCATCAGATCGCAACTAAAGTTTGCTGCCTGCAAATAGGGCACGATTTTTTTTAGGGTGTGCGGTACAGGAAGCCACAGAAACAATCTGCCAGCCTCTGCTGCACCACAGGGCGAGAGGTTGTAGCAAGCACAGGATTTCGGACCAGCATTAGCTTGGCTCACAACTCGCCTACCTTGATAAAACAGCTTTAATTAGTAATTCCCAGACAAAATCACGAGAGCCCGAAATATTATCAGGAGTTTTCAAAGAATTATTAAAGATCTCTCTTTAGGCATAAAAGTAGGCAGGCCCAAAGCCATAATCAGTCGAGCTTAGACTTTTATCTGTTATCTAACTTTTAATCGTTTGGTAGCGGTGGGCGGAAGCAAAGATAAGCCAGTGGCCCAAATAGCGGAATTAAAGCTACAGTCCAAAACAAGCCTGGCTCCTTTAAGCCCCGACGGGCCATGTCGTCTCCTAGCAAGGTCGGCCACAACAGACCGAAAAGGCAAAACGCCAAACTCATTAGGTGAATGAAGCGGCTGGTTTGAAACTCCTGCACAAACCCACCCCAATCACCCAATAGAATGCCATAGGCGATAAAGGCGATCGTGCTTATGCTGATCAACCAACCAGTGCGGCGTGAATCCCAAAACTTGAGCCAGCCATCTTTAGGCCCCGAAAAATGTTGGTTTGGCTCTCGCAACGCCAAATAAGGAATTAAACCCAACACTCCGGTTCCCAGAGAACCTAGGACAAACGGCCAAGCAGGAAGCTTTTGCATACGGCCATCGGCAAATATGAGGCAGCTATAGATCATCACCCACATGCCAATCAGACTGAACACTGCCACGACCCAAGCGTTCAGATCTGTCCAGTTTCCCGCCAAGAAGTTTTGTAAGCGGCCTACGTCAGGCTGCCAGGGGGGAGCTAAGAACAAAGCATAGGCAATAAAGCCAATCCAGAGCAGCCACAATCCGACTTTCCTGATCATTGCTTTCACATCACGATTCAGCCAACCGCTCGGTTCAGGTTATTTAGGTGCGTCACTCTTACCTGCCTGTCTGGCAAATAGGTAAACCGCACCCCAAGCGAGCAGCACAATGATTAGTAAATAACTCATTTATTTTCCCCATTCTGATCACAGCGTAGATAAATCCAAGCGGGCGTCCCTCTTTCCTAAGGCAGGTCACTCAGCGGTATCCTCAGCCGTTGTCCAGCTCGTAGCAACTAGAACTAAGAACCAGAGGCGATCGCTTTATCCCGTCGTCTACCCTGCAAGTAATGGCGTAACTGTTGTTTGGCAATGATCTTGACTCGCCGCCTAAATTCCTCAAACTGCTGTGGGTTGGGTTGTGTTTTTTGCCAAGCCTCTCGTGCCATCAACCGCTCCGACCAAGCTTTGAGGGCTGGGTAGCTCACTAAGTCAACTTGCACATAAGGCAAAAGAGACACCACAACTCCTGCGACAACATCGCCTAAAGTCAATTGGTCGCTGCCAAAGTAGGGGCGATCGCCCAACAACTCGTTAAGAAAACTCAACCCTTGCGCCACTTGAAGTTGAATTCGTTCGAGCTGCTTTGGTTCTTCGAGCTGCACAACCAATCCAAACACTGCTGGCCCCAATTCATTCGTCGTCACCATCTGGGCCATCCGTACTGTGGCGATCGCCTGCGGATCAGTTGGTAGCAGAGCAGGTTGAGGGTATTTAGCTTCTAGGTAATCCAGAATTGCCAAAGATTCCAAAACTCTCACCCCTTCATCTACCACTACAGGAATGTGATGGAAAGGATTAATCGCGGCAAACTCCGGTTGGAATTGGTCTCCATTCAACTGCATCAGCACAGGTTCAAATGGAATTTGTTTTTCTAACAGCGTCAACCAGACTCGACGCGCATTAGGTGAGAGGGGAGCATAGTAGAACTTCAGCATTAAAAACTCCTAGAAAGACAAATTCCGACCGATCGGTCTGTAGAGTCGCAAAAAAATAACCCTTCGTTTAACCCACTAAATTGATGGTGGTTGTAAGCGATTGCAAAGGTAATCATTTAGATGCGCGATCGCTCGCTCCAAATGCACCGGATCGTCATAGAGCTTGCTCATCATTAGGGCTCCTTCCAAGGTAGAAATCATCACCGTTGCTACGGTATCCGCCTCAACCGTAGGCCGAATTTCACCCCTGGCAATTCCCCGCTCCACAGTGCGTCGAATCGAATTGCGTAAGGTATTCATCGCTGCTTGAGCGCGATCGCGCAATGCAGGATTGGCATCATCACTCTCGATCGCCGTATTGAGAATTGGGCAACCTCCCGCGATCGGCGGGTCTTCGATAAAACTGTAAAAGACACCCAAAATCGCTTGCAGCCGTTCTATAGCATGCTGCTTTGTCGCCAGAGCAATGCGAAACCGTTCTTGGCACCTCTGAAAAGCAAAGTCAAAAGCCTCTAAAGCTAGAGCCTGCTTACTCGTGAAATGGTTGTAAATCCCTCCTTTTTGTAACCCTGTCGCCTGCATGATGTCCGACATCGACGAACCCGCGTAGCCCTGCTGATTAAACAGAGTCGCCGCCTCTTGCAAAATCTTGGCTCTAGTTTCGTCAGCCTTAGCCATACAGCAGTCCTTAAAAAAGACCGATCGGTCTTTCTAAGAGTACAACAACCCCATCACTAATACAAATCAACCTAATACAACAAACATTGGTGCCCCTTTTGGAGGGAGTCTGAGGGACGCAACCGTCTCTCAGTGGGGCTTGGGGGCAAGCGCCCCCAAAGGCTCGGTTCTGCAAAATCTAACGGTATGCAGCACCAACCAAGCCAAAGACTCAACCTATTTAGCCACCTTGAGCTTCCTGCTGTTCCAGCTTCTCCTTCGAGTCACCCCAATAGGCGCTATAGGTCCACTCCTCGCTATTCCCCTTGTCCTCCATAGACCAGCGGTAAATAGCTGACTTTGGGTTCACCCCAATCTCCAAAAGTTTAGCGCCCATGTAATATTCCATCTGGCGCTTGGTCATATCCTTCCAAGCCTCACCTCTGTTCTTCTCCAAGGTCTTGGCCATGTGGGCTTGTGTATGCTTTGCCATCCTATTTAGGTGCCTCCGATTGAATTGAATTATTCTACGCGCTGCAACACTGTGACCTTTGGGTCAATAATTTTCTGGCCTAAACCCGGAAACTTAATGGCGAGGCAAATTTTGTCCCCTTTGCCAAAGATATGCGTAACTTGACCCACGCCGAAAGCTTTATGCACAATGCGATCGCCCACAGTCCAATCATCTTCATGGCTATTGGGCCGAGCGGAGCCGACAGCAACGCCTTCGCGTTTAGCCGCAGCAATTCCCTGAGTCATCCGTGTGGGGATGGCCGTAGCAACGTTGCTGGTAAGCAACTCTCTGGGCAACTCGGCTAGAAATAGCGAGGGACTAGCAGGTTCGCGTGAACCATAGAGGCGACGTTCCCGCGCGTGGCTAATGAACAACCGCTCTTGGGCCCGAGTGATGCCGACGTAGCAAAGCCGCCGTTCCTCTTCTAAAGCAGTCGGGTCTTCGAGCGATCGGAAGTTGGGGAACAAGCCTTGCTCTAAACCCACCAAAAACACCACTGGAAACTCCAATCCCTTCGAGGAGTGCAGCGTCATTAGGGAAACGCGGGCGTCATCTTCTTTTAGGTCATCCAGGTCAGAGGCGAGGGAGGCGTTGGCTAGGAAACCGGATAAGCTTTTGTCTTCGTTATCTTCCTCAAATTGCCGCACCGCGTTGTAAAGCTCTTGGACGTTTTGCACGCGATCGAGGGCTTCATCTGTGCCTTGGTTCTGCAGGTCTTGAATATAACCAGAGTCTTCGAGTACCCCTTGGACAATCTCTGTGGCAGGGATAGTTTCTAGTTTCTCCCGCCAAGTTTGGATAATACTGGCAAAGTTGAGGACGCCTTTTGCAGAGCGACCCGCCAAGGTTTTAACCGAAGTGTCGTCTTGCAAGATTTCCCAGAGCGGTACACCCAGTTGTTGCGCTGCATTGGTTAGCGAGTCGATCGTGGTTTTGCCCACACCACGCCGGGGGGTATTGATTACGCGCAGCAAACTAACGGTGTCAGCGGGATTGGCGATCGCTCTCAAGTACGCCAAGACATCTTTAATTTCTCTGCGATCGTAGAACTTGAGACCACCCACAACTTTATAGGGCACTCCCCAACGCACCAACGATTCCTCAAAGGCGCGGGATTGAGCATTGGTGCGGTACAAAATGGCAAAACAGCCCCAGTTGAGTTCGGGGTTCTGGCGTTCTAGGGTGCGGATTTGGTGAACCGCAAACTCGGCTTCAGCGGTTTCATCATCAGAGCGGTGACAGAAAATGGTTTCGCCACTACCGCGAGTCGGCTTCAGGACTTTGTCGATCCGCTCTGTGTTGTTCTCAATCAGTTCGTTCGCGGCTTGGAGAATATTTTCGGTGGAGCGGTAATTCTCCTCCAGCTTCACCATCGTCCGGGTGTCATCGTCGGGGAGGCGATCGCCAAAGTCATCCTGAAAGCCCATCAAGATTTTGAAGTCGGCTTTACGGAAAGAATAGATCGATTGATCCGCATCGCCCACGACAAAAATTGAGCGGTAATCCCAGCTCTTAAAGTCGCGTGACTCTGCGCCGTTCGTTACAAGTAATCGCACTAAATCGTACTGGGTGCGGTTGGTGTCTTGGTACTCATCGACCAAAATGTGACGAAACCGCTTGTGCCAGTAAGCTAGCACCTGCTCATTCTGCTTAAACAGTTGCACGGGCAGCAAAATCAGGTCGTCAAAGTCTAGGGCGTTGTTGGCGGCTAGGGCATCTTGATAGCAGCTATAGACATTAGCAATTACCCGACCTCTAAAGTTGGGCTGCTGTTGCTCCAATTCTTGTGGCGACAAGCCTTCGTTTTTGGCATTGCTAATGGCGTAGCGCACCGATCGCGGATCGAACTTTTTGTCATCTAAGTTCAACTTGTTTTGGACAATATCCTTGACCAAACTCTGTGCGTCCGATTCGTCAAAGATCGAGAAGTTCTTTGTCCACTGACGACCATTACTGTCTTGATACTTATCAATGTCGAACCGCAGAATTCGGCAACAGAGGGCGTGGAAGGTGCCAATCCACAATTCTTTGGTGATGCCTTTGTAGACACGCGATCGCAGTTGCTTTTGTTCGTAGGGCGCGAGCAAATGAAAAGGCTTACTAAATTCATCCAACGCTTGCCGCTCGGCAAACAAGCGCTCAATCCGTTCTTTCATCTCCTTGGCGGCTTTATTGGTAAAAGTCACCGCCAGGATGCTTTCTGGGTCTACTCGGTGGGTCAGCACCAAATTGGCAATCCGGTAGGTCAAGGCGCGGGTCTTGCCTGATCCTGCTCCCGCTACCACCAAAAGCGGCCCGCAGAAATGTTCTACGGCTTGTCTTTGAGAAGGGTTGAGATGGCCGAGAAAGTCAGTGGTGGCGGTCATAAAACTTAGGTGCGATCGCGAGCAGAAAACTAATTAAACTGGGTCAGGCAGCTTCAGAGCAAGCGTCATTTGTGTAGAGAGCAGGCTCCATTTCACATACTACAGGGTTGCTTGAAGATAGGGGCAGTGAGGTAAGGTGCGATCGCCGTCCTTCATCACTACGCCTATCCCCATTGCCAATTCTCGTTCTAGCCAGCCGCCAAAATTTCTGAGAGCGCTTGTTTCACCGTGGGGTATTGATATTGCAAGCCATCTGAGAGGGTGTGCTTTGGTAGGACCTGCTGACCTTCTAGGACGACCTTAGCGCCATCTCCCAGCAAAGCTTCCAAGGCAAAATCCGGGACTGGCAACCAGGAAGGGCGATTCAGCACCTCGCCTAATACATGGCAAAACTCAGCCATGCGGACTGGGTTAGGAGCAGTACCGTTATACACCCCTTGCATGTCGGTTTGGGTCAGTGCTTGCAGAATTAGGCTGACCAAGTCTTCGCGGTGAATCCAAGAGAACCATTGCCGCCCACTACCAATCGGCCCGCCTGCGAACAGCTTGAATGGAGGTAGCATTTTGGCTAGTGCACCTCCCATTCCTAAAACAATCCCAGTCCGCACAATCACCAAGCGGGTGCCGCTATCCTTAACTTTTTGGGCTTCCGCTTCCCAGGTTTGGCAAACTTGCGCCAAGAAATCTTTGCCAGCCGCACTGGTTTCGTCAAAGGTAGCAGTTTCACTCGTGCCGTAATAGCCCACTGCCGAAGCGTTGACTAATACGGTTGGTTTCGGGTTGGCTTGGTTGATCGCCGCCACGATGTTTTGGGTGCTAAGTTGGCGGCTGCTCAAAATTTCTTGTTTGCGAGATTCAGTCCATCTGCCGTCCGCGATCGCTTCTCCTGCCAAATTCACCACGCCATCGCAACCTGCCACTGCCTGCTGCCAAGCGCCCGGAGTAGTAGGAGTATAGGGAACAACTTCTACATTTGAGAAAACGGTGCGAGGAAACAACTGTTCGGCTCGCTCACGGCTACGGCTGAAAGCGACAATTTGATGGCCTTCCGCCTGTAAACGCTCGACTAGACGACTGCCGACAAAACCTGTGGCACCTGCGATCGCGACTTTCATACTCTCTTCCGTTACTTAAAAATGCCTTCAAAAACCTGGATTGAAGGAGACTGACCTGTTATGTAAAAAATCAAGGAAACTTAAAGCTCAGTATACAGAACAGAAGCTGGAGCCGTGGCTAAGGGCGCAACTGGCGATCGCACTCCGGGCCGTAGCAATTAGATCCAAGCCAAGATCTAATCAAGATCTAATAAAGTGAGAAAGCACCCCTACCCTGTGTTCTCGCTTTGCTAACTGAAGTCTTCAGCCTTGTTTCTCCACCCAGCTTTTGGGTCCAGTTAACTGTTGTCGGCATCTGGCTTAGTTGTGTCGTGCTCTTGGCAGAGTGGCTAGGTCGTTATACAGAGACTGACGCAGAGATTGTCCGAAAAGTCGTCCATATCGGCGTGGGCAATGTCATTTTGCTAGCTTGGTGGCTCCAGATTCCCGCCTGGATGGGCATTACGGCTTCTGTTTTGGCTAGCGCGATCGCCTTTACTTCCTATTACGTCCCGATTTTGGCCAGCATGAACAGCGTGGGTCGTAAAAGTTGGGGCACCTTTTTTTATGCTATTAGCATCGGGGTGTTGATTGCTTGGTTCTGGCCTATACACCAGCCTCAATACGCCGCTCTTGGCATCTTGGTGATGACTTGGGGAGATGGGCTAGCAGCTTTAATTGGTCGCCGTTTTGGTCGCCACCCCTACCAGCTTTGGGATATGCAAAAAAGTTGGGAAGGCTCACTGACGATGGCAGGCGTGAGCTATGTGGTCAGCAGTGCCATTTTGTTTGGAGTTCAAGGCAACACTTGGCAAACTTGGTGCATTCCTTTGGCCGTCGCCTTAGTTGCCGCTGGCTTAGAAGCTTTCTCCAAGTTCGGCATCGATAACTTAACAGTCCCCATTGTCAGTGGAGCGTTAAGTTTTTTATTAAGCAAAATTCTTTGACTGAGCTAATTATTTAGCTATATTTAGCCACTTTGATAATTGGCACTTCGAGTTGTTTGTTAAATTTCTATCAAAAACCAAGCACCTGTTTAATATTCCTTAAAAAGTCAAGCCTGAACCAGATTTAAGCGTAAAAACAGATACAGTTTTAATTTTTCAGTCAGCATAAACTATCAGTCTTTAGTTCTATGCCAAGCTAGATCTAGAGATTACAGTCATTAATCTAAAGTAAAAGCTAACGACTTCAGCTACTTCTGTTGACAGACTCTCGGATCAGTTAAACCGCTTCTGTCGATAGATTAAAGGCGATACATGAGGAGAGATGATTGTAGCGTTCCGCCTCAAGGAACGACATCATTTTATTTTCAATCGCCTTTTATCAATCACCTTATTGAAGTCAATGAATTTAGTTAGCCCAATTAACCTAGATTTTTTTAATTTTGATATCCCTTTATTGCGCTCTAAAGAATCTGCCTTTGCCATAGAGGACTTGCCTGGTTTATGGCGAATTCATTGGCAGGTAGGTGATAAAACCATCATTTCCACTTTTTATACACGCATCGATCAAGCGTGTCTGCTTTGGGGAGTCATTTCGATCGCCATCTTTGCAACGGCTCAATTTCTACCTATCAGTTGGAGTTTGCAAGCTATTTGGTGGTCCGCCTTAACGGTATTTGGCACTCTGGGTATGCATCTATTAACAGAACCCTGGAGCCGATTTGAGCATTTCAAGTGGGTGTTGCGCTGGTGGGCTTGGTTAATGCTCGGTGGTGTAGTAGTTACTGACCTCAGCATCTTTTGTGGCTGGGGTGATATGTTGTTGCAGCTTTGCCCCCTATGGCTAGGATTAAACGCAGTGGGTTATTTGGGGACAGGTTGGCGGATGCGATCGCGAGCCTTCATTGTAGTTGCGCTCATTCATTTGCTTGGCATCTTCATCCTGCCTTACTTTGCAGCTTGGCAATTTTTGCTGACTGGAGTTGTAATCGGGGTCAGTGCATTGCTAATAGCAGAACTACAGTGGGATTCCAACGGCAACTGCACTCAAGAAATCTTAGCGGACTAACTATTTTAGATAAGCTAATTAACTAAGTTAGCGATCGCAACAAAACAACCAACAAGTTTGATAAATTAAATCTAGATACTCATGATTAAACTCGGCGAAGAATAAGGAAATACTTCACCGAGTCAAAGATATTTACGAGTAAAACCACGAGCCAATTCAGACAACTAACAACAGTACTCAAGCAATTTAGGATTGCACTAACTAAGGTTGCATTTGGCCCCTCAGATAGTGCAGAACCGCTAAGCACCTGATTAACTACCAATCATGAGACCGACTGGATCTCACATCTCCTTCAAAAGGCTGGACACCTGTTGCAGGATACTCATCGTCAGTAGGGCTAAAGATCCGATTCACCGCACCAAAAATAAACTGAATTAAATCATTGAAGGCGGTACGTAATTTCATAAGGTTTCTCTCAAGATTAGTGAGTAGTGACTCGACCTAAACTAAGCTGTGTAACCTGATACCTTTATTATCTTCAACTCTTCGAGAACGAGTTGAAATTTGTATAATTCTTTAGCTTAATTGGAGCATCATTTACTCTTCTTGATACTGCTTTACCTTTAAACAGCTAGTGAGAACTTCTTTGGGTACAAGCCAGAGCGATCGCCCTGAGATTTTTGAGCTTTCCTATAGACAGAATTACTAATTCGTCAAACCTGGGCGCTAAGCGCAGTCCAAATTTTTATTATTTTTCAGCTAAGTCAACCACCTAGTTTTGTAAGAATCACTATAAATTTGACAGGTTAAATCTCTGGAACACTCCTAGTACAGATAGCCTGTCGGCTAGTAGGCAGGAGCTTTACCTCGCTGTTTGCAGACCGCTCCTATCATGCAATTTTGAAAAATCAGTGAAACCTTAGCCAAAGCTTTATCTAATTTTGGTAAGTTTGACTATAATTAGAACAAAGGCTCTGGAACAACAAGAATAGTCGTGTTAGAAGCACCTTGAATGCACTAACTGACACGCCAATTAGCAACTCATTGTGGAAAGGTGTTGAGAAAAATGGCTGAATTGCTGAGTTGAGGCAACCTAGAAGGTTGGTTGTAGAGTTGCTGCCTTGGCAAAAATCAAACGTGAGAATTTTGTTGGTCTAGGAGAAAATGTGACCCATTTAGAACTAACGCTACAGCCAGAAGATTATAGTTTGCTGACCGATCTTTACCAGCTCACTATGTCAGCTTGCTATGTCGGAGAAAGCATTGAGCAACGTCGGGCTAGTTTTGAGCTCACTGTGCGACGCTTGCCAGAAAATTTTGGCTATTTGGTGGCGATGGGTTTGGCGCAAGCATTGGAGTACTTAGAAAAGCTCAAATTTAGTCCAGCACAAATTGCAGCCTTACAAACCAGTGGAATTTTTAGCCACGCTCCCGATCGCTTCTGGACCTTGCTAGAAACTGCCCGCTTTACCGGAGATGTCTGGGCTGTTCCCGAAGGGACCGTTGTCTTCGCCAATGAACCACTTTTGAGGGTAGAAGCTCCCTTATGGCAAGCCCAAATTGTGGAAACCTATCTCTTAAATGTGCTGAATTACCAAACGCTCATCGCCACTCGCGCCGCTCGGATGCGAGATGCAGCGGGTCCACAAGCGGTGCTATTAGAATTTGGTACTCGTCGGGCTTTTAGCCCTCAGGCAGCACTCTGGGCGGCAAGAGCCGCTTTAGGTGCTGGGCTAGATGCTACTTCTAATGTGCTCGCGGCCCTCCAACTCGGTCGTCAACCCGCTGGGACGATGGCTCACTCCTTAGTCATGGCTTTGGCAACCCTCCAAGGAAGCGAAATGGAAGCGTTTACGGCCTTTCACCGCTACTTTCCGGGGGCTCCTTTATTAATTGACACTTACAACACGATCGCCGCTGCCGATCAACTTGCTCAGCAAGTCGAAGCTGGCACCCTGACGTTAGAAGGGGTACGGATTGACTCTGGAGATTTGGCTATACTTTCCCAACAAGTGCGATCGCGGCTTCCGGGCGTACCCATTTTTGCTAGCGGAGATCTAGATGAGTGGAAAATTGCAGAATTACGAGTCGCAGGTGCTTGCATTGATGGCTACGGTTTAGGCACCCGCTTAGTCACCGGAGAGCCTGTCAACGGAGTTTATAAGCTCGTCGAACTGGATGGCTTACCCGTTATGAAAGAGGCTAGCGGTAAGTTAACTTATCCTGGACGCAAGCAAATTTTTCGCTGCTTTGAACACGGACAAATCCACAGCGATCGCTTAGGGTTGATCACAGAAATGTCTAATCATGAACAACCGTTGTTACAACCCGTCTTTAAACAAGGGGAGCGCTTGCAGCCACTCGAATCCTTAGAGGCGATCGCAGAGCGCACCAGCGCCTCTGTAACAAGTTTATCCGCCGAGTTACGTCGCCTCCAGTGCCCATCACCCCCACCTCTAGAAATTTCCGCTCCCCTCCTAGAGCTAACGGATCAAACCCGCCACGCTCGACCGTAACGATTGGATTCTCTTCCCCAACTTGCCTGTTCTTACAGCTCACCTATCCCGTTGGCAACTTAACCTATGCCGAACATTGCGCTCTTTGGTACCAGTGCTGATCCACCCACCGCCGGACATCAAGCCATCTTGGGTTGGTTATCTCAACAGTTCGACTATGTAGCCGTTTGGGCTTCTAATAATCCTTTCAAATCTCATCAAACGCCTCTAGAGCATCGAAGCGCTATGCTCCAGCTCTTGATTCAAGATATTGAACCGCCACGACACAATATCAGCTTGCATCCAGAACTTAGCAGTTCTCGTGCTTTAATCACCGTTGAACAAGCGCAGCAGCAATGGCCTGATGCCCACCTCACCTTTACGATCGGTGCGGATTTAGTCGCCCAATTGCCCACTTGGTATCGAGTAGAAAACCTACTGCAACAAGTCAAGCTGTTGGTTATTCCTCGCCCAGGTTACCCTCTAAAGGATAATGATTTGGCGGAGTTGAGGCAGCTTGGTGCCAAAATTGCGATCGCTAATTTGACTGGACCTGCCATTTCTTCCACCGCCTATCGGGAAGCAGGCCACGCAGAAGCATTATCCCCGACCGTTGAAGCTTATATTCATCAAGAGCAATTGTACGCATGCCAGGAAACCGCCCCAAAAAGAGTGCAGATCCGGTAGCCCAACCAGCATTGGCGGACTTCAAAGTTGGAGTAGACAACGTCATTTTTTCAGTCGATACAGCTCAGAATCGGCTGCTAGCCTTATTAGTAATGCGCCAAGAGGAACCTTTCCTCGGCCAATGGTGTTTGCCAGGAACCTTAGTGCGGCAAGGAGAATCTTTAGAGGACGCTGCCTATCGAATTCTGGCCGAAAAAATTCGTGTCAGGAACCTTTACCTAGAACAGCTCTACACCTTTGGAGAACCAGGTCGCGATCCTAGAGAATCACCTGACAGTTATGGAGTGCGTTACCTCTCAGTCAGCTACTTTGCCCTAGTACGGTTTGAAGATGCTGAACTGATCGCTAATGGGGTGAGTGGCATTGCTTGGTATCCGCTCGAACAAGCACCCCAACTAGCCTTCGATCACAACCAAATTCTGAAATATGGATATCAACGACTGCGCAACAAATTGGAATACAGCCCAGTAGCTTTTGAGGTGCTACCAGACGTATTTACACTCAACGACCTCTATCAACTCTACACAACCGTGCTAGGAGAAAATTTTTCAGACTACTCCAATTTTCGCTCTCGTTTACTCAAGCTTGGCTTCCTCCATGACACTGGCATCAAAGTGTCACGGGGAGCAGGACGCCCTGCCAGCCTCTACCGCTTTGATGCCAATGCTTTTACTCCGTTCAAGGACAAGCCGCTGGTGTTCATTTAACTTTACATAATATTTACAAAGCCTTAAAGACTACGTAAAGCAATACCTAGAACGTATCTAATCACTGAAATAGATTGACTAACATATAGCGGAATAAACTAAATCTTATAAACCAATGAGGGTCAAAAGCTGGGAGGTTTCGATAATAAAAATATATTGTAAAAAATTTGAGGACGACTTTTAATGCAATAATAGTAACTTTAGTTATTAAAAACACTAAGTTTATTTGCTACTAGTTAGAAACCATTAGCAGGAAACAAACAAGAAACACTGAATGTCTCCCAATCAACTACTGATAAAGTACGCTCTCCGATACCCACTATGGAATGTCATCACCATAGTATTGGGTTTTTCTGGGGCCCTGTTTAATGGTGTCAGCACGACTCTAATTGTGCCCGTAGTCTTGAGTTTTCTAGGCCAAGACGTAGTTCTGCAAGGCGGACCACCCGTAATTCAAAAAATTATGGGCCTGTTCAGTGGCGCACCTGAACAATATCGTCTGATTTTAATGTTGGGAGCAATTCTATTTGCTATTGGTCTTAAGAATGTAATTGGATACATCAATTCTCTATCCTCAGGTCATTTAGCTAGATTGTTAGTGAATGATTTGAGGAAAGAAGGGCTAAGAATTCTCTTAGAAGTCGATCTGGATTTCTATAGCCAAATTAAGGTTGGAGACATTACTAACCGAATTGGTAACGAGGTTAGCCGAACTGCTCGCTCAGTTCAAATTATCTTTCAGCTTATTTCAACAACTAC
This sequence comes from Trichocoleus desertorum AS-A10, assembly GCF_039962155.1. Lineage (NCBI taxonomy): Bacteria > Bacillati > Cyanobacteriota > Cyanophyceae > Leptolyngbyales > Trichocoleusaceae > Trichocoleus > Trichocoleus desertorum. Next base: position 661,934 of record NZ_JAMPKN010000001.1, on the reverse strand, counting down.
TACGATCTTAGTATTTGTTGGCATTCTATTATCAATATCTTGGGAGCTGACTTTAGCTTCCACGTTCCTGCTTTCACTAGTTATTTTAGTTAATCAATTTTGGATTCGCCGCTCCAAAGAGTTTGGTCGTACCTTAACTGAGATTGCCCGTATTTACACGAGTCGCCTCATAGATATCTTGACAGGGATTCGACTGATTAAAGCTGCTGGCAATGAAGAGAAAGAATACAAACAGTTAGAAGACTTGATTCTAGTCCGAGAGAAAGCCGAATTTCAATCTCAGGCTAACTCCTCAGCGATCGCACCCGTCAATGAAATGTCTGGTATCATCGCTGTTTTGACCATTCTATTTCTAGGTCGAACCTTCTTCTTTCAACAGTTAGAAGCAGTCTCCGCTGTATTACTAACCTACCTCTTTATCCTTTTTCGATTACTCCCCGTTGTTGGTCAATTAAACGGCGCTCGCAATGGATTTGCAAATGCTTCGGCGAGTGTTGAAAGTGTGAGTGATTTTCTGCGTCGTGACAACAAACCATTCATGAAGAATGGCTCGTTACTCTACAGCAAACTGGAGAAGGGGATTCGGTTTGAAAATGTATCATTTGGCTATCCAAGCCGCAGCAGCTTGGTACTCAAAAATGTAGATCTCTGGGTTCCCAGGGGAACTACCTTAGCCTTAGTAGGAGCCTCAGGTGCAGGCAAGTCAACGCTTGTCGATTTGCTACCTCGGTTCTACGATCCAACTGAAGGTCGCATTACACTGGACGACCAAGATTTGCGAGAGTTCAACCTTCGATCGCTCAGACAGTCAATGGGAATCGTCAGTCAGGACACCTTCTTATTTAACGATTCAGTTCGCAACAATATTGCCTACGGCAAAGCAGATGCCACTGACGAGGATGTCATTGAGGCGGCCAAGCGATCTAATGCTCACGAGTTTATTTTGCAGCTACCTCAAGGCTTTGATACGCCTCTTGGCGATCGCGGCATTTTGCTCTCTGGAGGCCAGCGCCAACGGCTCGCGATTGCTCGGGCTCTATTGCGTAACCCAGAAATCCTGGTGTTAGACGAAGCTACTAGTGCTTTAGATACAGTCTCCGAACGGCTGGTGCAACAGGCGATTGATGAATTAAGCCGCGATCGCACCACGATTGTTATTGCCCACCGCCTTTCTACTGTCCAAAAAGCCGATCAAATTGCAGTGATGGATAAAGGCTCTGTTGTAGAGCTGGGCTCCCATGAGGAACTGTTGAAGCAAGGTGGCTATTATGCGCGCCTATGCTTGATGCAGTTTTCGGAAGACACGCAAGAAGCGCTCAAACTCAGCAAACATACTGCTGTCTCTAAAACCTCTTACGAAATTCGCAGCCGCCTGAATTCCATGATTGGTTCTCTAAAGCTGGTTGTTGATGGAATGGCAGAAAACTCAGAAGAAGCGAGTGAACTGACTGAAGAGGCTTACTATTCAGCCGTTAAACTACTGCAAACCTTAGAGTCTCTTGAAGAAGAAGCTAAGGTGTAAGCCTGTAATAGCTAGAGGCTTCTGTGCACTATTACTAAATCATCCTGTTTTCCGATAAGAATAGCTTTTTGAGAGAGCAGGTCATTGTAGTTTTTTACGCCAATGACCTGTTCTTTTTTAGCTTCACTTCCTCATGCCTCATGAAGAAATCTGTAATGTACAAATACATCCTTGTATGGAATGCTGCTAATCTTGCGATCAAACAGCTTATCTGTAATCGGTAAGAGTGCATTCTTGAACGGAATTTTACTTTTTTGCCATTCACAGAGTTGACCAAAAAGCTCATTACTAACCCCCATATAATGCAAGTAGGTTAGTCTTTTGCCTTTGTCGTACAAAATATGTTGCTTTTCCTCAAAATGTTTGGAGGTAACACATACTCCTGTGCAATATTCTGAATCACCATCAAACGTTAGGTTGTAAGGCTTAAATAGCTTTTTTAAGGTCATATAATTAAGCAGACGTTGCTCACTCAGCTTGTCTCCAAAAATTCTAATTTCACTAGATGCCAAATCCTGAAGAAACACTTCTAGGTCAAGCTCTGTGATCGCACCTCGCTTCGCCCCCCAGAAACCACTACAGTGAAAGTAGCGTGAGAGGACATCTGTCGATCCATACGAATCTTGGAAAACTTCTATAAAACTATCAATTGTGTTTTTGTTGCTAGAAGTCTTTCTTTGAAAATCATGCACTATGAAATCGTAGTCATCCAGCTTTTGAAAGATGTGATTGAGGGGACGAAAAACTAACGTATCGCAATCAATAAAAATAAATTTGTCGAACTCCCCATCGAACGCACAATATTTTCTACTGTGTTGAACTTTTTGAGCTTTCTTTTTCTTACTTCCTAACTCGCTGGGATAGTCATAGTACAAGGCTTGTACTCTTGTCACAAATCTTTCCCACTTCTCAATAATTGCTTGATTCTCAAATAAAGAGACATTTTTTCTCTTGGCGATCTCTTTTTCAATCAAGTCGATATTGTTGTTATAAGGAATTACACAAATCGGTATGTCTCGACTGTAGTTAGCTTCAACACTATTAAGCAAAGCAACCAACTGATCGTAGACATTATTGTTTGCTACTACGTAAATACCTTGTTGCACAATTCAACCTCCCATTTAGAGTTGGCTCCTTAAAGGAGCATAGTAGCTTCCTTAAAATCAGAATGCCTGCTAAAGATAGAAATGATTTTGCTGTAACAGCTACACAGTTCTTCTATGAAAGCCAAGCCTTGAATTGTAAGTCGTAGTGCCCTGCTTGCTCTGGCGGGTACCAACCTGCTTCAATCTTTTCAATTAGCTGAGGTAGAGCTGCAATAAATTCTGGACCCCGATCCTTCGGGTGGACGGTCCAAGCCTTAGGAGAGTCAATGACAGCTCGCACATATTTGTCGTTCTCAATTCTCTTAGAAACCATAATTTCCCAGGAGTCTAGAGCATTTTTGCCAGTGAAATAATTGAGAGTTGTTTTAACGGTGTTGGGTAACTGGTTGAGAACTTGATTTCTGTACGATCGCCACAGAATAGGTAATGGTAGCAATTCCTCAAAACGCTTGACGTTAATTAAGTAAGCTCGGCTACTGAAGAATTTGAAGCGATAAAAACCATTGGGATCGCGCTCATAGGGCACCTGCTGATACAAGCTGCCATCCATTGTCGGTGGACCTGCTAGCGGGCGAATGGCCATAATCTCAGGATGTTTTTGTATCAGTTCCATGCCTTCCTCGATCCAGCTATAGCCCGGAGCTTGGTAAAGCATCATGTCACTATCAAAATGGAGGACGTAGTCAGTTTTAGCTTCCTCAATCTTGAATAGGGTACCTAGAATGGGATATCCCTTGTAATTATGGGTTTGGCGGATACGACGGCCAAAATGTTTGGCATACACTCGGTTATGGTAGGCTTCCGAGTAATCAATATCGGATACTGTATCAACTACCCCTGACTTGAGTAATTGATCACAATTGGCTCGGACCTCCTCCTGGCTACCAATTCCGGGGCGACCCACTTTATCACCGGAGAGGGGAGCCGTATCAATGGCGAGTAGGCGCTGAGTGAAAGGAAAGTTGCAAGTCCTGACTAAATGAGGAATGGTGTGCATCATGAAGGGAACATCAGTCCGCGCAGCCAGTATGGATAATGAGCAAGTAGGAGATGCCATTAATCTTTCCTTTCCTTAACTTACATGGAATTTGAGAACGACTAGAGCGGCGGATCTGCTAAAAGCCGTGCTTCTGTCCTTGATTTTAATAGGGGCGTATCCATCTGAGTTAGAAGCTGAAAGCCCAACCAACAGCCTAAAGGACACACTGCAAAGAAACTATAAAGTCGCTTAAGGTTTTTGAGAAGAATCCTTGAAAATACGGGTGATTCATCTTAGACAGTTTGCAATTTCAGGCTCTTGTTAGTAGGGTTTAGAGGACTCGTGCTCGTTAGCAACCAGAATTTTGATCTGTAGATTAACGGATTTCACCGTAAATCGCGGAAGATACATGAGTGCCCCTGCATTACAATCAAGCCAGCGTGAGTGGAGAGTTCGATGGTAGATGGTATCTATACCCTTGCTAACGACGTGGTGTATAACCAGTTAGTTGCTCTTTTAAACAGCATTGAAGCTAATGTTGGTAGCGAGATACCAGTTTGTATCATTGCTTATGATGAGCGAGTTGAGCGAGTGCGGGCAGAAATTGCCTCCAGAAAGAATGTCACGCTTCTAGAAGATCCTCATTTGTTTTCTCGGTGGGAAGACTTTTCAAGAAATATTTGGTCGGCTCATCCAACTGCGCTTCAAACTTGGCAAAAGCAGGGCATTTCAGGGGTATACCGTCTAGGAATGAATCGACGATATTGTGCTTTTGATCCAGAAGCACCTTTTGACAGATTCATCTACTTAGATGCTGATGTGCTAGTGATGAATTCTTTGCAAAACGTTTTTGGGGCTTTAGATACTCATAATTTTGTAGTTTACGATTTTCAGTATAAGAGCCCTGATCATATTTATAATTTGCGATCGCCTAAACTCAACGAAGTCTTTCCAGAATCTAGAATTCGCTCCGAAATTTTCTGTGCTGGAATGTATGCATCTAAACGAGGATTATTAGATCAAGATCAACGAGCTTGGTTAGTGTCTCAATTGCAAGCGGGCGAATCAGAGATTCTCTATATGTCTGCTCCTAACCAATCTGTATTGAATTATCTGGTGATGCGATCGCAGATTCCCGTTCACAACTTGGCATTGAATTTACCAAAAGACCAGATTTCTGGCAACGCAATCACCTCTAGCCACTTTGTCGACCAGAATCATGTTTTGTATGACAAGAACGCACAGCTAACTTATCTACATTACATTGGCTTGTCTTCTAAATTTTTCGACCGAGTTTGTAATGGAGAAAATATAGACTTTCCCTATCGTGATATTTTCTTGCATTATCGATATTTGCAGGAACCAGAAAATCAACCTCAATTTAGAGGCAAACCAAAGCTTTACAACGCGCCGCCGAGTTTGACAAAGCGGGTCATGAAGAAACTTGGACTAGCTCGTTGAGGAAAAAGTGATGAAGCGTGGCATTTACATCGTTGCGAACGACAAGGTTACGAGTCAAGCGATCGCCTTGCTCAATAGCATTCGACTGCATGATCCAGAGATACCGATTGTCATGATCCCCTACGACGATCAATATCAGGCAGTGGCAGCAAAGCTGAACAGCGACTATGGCGTCACGCTCTACGAGGATTTGCAATTCATCGATCGCTTGTCCAGCAAACTCCAACAAACCTTTGGGGAAAAGTTTTTTGCTAGACCCAATCAATTTCGCAAACAGGCTTGCTGGTTTGGACCTTTTGAGGAATTTCTGTATATCGATACCGATATTGTTGTTTTTGAGAAAATCAGTGACAACCTGAATTATTTAGCTAATTATGATTTCATCTGTTGTGATTATCAGCATGCGGGTGGAATCAAAAATGTTTTTTCTCAAAAAGTGATTGAAGACCAAGTCTTTAGTGAAACAGACCTAAAAGGCATGTTTAACGGAGGCTTTTGGGGCGCTAAAAAAGGCTTCTTTTCCGAGGAAGATCTATACAATAACTTTGCAGAGTGTGCTGCTCATCCGGAATATTTTGACTTTTCTCAGAAGACTTCCGATCAGCCCATTATTAACTACATGATCTTGAAGCGAGTGCAGCGTCGCCTCAATATTGTCCAGCAAGAGCCGAAAGGCCCTGGTAACTGGGCAGGTAGCCCTCACTTCATTGTTCAAGACCATCACCTGATCGACTCAAAAGTAAATCGACCCCTGCAATACTTACACTGGGCAGGAATTCGCATCCAACCCGGTTGTCCTTATTGGGAAATTTGGGAGCATTACCGCTATTTGCATGAGCCAAAGCCAGAGCAACCTGCACCTACTCCTCAAAAGTCTAATTTCTGGCGTAAGCTGACCAACAAAGTTAAAAAGCTAGCCGCAAGATAGAGCTAGAATTGGCTGGATAAAATGCCAGATAGAGTCTGGATATAGTTGAAAGTTAAGTCATTTGTTGAGACCCCCTAAAAAATATGGCTATTCATATTGTTACAGGAGCTGCTGGATTTATTGGCTCTCACTTAGCTGAGGCACTGCTTAACCAAGGACATGAGGTTATCGGTGTCGATCAGTTCAATGATTATTACGATCCTGCACTGAAGCGTAAAAATATTGTTTCCTTCGAGAGCCACCCTACTTTTCACTTGGTAGAAGGAGATATTCAAACTTTAGACTGGCCTGCCTTGCTGGATGGGGTAGATGTGGTTTATCACCAAGCGGCTCAGGCAGGGGTCCGAGCTAGTTGGGGCGAAGGTTTTCGCAGTTACACCGAGCGGAATATCAATGCCACGCAAGTTTTATTGGAAGCCGCAAAAGACGCTAAGCAACTGAAGCGGCTCGTTTTTGCCTCCACTTCATCTGTGTATGGCAACGCCGAAACTTTACCCACCTACGAATCGATTTGCCCGCAACCTGTTTCCCCTTATGGCATTACAAAGCTAGCGGCGGAGCGTTTGTGTTGGTTATATCATCAGAACTTTGAGGTGCCTGTCACCGCTTTGCGCTACTTCACGGTTTATGGCCCTCGCCAACGCCCGGATATGGCCTTTCACAAGTTCTTTAAGGCCGTTTTGGAAGACCAAGCGATTCCCGTCTACGGAGATGGCCAGCAAACCCGTGACTTCACGTTTGTCGCTGATGCGATCGCGGCTAACCTGGCAGCGGGCAGTGTGCCTGAAGCTATTGGTGAAGTCTTTAATATTGGTGGGGGCAGTCGTGTTGTGTTGGCCGAAGTCCTCGACACTATGGAGCGAGTGGTGGGCCAACCCATCAAACGCAATCACATTGGAGCGGCGATGGGAGATGCCCGCCATACCGCCGCTGATGTCTCTAAAGCCCAAAAACTGCTGGGCTATCAACCTCAAGTGTCCTTGGCAGAAGGCTTGGCGCGAGAATGGGAATGGATTAAAGCTTTATATGCCTAAGCTTCGACTCCGAATCCAGCTTTTTGCTGCTGATAGAGTTGCTTGAATAAGCTTTGTTGTTTGTTGTGGTCCACAATGGGGGCGGGATAGCCACAGCGATCGCGCTCTAGAGGCAAAATCTTGCCGCTAAGCAAATCTTCCGTATCAACACTTCTGAGTTCTGGAAGCCAATGGCGGATGTAGGCTGCATCCGGGTCAAATTTCTTGGCTTGGTTGGCAGGGTTAAAAATCCGCAGTGGTTTGGGGTCCATACCACTGGAAGCACTCCACTGCCAGCCGCCATTATTGGCTGAGAGATCGCCATCAAACAGCTTTTGCATGAAGTACTTCTCGCCTTCCTGCCAATTGATGATCAAGTCTTTGACTAAGAAGCTAGCCACAATCATGCGGCAACGGTTGTGCATCCAGCCTGTCTCGTTCATCTGCCGTATGGCTGCATCCACAATCGGGTAGCCAGTTCTGCCTTCACACCAAGCTTGCAAGTGGTCGTCGTTATTTTGCCAAGGAAAATCTTTGAGGGGTTGGCGATAAGGGCCATCAGCTAGTTCTGGGAAGAAGTACAAGACATGCTGGTAAAACTCGCGCCATGCCAGTTCTTGCCGCCAGGTTTGCACTCCGTCTCTGGCTTCGTCGCTGCGAACTTGCTCCATCACCTCTGTCGTGGCTGCCCACACATGGCGCACCCCCAGCACACCAAACTTTAGTGCGGCACTGAGTTGCGAAGTGCCGTCTTCAGAGGGGAAGTTGCGTTGCTCGGCGTAGTCAGACAAGGCGCGATCGCAAAATCCTTCTAGTCGCTCTTGAGCTGCTGTTTCCCCTGGCGTCAAAACCAGTTCATTCTCCCAGACAAAGCCTAAATCTTTAGCGGTGGGGAGTGCAATCGCACCTACCTGTTGAGCCGCTGCCTTTTCCTCTGGCGTTAGACCCACTGCCCCTTGGAAACGTTCTGCGGGTTCAGCCTTAAGGCGACTACTCCAATTTCTCCAGAAGGGTGTGTAGACCGTGTAAGGGTTGCCCGAACCCGAACGAATGTTCTCCGGCGCATGCAGAAGTTGGTCCCAGAAGTTGCTCGCTTTAATACCTTTTTCGTGCAGCGCTTCTAGAACGGCGCGATCGCGTTGGCGAGCGTAGGGTTCTATATCCCAATTCCAAAACACAGCCTGAACGTTCAGAGCTGCTGCCAAAGTAGGAATGCTGACACGGGGATCAGCTCGCAGAATCAATAATTCACTTCCCGCCTGGGCATAACTTGCTTGTAGTTCTCGCAAGCTCCCGATCATGTAGGTGACTCTGGCAGGCGCAACATCATTGCGCTCCAAAATAAGGGGGTCGAGGCAGAACACACCCACTACTTTGGGACTTTGCTGACGTGCTTGGGCCAACCCAATATTGTCTGTGATTCGCAAATCACGACGGTGCCAAAACAAAATAAGATCAGACATCCGGGCTTACTACAACTGCAAGGAAGTGTTTCAGTACTACTGTACTGAACTCTGTCAGATTTAGCCTAAGCTCTGACAATTTCTAGGCTAGAAAGGGGCGAGCTAAGAAGAAGCTAGAAATTGACTTAGCATCGACAGGTTGTCCCGCCAAAATTGCTTGCTCCAATTCCTCAGGAGTCATCAAGACCAGTTGAATGTCTTCATCGACATCTTGGGCGGGTGGCGTTTCTAACTTTTCTAAATCTTGGGCCAGAAAAGCGTAGATAATTTCATCCGAGTAGCCAGGAGCTAGAGAAAATTCTCCTAGCTTCCGCCAAGCACCAGCACGATAGCCAGTTTCTTCCTCAATTTCGCGCTGAATCGTTTCTGCTGGGTCTTCGTTAGGCTCGATGGTGCCCGCTGGAAACTCTAGAATTCGTCCCTTCAAGGCAAAACGGTATTGCCGTAACAAAATGAGTTTGCCGTCAGGGGTGACAGGTACAGCCAGTGCTCCACCGGGATGTCGCACACATTCCCAATCTCCTACCGCTCGGTTGGGTAGACGCAGGGTATTGACTTCAAAATTAAACTTGCGGCCTCGGTAGAAGAGGCGTTGCTTCAATAGCTGTGGGGGTTCGGAACCAAAACCCATAAGATACTCGACTCACAATCGGCGCACTCCTGAATAGTCTACCGCCTGAACCAAATCTGCGATCGCTTTTCTAGAAACTGGCTCTACCCAATCTGAGGCAATTTCGGCCAGAGGTACCAGCACAAAGGCCCGCTCGCTCATGCGGGGATGTGGCAGGGTGAGGGTGTCAGTCTTCAAAATTAAATCATCAAAAAATAACAAGTCGAGGTCAAGCGATCGTGGCCCCCACCGTTCCTGTCTAACTCGCCCAAATTGCTGTTCTATCTCTAATAAAGTCGCGAGTAATGTTTGCGGGGTCAGCGTGGTAGTGAGCAGGGCACAGCCATTGAGGAAATCGGGTTGAGGCGGGCCAACCGGAGCCGTGACATACCAGTGCGATCGCGCTTGTAGGGCAATTCCAGGTGTCTGGTCTAGTGCTACTAAAGCTGATTCTAAAGTTTGTTGCGAGTTCCCTAAATTGCTGCCCAAAGCGATCGCGGCACTGTGAATCAATGGATGCGTGCAGGAACTAGGGACATTTGATAGCGGCATCTCAACCTAATTTTGCAAGTAGTATCTATGGTTATCGAAAGAGGAAAGCAAGATACATAATGCTGGTAAAAAAGCTACGAAAATGGATTGGCAACGAGGTCAAATTCGTGACTCCAAGACGGTAATTCATCCCCTCTACGCCGTCCATATAACCTTACTCTTTCAATAGATTCAACTCCTAAGCTGGTCATACCCTTCTGAATCAGGGATACCATAGCCTGAACCTCTGGAACTTGCTCTGCCTCAACCATTACCTGCAAACAATCATTCTTCAAGTTTGCTTTAGCCGTAATTCCTTTAGGTTTGAGAGAGCGATTCATTAAAGCAGCGATCGCTTGTGGATCACCTTTCTTGGCCAATTCTAAAATGTTTTGCTGAGGCGGTGATATTGTTGCTTGCTTCTGTTGATGAATTCCTAGGCTTTCAAGAGAAGGTATATCTTCCGGCTGTATTGTGGCTAATAGAGCATCTGTAATTGAAGGTATTCGAGCAATTCTATTAGCTTGTTTTTCTAGAACTTTCTCAAAAATATTTCTCACTAACCTTCCATTTCCAAACATTCTGTCTCTATTCGTGTATAGAATATTGAACGTATTTTTTAAGCTTTCTCTAGCTGCATTAGTTAACTGAAGGTGACTATTAAAGCAACGTTGCTCAAACATTGCCAATAGTTCATCAGGAGTATAATTTTGAAAATAAAAATATCGGTTAAATCTTGACTTAAGTCCAGGGTTCGATTCTATAAACCTAGTCATTTCATCAGGATAGCCAGCAACCACTACTACCAGCCTGTCTCTATAATCCTCCATATATTTAAGCAGTGTATCTATAGCTTCCTGACCAAAGTCATTAGTTCCTTCATGTGGTTTTAGGGTGTAAGCTTCATCAATAAAAAGCACACCATCTAAAGCCGAATCTACTAATTCTTTAACTTTCAGCGCGGTATGTCCAATATATCCAGCGACTAACCCTGCTCTATCAGTTTCTACAAGATGTCCTTTATCTAGTAAACCTAAGCTTTTGTAAACTTTGCCAAGTAATCGTGCAACTGTAGTCTTTCCAGTTCCCGGTGGCCCGCAAAAGACAGCGTGGAGTGATAAAGGCGTTTTTATCATTCCTCTTTCCAGCCGAACCTTTTGAATCTTAAGGAAGTTGGCTAAGCTTTCTACCTCATCTTTCACGTTTTGCATGCCAATGAGTTCGCTAAGGTGGCTCAATACCTCATCTAAACTTTCTTCCTCAAATTCAGGAGTAAGACTGACTTCCTCTTCTTGAATTTCAATATCCTCTTCTTTATTTAATAAGTACCAAACTAACTTTAATGACTCTATTTCTTTTGATGAAACTGTTCCATCTGCTTTGACGATAACTTGAGCAAACCTGTACATGGCATTAACGAACGGATCAAAAAAATCAGTTCCATTATTTTTGTCAATACTTCTGATTACAGAGGGTATATAAAATTCATAAGCATTATTTTCAGCTACTCTCTCAAATAAATCTAAAACTGTTTTTTTGTAAACATCTCTTACCTCTTTTGAAGAATCCCACCAATATAGTTCAGATAAAATGTCTTGGCTTTTTCTCACCAGCCCTAACATTAGTGAATAGACATACAGTTCTTTATGGTCGAATTCACCATCACTAAACCCACAAATTATGCCTATTTTGGCCAAGTCCACTACTAAAAGATTCTCAAAATCATTCCCTGTTAGCTCAAGTAACGGAGAAAAAGCGTTATATACAACATTGACCTCTTGCGAAAGCTCATTAGTATTCACAGCATTTCTCTTCTTGGTATAGGGGTTAACAAGCAGGTGACATTTCTGGCCATGCTAACTCAAGATTTAGCTAGCAATAGTAAAGCCCCTTCTGCTAAGTGAGAAGAGGCTATTAAGATTATTTTTCCCTGCTAAAGTGCACTATTAACTAACGTGCTGCGGCGGTTGGCATGCCTAGGATGTCTTCGATTTTGGGCATCTCCTCTAAGGGAATCACGCGGCCTTCGTCTTCAAAACCAGCAATTTGGTCGAAGTTGAGGTAGCGGTAGAGACTGTCTGCGAAGGGGTTTATTTTGTTCGCCACAATGTCCAGGTATTCCTGCACCGAGGGAATCCGACCGAGGAGGGCACAGACGGCAGCGAGTTCCGCCGAGCCGAGATAGACTTGCGCTCCTTTACCCATGCGGTTGTTGAAGTTGCGGGTAGAAGTCGAGAAGACCGTTGTGTTGTCAGCCACCCGTGCTTGGTTCCCCATGCACAACGAGCAACCGGGCACCTCAGTTCTGGCCCCTGCTACGCCAAAGGTACTATAAACGCCTTCTTCTTTTAGTTGGTGCTCATCCATCCGAGTGGGAGGCGCAATCCACAGGCGAGTACTCACCGGAGGCGCACCTTCTAGCACTTTGGCAGCGGCGCGATAGTGACCAATATTGGTCATGCAGGAACCGATGAACACCTCATCAATTTTGTCTCCCGCCACGTCCGACAGCAGCTTCACATTGTCGGGGTCGTTGGGAGCAGCGACGATCGGTTCTTTGATTTCGTTGAGGTCAATCTCAATGATGGCGGCGTACTCAGCATCTGCATCCGCTTCCATTAGTGCTGGGTTGGCTAGCCACTCTTCCATCTTAGCGACTCGCCGCATAATCGTGCGAGCATCTGCATACCCACGCGCCGCCATGTTCTTTAGCAGAGCCACATTCGATCGTAAATACTCAGCCACGGTATCAGTACCGAGCTTAATCGTGCATCCAGCACAGGAGCGCTCCGCACTAGCATCCGTTAGTTCAAAGGCTTGCTCCACTTTAAGATCAGGCAATCCTTCGATTTCCATAATCCGCCCAGAGAAGATGTTCTTCTTGTTCTCCTTGGAAACCGTCAACAATCCTTGTTGAATTGCCACATAAGGAATGGCATTCACCAAGTCGCGCAGTGTTACGCCTGGTTGTAGTTCACCCTTAAAGCGCACCAGCACAGACTCAGGCATATCCAAGGGCATCACGCCTAAGGCAGCAGCAAAGGCCACTAAGCCAGAACCCGCCGGGAAGGAAATGCCAAGGGGAAAGCGAGTATGGGAATCACCTCCGGTACCTACGGTATCAGGTAGCAGCATCCGGTTCAGCCAGGAGTGAATAATGCCATCTCCCGGACGTAGGGCTACCCCACCACGAGAAGAAATAAAGTCGGGTAAGTCGTGGTGAGTTTTGATATCGGCAGGCTTGGGATAGGCCGCGGTATGACAGAAGCTTTGCATTACCAAGTCAGCACTGAAACCCAGACAAGCCAGCTCTTTCAGCTCATCACGGGTCATCGGGCCAGTGGTATCTTGAGAACCGACGCTGGTCATCAAAGGTTCGCAGGAGGTACCGGGACGCACACCGGGCAAACCGCAAGCTTTACCGACCATTTTTTGGGCTAAGGTATAACCTTTGCCTGTATCGGCTGGGGCGTTGGGTCGCACGAAAATAGTGCTAGGTTCGAGTCCAAGCGCCGTCCGGGTTTTGTCGGTGAGCGATCGCCCAATAATCAGCGGAATTCGGCCCCCTGCTCGCACTTCATCCAAAATCGTGTCGGGCTGCAGCGTGAAGGTAGAAATCACTTCGCCTGCTTCATTGGTGATCTCTCCTTTATAAGGATGAATCGTGACCACCATGCCAGTTTCCATCTGGGTGACATCGCACTGGATCGGTAGGGCACCAGAGTCTTCAGCAGTATTGAAGAAGATAGGGGCGATCGCACTTCCTAAGACAAATCCGCCACTGCGCTTGTTGGGCACAAACGGAATATCTTGACCAATGTGCCATAGTACTGAGTTGATCGCAGACTTCCGGGAAGAGCCAGTTCCGACGACATCGCCCACATAGGCCAGAGGATAGCCCTTTTTCTTGAGTTCCACGATCGTTTCTAGCGATCCGGGTTGCCGCGTTTCCAGCATCGCCAGAGCGTGCAGCGGAATGTCAGGACGAGTTGCTGCGTGAGTTGCCGGAGACAAATCATCCGTGTTGGTTTCTCCGGGCACCTTAAACACGGTCACTTGAATCGCTTCGGGCAATGTCGGACGACTGGTAAACCACTCAGCATTCGCCCAGGCTTCCATCACTTGCTTAGCGTATGCGTTGGTGGTCGCTAACTCCTGGATGTCGTGGAAGGCATCGAAAACGAGCAGGGTTTTGCTCAAAGCTGCTGTAGCTGCCGTTGCCAACTCGGCACTGTCCACCTGCAACAACTCGATCAAGGAGTGCACATTGTAGCCGCCCATCATTGTGCCTAACAGCTTCACAGCTTCCACAGGCGTTATCAAAGGACTGGTGGCTTCTCCCTTAGCGATCGCCGTCAAAAATCCCGCTTTAACATAAGCTGCTTGATCGACACCCGGAGGAACGCGATCGCGCAGCAACTCTAGTAATACCTCTTCTTCTCCAGCGGGAGGGTGTTTTAGAAGGTCACACAGCTCAGAGGTTTGCTGCGGGGTGAGGGGTAAAGGTGGAATACCGAGGGCAGCCCGCTCAGCGACATGTTGGCGATAGGATTCAAGCATTGCAGTAGTCTCCAGGCATCAGCAAGATTTTGAGGATGTGCAAGGTCAAAGAGATGATCGAGAGCGTAACCCAACTCACAATTCCTAATGGTTGGCAGGAATACGGTCAGCAAGCCTCAAGCCCCAGTGATCGGGCAGTTACAACTGGCAGCAGCCAAATATTGAAATGAGTAGCATATACAATCGCTACCGTTCTATCAGCATAGAAGTTTACGTAGCGAAAACAAATGTTGCAATTGGCGCACAGGTCACTCCAGCAAGTTCGTGACAGGCGATCACACTCATCACTGACCAAGCGTTGCAGCAGGCCCACTAACTTCACATTTAGTTCCACAGTCAGGCCAAACAGTCAGGTCAAAGTGTATCGCTCAAGTCTTGACCTGTACTTCAACCATAGCAAAGCTGACTTGGTGACCGTTGAGGACTAAATACTTGCAGCTTATAGACTGATATCTAAACTTTCAATTAAACTCCGCAACCATTCTGTGAGGGTTTGATTGCCTAGTTGGTCTGCTAGCCCCCAAGCTTTTGCATAAAATGCCAGAGCGCGGCTTTTTTTGCCTAACTCAACATAGACAGTGCCAATGTTCGCCGTCGTATTAATTTCACCCAAGCGATCGCCTGCTTCGCGTCGGATAAGCAGTGCTTGCTGGTAAAATCCCAAAGCTTTCTCCAACTGCCCCAGAGACCGATGGACTGCCCCTGTATTTGACAGGGTCACAGCTTGACCTAAGCGATCGTCCATCTCCTGCTGTAGCAACAAAATCTGGTTATAGAACAGCAGGGCTTGATTGGATTGACCTAAGTTGGCATAGGTTAAGGCCAAATTATTCATGGTGATGGCTGCGCCAGACGTATCTCCCGCCTGCTGCCTCACCAACAACACTTGCTGATAATGCAACCATGCCTGAGCCAGCTCACCCAAGTCGTTATAAATAGATCCAATATTGTTCAGGGTGGTAGCTTCACCCGTGCGATCGCCCAGCTCACGTTGAATTAAAAGCGCTTGCTGAAAATGCTCTAGAGCAGTTTGGGATTGACCAAAGGCACTATAAGCAAAGCCCATATTGTTGAGAGTGGTGGCCTCAGCAGCGCGATCGCCCAGTTGCTGCCGAATGGCCAAAATTTGGTTGTAAAGCAGCAAAGCGCGTTTGGGTTGTCCCAGTTTGGCATAGACTAAGGCAGTGTTGCTCAAAGCAGCGGTTTCACTGGCTCGATCCCCTAAAACCTGAAAAATCAACCTAGCTTGATCGAAACAGTGCAAGGCTCTTTGGAGTTGACTGAGGCGAGAGTGAGCTAAACCCAGGTCACTGAGGGAAGCGGCTTCTCTGACCTGATCTTGCAAGCCTCTAGCCAATTCCAAATTAGCTTCAGAAAGGGTTAAAGATTCACGAAATTTGCTGCCTTTATACAGTTCGATCGCCCGAAGGCGGCATTGATCCCATTTCTGTTGCACAAGCACAATCCCTAAAAACTGCTGGCTTACTTGCGATGGCCTATTACTCTCAGAGTGCCCGATCGCTCGCCAAGAAGAACAGGCTACGAGGCAGAGTCAGCATAGGATTGGCAATAGCTAACCGTCGTCAGGCCATAAACAAAAATCCGCTCAATACCAAATCTTGGAATCGAACGGATTTTTAGTTTTTATACCCCCAGGGGAATTCGAATCCCCGTCGCCTCCGTGAAAGGGAGGTGTCCTAGGCCTCTAGACGATGGGGGCCTGTTTTTGATTTGGCCAACCGATTTACCTCGGTTTATCGCCGCGCCTTTATTAACTTAATCAATCTCCCTGAATCTGTCAATACCTGGTTTAGATTTTGCTTAATTTTTCAGTAACTGAGTGGTGAGGCTACGAGAAACCAAATGCAGTGGCCACCAGTATGAAGCACTCAGCTAGTTGCTTGAGTCAAGCATTCTATAAGCTTGGAGCAAGGAACTATAAAGGTTATGAGCTGTACGGATAAAACTAAAGGAGCGACAGATACAGGGATGCCCAGATTGAAAAGACATGAGCCGCTAGGCTAGTTCGTTGGAGTTGCGTAGGCGGATGAGTTGACGACGCAGTTCGGGAGAAGCCGACATTTCGGAAACTTCTTCAGCTTTCACTAAAACTTGCAACGGCTCCAGGTACTCGTCGGTACCACAGGTAAAAGCATCAATCAGTTGCTCTAGCAGTTGATCGCGATCGCTGAGTCCACCTTTCTCTTCAATCAAACGAAACTTCAGATGGACTTCGCACTCATAAACACTGACTTCAAACGCAGCGGGCTGGCGATCCAGAGAATCCTGTTTCATTTCAGTAAGCAGCACTTAACTATGCTGTGAGTAAAGGAATGTTTAAAGCTAGACTTCGAAAAATTTCAACGCTGGTATTCATAAATGTTGAGTTGGTTGAAACCTTAGCAACTTGATTCAAGCCAAACCTAAATCTGCTGCTGTCATTGCTTACTATCAAAATTAATATGCCCTCTACAAGGTTAGAATCCGCTAATTAGCTGAACTTAAATCAGCAACCTAATTAGTTCAAGGAATCTTAAAATCAACTTCGCTGTTTCTTCATAAAATACTTTCTTCTTACCCTCACTCACTAAAGCCAATAAACTAACTGCTACCTACCATTCAAGTGGAGGAATACACCCTCAATCCAGGCTTCATCGGAGATTTGAAAAAGCTTCATGAGAGCTTTGTCGACGCTGAGTGCATCAGTATATTGAATCTTCAAAGTTATAAAAATACTCAAACTTTACCCGTATGAATGCAATTATGTTTCAACCTAGTTAGCATTCATTACTGGTAAAATGCTTCTCCCACTGAGGTTATTTAATTAAAATTTGATACTTTGAGTCACTGAGATAAACAGAAACACAAAGACAGGAAGCAGTGATAGATAGTAGAACGTACCCAACCAGTCTCTGGCAATCATGGGCTTAATTTGGCTCCTCGTTCATCTACTCTTTTAGCTTTAAAGCGATTTAAGTTATTGTTTTTTGAAGTAAAGATGGGCACAAGTAAATTTAACCCTGTCCATGGTTGCTTACTCCTGACGCCAATATCTAGAATTTTGAAAATAGTTAGCTTAGAGCACTCAGTAGTTTATATAGCCTTTAGGATGACAATATTCTTAACAAATAGCTTGAGCTTTGAAGTCCTAGTTTAACAACTGCCAACGTCAAAAATACAGAGTTCTTATTAACCCCAGGATTAAGCAACAAATCAATCTAGTATCTTCACTGATGCAGTTTAGAAGGATCAGAATGCTAAAGATAGCAGCCCTGAATCGCAGTTCAATCCTTCATAACCATTCGGTTATAAGCAAGCACGTCTTTTGGTCCTGAGAGGCTCTAACTAAGGACGGTAAACTGGCAGGGTGAAGTGGAAACAGCTACCTTGGTTGGGGACGGAGTCCACCCAAATTTGGCCGTAGTGCGCTCGCACAATGCGCTGGCACAATGCTAGACCAATACCGTAACCTTCCTGAGCTTCGTCGCGCTTGAGCCGAAAATGCTCTTCAAAAATTCGTTCATGATTTTCTTCTGGGATACCAGGCCCATCATCACAGATGCTTACCTGCACTTTCTGAGTAGTGCGGTGCAAGACTGAAAAGGCAATGGTGCCTTTTGCGGGAGCGTACTTGATGGCATTGTCTAACAGATTAATCAGAACTTGGCGGACGCGTTCTGGGTCCGCGTAGATCAACGGCAAGTCACTCGGAATGTCGTGGGTAATCTGCTGCTCTTTGGGTTGAAAGCGATCGCGCAGATATACTAAAACTTCTTGGCAAAGCGACCCTAAATCTAGTTTCTGCGGCTGGATCTGAAAGTCTCCGCTAGTACCACGAGCTGCTTGCAAAATATCTGTGATCATGCGGTCGATCGCTCGCGTTTGAGTTTTAGCGTGCTTGAGCAATTGAGCTGTGACAGCAGGCTTAAGGCGAGTGTTCAACCCTTCCTTGGGGCTGTAGCTGAGTTCTAGCGTTTCGATCGCGATCGAGGCCGCCGTTAGAGGGTTACGTAGGTCATGAGCCAACATGGCAATAATGCGGTCTTTGAACCGCAATTGCTCTTGCAAGTCTTCTTGATCTTGTTGTAGGCGAAAAATTTCGTCTGAAAGCCGCATCAACTCGGCTGAATAGGCTACTGAGTCAATGGTTGAGTTGGGGCGTTCCGGACTAGACGAATCTGTTTGTGACTCTAAGGTTGCTAGATATTCCTCAACAGAACGTTGCCACCGGGGCCAGCAATTTTCTAATTGAGTCACTAGAGTACTGCCCGCCAGCGTTTGTCGCGGTTCTGGCTGAATTTTGATTAAAGCGGGGGTTGCTACCAGCTTAAAGTGCTCGGCTAGATAGGGCTGTTCTCCTACGTCAATAACTTGTAGATCGAACGAATACTGAGCTTTGAGATTTTTTAGATAATTCCGGATGTGCCGAATCTGTTCCCCTGAATTCGGGCGCTTGTCTACAAATAAAAGTAGTTGTAGCGGAGTTTCAGGGTCGATTGGCTTGTCAGGAGATGCTTTCATGCCATCTCTCGTCAGCACCTAGGATAGGCAAAATAGGTTGGATTGGGTTCAAACAAGACTAGGTAGAACTGCCACCATCTATATAGACTATCGTGTTCTAGGCCTCCTCGCGCGAAATCTCAGCCTCAGATCCTAGGTTAGTTTCCGTTTCCGATCGCGCCGTGCGGCAAAGCAGAATCGGACAAGGCGCATGATGCAGGACGTAGTCGCCTGTAGCAGTGAGGCGAATATTACGAAACGCAGGGTGGCGATCGCTCCCCAAAATAATCACATCGGCTTGCTGCTGTTGAGCGATTTGGCAAATAATCGGCCCTGGCTCTCCAGTCTGGATTAAGCTGGTGATTGCTACATTGGCTCCTGCTAGCTTCTCTTGCGCCTTTTGAATGATTTGTTCGCTTTGCTCTTTTTGGGCTTGTTGCAAGGATTGCGTGAGTTGCCAATTAGGGGTGGGTGTGGCGAACGGCCCAAACAAGTAGTGAGGATTGAGGGGTGTTTGGGCACAGAGGATGGTGACTCGCTGGATACCTGCGGGAATTAACTGGCGCGTCAGGGCGATCGCTTGCTTGGTGGCTTGAGAGCCATTCACAGCCAAGAGGACGTGGTGCCACTTCGGTTGTAGCGTTGGTGCTTCAGGTAAACCTCGCGCGACTAAGACGTGACAGGTGGCATAACGTGCGATCGCTGAAGAAACGCTACCCAGCAACAACTCCCGCGATCCACCAACACCCCGATGACCTACTGCAATCAATCCAGCCTGAATTGTCCGCGCATGGTTCAAAATTTCAGTCGCAGGTCGCCCCTCTCGGCTCTGGTAAGCAATTTTTCTGTCTAGCGGCATTTCAGCTTTAATTTGAGCGAACAGATCATTCGGGTTCAAATCAGCCCGATGCCCATTCTCTACTTCAGGTAGTGACAAGGGTGAGGTCAGTTCTGGCTCTGCTTCAGGCGTCCGGGTTTCAGCCGTTGGCTTCCTAGATAGGGCCGGGAGTCTTGGGCGCATTCCCGCAGGCCGAGGCTGTACAGTGAGAACGTCTAGCCAGGTTTGTCGGTCTGCCTCAGGTGGCAGCTGGGAGAAAAGCTGGATTACCGGAAGCACAAGCCGTTGTGCCGTGCCAGCACTTGTAGAACCATCCGTAGCCAGTAGCAGCGGTGGCAGCAAAGGAGAAGTAGTAGACGGCATGATCGACAGCTCCAGTCCCGAACAGAACTTAGGCAGGGCATTTCTTACCCCTAACATAGGCAAAACCTGAGCAAAAATTGGTGTCTTGTCTGGAAATATTCATGAAACTCTAGGCGATCGCGGAAATTTTGGGGAATGGGTTGAGCCAAGAGCGACAACATGAGAGCGTTAAGGCTGTAGCGAAAAGAGTCATCTAATCATGTTGCAGCAGTGGCAGAAACAGCCGGAGTTGCGGTGGGTGGTGGGTATGGCGAGCGCTTTTTTTGTCGTGTTGTCCGCGATCGCGCTGCATCGGTATTACAACTTCTACCCAACCTATGTGGCCTTCGACCAAGGCATTTTTAATCAAGTGTTTTGGAATGGCTTGCACGGTCGCTTCTTCCAAAGCTCACTCTCTTCGACGCTGTCGGCAGCAGTCACCCAAGACGGGCAAGTGCCAGAAGTGTTTTACCATCGGCTGGGCCAGCACTTCACGCCTGCTTTGATGCTCTGGCTGCCAATTTATGCCCTGTTTCCCTCTCCTGCCCTACTGTCAGTGCTGCAAGTCGCTTTGATGACGGCGGCTGGATTGGTGCTGTATGCCTTAGCGCGGCACTATCACAACCCACCGCTAGCCGTGATGATTGCCGCTAGTTTCTATGGGGCGGCAGCAGTGATTGGGCCAACGGTGGCTAATTTCCATGATTTGTGTCAAATTCCGTTGTTTATTTTTGGGTTGCTGCTGGTAATGGAGAAGCGCTGGTGGTGGCTGTTCTGGCTGCTAGCAGGACTGACGCTGCTAGTACGAGAAGATGCGGGTGTCGTCTTATTTAGTGTGGGGTTTTATCTAGCGGTGAGTCGGCGGCATCTCCGGGCGGGGTTGGGTGTGTGTGCGCTGAGTGTGGCTTATATACTGCTAGTGACGAACTGGGCCATGCCACTGTTCTCGCCTGATATTTCGCGACGGTTTATGGTGGAGCAGTTTGGTCACTTTATTGGCAATCAGGAAGCGTCTTCCTTGCAAGTGATTGGGGCGATCGCGACTCAGCCGCTGCGGTTAATTCAGGAAGTTATCACGCCTGTCGATCGCACGATTAGCTATTTACTGGCGCATTGGCTACCTTTAGCCTTTGTGCCTGCGGTGGCTCCGACGGCTTGGTTAGTCGCCGGCTTTCCGTTACTGCAAAATTTTATGCGGCAAGACCCAACAGCCCTGTCGATTGACCTGCGCTATGCCTTGACGGTAATTCCTGGGTTCTTTTATGGGGCGGTGCTGTGGTGGGCCAAGCATCCAGGGGCTTTTACTCGACGGTTTCGGCGCTTTTGGATTTTTTGCCTCAGTGTGTCGCTGATTTTGACGATTGTCTCGAATCCCAATCGAGCTTTGTCTTTTTTGATCCCCGATTCTTTCCAGCCTTGGGTTTACTCAGCGCCTCAAGCTCAATGGCAACATGCGGCAGCAATTCGCGGCTTGATGGCTCAAATCCCAACGGATGCCAGCGTTTCAGCCACAACCCATATCGTGCCGCACCTCTCGAATCGGCGGGAGATTGTGCGTTTTCCAGCCCTACAAGTGAGAAATGATGCGCGGGCTGTGGTTTCGGTGGACTATGTGATTCTGGACTTTCAACAGTTACGGCAGTACCAAGTTGTGTTCGATGATGACCGACTGTTACTGAAGACAATGGTGCCTGTCGTTGATCGGCTTTTGGCCGATCGCTCCTACGGCTTAGTTGGCTTTCGAGATGGCGTATTGCTGATGCAGCGCAGCGCTAGTTCTGACGCGATCACGACTACGCCTTGGTCTACCTTTCGGCAAGAGTTGGAACCGATTCTGCGACAGCCCGACTAGCCAAGCAACGCTTTGTGAAGATTTAGGAATCATGCCTGCATTCCTTCGTAGCAATTACAGTCGCCGCTACACTGATATGTGAAGTTCTTAGGACTTATGTGAAGGTGCAGGAGTAGCGTTTGATGAAAATTCTGGTATTAGCTTGGGAATTTCCGCCTCGTATTGTGGGCGGCATTGCCCGACATGTGGCCGAGCTATACCCAGAACTCGTCAAGCTGGGCCATGAAGTGCATCTAATTACCGTCGAATTTGGGCAAGCCCCCAGTTATGAAGTGGTCGATGGGGTCAAAGTGCATCGGGTGCCTGTGGGCTATAGCCATGACTTTTTCCACTGGGTCGTGAATATGAACGAGAGCATGGGCCGTCATGGTGGCAAGTTGATTCTAGAAGATGGCCCCTTCGACCTGATCCATGCCCACGATTGGCTGGTTGGAGATGCGGCGATCGCCCTCAAGCACACGTTCAAAACTCCGCTCATTGCAACCATTCACGCCACCGAATATGGCCGTCATAACGGCATTCATACCGATACTCATCGGTACATCAGTAGTAAAGAAACTCATCTAGCCTACAATGCTTGGCGAGTCATCGTTTGTACTGATTACATGCGCTCTGAGGCTGCGCGGGCATTGGGCAGTCCTGAAGCAAAAGTGGATGTCATCTACAACGGCATCCGCCCCGAAAAGAAGCGACGGCACCCAGATTTTGACTTTGCTAGTTTCCGTCGCCAGTTTGCCGAGGATGCCGAAAAGATTGTTTATTATGTGGGCCGCATGACTCACGAAAAAGGCGTGGCAGTTCTACTCAATGCCATGCCCAAGGTGCTGTGGGAAATGGGCGGCTATGCCAAGCTGGTGGTCATCGGCGGCGGCAATACAGACCACTTGAAACAGCAGGCTTGGAACCTCGGCATTGCCCACAAGACCTACTTCACTGGGTTTATGTCTGAAGAAGACTTGAACAAGTTTCAAACCATTGCCAACTGTGCGGTTTTCCCTAGTCTCTACGAACCTTTTGGCATTGTGGCTTTAGAAAGTTTTGCGGCGAGAGTACCTGTCGTGGTCTCGGATACAGGTGGCTTTCCGGAAGTGGTGCGTCATACCAAAACAGGCATTGTGACTTGGGCCAATAATTCGGAGTCACTGGCTTGGGGTATTTTAGAAGTCTTGAAGAATCCGGGTTATGCCCAGTGGCTGATAGACAACGCTTATGAAGACCTAGAACGGCGCTTCAGTTGGGCCAAAATTGCCCAGCAAACAGAAGTGGTTTACAAACGGGTGGTACAAGAGCGATCGCTAGTCGATTGGTAAGGTGGATTGGTAAGACGACTTAGACATATCGGGTTCAAACCACAATACAGGGGGCGAGCATATGGATGGGGCTGAGCGGATTCAATGGTTAAAAGAGCATACTCAGTTGGCATCGCTCTCTGATGAAGCTCTAGAGGCGATCGCCGCTGCTATTGTCGAAGAACCGTTACAAGAAAATCGCCGTCTGGTTCTAGAAGACACCCATCCAGACGTACTTTACATTCTGAAAGCAGGGCATTTAGAGAGTTACCATACCAGCCCCAATGGCCCTGCTAAAGCAGTGAGCCTGCTGCCTGGAAGCATCATTCATCTCAAGGAACTGTTGCTAGAGCAGCCGACTGAGCGAACCGTCATTACGCTTGACGACGGTTTGTTGTGGCGGATCACTAAAGAACAGTTTCTAGAACTAGCGCAACAATATCCAGAGATTAGCCGTACCTTCTCGCGCCAACTTGCGGCGGAGCTGAACCAGGTCACCTCTCAACTTGCCTATGAACAAGAGCGCCAATCAGCATTACGACCCTATGTGATTCCTAAACTGAAGCGGGGGGTAATTGGCAGTAGTGAAGTGGCGATCAGGCTCCGCAAACAAGTGAGAGAAGCAGCTCGCGATCGCACCCCCGTTTTACTGACAGGAGAAGCGGGAGTTGGCAAAGTCAACCTAGCGGCGTTGATTCACTTTACGTCTGCGGCACGGCACGAATCCTTAATTCGGCTCAACTGTGGCACGCTCTCTAGCAGTGGGGTGGAACTGTTTGGTCGCAGCACCCCAGGTTCAGGTAGCAAACTGGGGGTACTGGCTTACCTAGGCACCGGAACGTTAGTGCTGGATCACTTGCAAGACCTCCTGCCAGAACTGCAAGCCAAAGTAATTCAACTCCTCCAAACTGGAGAATATCGCCCGGTGAGCCGTGACGGCGAGCCGCTGGCTGAATTGCAGCAGTGTGAAGCGCGCATCATCTTGACCGCAGAGCGATCGCTAGATCAGGTCAACGAGCAACTGAGCCTTGAACCTGAGCAAGCTTTGTGGAGTCACTGGATAGAAGTTCCACCCCTGCGCGATCGCAAAGCTGATATCAAAGCCAAAGCTGAATATCACATCAGTTGTTTTGCTCGTGCGGAAGGCATCCCCAGACCCGGACTGACACCCGAAGCTGCTGAAGTCTTAGCCAGTTACGACTTGCCTGGTAATTTGCCAGAGCTAGAGAGCCTACTGGAGCAAGCAATTAGCCAATCGAATGGCGCAGCTGAACTCAACGCCGATCTGTTCCGCTCCGCCCAACAACTCGCTGTCCAGCTAGATCAAGTAGCCTCCCAACTCGCTTTCGAGCAAGAACGCCAAACTGCATTGCGTCCTTATTTGGTGCCAAAAGTGCGGCGGGGAATTGTTGGTTCTAGTCGCTATGCGGTGCGATTGCGTCAGGAAATTAAAAAAGCGGCTGCCGATCGCAAATCTGTATTGGTGTTTGGTGAACCAGGACTGGGCAAAGACAACACCGCAGCCTTGATTCACTTCGGCTCCCGCGATCGCCACCAACCCATGATCAAAATCAACTGCAACACGCTGCAAGCCAGCGGCGCGGAATTGTTTGGTCGTGTAGGCGGCAAGGCAGGGCTACTAGAGTGGATCGGACAGGGCACGCTCCTGCTTAACAACATTCAAGAGTTACCCCCCGCGCTGCTAGAAAAAATTCTGCTCTTACTAGAAACCGGAACCTACACCCCAATTAGCCGAGAAGGAGAACCAACACCAGAACCTAAACGCAGCCACGCTCGGATCATGATGGTGTCGGAAAAAACTTTGCCGCAGCTAGAACGGAAGCATTGCGTTCCTCATGTGATCAAGGTGCCACCGTTGCGGGTGCGGAAGGCGGATATTGCGGCCCAAGCCGAGTACTACATCAGCTTGACCTGTCGAACTAAAAACATTGCTCGCCCCCACGTCACCCCAGAAGCCTTACGCCGCCTCCAAGGCTATGACTTCCCAGGCAACTTCACGGAACTAGAAGGACTGATCGAGCGGGCGATCGCGCAATCGAACGGTGCCCCCGAACTCACGGAAGAAGTCTTTTGGGCCGTGAGCAACAAAACCCGACGCTTCCGAGTGAACCTACTCAACGCCTATCCCAAGTTGCGGCAGTTTCTGCGAAGTGATTGGTGGCCCGATCGCATCAACTTTGGTTTCACCTTGGGCATGTTTGCTGTCATCGTCGCCATCTTGATGTTCGGCCCCCAAACGCGCGACAGCAACATTGGCCTCAATTTGTTTTGGGCTTGGTGGTGGCCCCTGATGCTCTTTGCCTTTCCCTTTGTGGGGCGGTTGTGGTGCTCGGTTTGTCCTTTCATGATCTACGGTGAGCTAGCCCAGAAGTTATCCCTACAAATATTTCCCCGCGAATTACTGCCTTGGCCCCGCCAGCAAGCTGAGAAATGGGGTGGCTGGTTCCTGTTCGGCTTATTCACGCTGATTTTGCTCTGGGAAGAACTCTGGAACCTAGAAGACACCGCTTATCTGGCGGGTTGTCTCTTACTGCTGATTACGGCTGGGGCAGTAATCTTTTCACTGTTGTTTGAGCGCCGCTTTTGGTGCCGCTATCTCTGCCCCATTGGGGGCATGAATGGCTTGTTTGCCAAGCTTTCCATGACTGAGTTGCGGGCACAGCAAGGCATTTGTTCTGCCACTTGTACCACCTATCAATGCTACAAAGGCGGTCCGGAAAAAGGCGAAGGACAAGAGAGTCTCGGTTGCCCGCTCTACTCGCACCCTGCCCAATTGGAAGACAACCGCGACTGCGTACTGTGTATGACCTGCCTCAAAGCTTGTCCCCACCGCTCAGTGGAGGTGAATCTGCGGCCTCCAGGCATTGAACTTTGGACGACCCATCAGCCGACTTATGCGGAAGTAGCGCTGCTATTTTTATTATTCGGAGCAATTTTTCTGCATCGCCTATCTGAGATTGAAAATCAGTTGGGCTGGAATTTACATCTAGAGAATTTTGGCTGGCATGCTGCCGTTTCTGCTGTGGCGTTGTTGGCGCCTGTGGCGATCGCTCTCCTGGCCCAATTCTTGATTCAAGTAGTCAATCGCACTCTCAAACCCCGCCCGTTTCTGGAGCTAGCTTACGGCTATTTGCCTTTAGTGCTGGGCGGCAGCTTAGCTCACTATCTGCGCTTGGGTTTAACCGAAGCGGGTCGAGTTTTGCCGATTACGCTAGCCACCTTTGGTTATAGCGGTGTGAATGTGCCAATCGCTGTGGCTGAACCCGCAGTAATCGCATTTCTGCAAGCGGTGACGCTCATTGCTTCAGTCTGGTTGAGTGTGATGTTGACTCAGAAAATTGCGCGTCAGCCTTTACTCAGTCTGCTACCCCAACACCTAGCCACGATCGCGATCGGCTCACTGTTGTGGAAGTTGATCGTCAGTTGATCAGGTTTGCTGCTCTAGCAGTTGGAACTCAATCCACCACTTTCAGCAGTCCCATATCCAAGTGGTCAGAAATCCGCCGAATTTGACTCAACTCCTCAGCACTCAACACTGCGTCTGAAGCGATCGCCATAAAAAATCCGCATTCGTCGGCTTGGGTAATTTTTCCAGAAGTAAAAATGCGTTGGATAATTGGCCCAATGGCAGAACCAAGACTGCTATTGTCAGTATTCATGAGGACGATTCTGTAAGGAAAACATGAAGAAGCTCTATTAATCTGTATATTCCCTGAATTGTTGACCTCTTTGCTCCCTCCAGTTGGCTTACCTAGGTGGGTGAGCCTGAGCCATACCAGAGTAGAGATGCAAAAACTGCCCATCTTCCGAGACAACGCTTTGTTACAACGAGCGCTGACCCACAGTTCTTACATCAACGAGTACCCAGCGTTTGGGGAAGATAACGAACGCTTAGAGTTTTTAGGCGATGCCATATTGAACTTCCTTAGTGGCGAATTTCTTTACAAGCGCTATCCTCAGAAGCCAGAGGGAGAATTAACACCGCTACGCTCTGCCTTAGTCGATGAGTCACAGCTCGCCAAATTTGCGATCGCCCTCAACCTCGGTCCCCTCATGCATTTGGGCCGAGGCGCAGAAATTAACGGGGGGCGGGAAAATCCCAACTTGCTCAGCAGCACCTTTGAAGCAGTGATTGGGGCTTATTTCCTAGATACAGGTTCCAATATTGAGATAGTCCGCAACTATGTAGAACCGCTGTTTCAAGCGATCGCGGATACTTTGGTTGATACCGCAGCGCAAATCAACTTCAAGAGTCGGTTTCAAGCCTGGGCCTTAGCCAAAGTAGGTCAGAACCCCAAGTACGCCATCATTGCTCAATCTGGCCCAGATCATGCGCGAGAATTTACCGCCGAGGTGCGTGTAGCTGACCAAAAGTACGGCGAAGGCAAGGGGCACAGAAAACAGGATGCCGAAAAGAGCGCAGCTAAACAAGCTCTAGAAACCTTAGGACTGCTTTAGAAAACGGGTCAGCTCGCTAAGCTTGGCTAGAAACTGTCGCACCCCGCAAAGATTGGATCGTCGCGACCGCCTTTTCTGCCACTTGGTCAATTTCCACTTCTGTATTGAATCGTCCAATCCCGAACCGAATGGAAGCATAAGCCAATTCCGGCGATCGCCCTAAAGCAGTCAACACATGGGAAGGTTTGATTTCAGCCGAAGTGCAAGCGGAACCAGAAGAAATTGCCACCACCGATTGCAACCCCAACAACAATGCCTGCCCATCTACTCCTGCCACACTGACATTGAGATTGCCAGGGAGACGTTGCGTGGGATGACCGTTGAGATAAATATTGCCGACTGTGCTGAGCTTTTGCCACAGGCGATCGCGCAGTTGCGCGAGCCGTTGAGTTTCTGTTGCTTGCTCTGCCAGCGCCAACTCTACCGCTTTAGCAAAGCCAACAATCTGCGGGGTGTAAAGCGTGCCCGATCGCATCCCTCGCTCATGCCCACCGCCATGTAGCTGAGCCGCGACTTGTACTCTAGGATTGCGCCGCCGCACATATAACGCACCAATCCCCTTTGGTCCATACACCTTGTGAGCGGTGAGCGACATCAGATCAATCTGCATCGCTGCCACATCTAGAGGAATTTTGGCGATCGCTTGAGCTGCATCGGTGTGAAACAGAACTTGATGCTGGTAACAAAGCGCTCCAATCTCAGCCAGTGGCTGCAACACCCCAATCTCATTATTGGCAGCCATCACCGAAACCAAAATCGTGTCAGGCCGAAAGGCTCGCTCCAGTTCTGCGAGGTCGATCAAGCCATCGGGCTGTACAGGTAAATAAGTAATCTCAAAACCCAACGATTCCAGATAGCGACAGGGATCGAGAACCGCATTGTGCTCAGTACTCACGGTAATGATGTGTCGTCCCTTGCTAATGTAAGCCTCCGCCACCCCTTTGATCGCCAAATTATTCGCTTCTGTAGCGCCACTGGTAAAAACAATTTCCTCTGGTCCGCAGTTGATGGTAGTTGCTAAAATCTCCCGCGCTTTAGCGATCGCGGCTTCGGCTTCCCAACCGTAGGCATGAGTCACACTCGCCGGATTACCAAAATACTCCGTAAAGTAAGGCAGCATCGCGTCTAGCACTCTGGGGTCTACCGGAGTCGTAGCGTGGCAATCTAGATAAATCGGACGGTGGGTCATAAATTCAAGTTAGACCAAGTCAAACAGATATTTTCTTCATATAGAAAAGGCTATTTTAGCTAAGACTTGGCTACTAGTAAGTAGATAAAAATATTACTTATATAGATATATGTGCAAAAAATAAGCTCCCTATTAATAAAATAATAAAAAAATAATATGCTACATGTGCCTTAATCTTGTAAAAATACTCTTCTATAATTGAAAATATAGTGAAAATAAACTCGAACCAAAGCAATTAAAAACTTGAGACAAATATTATTTAATACACCACATTTTAATCGTTCCATCTTTACTACCACTGATAAGATGTTGACCATCCGGGCTAATGACTAATGAACTTATACCATCTAAGTGGCCTTGAAAATTGTTTAATTCCCGCCCAGAAGCTATATCCCAAACTCGTATTATTCTTTCGTGTAAGCTCCCACTCACCAATGTTTTTCCATCGGGACTAATTGCCAGAGCTGAAACAGCCCCTTTATGTCCGACAATAGTATGAATTAGTTCTCCACTCTTTAAATTCCATATTTTGACTTCACCAAATTCTCCATTTTGGCTACCACTAGCTAGAACATCACCATTAGGACTAATTACTACATAACGAACGGTATCTGAATGACCAGTAAGAATATGATCAGTCCACACTATGACTGTTTTGTCATAGCTCCCACTAACTAAAGTTTGACCATTGGGGCTAATTGCAATAGAAGTGACACCACTGGAATGCCTAGCGTGCGTATGAGTTGGTCTTCCACTTTTTATAGACCAAGCATTTGCTAAGTTCCAAACATTAATAGTTTTATCTCCGCTACCACTGAGTACTGTTTGTCCATTTGGGTCAAATGCTACTGACATTACTTGACCTGAATGTGAAAAAGCATGAGTCTGTTGCTTGCTTTTAATACTCCATAGTCTTACCGTTTTATCTGAGCTTCCACTAGCTAGAATTTCTTGGCTAGGGCTAATTGCTACAGAGTTTACTTCGTCCCCATGGCCAGCAAGAGTAAAAACTTCCTTCTTATTATTTAAATTCCAAACTTTTATCGTATGGTCTGCACTACCGCTTGCTAGGAGCATTCCATCATTACTTATAGCTAATGATTTGACAGGAGCTGAATGCCAGGAGGACAAATCCCCAAGAGTACATTCAGGGACGATGTTTTGCCAACTTTTTCCTATCTTTGAGGTAGAAAAATTGGAGACTGAGTTTATATTCGGATATAAAGTATATTCAAGCTCTCGTAAGTCCTTTAGAATAATTTGAGTGTCTTGAGGCCGCTTCTTATATGAGCGAGCCATTAGAGAATCAATAAAGTCTGCCAATAACGAGGAAATTTGAGGAGCTTCATCACGCCAGTTCCATTCGTCATCAGTATTGGGGTCACGATAGGCTGTGCCAAGATCGCAAGGGTGCTTCCCTGTTAACAAATAGACAAAAGTACGTCCCAAAGCAAAAAAGTCAGATTGTGGTACAGCTTGTCCATTTATCTGTTCTAAGGGAGCGTAACCTTCAGAATAGTATTTTGTTATCTCTCTAGCCACTAATTTCTTTGCGTGTGTTTCATTAATTTCTCCTACTATACCAAAGTCAATTAATGTGAGCTGTCCATCGGCGTCAAGCATGATATTTGACGGCTTAATATCTCGATGATAAAGTTCTTTTTGATGAACTTCATGTAGGATATTAATCAATTGCTTAAGCCAGTTAATGGCTACTTTTTCCTGAATCGGTCGATTATTTCTCCTCTCTAACCACTCTTGCAAGTTGACTCCATTGACCTTACCCATGACTAAGCAATGAAGCAACTTTTCTTTATTACTTAGATAATAGTCAAAATATATTTCTCCTTTAGGAATTCCTCTGTGATCTAATTGTTTTAAAACTTTAGCTTCACGCTCAAATAGCTCTACCGCTTTCGATTCATCTCGAACAAGAACCTTTAAGGTTTTGAGTGTTTCACCATCAAATATTTCGTAAATTCGAGCAAAGCCACTTTTGTCACTAAGTAACCGCGTTGCTTTATACAATCCTTCTATAAGAAGCTCAGAACCGCAAGCTTGGCAAAAGAACAAGTTTTCATCGAGGTTCTCAGGATTTGGACAGTGAGGATTAATACAAAGACTCATTTATAATTAACTAAATTCTATAATATCTGTTAGTTTAGCTTGACTGATAAAAAGCTGCTATATAGCCTATTAATCACTATACTGAATTAATAATTTAGGTGCTTTTATCTAAGCTGTCAGATAGTAAAGATAAAACAGGTTACTGGCTATTACAGCAATACATTCAACTCAAGCGAGAAGTTAGGTACGATATCCTCACCACGGAGAACCGCTGTGGCTGGGTACTGGGTCACGGATTGATCGGCTCGATAGACATAAGCTTGCTGATTTTGGCGATCGATCAGCCACCCTAAACGAACTCCGTTGGCAATGTATTCCTGCATTTTGGTTTGCAACGTGTCCAGACTGTCAGTTTTGGAGCGAATCTCAATCACAAAATCTGGTGCTAGGGCTAGAAACTCATCCTCTCCCTGATCCCAGCCTTCCGGTAAACGTTCCTTAGCTACGAATGCCACATCCGGCGATCGCACCGCACCATTTGGTAATCTGAATCCTGTGCTAGAGCTGAAGACTTCGCCTAAATCGTGATTGATCACCCACAGCATCAGGTAAGTAACAGCTCTGGCCTTACGATTGCCAGAAGTGCCTCCGGTCGGTGCCATAGTCACAAGGTTTCCATTTGCATTGCGCTCAAAGCGAAGATTTGGGTTTTGAGAGTTTAATTGCATTAACTCCAAATCTGTAATAATCCGTGACTGCACCACGTTTCTTGCTCCCACGGCTCCAGCTCTCTAGCGCCAATATAGCAACTCTGTAACTTGGGCATGGGGCGGGCTTCTACAACTTGCGACATGCTCTCTGACTACTGAATCCCTCAAGGAGGGAATGTAAGGCACAGGCGATCGCGCTACTGTTGAGAAAAATTTGCTTCCCTGGTATGGAATTCCTTAGCTTAGCCAAAACATTTATAGATGTTCCAGTTCTGGTCAAAACCTTTGTGGCGGTCTTCGTCTTAGCTGATGCTTTGGGGAATGCCCCTATTTTCTTAGTTTTGACCAAGGGCATGGAAATAGAGCAGAAAAATAGCGTAGTCGATCGCGCTAGTCTTGTTGGCACTGCGGTAATTCTAGCCTTTGCCTTTGGTGGTCAAACAGTCTTGGATTACTTGCACATCAGCATGGGTTCCTTGGAGATAGCTGGCGGTTTGTTGTTGCTGATGATCGCCTTAAAGATGTTGGAAGGACATACAGAGACTCCAGTTATGGAGCAAGGTCGAGACGTAGCCATTACCCCGTTAGCATTTCCGCTCTTGGCAGGACCAGGCACCTTAACCAGTGTGATGTTGTTGATGTCTGACGCAGACTCCGCGATCGGTCATTTCAGCGTTGCGATCGGCATTGTGGGTGCGATGTTTGTCACTTGGTTTATTGTGCGGCAGTCTTCTCGGATTGATCATTGGTTAGGGGCAGAAGGCGCAATCATCATCACGCAACTTTTAGGGTTTCTGCTAGCGGCACTGGCGATTGAGATTAGCAGTTCGGGAATTCGAGAGTTATTTCTGAAGTGAACTGCAATCAATAAGACTTGCCATCACTGCCAAAGTACTCGCGGTAAGCACAAATTTTGTCTCCGCGTACATCAAAAGCAACAGCTACTCGATTTTTGTAGGGCTGACCGCGCATCATCCCCTCATCTCGAAACTCAAAAACAACGGTCGTTTCGTTGCTCATAACGCGATCGAGCGTCACAGTTAGACCATCCTCAAACGTATCAGAGACATACTGGAAGAACGCCTCAGTCCTCGCTTTTCCGGTATTGAGTCCGTGATACGGCCCGATCGGAAACCAGAAGCTGAAATCTTTGGTGAGCATGTCCAAAAAGGCCTGCCACTCTCCTGTTGCTAAACCGTGGGTAAAGTGCTCAAAAGCTTGATGAGCAGTTCTGAGGGTGTCAGTCTGAGCTGTATCCATCCTGGCTCACTCGCGACTCAAAAGTAGTACTAATGACGTTACTGCTTACCTTCCGCAGTTTTGCTCTTTCTAGCGAAATCTCAATAATCTAAATCCGAAATTCCACGCAGAGGGTAGTAGGTAATTCCATCAGTCTGGGTAAACCTGCGATCGCATCTCTGAAGATTCCCAGTTACAAACAAGAAGCTAGAGCGCGATCGCGGCTCAATCCGTTGACGCTAAAATTCAATTCGCTGGAGTAGAGTTGCATGGAATTTACCACTACGCTAGGACTAATTGCAGGTAGTTTAACCACGATCGCCTACTTGCCCCAACTGATTAAAACCTGGAAATCTAAGTCAGCCGATGACCTTTCTTGGAGCATGCTGATCACGCTTTGCGTCGGGATTGTACTGTGGCTCGTCTATGGCAGTTATGTTCACGATATTCCAGTCATTTGCGCCAATGTTGTGACCCTAGTTCTTTCCTCAATCATTTTGGGCCTCAAAATTCGCTACAAGCGTAGTGGGGAGCTAGGGTGAGGGGCTATGGAATGCAGCACTCTTACAGCTAACGCTTGGTTGTCTTTTTGAGAGGGATGAAAAGAAGGCCGAGCATAGCGCAACCCGCTGATGATTGCCCTGAACAAAAGCTTCTCTTTGAAGAACCAAAATTGCATTAGGTCTTGCCAAACTTGGCGATCGCTCCACTTTTTGTCTTGCTGCAACAGCAGGATTATGCCCCAGTTCATCAGACCCAGCATTAAAAGATTTGAGATGACTAAACCCAAGAGGCGCACTCCATAATTGCGAGTTGCAGATTGCAACACCTCAAAGGCCACTACTTGGTGTTCTATTTCTTCAGCGGCGTGCCATTCAAACAACGCTTTGAGATTGGGTTCTGCTGGATCGAGGAAGCGTTCAGTCAAAATGACCTCGGCCATCAGCGAGGTCAGGTGCTCTCCCCCAGCCACGATCGCTAGATTCAGGATCAAACTCCCATGTTGCGTCAGCCATCGCCAAATCCCCTGGGCATAACGGACATATCCCTCAAAGCAATACCCCTGTTGTTGGAGATTTTTCCAAAAATGGGTGTGCTGGCTGGCATGTTGCGACTCTTGGGCAACAAACGCTCGCACCTGTTGCTGAAGTTGGGGGTCAGTAACGTGAGGCAATTGCTGCTTAATGATGTGATTCATGTAGCGCTCGATATCAGGGAGCAGCAACGTCAAGCTATTTAGCAGATGAGTATTGTAAGCACTGTCACCGAGCCAATAGCGCTCAATGGTATCGGGAAAACGGAAGTGAATCGGACGTACCTGAATCTTGGGGATTGCCATCATGGGTACGGGGCACCGAGTTGCTTCGAGAGATATCTTTTCTATCACCTTGTAAGAGCGATCGCGGCGGAGTAACTCTATCCCTAGGAATGAAGAGCCCTAGGAATGAAGGTTCCTATAACCGAACGCTAAAGTGCGGCTTCCGCCCTAGTGAAAGCTGAGAGAATTGTTTACATTTGTTTACAGTAAAAGTAAACAATTTTTAGAGGTGCCCCGTATGAACGGCACTCTGCGCGTCGGTAATCTGTTTGGCATTCCGTTTTATCTCCATCCGTCTTGGTTTCTGGTCCTGGGACTTGTCACTTGGAGTTACGGCAGTGGGCTGGCGGCTCAGTTTCCTAGCTTGGGTGGCTTGCTGCCCCTTGGACTTGGCTTAGTCACAGCCTTATTGCTCTTTGCCTCGGTGTTGGCTCACGAACTGGGTCATAGCTTTGTCGCTCTGCGGCAAGGGATTGGCGTGAAATCGATTACGCTGTTTCTCTTTGGCGGACTCGCCCAATTAGAAAAAGAATCGGAGACTCCGGCTGAGGCCTTTTGGGTAGCGGTTGCAGGTCCCGCAGTTAGTCTCATAATTTCTGGACTTCTGACCGCGATCGCTCTAGTTAGCCCTGTCTCAGGTCCACTGGCCGCTATTTTAGGATTGGTTGCCTCCATTAACTTAGCCTTGGCCCTCTTTAACCTAATCCCAGGCTTGCCGCTCGATGGCGGAAACATCCTCAAGGCGCTGGTGTGGAAGCTTACCGGAAATCCTTACAAAGGAGTCGCCTTCGCCAGCCGAGCGGGTCAAGTTTTGGGTTGGGCCGCGATCGCCTCTGGCTTAATTCCTCTCTTGATCTTTGGCAGCACTGCTAACTTCTGGAACTTGCTGATTGGGTGGTTCTTGCTCCAGAATGCAGGCCGAACGGCTCAATATGCCACAGTGCAATCCAAGTTGTCAGGATTTACGGCAGCCGATGCGGTGACTCCCAATGGCCCAGTCGTACAAGCTGACTGGACCCTACGAGAATTTGCCGACTGGTCTTTATTCCACCAGATGGCTTGGCAACGCTTTTTAGTCACTGATACTACAGGACAGTTGATGGGAGCGATCGCGCTGGCTGACCTGCAACAGTTACCAGTAGAGCGTTGGGCTACAACTCAAGTCTGGAATGTGATGCAACCCATTAACCCAGAAACCACAATTCAGGCAGACCAACCGCTGAGCGATGTAGTGAATTTGCTAGAGCAACAACAACTGACAGCGTTACCTGTAGTTCGGACTAATGGCATTTTGGTTGGGCTTTTAGAAAAAACGGCCATTCTGCGCCTACTTCAAGGCAATCTCCAAGCTACGCCTGCCTAACTGGTTAGTTTTCCTCTCCTAGATTTCATAATTCCTACCCCCTTCCCTAGAGCCACAAATGGCCTGGGGAATTTTTTATGACTGAACTTTTATGGTTCAACTAATATCCAAGCGCTCTAATGGCCGTGAGTTTGAGTAAAAATGCACACACCAGGACGTTGCGGAGTAGGGTTTAGGAAAAAATTGCGGTAGCCACATAGGGACTGTCGTGAGCCAACCCAGAATGCTGCCAAAGATCAAGAGGGCGATCGCTACTTCACAGAAGTTGGTCATGGCTCGTTCGCTAGTTTGAGCTGGCTCCCCAGACAACTTCGCAGTTGTAGGAGCGGTTGCAGGGACAAGTTGTTCCTCAGCTTGGGAGTTGTTATGAATCGATGACTCAGCAGGATCAGGAGGAGCGATCGCTTCTCCCACCACACCCCCGCAAAGTGGCAACACGATGTAGGTCAGCGGTGTTCCTAGGAAGGCTGAAGGGTGAGTTACAAAAGGCTGATCCTTTGCAAACTCCCGCTGTTTATTTGTCATGATAAAAAGTAACTCCTAAGTAATACGGTCTTGGGAGAACAACCAGGGTTAAGTGTGGTAGCTGGACCCTGGTTGCCACCTAGAACAAATGCGATAAATTCAGTACCAGTCGTGACGCCAACCTAACTAGATTGGCGGATACCCCTGGATCAACACAGCTAGTTTCAGTGTTATTACTGTTTTCCTACTGTGATCTATTTTTTCGTTCGATCGGGTGATGACACGCCTATAAACCTGTGACCGTAATCGTCCGGAGACGTGATAAAGATTGGGTAAAGATGTGACTGACCTCACCCCGCTAAGCAAATTAGGCGTTAATTCAGTCACGAGATGATTGGAACCTGAGCGGGTCTGAGGTAAATTTTGAATAATTCCAGCGTCGTCCATCTGAGCCAGTCACAAAGATCCAGCCACAAAGATAGGGAGAGCCGCCGATGAGCAGTAACCAAAATAACGAGCAAACTCCCACCACACC
Source organism: Trichocoleus desertorum AS-A10 (assembly GCF_039962155.1). Lineage (NCBI taxonomy): Bacteria > Bacillati > Cyanobacteriota > Cyanophyceae > Leptolyngbyales > Trichocoleusaceae > Trichocoleus > Trichocoleus desertorum. The sequence continues at coordinate 625,575 of NZ_JAMPKN010000001.1, read as the reverse complement.
CCTGTTGGCAAACCAGTTGGCCAATACTGCCACCACCCGCATGCGGAATTGGGGTACAGTCACCGCCCTAGAAGAAGGCAAGTGCTACCGCATCAATCGGATTGAGCTACAGCCAGGGCACCACATCAGCACCCAAATGCACTACCACCGCAGCGAGCACTGGATCGTGGTTTCTGGGACGGCCAAGGTAATCTGTGACGGCCAAGAAAAAATTCTGATTGAAAAGCAATCCACTTATGTGCCGATGTGCATGCCGCACCGAGTTGAGAATCCAGGCGTGATTCCGCTGGTGATGATTGAAGTGCAAAACGGCGAATATCTTGGAGAAGACGACATTATCCGCTTTGGGGATGCCGAAGAAGGATAAACGGTAGCAATCATCAGGCTTCTAGCGATTTGTTAGACTGAAACCAATAGGCTTGTCAGTCAACTTTCTGTAAGGACGCCCGCAGATGACGTTATCGATGCCTCCAAAGACTTTGTTGCTCTCTAAAGAATTACCCACCCTCCAATACAACTCCACCCGCGATCGCTTTGACGAAACCTGGCAAGCTCCCCTCTCCACACTGTTAGGGCTAGGACGAGCAGCGGGTGCTGATTTTATCGAATTTTTCTTGGAGCGCACCAACTACATCAGTTGCTTGGCAGAAGATGATGGCATTAGCAGCATTGCGCCTCGCTTATCGACAGGTGCAGGCGTGCGGGTGTTTCATGGCAAGTCGGACTGCTACGTCAGCACTAACGACCTGACTTTTTCTGGCCTCAAATCTGCTCTGGAAAAAGGCTTGTCGATCCTCGGTTTACACCTGCCTGCCCCCAGTGCTTTTGTCCCCGAAATTAACCTGGAACTGCTGCGCGACTACGCCACCAAAAAAGGCAAAGAAGCTTGGCTCGGTGGTTGCAGCTCCATGAGAGAGATGGGCGACATTCTCTTAGCTGCCAATGCTCAACTGCAAACCAAAGCTACTCACGTCCAGTCTCGACGGGCCGCTTACTTCCGCGATTGGCAAGAAGTGTTAGTTGCAGCTAGTGACGGCACTTTCGCGCGAGACATCCGCCTGACCCAATCCGTTGGTTACAGCTTGCTCTGTGCGGATGGTGCCAATCGTTCCTCCATTAGTCAGCGGGTGGGAGACACCAGCAACCCTGACTTCCTCCGAGGTTGGGACTATGCAGCGACCGCTGAAGATGTCGCAGAATCCGCAGGCAAGATGCTCTACGCCGACTATGTAGAATCGGGCACCTACCCGATCATTATGGCGAACAAGTTTGGCGGCGTGATCTTCCACGAAGCTTGCGGCCACTTGCTAGAGACCACTCAGATTGAGCGAAAGACCACGCCCTTTATCGACAAAAAAGGCGAGAAGATTGCCCACGAAAGCTTAACCGCCTGGGATGAAGGTCTGTCTACCGATGAGTTCGGCACCATCGATATGGACGACGAAGGCATGCCCGCTCAACAGACGCTGTTGATTGAAAATGGCATCCTGAAGAACTTCTTGAGCGATCGCACAGGTTCTATCCGCACCGGACATCCCCGCACAGGCAGCGGTCGTCGCCAAAGCTATACTCACGCGGCAGCATCCCGAATGCGGAACACTTACATCGCCCCTGGTGAGCACTCCGTTGAAGATCTATTTGCCTCGATCGACAAAGGGATCTACTGCAAGAAGATGGGCGGCGGTAGCGTCGGCCCTACCGGACAATTTAACTTCTCGGTGGATGAAGCCTACCTGATCGAAAACGGCAAAGTCACCAAGCCTCTCAAAGGCGCAACTCTGATCGGTGAAGCCAAGGAAATCATGAACAAGATCTCCATGTGCTCTCAAGATTTAGGCTTGGCAGCAGGCTTCTGCGGTTCGGTCAGTGGCAGCATCTACGTCACCGTCGGCCAACCCCACATCAAGGTGGATTCGATCACCGTCGGTGGACGTTAGGGGGTCCCCTGAAGACCTAATCCCCAGCCGCTTCCCCTCGGAGGGAAGGGGAGCCAAATTCAAAGCCCCTCGCCTCGCCTCGCAGGAGAGGGGTTTGGGGAGAGGTCTACTAAGACTCAATACAAGGTTTTTACAAAGACATACGTTAGCCAGTAAGACTGCAATATGCCGAATATTCAAGAATTATCGACTTACGCCAAAGAAAGTGCCACAAAACTTGGTATCCAAAAATTTGATATTTATGGTTCCTCAGTGGATGAAACCAGCGCTCAGGTAGACCAGGGAGAACCGAAGCAGGTTAAGGCATCGAATCGTTCTAGTGTCACGGTGCGGGTGTGGAATGAAGAACACCGAGTGGGAATTACCTCTACCACGGATGTTGATCCGGCGGGTGTGGACTTGGCGCTGAAAACCGCTTACGAAGCTAGTTTCTTTGGCGCTAAAGAGCATGTGCCTGACTTTAGCCCTGAAGCGACCGCTCCAATTCCCGAAACCTCTCACGAGAAGACTCCCCAAGCTCCAGTTTCAACGCTGATTGAGACGTTAGTGAAGGCGGAAAAAGAATTACTGGAGGCCCATCCGGCGATCGCTGGCGTTCCTTACAACGGCATGGCGCAACGCGATTTCGATCGCTTCTATCTCAATAGTGAGGGAGCGCAGCGGTACGAAGGTGGCTCCTATGCCTCGGTGTATCTCTACAGCAAAACTGAGGAAGAAGGCAAAAAGCCGCGTAGTGCTGGGGCCTTCAGGGTTGGTTATGGTTTCCCAGAGCTAGATGTGCAAGCTTGCGTGCAGGAAGCTGCCGAGAAAACTATCAGCCACCTGAACTACAACAAAATTCAGTCGGGCAAATATTTGGTGGCGTTCTCTCCAGAAGCGTTTTTGAGCTTGTTAGGAGCGTTCTCCAACCTGTACAACGCCCAAAGTATCCTCGACAAACAAAGTCTTTCTACTCCCGAATCTCTGGGAACACAGATTGCTTCGCCTCTACTTTCCGTCTGTGATGACCCACATCATCCCGGCAATATTGGCGCGGAGATGTTTGATGGCGAAGGCACCCCAACTCGCAAAGTCCCGCTGATTACCGAGGGTGTATTGAGCGGCTTTCTCCACAGTGCGGGAACTGCCAAGCGAATGAACGCGCAGCCGACAGGCAATGCCAATATGGGCGCAAAAATCACTGTGGGGCCGCACTACTACCATGTTGCTCCAGGTCAGGCAGTAGACACAACTTATAGTCTCGATACCGCTGAAAATGTGGTTTTGATTGACGATTTGCAAGCCCTCCATGCAGGAGTACAATCCTTGCAAGGCTCATTCTCACTACCATTCGACGGTTGGGTTGTGAACAAAGGCGATCGCGTCAGTGTGGAATCAGCCACCGTAGCGGGAGACTTCTTGGAACTGCTCAAGGCGATCGCTTATGTGGAGCCAGAAGCCGAAGTGACTCCCGGTGGGGTCTCTCCTCGGATTTGGGTCGATGGTCTCGCGATTACTGGCGAATAGCCATAACCCTTGAGGGCGGAGCGTTCGTATAAAAACACAGGTTGGCTGATGAGCCTGTTTACGAATGCTTCGCCCTGACAAACAGCCAGATCCCTGCCCCCGGCATGGAACTCTAAGCGGACTGGCTCTCAACAAGTTGATTGTCTTGGCGTAGACAAGCTTGGATGAAGAAATCTAGCTCGCCATTCATCACATCTGCGATCGCCGTAGTCTCCACCCCAGTTCGCAGATCCTTCACCAATTGGTAGGGATGGAAGACATAGTTACGAATTTGGTTGCCCCAAGCGGCTTCCACCATATCTCCCCGGATGTCGGCAATTTCCTTGGCTCGTTGCTCTTGAGCAATAATCAGCAATTTTGCCTTCAAGATTACCAGGGCTTTTTCTTTGTTTTGGAGCTGCGATCGCTCCTGCGTACAGCGCACTGCAATGCCCGTAGGAATGTGGGTAATCCGAACCGCTGTTTCTACTTTGTTGACGTTTTGCCCTCCCTTACCCCCCGCACGCGAGGTCGTAATTTCCAGGTCTTTCTCTGGAATCTCTAGGTTTACAGAGTTGTCAATCATCGGCATCACTTCTACACCAGCAAAACTGGTTTGCCGCTTGTCATTGGCATTAAAGGGAGAAATACGAACGAGGCGATGGGTCCCCTTCTCGACTTTGAGGTAGCCGTAGGCGTATTTGCCATCCACTTCTAGCGTGACTGACTTAATCCCCGCTTCATCTCCTTCCGAGATTTCTGCCAGATGTACTTTATAGCCGTGGTCTTCGCCCCAACGGGTATACATCCTTAACAGCATTTCAGCCCAGTCTTGAGCATCCGTACCTCCAGCCCCCGCATTGATTGTCAAGACTGCCCCTTTAGAGTCGTAGGGTCCAGAGAGCAGCTGTTGTAGCTCCCACTGATCGAGTTCGCGGCTCAGTTGGGAAACATTATTCTGGGCCTCTTGCAGTAAGGCTTCATCTGCCTCTAACTCCAGCAACTCCAAGATAGCCCTAGTATCTTCCAAGCTAGTTTTCCACTGTCCTAGCTGATCTAAATGAGATTTAAGGTCATTTAACTCTTGCAGGGTTTTTTGCGCCTGAGTTTGGTCATCCCAAAAGTCTGACTGGGCCGCAATTTGTTCTAAATCTTGAATTTTGGCATTTAAGGCTGGAACGTCAAAGATAGTCCTGGGTTTTACCCAGGCGCTCAGACAACGTTTCAACTTCGCGTTTAATCTCTAGTGCATCCATAGACAGTAACTATTAGCTCCTAAGCCACAAAAGGTTGCATAGTTCATCTTAGCGAGAGTCAGCGATCGCATTCATCGTTTAGCTCTGATTCCACTCCACTATGCCCTAATCCCTATGATGCTAAAAAAAGCTGCGGCCCGAAAGACCACAGCTCTGCATAATTTTAGACAATTGATTTTGCCAGTGCTCTCAGAAGTACCGCGGTCTTAATCGCGGCTGTTGATCGCAATTAGCAATCTCAGAATGAAAACAAACAAGTTGATGTAGGTCAGATACATCGACAAAGCTGCGGGCAAATACTGATCATCCCGATAGGTGCGGGGTAAAACATAGAAGTCTACAACCGCCACCCCAGCGAACAGCAACACGCCAAGGCCAGAAATAGCGATTTCGAGCCAAGTCGGCGTATAGATACCGAAGAAGCTACAAAGCAGCTGCCCCACTAAAACTACCAGCAGGGCGATAACGCCAAGGCGGACAGTTTGAGCTAAGGCCATGCCATCCTGCTCAGACAAGTTGGAGCCAATTTGCCGAGCCGCGATGAAGGTAACCCCACAGCCCAGCGCCGCAAAGCCCATGCCAGGCAAACCAACGCCAGGTGTCCCTAAGGCTACCGCTACCAACCCAGTCAAGGTATAACCTGACAACAAGCTATAGGTTGCTAGTAGTGGCAAGGCAACACCATTCTGCCCCCTCTCTGCAACTCCACTCGCAACGAAAAATAGAATCAGCTCCAGGATCAGAGCGCCCCAAAAGGTCGGGAAGAAGAGACCTGGATTGGCACTGAAGACCTGTAAGCCCCCATAAGTACCTAGCGCTGTTAAGAGCAACCCTGCCCCTAGGTAAGGCAGAGCATTAGCAATGACATTGGGACCAATTAACGCTTGCGTCTTGGCCTCACGAATGGCATTGCGGAAGTTACTGGTATTGCTCATAAGACTTCCTTGTTATCCACCAACAATAGAGCCCAACTACGCCCATTGTGACGTAAATCTTGCTTTCCCGCAGTTCCTCAGCTTTCAAAGTTAAAAATTTTCTTTGAAGGAAATTAGAAGCAGCTGTACCACAGACTGGGAAAGGAACACCCTCAAATTTGCGGGGTGACACTTACGTATTTCCGCCGACACCCTCCGGAGCACCCCAAAGGAGTACCGTGAAACAACGATAGTTCGACTGGGCTGCTGTAGGGAGAATGAGTTCAACTCTGATGCAAGGCTCTGTGTGATGACTACTCAATCTTCTCCCCGCTCTCAAGTCATGGAACTCCTGGTTGCTTACCACCAGAACCCCTCCGTCTCTCGTCGCAACCAACTCGTCCGCCTTAACGCTGGACTCGTGCGGAAGATTGCTCACCAAGTCAGCCATCAGTGTGCAGAACCCTACGAAGACCTGGAGCAAATCGGCCACCTCGGTCTCATCCGCGCCATCGAGCGCTTCAACCCCTCCCAAGGTTGTGCCTTCAGCTCCTTCGCCGTTCCCTACATTCGCGGTGAAATGCTCCACTTCCTCCGCGATCGCGGCAACACGGTAAAGATTCCCCGTCGCTGGCAAGACTTGCAGAAGGAAGGCCAGAAGGTAAGAGAAGCGTTGATGAAAGAGTTGGGACGGCAACCCCAGGACGCAGAAGTCGCCACTGAGCTAGGCGTCTCGGTCAACGAGTGGAGAGAAATCAAACTCGCAGGCAAGAATCGCTCCTTGTTGAGCTTAGACGCGACTGTTTCGCAGCAAGTAGACTCAACCGTAACATTGGGCGACATGCTCCCCGATGCCCACTACCAAACCTTGCAGTTACTCGAAGAAGACCGTCAGCAGTTGCAGAGAGCGCTGAGCCAGCTAGAAGACAAGACAAGAGCGGCGATCGAGCTTGTTTACTTCAGCGACTTGTCCCGCAAAGAAGTGGCAGAGCGGATTGAAGTCAGCCCGATGACAGTGACCCGCCGCATTCAGAGAGGCATCCAGCAGATGGTGGCCTATCTCCAGCCTCAAGAATTACAAAGCGATCCTTAACTTCAGGACTTAGTAAAAGCAGGTCAAGCTCCAATATTCATCGCAGCTAATTTTCTCGTCTTCTAGCAGGGTGCCTAGCACATCTAATAAAGCTTGAATTGCGACTTCGCGATCGATAAAATGACGTCCTGCTACCAAGGCAGCCGCAAAGCTGTTATAGGTCTCTCCTTCATTCATGCCACCCGGTACACTGGGGTGATGGGCATCGAACCTGAAGGAATCACCATAAGGGATGACCTCAAGGAGCCAGCCATGATAAGGCATCCGGTTCGGCTCGCTCTTCAACATCATAATCGTCTCCAGCAATCTCGTTATTCAGTACCAGGTGTTCAGCCGTCAATTTTGGCTGATGGTGTCATTATTCCCACCTGAACTGCCAGAAGAACCAGTCAAACCTAGAGTTGAACCTAGATTGCTAAACCTACAGGAATAGGCTAGTCTGTGAACAAAAAAGGTGGAGAGAACTTTGCTACATCGTTTCGCATTACCACTTCTTGCACTTCTAGCAACGAGTCCAAGTTATGTAATCGCGCAACCCAGTTCCCCATCTAACGTTGCTAAATCTTCCTCACTCACTACTACGTTGCCTGCTAATGTTGCGGGTGTAGTATTTGTCAACACCAATACTGAGACTTGGACCACACTGACACAGTTTCAGTTGTTTTCCCAAGCTGGACCTTTTCTAGCCGGACTGCCCGCTCTTTTTCTAGGTCTAGACTTAACCACAGATGTACAGCCTTGGCTAGGTGAGCGAGTGGCGATCGCTCTCATGCCCTTTACGGGTTCAGAAAAGAATTCCGACGATCGCTTAGAAAATAGCTCGGAACTTCTTAACGCAAACCATGCGCTTTTGCTAGCCCCAGTTAAAGACACTCAGCTTTTGAATGCTTTTTTGACAAAGCTCAAGGCATCTCGAAGCCAACCTCCGATCGAGCGTCAATATAAAGGAGTTACCGTTTGGGAGTGGCCTGCGGAAAAGCCAGCGCAGTGCGACAGTGCCTCACCAAACCAGCCAGGCTGCGAGTCAGCTCCAGAAACTGAATTAGAGCCTGAAACCACACCTCAAGCACCCTCTGAAGAAGAAATTCAGCCGACTGAACCAACGACTCAGACTTCGATAGGCAAGCCACAGGCATTTTCCAAACTCAAAGCTGTCGGTTCTACGCCTACTTTACCTTTACCTCCCATTCCCGGAGGGGGACTCTCGATTCCCTCCATTCCTAGCCCTCAGGCAGGTTTAGCGATCGCTGTCTTGCCTGGTTACTTGGTGACAGCTACCACTCCAGCCCCGATCGAACAATTAATTGATGCCCGCCGCAGCAAGAGCCCAGCGCTAGCAACGAATCCGCAGTTTCAGCGCACAATGCAGCATCCCCAGTTTCAGCGATCGCTGCTGGTAGCTTACGGCAACATCGCCGAGATTGCTCGCTTCCCTCAACCCCAATTTCCGATTCCCACAACGCCTCCCCCTGAAGAACCTACTTCTCCCCAGCCGCAAACTTCTCTGCCTCGTAAATTAAAAGCAGCTTCTCAGCCACCCAGCCCAGTGCCAATGGAAAGCCTGACGGTTGGTCTGGAACGCTTAGCCCAAGATTACAGCACCGTTGATGGCTATGTATGGTTGCAGCCAGAAGGCATTCACACCCAAATTAGTAGCTACTACAAAACGCCACAACCCACCAAGGCTGATGTTTTGACTCCCAATGCCGAGCAGATTCTAACGCGGATGCCAGGGGCCACTTATCTCGCCAGCACTAGCCGGAATCTCAAGCAGCAATGGCAATCCTTCGTAGATATTACTCAAGCGGAACCAACCCTACAACCAGCTTTACAACTCATTCGCGATGGAATTCGGACCTTTAGTGGTTTGGATTTGGAACGCGATTGGTTGCCCTGGATGGATGGGGAATATGCAGCGTTTTTGTTCCCCGACAATCAAGGCCCCTTCAGCCGCCTCTATCCCAACTTGGACCTGGGCTTGGGTTTGGTGATGCAAACCAGCGATCGCCCTGCCGCTGAAGCTGCCCTGACAAAGTTTGACCAGTTCATCAAATCGCAATCCGGTGGAGCTTTGAACATTGCCACCCGGGGCATTCAAGGCCAACCCGTCACCAGTTGGGAATTTGTAGAAGCAGGCGATCGCCAAAGTTTCTTCGCCCATAGTTGGGTGGATCAAGATACGTTAGTGGTCACAACTGGGCTCGGTCCCATGAAGGCACTCAACCCTAAACCGTACCTACCGCTTAACCAAAATCGCACCTTCAAAACCGCTACTGACTCTTTTTCACGTCCCAATCAAGGCTACTTTTATACGAACATGGGAGCTTCCCTGTCGTTTATCTACGGCCTATTTCAGCCTTATAGCAACGCCCCAGAGATGAGAGAAGTCAAGCGCTGGCTCGGCACAGTTTATAGCATTAGTGCTTCTAATTCTGCTACACCAGAAAAGCAACAGTTTGATAGTCTACTCGTTCTGGCACCAACCAGAAAGCCATAGCAGCGCCCATTGTCATGCTTAGTCAGATTAAAGAGATCGCTCATACCCTTGCCCCACGTTTAATTGAAATTCGTCGCCATCTGCACAGTCATCCAGAACTAAGCGGCCAGGAATATCAAACGGCTGCTTATGTAGCGGGTGTCCTTTCCTCCTGCGGGTTGCATGTGCAAGAAGCAGTAGGCAAAGTTGGAGTCGTAGGTGAACTGCCAAATCAAGGCACCGACCCACGGTTGCTCGCGATCCGGACAGATATGGATGCCCTGCCAATCCAGGAGCGAACTGGTCTAGAATTTGCTTCGCGACAGCCTGGGATTATGCACGCCTGCGGCCATGATATCCACACCACGGTGGGTTTGGGTACAGCCATGGTGTTATCCCAACTCAACGGCGCTTTACCAGGCCCGGTGCGTTTTCTGTTCCAGCCCGCCGAAGAAATTGCCCAAGGGGCAGGTTGGATGGTAGCAGATGGCGTCATGGATCAAGTCACAGCGATTTTATCCGTTCATGTCTTTCCGTCGATTCCCGCTGGTTCTGTCGGCATCCGCTATGGAGCCCTGACTGCGGCGGCTGATGATTTAGAAATTTTGATTGTGGGTGAGTCGGGTCATGGGGCGCGCCCCCACGAAGCGATCGATGCGGTTTGGATTGCGGCTCAAGTCGTGACTAACTTGCAACAAGCCATTAGCCGTACCCAAAATCCCCTCCGTCCCGTGGTTTTGACGTTTGGGCAGATTAATGGGGGACGGGCTCCTAATGTGATTGCTGACCAAGTGCGTCTTCAAGGAACTGTGCGATCGCTCCATCCTGAAACTCGCAGCAATCTGCCCGAATGGATTGAGCAAATTGTCGCCAATGTTTGCCAAACCTATGGTGCCAAATACGAGCTGCACTATCGTCGGGGAGTGCCTTCAGTCCAGAATGATCCAGCCTTGACCCAGTTGCTAGAAGCAGCGGCTCATGAAGCTTGGGGGAGCGATCGCGTACAGATTTTACTAGAGCCTTCTTTAGGCTCCGAAGATTTCTCTCTTTATTTAGAACATGCTCCTGGCAGCATGTTTCGCTTGGGTGTGGGCTATCCCGATAAATTCAATTACCCATTACATCATCCTCAATTTGAGGTGGATGAGTCGGCAATTCTAACCGGAGTTGTTACTCTGGCCCACGCTGTTTACAAGTACTGGCAACGAGAGCATCGTTAGGACGGAACGGTCTTGGTCAACACTCCGACCATACTCACCCCAACTCAACCAACCTCAATCAACCGAGCATTCTGCCCTACGAGAGATCAACTAGGAGAAAAGCTTAGCTAAATTGGCTGGTAAGGCAGAACTGAGAAGAATTAAATTCATGGCTTCACCTACACCTTTAAAGGGTACAGATCTGATTGACTGTGCTAAAGCCAATGCCAAACAAGGAGTTGAAACTGCTGCTCATCTCTGTGGCTATGGCAGTGATTTGAATACATTTGAGCGGGAATTGCACCAAGCCTGTCAAGACATTGGGGTTAACATTAACGAGCTCAGCGATCTGATTACAGATCAACAACAGCTAATCCAGTTTGCAGGCACTGAGGTCGCCCCTGATAGTCCCTCATCTTTATAAAGTACTAGGCTGTCTGATTTAGGTCTTGCAACAACCCTGCTCTAGTAAATTGAGCACGATTGTAGGGGTACCTCTGGTAGGTGCCCTTTTGCATTGAGTAGGGTCAAGATAGGTTCCTTGCAATTCTCTACTTAGGGCGCTGATAGAGAAATCTATAATAAAGGTCAATACAAAGAAGCAACCTTTATGAGCACCTGCTGTGAAAAAACGGGTAACTCTGACCTTTCCTAAACGTTCTGTGCAAATGCCTGTCACTTACCGGCTGGCCAAAGACTTTAATGTTGCCGCTAATATTATTCGCGCTCAGGTTGCCCCTAATCAGATTGGCAAGCTCGTTGTGGAGTTGTCTGGGGATATTGATCAGTTGGATGCAGCCATTGACTGGATGCGATCGCAAGATATTGGAGTTTCCTTAGCAAGTCGAGAACTGCTGATTGACGAAGATGTTTGTGTGCATTGTGGTCTCTGCACTGGCATTTGTCCCACCGAAGCCTTGACTCTCGATCCGCAATCTTTCCGACTTACTTTCACGCGATCGCGCTGCATTGTTTGCGAGCAGTGCATTCCAACGTGCCCAGTTCAAGCGATCTCAACTAATCTGTAAACTAAATGGATGGCAATAAATCGCGTGAATGGCATTGCTGAAAAAACTTCCTTGGCTCTCTCTAGCACTTTTAGTAGTTGCCTACTGTACATGGGGCTGGTTCCTTTACCCATCCCGCAGTTCGGGGTTTGATTGGTTGTTTGCTGCTGCCTTCGCCATCATTGTGGCAGGATTACTGACCGCGCCTGAAAAAAGCCTGCGATCGCGATTTTTCACTTGGTCTGTTTCTAGCATTGGTAGATTTATCCTAGTGCTTTGCGGCTCCGCGCTAACAGCCGTAGTTCTCTACATGGCTAATGTTTTTGTTCATATTTTAGTTACAATTTCTGCTTGTATGTTGGCAAGGCTAGACTTACAAACTGCCGGATTCAAGCAGTTAACCGCCTTCTGGGTCTTATCAGCATTTTCTCTAGTTGGCTTGGGATTGGGCTGGACCTTCCACTATTTCGCGTAAAGTCAAGCAATAGAGCAAGAAAAAAGCAGCCCTTGTAGGCTGCTGGTGTGGTGTGTGAGGAGTAGTTAGCTCTAGATTAAGGGAGTTCGATGGCAACTGCAATTCAGTTACAGTTTTCGATACAATCGCCTGAAACGCCTACAGCTTAAACTTTTCAAAAATTTTGCCTCACAAAACTCTCTCCAGTCACCGGATGGACAATGTAGAAAGCGTCACACGGTACCCCAAGATTAGAGTTGAATTTAACGACACTATGAAAAGCGCTTAACTGTCCTCTTGCCCTACAGCATTCTACGCAGTGGGGCAATTTTGTTTTTAAAGTAGATTGTCAGGTTCCTAGCTGAACCGGATCACACATGAGATAAACTCAGGGGAGTTTGGCATGCGATCGCATGTCACTGAGTTGACAGAGGAGTGAAGTCAATGAAAAGCAGCCTGGATCGAGGCTTAGCGACTCCCAGCATCATTTACACTCCGCTTGTGCGCTGGAGCATCATCAGCCTACTAACGGCTAGCTCAGTCGGCACCTTCGCATGGATGGCTGAAGCACAAGAAGCTGCCAACCAAGCGCCAACTGGTAGTACATTAACTAGAACTCCAGGTAGTTTGATTAATCGAGCGACCTTAAAACTAGGCACTCAAGGTCGAGACGTTTCTGAGCTACAGGCAACTTTAAGGTTATTGGGCTTCTACGCTGGGGCAGTAGACGGCTTTTATCGCGAAAGTACTGCGATCGCGGTCTCTCGCTTTCAAACAGCGGCAGGACTTCCTGCGGATGGCATCGTTGGGCCTGCCACCTGGGATCAACTCTTTCCACCTCCCGCTAACCTGCGTTCGTTTAGCACTAACACTACCAACACTACCTCTGCGGCCAATCTTTCCGCTACTACCAACTCTGCTGCGGCCTTTCCCACTCCTAATATCACTAATTCCAGCAACCCAAATCCTGATCGCTCCCCAGCTCTAGCTACTACCAGTCTCAGCAACTCAAACCCCAATAGGGACTTAGCAGGTAGTAATAGTTCTGCGAGGTCAGTTGTCCCTTCGAGCTCCACTGAACCTGAAGCCTCTACGGTAGAGTTACCAGTTTTAAGATTAGGCATGCAAGGCTCCGCAGTTTCTAGACTGCAAGAGCGCTTACAAGCCGCCGGATTTTTTCAAGGAGCCATAGATGGTGCCTTTGGGCCAGAGACCCAAAGTGCAGTTCAAGCAGCTCAGCGCCAGTATCAATTAGAAGCAGATGGTATCGTTGGGCCTGCAACTTGGAGTGCCTTGCTGCGTTAGCTAGTTTTTACTCAAAAGAAACTTGAGCTTTGAAAAAGTAGAGTAACTTTTGTTTCCTACTCTTTCAGCGATCGCGCTATAAAAATCTTCTTTAAAAAGTTAAATAAGCAAGTCAGCCTGGAGGTAGAGCAAATAATCCACTCTTCCGATAGAACTGTTTGTTATTGCAAACCAAGTATCTTTTGTATACAGAGCTCACGTAGAGCTAGTACAAAATACAGACTCAAAAACTTTAGAAGTCATTATTGAAATCTACTGACTTTAAAGTTCACCCATTAGGTTCTAGTAGTCTCTAGCGATTCAAATATTTCTTTGCTCTTTTTCTAAAAACCTTTGTTTTGAAAGCGTTCTGGCAATAAAAATGTACAACAGAGATAACCGCGAAACCCACAATTCAGAAGTTCGTCAAGAGACTTATCAAGACGCTCAAGGAAATACTCATACTCGTGTCACTCGCAACGCTGACACCGTTAATACCCGTACACCCACGACAGACGAGGTGTCTTATCGCGATGGCTACGTAAGCGGTCAGGTCACCGAACGGGAATTGCGAGACGGAAATCAAATTGCTCGTGATAACGACAATGCAGCTCGTGGGCTCCTGATCGGCATTATTCTGACCTCTTTGTTGGGGTTAGTTCTTGGTACACTATTTTTCTTGAATCAACGACGCGAAACTCCTGCGCCTGTAGCACCCATTATTGTGCCGAATCGCTCAGTTGCTCCAGCGGCCAAGCCATCACCTAGCCCGGTGACCAAAACCGAAACTCGAATCATCGAGAGAGACAGAGTGGTACCTGTTCCTCAGCCACAGGCTCCAGCACCTCAAGCACCCGCACCCGCTCCAGCTCCAGCACCTACAGTGAACGTAGCACCCGCTCCCGCTCCTGACGTAAATATCACAGTGCCCAGCAATCCTGCGCCTGCGCCTACTCAGCCTCAAACTGAAAATGACGCAACATCTACTCAGGGCAGCAGTGGCAGTACAACTGATACCGCACCTAGCACCAACGATCTGAATACGGGAGCTCAGTCAGATACTGCACCGACTCCAGAGGGCACAAGTACAACTGGCAATGACACAACTAGCACTGGTGACACCTCTGGAACCACTAACCGTTAATTAGCAAAGCTGAATTTCAACGACTAAATTAGTCTAATTTTCCGTAGGTCTAGTGAATATTTACTAGACCTACGATTATTTTTGAAGGTAATAATTATTCGGAGTGAGACCCAACGGCTTCAGCTTGATAACGAATGTTAGCTTGTTTCAATCGTTGCAAGGCTTCACCTAGGCGATCGCAATCCGCAATTAAGCTAATGCGCACATACCCTTCACCGCCAGGACCAAAGGCATTACCTGGGGTCACAACCACACCTGTTTGTTGCAGTACCGACAGAGCAAAGTCAGTCGAGTTTTGCCCTGGTGGACAAGGTACCCAGAGATACATGGTGGCGCGAGTCTTCGGAATGCTCCAACCCAGCTCTTCCAATCCTTGGATCAAGAAATCTCGACGGGTGCGGTAGCGAGCTTGAACTTCGTGCAAGTAAACATCGGGCAGTTGCAAGGCAGTTTCAGCCGCAGATTGTAAGGCCGCAAAGATGCCGTAATCCAGATTGGTTTTTAGCGTTCGCAGTCCTTGAATAATATGGCGATTGCCCACCACAAACCCTACACGCCAACCCGCCATATTATAGGTTTTGGACATGGTGTGGAACTCTACCCCAATGTCCTTAGCCCCTGGAATCTCTAGCAAACTGGTGGGCTGATAACCATCAAAAGCGAGCTCCGCATAGCAAAGATCATGGATCAGCAGAATTTCATGCTTGCGGGCAAAAGCGACAATATCTTCAAAGAACTCACGGGGGGCTGTGGCCGCCGTTGGATTACTGGGGTAGTTGAAGTAAAGAATTTTAGCTTGCTTGGCTACATCATCTGGAATTGCAGCCAAATCGATTAGCCAATCATTTTCTGGCTTCAAGATCAGGTTGTGAATCTTACCCCCAGCAATGAGCGGTCCCCGGAAATGAGCTGGATAAGCGGGGCTGGGAACTAAAACAACATCACCGGGATTGACATAGGCAATCGCCAAGTGAGCCAAGCCTTCTTTGGAACCCAGTAATGGCAAAGCTTCTCCATCAGGGTCGAGGCTGACGCCATAACGACGGTGGTACCAACTGGTGATGGCGCGACGAAAACTGGCAGTGCCTTCAAAAGGCGGATAACCGTGATTGGCTGGGTTTTGTAGAGCTGCGATCGCTGCATCTACGACAGGTTGCGGTGTAGGGCCATCTGGGTTGCCCATTCCCAAGTCAATCAAGTCTAAGCCCTGTTCGCGAGCGTGAGCTTTCAACTCATCTAAGCGGGCAAATACATAGGGAGGGAGCGCCCGCAGACGTTCGGCAGGGGTAATCCAATCCAGTTCCATTCCTTACACCTCGTTGCTGGTTGCCTGAGTCAGAGTGGTACGACTGACTTCAACCGGAGCCGTTGTCGAAACCATAGCTGCCATAAGTTGTGCAGGCACAACCGAGAATGGCAAACGGTGAATGTCCGAGCCTTGAGCACAGGCTACTTCAGCAGCATGTTGTAAATCTGCCAGCGAAATCTGCTCTAAACCCAGATCTCCTAAAGTTTGGGGCAAGCCGATTTCAGCATAGAACTTTAAGAGCTGCTGTCGTGCCGTTGCTGCCAATTGATTCCCTTGCAGCATTTCTTCCAGGCGTAGTTGCACCAGAATGCCATAAGCCACCTTCTCTCCGTGCAAAGCATCGTGACTTGCTAACAGATGGGTGAGGCCATTATGCACCGCGTGAGCTGCCACCGTACGGCATTGGGCTCCACCCAGACCACCAATCACCCCCGCCAACAACACGGAAGCATCTACCACTTCCCGCCAAGCGTCACCCCCTGGTTCTTGCAAAGCGGCTACGGATTTTTGAAACAGAATGTCGCGCAAAACGCGAGCCTGCTGCACTGCGGCAATCATTAACGTTTGGTCGGAGTGACCGCTGCTGACAGAAGCCTCGTACCATTTCGCCAAGGCATCACCAATACCTGCGACCAAAGTCCGCTGATCAGCCGTCCGAACCAAGCTATAGTCAAGCACCAACAAATCTGGACAGCGGGGTAAGCCTACGTCGTACAGAAAGGCTCCTTGGTCGGAATAGACATTGGAGAGGGCTGTCCAAGCCGCACAAGTGGCTGCTGAAGTGGGCACAGTCACAATTGGCAACTGGGACTGATGAGCAATCAATTTAGCCGCATCTAAAGCTTTACCACCCCCAACACCGATAATCACATCGGCTTGGTGAGTCGCAACTGCTTCCCGGAGTTCTGCTAGTCCTGCTTCGCTGCAATCCAAACCATAAGCAGCTTGAGCGAATGACAATTTTTCCTGTTGCAACACGGGTTCTAACCAAGGTTGCACCACCGCTAAGGTACGATCGCCCCCTACAATTAAAGGCCGCTGTCCTAAGCGACCAATTGCCTCCCCTACTTGAGCCAACGCTTGCTCGCCTCGAATCACTTGAGCGGGCGCAACCATCAGCGAGAGCAGCGCAGTCGTGGTTTTAGTTTGGGTTGATGATGAATCCGGTACTGAGGGATAAGGCATAGGGCACGATCGCGAGGTCGTTGACATTTACGTAGGGTAAGGACAACTTTACTACTATTTCTAGGCTAGTTTGCACTGAAACTAAGGCGTAAAGATCACTCAGTTTCTAACGAACCAATTGCAGTTTTAGGATGGGCGAGATGCAGTCTCTCCTTGAGGCAAACGAGCGAAATTCTGAGCATAAATTTTGATGGCTATATCGCTGTCTTCCCGCTCCCTGAGCGATCGCTTGGCTTCACCTAGATAGAGAGGCACTGACTGACCCACTTCTGGGTGAATCACAGTGCGAGCGCGAATGGTGAGTTGCTCGTCGGCTCCGCCTAAGCGACCAAAAGAGAACAAATCAGAGGCCGCTTGGCGCAGCGTAGCATCTAGCTCAGATTGGGTAATTTTGGGTGAAACCGAGATCACAGCCTGGCTCGCTCCAGAATCATAAATTAGAGAGAAATGCGTAGCACCCGGAATGATGGTATGGGTCAGAGGCACCAAACCGAGAGCAAAAAAGCCAACGGTTAGAACCCCCATAAAGCCTGTGACTCCTACAAAGCGGAACCGCACGCCCCACTGGAACACAAACATTAAGACTGTTAAGGCAGCGCAAACTAAGGTCAGAATGCCTGACCACTTAGTAGCAATTAAAAAATCAGCAGTTGTAGGCATGACGGTGGCAAACTAAGACGAACGACAGATCAATAAAGCTGAGGAAATCCCTCGGTTATTCGTTGCTAACAAAGCCCGCAGGCTGAGACGCTTCAGAGAGCTCTAAGGCTGCCTTTAAGGTATGCCAAGAAAGATTGGCACATTTAATCCGCACAGGAAACTGAGAAACCCCCTGCATTACGTTTAACTTCCGCAATTCTTGGGGAAACTCTGCTTCCCCTTTCATCATGGTTTGGAAGCGTTGCACCATTTCTAGGGCTTCGACAACGGTGCGACCCCGCAGCGCCTCAGCCATCAGATCTGTAGAGGCGATCGCGATCGCGCAGCCTTCCCCTTCAAATTTGACATCCTCAATCCGGTCGCTGTTCTCGTTGAGTTGCAAAGTCAGTTCGATCGTGTCACCACAAGAAGGATTATGGCCTTTTTGATAACGATGGACTGGAGAGGTTGTACCCTTGTTACGAGGTTTTTTATAACGCTCCAGAATCACTTGTTGATATAGATCACGTAAGTTGCCCAGAGTCATGATGGGTTGATGATGTGTGTCTCCGTCTATTCTCGATCCTATCAGGGTCTTCCAGCTTGATAGGTAGCGATCGCATTATTACCTAGAGAATTTCCAGCATATCAACTGCTAGCTCGATCCGCGATCGGTTTGCCGTAGCGCTCAGGCCAGAAATTCGGAATCAATTTCCAGGTAAAACCTTGCCAGCTTTTGATAATTGGCGTTGATGCTGCGGATGAGGACTGAGCTGGCGAGCGCGGCAATGATATTGCTGAGTTAGCAGGGTGGTGATGACAGCAGCAGACACAGGTTTAGAGAACAGGTAACCCTGCCCGTACTCACATCCCATCTGGTTTAGTTGAGTATGTTGAACTGCCGTTTCTACGCCCTCGGCAATTACTTGCATCCCCAAATTGTGGGCTAGCGTGATGATCGTCTGAACAATTGCTGAATTTTTACTATTTGTGTCTATCGTGGTGATAAAAGAGCGATCGATTTTGAGGACATCAATCGGAAACCGGTGCAAATAGCTCAAAGATGAATATCCAGTGCCAAAATCATCCATATATAGCTGAATATTCAGAGTTTTCAGGGCTAGTAGCATGGCGATCGCGGGTTCCGAATTTTCCATCAACACAGTCTCAGTAATTTCCAGTTTTAGGCTCCCAGGCGCTAGCTGGGTGGTCTGCAAAATTTGACTGACTTGGGTCATCAAATCCGTCTGAGAGAACTGTCGCCCCGAAATATTGACACTGATCGTCAGGGGTTGGCAGAAGGGAAACCGTACTTGCCAGTTCGCTACCTGTTGGCAAGCTTCCTGCAACACCCAATGCCCCAGTGGCACAATCAAGCCTGTTTCTTCAGCAACTGCAATAAACTCCGTCGGAGCAACCAAGCCGCGTTGAGGATGGTGCCAACGCACTAAAGCCTCAAATCCCACAATTGCACCTGTGGCTAAAGCCACAATGGGCTGATAACGAACCTGAAACTCTTGGCGATCGATGGCTCGCCGCAGATCCGTCTCCAGTTGCAATCGCTCCACCGCGTGAGCATGCATACTCAGGTTGAAGACTTCATAACAAGCCTTCCCTACGGCTTTGGCGCGATACAGGGCAATATCAGCATCTCGCAACAAATTCTCTGATTGAACATAGCTGCGGGTATATAGTGCAATTCCAATGCTGGCAGTCGCAAAGACCTCATAGCCATTGAGATTGAAAGGTAGGGCTAGCGCCTGGTTAATCCGCTCAGCAATTTGGGTGGCACCGCTTAAATCTGAAATGTCTTCTAGTAAAACGGCAAACTCATCCCCGCCTAACCGCGCCACTGTATCGCCTAATTTTAGGCAGGCTTCTAGACGGCGAGCGATCGCAACTAACAGTTGATCCCCAACTAAGTGACCCAAACTGTCGTTAATTAGTTTGAAGCGATCTAAATCGATAAATAAGACTGCAAACAAATCCCCTGTGGAACGCTTGGCCCGCTGCATGGCATGTTCTAAGCGATCCATAAACAAAGTTCGATTGGGTAGATGCGTCAGTGCATCATGTATCGCGCTGTGCAACAACTGTTCTTCTGCCCACTTGCGCTCCGTTACATCCTGAGCCAGTGAGGCAATGCCAATCAGGTTCCCGTTTTGATCAATCAGAGGTGTGTTGTACCACTCACAGAAAATAGTTCTGCCGTCTTTCGTCTGGTTGGCATTGGTGCTCCGCATGCCTCCCCTTTGGGCCAAGAGTTCTACCCAAACCTGCTTGACCTGCTCTTTGGCGGCGTGGGGCACAATTAAGTCTAAAACGTGACAGCCTACTACTTCGCTTTGGGAATAACCAAAAATTTTTTCTGCCGCTGGATTCCAGTCCACCACTTCAGAATCTAGGTTCCACTCAATGACAGCTAGGGGAGTTTGCTGCACATGGAGTGAGAGCTTTTGCTTGGATTGCTTCAGTTCGGCATCCAGGCGAGCGCGCTCTGTGAGGTCTCGAATTGCCAAGACAGCATTAGTTCCCTGACCCTTAAATTGGATGCAAGTGGCATAAATCTCTAAGACTTGCCTGGTTTCAGCCTGTTGAAATTCATAAATGCCAGTCACATTCAGTCGTTCGTGTAACACTCGATTGACTGGGTGTTCCTCCGGCGTAAGTGGTTGATTCTGTTGCTCTAGGCACAATAAATCTAGAAGCGGTGTACCCAACACTTCAAAGCGTTGCCGATTCACTAAACGGTCGAACGTAGTATTAGACCATTGAATTCTGCCATCCTCGTCCGTCCAAACGATGGAATCGACAATGGCTCCTAAGGCCACTTCCATCTTGCCTAGTGTGGAGCGCAGTTGATTGAGCAGGATGGTGGGATCGCCTAGCATTAGGACTTTTGCTCCGTGAGGGGTTGTTACGACTCCAGAGGCCGTAAGATAGCACCAAACATCCATTGGCCAAGCTGCTGCTCTGCGGTAATAAAATGCTCGGATAGAATTTCTCTACCATCCTGAGTGACTGCCATTAATCGCAGAGGATGGTTCATGATCGTCGGTTGCTCAGTCAGGGTAAAGCGGGCAAATCCGAGGTGATGGGAATCGTGATAGCTCGTAGGAATGACTACTGTAAGCGGTTGACCGAGAATCTCCTCACTCTGCCAGCCAAAAGTGGCTTGAAAGGCAGAATTGACAAAGGTAATGAAGCCTTGATGATCTGTAATTAGCACAGGCACGTCGGTTGTAGTCGTCAGTTCCTGAAGCGTCATCATAATGGTCTGCTTCTCTTGATTTGCTTTTTTGGGTTGCTTCTGGGATGGGTCGCGATCGCAGCAATAATTAACAGTAATTAAAAAAGTTGGTTTTTTGAGTAGGCCATAGTTGTGTAGAAACTCTCTGCACAACTCCGAGAAAAACGCCTAAGTTCTAAGCAATTAAAAATGCTGTAATAGAGTCTAGTTTGGCAGTAACTAGAGCGGCAAAAATCCGCAAGTTGAGCTAAAAACATCCGCCACTTGCGCAAACTAGAGCACTTTTCTTCAAGTGCTAAAAATAAAGGCTAGAAACTGAAGTGATTTAGATAGGCAAGTCAGTACGGGGATAGAAACTTTCAATTTGACGGAGTTTTTCGTAGAGATTGCGTTCTTCCGCAGTCAGGTCCCTAGGCACCGCAATTTGGATTTCCACAATCTGGTCTCCCCGTACCCCCTGATCACTAGGATATCCTTTGCCAGCTAAGCGGAGGCGTTGACCCGGACGTACGGCTGGGGGAATTCGCATTTTCACCAGTCCATCTAGCGTGGGCACCTCAATCTGCCCCCCTAAAACCGCCTCTACTGGCGTGATCGGGAGCTGGCAGAGAATATCAGTCCCTTCTAGCTTGAAATAAGGGTGAGAGGTGACTTCAATTTTTAGGTACAGGTCGCCCCCGTTAACACCTTGCCCCTTGAGCCGAATCCGCTGCCCAGAAAACATGCCACCGGGCATATTCACTTCTAGCGATCGCCCATCTTCTAGCCGCACTCGTTCGCGACCGCCTGTATAAGCTTTATCGAGGGGCACGCTCAGTTTGGCTTCGGCATCCCGGCGACCTGTCCGCACCGTATAGGCGGTCTTGGTGGTGCCTGGGCGGTAATATTCTTGGGTGGCAGTGGTAGTGCGGGAGTTTGTGCCAGCGGTCGCCGTTTTAGCGGTGGTGCGCCGATTGAGCAGCTGATCCACAAAGCTGTTGAAATCGGGGAAGGAACCGAAATCCAAGTCATCGTTGGTGCGACCATTGTTGCGATCGCTCCATGCCGCTGCCCCCCGCGCCGCATTTCCCCCTTGAAAGCCTTTCTGCTTCCAAAAAAGACTGAATTGGTCGTACTGCGCTCTCTTGGTGGTGTCGGAAAGCACTTCATACGCTTCTCCGACATCTTTGAATTTTTCCTCAGCCTCTTTATTCCCCGGATTCAGGTCGGGGTGATATTGCCTTGCCAGCCGCCGATAAACTTTTTTGATTTCTTCTATAGAAGCATCTCTGGAAACTCCCAGAATTTCGTAGTAGTTCCGAAAGTTTTGCATAAGGAAGTTAACACTCAATGATTGATTGTCCGTTGTTGATTGTGAGGAGCTAGTAGTCGGCGTTCAAACCTAGCTCCCCACACCCAAAAACCTATTAGAGCCAGTCATCGTCATCTTCGTCCCAGTTGTCATTCTGGTAATTAGGCCCAGAACGGCCTGCACCCACGCCATAGGCAGAGCCAGAACCAGGTCTGCGGTAGGGCGTATCAAAGCTGTCATCATAATCGCGGCGGGAATCACGAGGCGAGTCACCCGTAATTGTCCGGCGGATCGACCCAAAGAAGTCGTCTTCTTCCTCTTCGGCCTGGGCGTATTGATACGCTTCTCGCTTGAGATTGTACAGCGCATCTTGCAGATTCGCCTGGGCCAAATCCACGCTGCGCTCGTCGTTAGATTCCAGAGCTTCCCGTAGTTCTTGAATCAAGACTTCGATTCGGCGGCGCTTGTCGCTGGCAAAGTACATGCCATAGTCGAGCGCGACTTGCCGCAACTCTCGCTCCGCTTCAAAGGTAAGCGCTTCTGAACGGGTTCGCTTCTCCACGCGATCGCGGCGTTGGCGATCGGCATCCGCAAATTGCTCCGCTTCCCGAATCATTTTCTGAACTTCGGCTTCGCTGAGATTTGAAGCTTCTTGGATGACGATGGTTTGCTCGCGGCCTGTGGTGCGATCGAGCGCGGTCACTTGCAAAATCCCGTTGGCATCAATATCAAAAGATACCTGTACTTGGGGCAGCCCTCTAGGAGCTGGGGGAATGCCACTCAGCTTGAACCGCCCTAGAGATTTGTTATCCGAGGCCATCTCACGTTCACCCTGCAGCACATGGATTTCCACCACGGTCTGATTGTTTTCGGCAGTGGAGAAAATGTCAGATTTGCGGACCGGAATTGTGGTGTTGCGCGGAATCAACTTCTTCATCGCTCCAGAAATGGTTTCCAGACCGAGAGAGAGCGGAGTCACATCCAGCAGCAGAATATCTTTGACTTCTCCCGCCAAAATCCCTGCTTGAATCGCTGCTCCGACTGCGACTACTTCATCGGGGTTGACGTTCTGGTTGGGTTCGCGATCGATCAAGCCCCGCACCAGTTGTTGCACCATCGGAATCCGAGTGGAGCCACCCACCAAAATCACCTCGTCAATATCGCCCGGAGACATAGTGGCATCGGAAAGCGCCCGCTTCACGGGAATTCGTAAGCGACTGACTAAATCGCCACACAGTCCCTCAAACAGCGATCGCGTCAGTTTAGTTTCTAAGTGCTTCGGCCCATCAGCGGTGGCAGTAATGAAAGGCAAGTTGATTTCGGTGACGGTGACACCAGACAGCTCGATCTTGGCTTTTTCTGCTGCTTCGGTAAGACGTTGCAGGGCTTGGCGATCGCGGCGCAGATCCACGCCTTCTTCTTCTAGAAACTGCTCGGCTAGCCAATCGACAATCTTTTTGTCAAAGTCATTGCCGCCCAGCTGGGTGTCGCCACTGGTGGATTTAACTTCAAACACACCTTCCCCAACTTCCAAGATAGATACGTCAAACGTGCCGCCACCCAAGTCAAACACTAATACCGTTTGGCTTTGTTGACGATCTAAACCGTAGGCGAGGGATGCAGCGGTGGGTTCGTTGAGAATTCGCAGCACTTCCAAACCCGCAATTCGTCCCGCATCACGGGTGGCTTGGCGCTGGGAGTCGTTGAAGTAGGCAGGAACCGTAATCACCGCCCCTGTCACAGACTCACCCAAGTAGCGCCCCGCATCATCGGCTAATTTTCGCAGAACTTTTGCTGAGATCTCTTCAGCCGCAAAGTCTTTATCCAGTCGGGGACATTTAATTTTGACGTTGCCGCGATCGTCCTTGCGAATGGTGTAGGGAACTCGCTTGGACTCTGGACTCAACTCGGCATATTGCCGCCCAATGAATCGCTTGACCCCATAGAAGGTGTTTTGCGGGTTCAAGACTGCTTGCCGCCGAGCCATTTGCCCGACTAACAATTCACCTTCTTTGCTAAAGCCGACCACTGAGGGGGTAGTCCGCATGCCTTCGGCATTGGCAATGACCACTGGCTTTCCGCCCTCCATGACGGCAACCACTGAGTTTGTCGTACCCAGGTCAATGCCGACTACTTTACCCATGCGTTGAAATTCTCCCCGCGTATCTTAACTATTGTTGAGATCATTTGCTGGATTCATTCTATCTTGCTAGCGAGGCTGCGCAGTGCTAGGGTACCCATCAATCCGTCGGTAGACTAGGTTCGGGTTTCCGCCCTATTTTCCCCTCTCCAGGATCGGCCATTTGCGATCGCGTTAGCTGCCAATCTAAATACAACATCACAATCTGAAGTTTGAGGACATTATATAGATGCTTTAGGTTGCGATCGCTGATCAACTTCTCCAAGAGCTTGTCAAGCACTTTATCAGCCAACCGCTCAAGCACCAATAATAGGATGAGGTTCATGAGTCGTTTGCATCACTACCTCTTTAGCTTCTTAGGCCCATGTCTGTGATCAAGTTTGAATCGAGTTTGATAAACGTCTGACCTTTGCCTGTATTAGGTATGACTTCTCTAAGCAGGGCTAAAATAGGCACAAGTTTTGTGCTTGTGTTATGGCTGGGCGATCGCTCCAAGTATCAGTAGAGGCTCTCAAAAAAGTCAAAAGGGCTTTAGGTAAAAGGTTTGGAACTCAAAAGGCTTTACAGGAGGAGCTAGGAGTATCTCGTCAGCCTATAGGAAACTTTTTCAACGGTAGAACAGTTGCGCGTTACATCTTTATCGAGATTTGTGAGCAACTCGATTTAGATTGGCAAGATATTGCTGAGTTGACTCAAGATGAAGAACCTGAATTATTAGAGCAAGAGCAAAGGGAAGATTCCGAGATTAATAAGTTAGTGCAAAAGAGTTCGCTCAGTTCCGAATCAGAGTATTTTGTGGGACGGCAAGAAGCCACGGAAGATATCAGCAATCTTGTTAAAGCCACAAAAGTCATTCTAATTCAAGCAGAAGGAGGCATAGGAAAAACAACATTTGCTCGCAAATGGTTTAAACAAAAGGGTTTGGATGTTTTAGAGCTATCAGTAGGAGCAGGCTCTCAGAGCATCTATTCAGCAGATGATTGGATTAGGTATAAGCTAAAATCCCACTTCAAATTGCAACCAGAGCAGAGTTTTAGAGCAGCCTTAGAACAATTCAAAGAGCAGTTAAAAGCTCACAGGGTTGGGGTTCTTATTGACAATCTTGAATCAGTCCTCGTTAATGGCGAACTTATTGAACCACATCGTTGCTACTATTCAGAGCTGCTTTTAGCCTTGTCTAGCACAAATTCGGTAACGCTTATTACCAGCCGAGAAGCTTTAAGCGAATACGGTATTAAGATTCAAGTTTATCAATTACAAGGACTGCTCCATGAAGACTGGAAAGAGTATTTTGAGTACCAAGGCATTCAAATTTCTGAATCCACTTTGAACGAGATGCATCGTGCTTATGGAGGCAATGCAGAAGCAATGTCTCTGTTTAGTAGTGATATAAAAATCTCCTTCCAAGGAAATTCCGATCTTTATTGGCAAGCCAATCGCACAGATTTAACAATAAACCCTAAGCTCGAAAATCTAGTCAAAAGACAATTTGAAAAGATCAAGCAGGACGATTATCAAGCCTATAGCCTTCTCTGCCGTCTTGGATGTTATCGCTATGAATGCATTCCCTATATAAACAAAGAAGGAGTATTTCGTTTAGCTTGGGATCTAACAGGTAAACAAAAGCAAAGAGCTCTTGATGCTTTAATATCCAGATCACTCATGAAAACCCAAGGTTTAAGCTATTATCTCCATCCCATATTTAGAGAAGAGGCAAGAGAAAGGCTTCAGCTCAATCCTGCAGCCTGGAGTGTAGCCAAGCGTGAGGCATCATTTTTTCTAATAAAAATGATGTATGAGTACCAAGATTTCGAAGACAGGCTAATTCTATTAATAGAAATTCTTGGACAAATTCTAGAAACATCTGTACTGGATCTTTCGGAGATACTTGAATTAGAACGAAGTGAAAAAATCAGCCCCGATGTATTTACAACGGTTGTAAACTTTGCTCATCTGGCCTATGACTCAGGGATAATACTTCATCAGCTTGGAATTACTTGCCACCAGCTAGGAAATTCAGAAGAAAGTAGAAGAAATTTTCAAGGGAGTAGGAAAAAACTTCAGCGGGCGAGTTTGATCTTTAATCAGTTACGAATGACTCAATCTGCCAAAACGGTTGAACAGGCCATAGATAGCTTGGAAATCAGCGAGAGAAGTTGTTACAGCCTCACCCTAGATCAATCTTGTAGCGGAAATACGCTCACCGATCGCCGAAATTGAGAAACGGAAGCAGCAGTAGCACGATCGCCCGTAAGACAAAAGATGCGATCGATCTTACTGCACCAGTAAGCAATCCCCCCTACCTGGATAGCGATCAACGACCAGAGGGTAGAAAACAGCGATTTGAGCGATTAACTTTACTAAGACTTCAATATGTAACGGTTTGCAACGTATAATGAGGAGCGGGAAACCGTTAAAAAATTCTGAAGAGCGGTAGGTTACATGCGAGTTGCGATCGCTGGAGCAGGCTTAGCAGGGCTTTCCTGCGCCAAATATTTGGTTGATGCGGGGCACACCCCGATCGTCTTGGAAAGCCGAGACGTATTGGGTGGGAAGGTAGCTGCGTGGAAAGATGAAGATGGCGACTGGTATGAGACTGGGTTGCACATCTTCTTTGGTGCCTACCCTAACGTGCTGCAACTGTTTAAAGAATTGAACATTGAAGATCGGTTGCAGTGGAAAGAGCACACCATGATCTTCAACCAGCCCACCGCTCCGGGCACCTATTCACGGTTTGACTTTCCCGATATTCCTGCTCCCATCAATGGCGTCACTGCCATTCTGCGGAACAACGACATGCTGACTTGGGGAGAAAAGATCCGTTTCGGCTTGGGTCTGATTCCCGCGATGGTTAAAGGTCAGAACTATGTCGAAGAGATGGACAAATACTCCTTCTCCGAGTGGCTAAAGAAGCAAAACGTGCCACCTCGCGTTGAGAAAGAAGTGTTCATCGCGATGGCCAAAGCCCTCAACTTTATTGATCCTGATGAGATCTCTGCGACGGTAGTGCTAACTGCCCTCAACCGCTTCTTGCAAGAACGTTACGGCTCCAAAATGGCATTCTTGGATGGAGCGCCACCGGAACGGCTCTGTCAACCGATGGTAGATTACGTCACGGAGCGCGGTGGTCAGGTTCGCCTGAAGGCTCCGCTGAAAGAAATTGTGCTGAATGAAGACAACACGGTGAAGCACTTTGTGATTCGTGGGTTAGATGGCGCACCCGACGAAACCCTAACCGCTGATTTGTATATCTCTGCGATGCCCGTTGATCCGCTGAAGGTGATCCTACCCCAGCCTTGGAAGCAGATGGACTACTTCAAAAAGCTCGATGGCTTAGAAGGCGTACCTGTGATCAACTTGCACATGTGGTTCGATCGCAAACTGACTGACGTGGATCATCTGTTGTTTTCGCGATCGCCCCTGCTCAGCGTCTACGCCGACATGAGCAACACCTGCCGCGAATACGAGAACCCCGATCGCTCCATGCTGGAATTGGTCTTGGCTCCTGCTAAAGATTGGATTACCAAATCTGACGAAGAGATTATCGCCGCCACGATGCTGGAGATCGAAAAGCTCTTCCCCGATCATTTTGTCGGCGATGACCCTGCCAAGTTACTAAAGTACAAAGTCGTGAAGACTCCCCGCTCCGTGTACAAGGCGACACCAGGACGCCAAGCATGCCGTCCTACCCAAACGACTCCCATTAGCAATTTCTATCTAACGGGAGACTATACAATGCAACGCTATCTAGCCAGTATGGAGGGGGCCGTACTTTCTGGTAAGCTGACAGCGCAGGCGATCGCTTCTGCTCATCCCAATTCAGCTGCTCCAGCTCCAGGGCGGAAGTCCCTGCAAACCACTACTGCCTAGCCTGCGACGTTAGCGAAGCGCCCCGAAGGACATGCTGCAACTGCCTGATTCCCCTCGTGTGAGAACTCTGGCCTCTTTAGAGGAGTCCTACGAATTTTGCCGCCAAATTACGGCAAAGTATTCTAAAACCTTTTACCTCGGCACGCTCTTGATGCCAGAGGCAAAGCGTCGTGCAATCTGGGCAATTTATGTTTGGTGCCGTCGCACTGATGAGTTAGTCGATGGGCCGCAGGCAGCACAGACAACACCGGAAACACTCGATCGCTGGGAGCAGCAATTAGAGTCGGTTTTCGCCGGACATCCGCTGGAAGACCCCGATGTCGCCTTAGTGGATACCTTAGAGCGGTTTCCCCAGGATATTCAGCCGTTCCGCGACATGATTGCGGGGCAGCAGATGGATTTGTATCGCAGCCGCTATGAGACGTTTGAAGAGCTAAATCTTTATTGCTATCGAGTCGCAGGTACAGTTGGGCTGATGTCTACAGCGGTGATGGGCGTAGACACCACCTATCGCACCGCTCCCTGGGACCGCAACACGCCTCAAGGACCCATCGAAGAAGCGATCGCGCTGGGGGTGGCAAACCAGCTCACCAATATTCTGCGTGATGTGGGTGAAGATGCACGGCGCGGCAGAATCTATTTGCCTTTAGAAGACTTAGCCTTATTCAACTACACCGAGCAAGATCTATTTAATGGGGTCGTAGATGAGCGCTGGCGAGGATTGATGCGCTTCCAGATTCAGCGGGCCCGCAAGTTTTATGCCCAAGCAGAAAGAGGCATTAGTCGGCTCAGTCCTGATGCTCGCTGGCCAGTTTGGGCAGCTACAGGACTCTATAGCCAAATTCTCAACGCGATCGAAAGTAACCAGTACGATGTGTTTCAGCAGCGGGCTTACGTTAGAGGCCCTCGGAAACTAATGTGCCTGCCAGTTGCTTGGTTACGCTCTAAGGCGCTCTAAATTATTCTTTTTCTGTGCTTTAGATCACACTACAGTTGTGATCTACTTTTGTTTTCACGGTTTACAGGCTCGTGATTCTGGCTATGATGGGGATGTCTGTGCGAGAGGCAGAACTAGCAACGGCAGGCTAGAGCTTTCCTGAAGTAGTGACGTTGGCGATTTCTGCCGTTTTCCTCAAAAAGCGTCTTTATTGTTTGTTAATTGTGTTTTTTAACACTCTTCAAAAGCAATTGATTCGCTTACGTTAAAGGACGATTGTTGCCTCATACAAGGATAGTGCGTAACGCAAGGGAAGATCCGAGTAGTGCGTGATACCAGCCTACTAACCGAAGTGCTCCACCTGGTGGTTCAACCGAATGACACAGAAGCGCATGCCTTCTTCTGTGAGCTAGGCTTGCAACCGATTCCTGATGTTCCACAACTGCTCTGCTTGGTGCTCGATGAAAGCCAACTCCGAGGAGTTTTTTGCCAAATCAGCCAGAGGCTCTCGGAAACTGGACAAGCCGATTCTCGCTTTATTCTGACGCGATCGCCCCTCCAGTCGAAAGCACTATTGATTGAATTTCTGCACGCTCAACCGCTGAGCAGTGTTACGGTGCCGATCAAGCATCAATGGTTTTTTCAAGCCTTAGCCGATCGCGCTTTTGTCTTTAAGTATCAGCCCATTTATAACTTGGCTTCCGGCGAGGTGCTGGCTTATGAATGTTTGGCGCGGGCGGTGCAGGGTCAAGGTCAATACTTCAATGGCAAACAGATTTTAGATGCGGCCCTCTCAACTCATTGCACCCATGAATTTGATGAGCTGGCTCGTGAAACTTGCATCAATGCGATCGCGCAGGTAAGCAATGGCCAAACCTTTTTTATCAACGTGCTCCCCAACGCCATTTTGCAAGGGCCTAAATCTTTAGAGCGCAATTTGCAACAAGTTCTGGCTCTAGGGTTGCAACCACAGCAGATTGTTTTCGAGTTAACCGAAGTAGAAGCGCTGATTCAACATCCAGACCTCTCACGCTTAATTCATCAAATTCGAGACTACGGGTTTGGAGTCGCCATTGATGACTTAGGGGGGCAAGTTGCGATCGATCATTATTTCATGGCTCTCCACCCGGATGTGATCAAGCTAGATCGTCAGCTCGTGCAAGGTTGCAGCCGCCATCCAGTCCAGCAAATTCTGCTCAAGAGCCTTCTTTACTCAGCCCACGAAATGGGCATTTTAGTCGTGGCCGAGGGTTTGGAAACGGCTGAAGATATTGCTTTTTGTCGGGATCTAGGCGTTGATTTTGGTCAAGGCTTTGGGCTAGCTAAACCCGAAGTGACACTGCAACAGCAGAGATTGGATATTTCTAGTTTTTGTCCTCTGATCAATCGCCGACCCGCGATCGCGCCTCTATTTGCTGCTAAGCTAGCCGCATTTAACAGCCGCCAACCCCGCCTTACCCATGCCATTAGCTAATTGGTAACTGGCAGCTCTAGATGGCCCTCCGAGGTTGCATTAAGGCCCCTCCAGCTTGCATAGTAGATGGAGTCCAAGCCCTGCGACGATTCATGCAACTCGAATTTGTGCCTGTTGAAGATTTTTATTTCGCTCTCACCTTAGCGGTTCGTACTCTCGAGGATATCCCCGATCCAGGGCTCATTGAGCAAATGCGATCGCGCCTTCAGGAAAAGTTTGGTCAGCCTTCGACCGTTGCCGCAGCGAAACAAAATACGTTTAACTACGTGTTTCGAGTGCATAACTACGACAACAGTCCTGCCAATCAACTAATCGTCTCTGTGGCAGACTGGCAAGATAAATTACGTCTCAGCAGCGACTATGGCTGGACCTTAGATGCCGAGCGCAAACCGATCCGCACCGAATGGTTTGACCGCCGTCCAGAATTTTGTCAACAACTGCGATCGCACCTACAAGAGTGGCTAAAGGTACCCATTGGTTGAAATCAACTGCTGGTAAGCCTCAAAACCAGGGCGATCGGTAGGGGTAGATTGTCTGCCCTCGAAAATGAAAGGGCACCTACAAGAGGTGCCCCTACTAGCTTCATTCTTTCAATCGGCAGTTCTTAGCCAGAACTTATTTAGCGAGAGGGAGCCTGACCAGGGGTGCGGCCAC
This sequence comes from Trichocoleus desertorum AS-A10, assembly GCF_039962155.1. Classification (NCBI taxonomy): domain Bacteria; kingdom Bacillati; phylum Cyanobacteriota; class Cyanophyceae; order Leptolyngbyales; family Trichocoleusaceae; genus Trichocoleus; species Trichocoleus desertorum. The sequence continues at coordinate 594,577 of NZ_JAMPKN010000001.1, read as the reverse complement.
CTTCGTCATTGCTGCCACCACGGGGGCTAGAGTTGCCTGGATCGCAACCCTCGGCACCGTTACCAATGCCTTGGTTACAGTTTTGCTTGCCCTCTTTCTCGTCGTCTTGCTCTTGAGTCTGAGTTTCTTGCTCAGTTTCGGTCTCTTGCTCAGTTTCGGTCTCTTGCTCGGTTTGAGTTTCAGTTTGGGTGGTGCCCTGCTGAATCACATAGGGAGAAGAGAAGCTTTGAGCTTTACCTGTGCTAACCAAAGCTTGGTACAAGAACGCACAAACTTCTGCGCGAGTTGCTACGCGGTTGAGTTCTAAGCGATTGGTGTTGGGATAGTTGATCACGATTCCCCGCTCGGTCAGGGCCGCGATTAGCGTCCGGACATCAGCAGGAATAGTAGCTGCATCCCCATAACCTTGCAGCAAGGTTGCAACAGTGCTGGTGCTGCTGACGGAGGTGTAGTTTAAGCCTCTGGCTAAGGCTACCAACACATCCAGACGAGTCAGACGAGCAGTGGGGTTGAAGAGGCGATCGCTATCAGCACCAAAGAAGCCCATCGAGTAAGCTTCGCGAACAGCGGTGTAACCCCAATAACTAGTGGAGACATCACGAAACTCAATGGCTTCGCGAACGGCTCTTTGGTCAAAGGCTTTGCGCAACACTGCGGCAAATTGAGCCTTAGTAACTGCTTCGCTAGGACGGAAGGTATTGTCCGGGAAGCCCTCAACAATATTCTGTTGAGCCAAGCGAGCGATGAACTCATAGGCCCAGTAGCTACGAGAAACATCCGTAAAGCTACCTTGGGTAGTGCTGGTCGTGGTTTGCTGACCACCGGTTTGCTGGCCAGTAGAAGTAGTACCTTGGCCAGTAGTAGATTGGCTGGTTAGGCGAGCCATTAGAGTTTGGGTGGCAGCTTGGTCGAATGCCAATACTGAGCCAGTCGCGTTGGTACGATATACCCAAACTTCCTCGGAGCTGGCTACAACTACTCGGAAACCAGGAACATCACCAGGAGTGCAGGTAGATGCAGTGCCAGGAACACCTAAGCAGCTATCAGACCAAGTCTCTTGTTGGACGGAAACCACCCGCAGTTGAGTCGCTTGGACTTGGCTACGAGCCGTGATCGCTTGGTATACAGAGGTGGCGATCGCTTGAGTAAATCTAACTTGGCTGCTGCTAGATTGTGTAGTTGTGGTGGTTTGACGAGTTTCAGTAGTTTGAGTGGAACTAGTAGTCTGACTAGCAACGGTCCGAGTTGCAGCCTCGTCATACACAACTTGAGAGCCAGTGGCATTGGTGCGGAAGACCCAAGTTTTGTTATCACCTTCTACAAAAACCCGGTAGCCTGGAACGATCGCCTGGGTGCAACCAACACCAGCACCCCCCAGACCCAAACAACCATCGGACCACTCTACTCTCTCTGCTCTAGCGATTCGCAGGCTAGCAAGTGATATCTTCTGGCTGGTAGAGATTTGTTGGAGGATAGTTCTGGAAGCGCCTTCAGATAGTTCGACTTCCTCGCCACCATCGTCATCGCCATCATCGTCGTCGCTATCGTCGTCTCCACCATCATCGTCGCTGTCATCGTCACCATCATCACTATCGTCGTCATCGTCTGACTGACTGATGAGCAACTCGCCAGACTGCTCTGTAGAAAGCTGTTGGCTAGTAACAGGTGAATTCGTAGCCTCAGCTTCCGAAGTTACAGCATTTGCTGGAGCAAAGGCAGTCATCGACAAAATCGTGGCAGCCAAAAACAGCTTGCCCAAAGAGGCCAAAATGCCTTGATTCATAGATCCTCACACTCACGTAAACGGTTAAAGGGACGGTTTTTAATTGGTATATGTTCCCTGATTGATGCCTTAGAGGTCTTTATGGCTGAGCGTAGGCCAAAAAATATATGATGAACGAAGACTATTTACAAATCTTAAGAAGATAGTGGGAATGACCCAGCAGTTAACAAAGACCAATATTTTTGAAAAACTGACTTGGACTTGGCGCGGCTACCCGATCCAGTACACCGTCATGGGCACTGGACGCCCACTGGTGCTGATTCATGGTTTTGGAGCCTCCATTGGCCATTGGCGCAACAATATTCCAGTTTTGGCAGCGGGTGGCTACCGAGTGTTTGCCTTGGATCTACTGGGGTTTGGTGGCTCGGCCAAGCCAGATATTGAATACAACTTAGAACTCTGGCAAGCGCTGCTCCAAGACTTTTGGGAAGACCAGATTCAGCAACCTGCTGTTTTTGTGGGTAACTCCATTGGTGGCTTGCTGAGCTTAATGGTGCTGGCTAATCATCCCGAAATTGCTGCTGGAGGCGTGCTGCTCAATTGTGCGGGAGGGCTAAATCATCGCCCCGATGAACTGGTGCTGCCCTTGCGCTTGATTATGGCCACTTTTACCAAACTGGTCAGTTCTCCCCGATTTGGTCCGTTTTTGTTTAACCGAGTTCGCCAAAAACATCGCATTCGGAACACGTTGCGTCAGGTTTATCGCAATGCTGAAGCGGTGACGGATGAACTCGTAGACTTGCTTTATGCCCCATCCTGCGACGAAGGTGCCCAACGGGTCTTTGCGTCTATTCTGACGGCCCCTCCTGGCCCTACTCCCACAGAATTGCTGCCCCAAGTCCAGTGCCCTTTGCTGGTGCTGTGGGGAGAACGTGACCCTTGGACTCCGATCAGAGGAGCAGAGGTTTACCGAAAGCTGAGCGATCGCGAACCTGGGGAAGATGTGCCTCCAGTGCGTTTTGTCGCCATTCCTGACACAGGCCACTGCCCACACGATGAGCGACCAGAAGTGGTGAATGCTCTAATTTTGGATTGGCTCGCAGAAACGGCTTTGTAAACTCATGCCCTGGAAAACTCATGACGGTCTTTGAAACGCCACGCCTGCTTTTACGACAATTCACTCAGGATGACGTGGATGACCTAGCAGCGATGTATGCTGACCCTGCTGTCATGACTTATTTGGGTGGGGTTCGCTCTTACGAGACCACACAGCAGCATATTGAGCGCATCATCCAAAACTATCGGGAATACGGTTTTGGGCTGTGGGCGGCGATCCATAAGGGCGATCGCCGATTAATAGGTCGTTGTGGGCTGATTCCTCAGACCATTGAGGGACAAGGCCAAGTTGAGATTGGCTATTTACTTGCCCACGCTTATTGGGGGCAGGGATTGGCGACGGAAGCAGCTACGGCGATTCGAGATTATGGGTTCAATACGGTGGGGTGCGATCGCTTGATTTCTCTGATCGATCCTCACAATTTGGCTTCGCAGCAGGTGGCGCTGCGAGTGGGTTTAACGTATGAAAAAGATGTGATTTTGTCGGACAAGCCGATTCGGGTTTATGCCATTTATAAGCCTGCTGACTCTTAGCATTGTTTAAGCTAGTTGAAACCGAACCTTTGGGGGTAAACGCTTCCAAACCCTCGCTGAAGGACGGTTGCGTCCCTCAGGCTCCCTCAAAAAGTGTGCTCGGGTTTTCGCGAACTTCTCTCTGTGATGGGATGCGGGCGATCGCTTTTGATTGTGTAATGAGGGGCGAGTGGTGACGGTTGCAACAGGAGGGAACGATGGCTAGCGATCGCAAAATTGCTGTGGTGACGGGTGCAAATCGAGGTTTGGGTTTGGAAACGTCGCGGCAATTAGCTAAGCAAGGCGTTTATATCATTCTCACGAGTCGTGATCAGGCGAAGGGGCAGGCTGTCGTTCAGCAGTTGCAGTCTGAGGGGTTTGAGGTTGGATATCATCCCTTAGATGTGACTGATGCGGCCAGTGTGCAACAACTCGCCCAGTTTGTTCGTGACCAATTTGGCCATCTAGAAATTCTGGTCAATAATGCTGGCATCGGCCTTGATTTTGACAATGGCAGTCTCTTTAATCTACAAATTGAGACACTGGCGCAAACCTTACAGACCAATCTTTATGGCCCGATTCTGCTCTCCCAGGCACTCATTCCGCTGATGCAAATTCGGGGATATGGCCGAGTGGTGAATGTCTCTTCTGGGGCGGGGCAATTGAGCGAGATGAACAGTGGCTATCCTAGTTATCGAATGTCGAAAACGGCTCTCAATGCTTTAACTCGCATTCTGGCGAATGAGTTGCAAGGGAGCAATATTTTAGTGAACTCGGTGTGTCCCGGCTGGGTAAGAACAGATATGGGTGGCCCTGATGCCCCTCGTACCCCAGAGCAAGGAGCAGACACGATCGCCTGGTTAGCCACTCTACCGGATGGTGGCCCCACCGGAGGTTTCTTCCGCGATCGCCAACCCATTCCCTGGTAAAGCATCTTACAAATGAGATTTAGCTATTTCTGTGCTCACCCATGATCACTGGGGCAAACTTAGAACATGGCTGCTTAATGACACTAAGGCGATCGCGGGTTTGGGAGACAGCAATCTAGCATGTTTAACGCCACAGAACTTTTAATCGAAAACTTTTTAGAACAACTCAGAAGTGCCTACCAACGTACCTATGGCGGCTGGAAATCCGAATACCAGGAGATCATTGCCTGGGTAGGGAGCATGGCCCTGGAGAATATTGCCAACAGTGATGCGCTCTACCACAACGTAGAGCACACGATTCTCGTCACGTTGGTAGGGCAGGAAATCTTACGGGGTAAGCATATCCGGGATGGAGGGGTCTCCTGCGATGATTGGCTGCACTGCATGATTTCCCTGCTATGCCACGACATTGGCTATATCAAAGGGGTTTGTCGTCGCGATCGCCTAGGTTTATACGCCACGGGTATGGGCGACACAATGATTTCTCTACCACCCGGAGCGACCGATGCCAGTCTCACGCCTTACCACATCGATCGCGGCAAGCTGTTTATTGAGGAGCGGTTTGGTGGACACCCACTAATTGACGCCGAAGAAATTAAGCGCAATATTGAACTTACCCGTTTCCCAGTGCCAAACGACAGCGACCATCAAGACACAATTAACTACCCCGGTTTGCTCAGAGCCGCAGATTTAATTGGTCAACTGAGTGATGTTCGTTATTTGCAAAAAATCAATGCGCTGTTTTACGAATTTGAAGAAAACGGCACCAACAAACATTTGGGTTATCACCATCCCGGTGACCTACGGCAAGGCTACCCAAAGTTCTTCTGGAATGTGGTTTACCGCTACGTAGAAAACGCCCTTACTTATCTGCAATTAACTCAACAAGGCCAACAAATTATCGCCAATCTTTACGCCAATGTTTTTGTGGTAGAACATGGCCCAGCGGTAATTTAAGGAAGGAGTTTAGAAAAAGCGCGATCGCCTCTCTCCTCCATCAAGCTTCCAAAAGAATTACTCCAAGCAGGGGGTTGACGATGTTGGTTTTTCTCTGTTAGCGTCAGTGGATAAGGCTTAAAAACTCGCAAAAGATTTTTTCGCAGATGCTATCTCTTCGCAGCAGATACTTTTATTTTTGGTTTATGGAGGTTCACTTGGAGTGAATCCGGCTTTTGCTGATTCTCCAGGTGGACCGCAGACAACAGGCTCTGCGGTCTTTTGCTTTTTAAGGACAGATTTCATCCCAAACATATAGGCAGGACTCAAACTCGTGACGACTCCCCACACTAAAGCAATTTCTCAAGTGGCCGCAGCTAGTCTGTGTGCCATCAGCTTTGGTGATTCCCTCAAGACGCAGTGTATTTCCTACCTGCGTCTTTCTTTTTGGGGAAGCTGGTTTTATAGCTTTTACTTTTGGACCAGGAGTTCCGGGTAAAGTCGCCATGCTGCTTACTGCACGACCCGGAACTCTCACAAGGTTCCGGGTTTTTTGTTATCTCTCACTTCTTTACTCTCTCGGAGACCCATCATGTTAAACGCCAAACTCGCTAGCAAAGCCGACGCCAACCACAAAAGCGTGATTCAACTGTCTGATCACGTGACCGTTGGCGGTAAAGATCTGCTGATTGTCGGTGGCCCTTGCACTGTAGAAAATTTAGCCCAAATGGAAGCTGTGGCTAGCCGCTTACTCACAGCCCCGATCCAAGCCTTGCGGGGTGGAGTTTACAAGCCTCGTACCTCTCCCTACGCTTTTCAAGGTATGGGTTTGGAAGGCTTGGAGATTTTAGCCACGGTGCGGCAGCGCTACCACTTGCCTGTAGTGACTGAAGTGATGGCGATTTCTCAGATTGAGGAAATTGCTGCTCAGGCTGATATGTTGCAGATTGGTAGCCGCAACATGCAGAACTACGACTTGCTTAAAGCGCTAGGCCAAGCAGGGAAACCGATTTTGCTGAAGCGGGGTCTCTCCGCCACGATTGAAGAATTCGTTCTGGCAGCGGAATACATCCTGGCTCACGGCAACCCTAACGTAGTGCTGTGTGAGCGGGGAATTCGCAGTTTCGACACCTACACCCGCAACGTCCTCGACTTGGGTGCGGTTGCTGCCCTAAGGCAAATCACCCATCTGCCGATCATTGTTGATCCGAGCCATGCCGCTGGAAAGCGCGAACTAGTAGCAGATCTAGCGAGAGCCGCGATCGCCTGTGGTGCTGATGGCCTGATCATTGAGTGCCACCCTGAACCAGAGCAATCAGTCTCGGATGCTCGCCAAGCCCTCTCTTTAGAAGAGATGGCGGAACTAGTCGCTAGCTTGAAGCCGATCGCGGTTGCGGTTGGGCGAGGCATTGCAGAAATGAATACCCGTCCTCTAGTTCCAGTTTTAGCGGGAATGGTGGGTGTCAAGTAACAAACAAGTAGCAAAGCAGATTCCAAACACTTACTTCAAAGGCTTGCCTCATGATCAGCATATAGAGGAATATGCCTTTATTCCCTGAAATGAGACTTCAGCTTTATGCCTGCCCTCAGTCAAGCAGCTAGTCTGCCGCTGCTTCCAGAACTGATTGATGGATTGCCCAATATTTCTGGCTGGGAGGCAGAAGTGCGATCGGTGGTGCAGCACGATCGCCCCATTTTTCTACCCACTACCAATATTCACCTTCAGGATGTCTCCGCTGCGTTTGCGATCGCCCTCCACATGCACCAGCCCATGATTCCCGCTGGGCCGCAAGGAGAGTTGATCAGCAACTTGCAGTATATGTTTGAGCATCCCTACGAAGGAGATAACCACAATGCTGGTCCCTTTGCCTACTGCTACAGCCGCATTGCCGACTTCATGATTGATCTGGTGCGGCAAGGTTGCAATCCTCGTATCATGCTGGACTACTCTGGCACTCTTTTGTGGGGGTTGCGCCAGATGGGTCGGGGAGACATTTTAGAAAATCTCAAGCGCATCACTTGCGATCGCACTTACCACCCGTATGTCGAGTGGCTAGGTACCTTCTGGGGTCACGCGATCGCCTCGACCACTCCGATTCCTGACCTGAAGCTGCACATTCAAGCTTGGCAACATCACTTTGCGGCCATCTTTGGCTGGGATGCTTTAGCACGAGTGAAAGGATTTTCCTTGCCAGAAATGCACCTTCCCAATCATCCCGACACCCTATTTGAACTCATAAAAGCCTTAAAGGAAGCGGGGTATCGTTGGCTTCTTTTGCAAGCAGATACAGTAGAAACCACCACAGGCCAACCGCTATCGCAGCCCCATCTCCCGCATCGATTGGTGGCCCGCAACGCTGAGGGAGAAACTGTTAGCATCACGGCGCTGATTAAAACCCAGGGTGCTAACAATCAGCTAGTCGGTCAAATGCAGCCCTACCAGAAAGCTAGAACTCTCGGCCCGCAACTCGTTGGCCAGGTCACTATCCCGCCATTGGTAACGCAAATTGGTGATGGTGAAAATAGCGGAATTATGATGAATGACTTTCCAAGTACTTTCCGAAATGCCTGGTATGACATGAGCGCCCAAGCTCAAGGCCACTTTGGTGTCGTTGGCTTAACGGGCACTGAATATCTAGAACTCGTAGAGGCAGCAGGTTGTACCCCAGAGGATTATCCGGTTTGTCAAGCCAAGGGACAGCACCGAATTTGGCAGCGAGTTTCCGAAGCAGATACTCCCAAAGCGATCGCGCGGGCCATTACCGAACTCAAGCGAGAAGATCCTAGTTTTCAGGTAGAGGGCGTCTCTTCCGCTCATGCTCTGCGCTGGAGTCAAGGTAACGACCCTGTTTTGGCTTCTATGCAGAAACTCAGTGCGTTGTTTCATCAAACCCTTGATCCCCTCCTGCAAGCTCAATCGGGCAATAGCGAGGCTAACCCTCACACTAATCCGTTAAGTTCTGCTTTAACTCAGCAACCCCGTTATCGCCAAGCCCTCCTTTACAACCTGTTAATCCAAACCAGTTGTTTTAACTACTGGGGGCAAGGGATGTGGACTGAGTATGCCCGTACGCTCTACAGTCGGGGGAAAGAGAGGATCTCCAGTCATTTCTAGAGAGTTGCTTAGTTGCGGCTGATTCGATAGAAGTTTGTCGTGGCGATCGCTCTAGCATTCCTTACCCAAAGTTTCTTTCTCGACGGATAAAAAGTTGCAAGGCTAGGTGTTTAGCACTCCATCAAGCTAATTTTCCTCAGAAAAAATTAGTTGAAATTAGTGATTAGTCTAGGAAAAATATCAATTTCAATCTTGCTTGGAGGCTGAATTCACTAGCCGATTAAAATTTCCGTAGGACTGCATTTTTTTGTATTAATTGCAACAAAATTATTGGACTAATGCAGAGACATTTGAGCGGCTCAAAGTCCTGTTAAATCAAACAATGGTATGGTAAGCTGTACTCGAAGAGTTTTATTCGGTTGTAGGGTTTGTTTTCTCATTTCGACAGGCATCTCTCCGAATTTAAATCTCTGCAATTTCTTTGATTCTGGAGAGTTTCATGTCCATTTACGTTGGTAATCTGTCTTACGATGTCACGCAAGACGATTTAAATGCCGTTTTTGCAGAGTACGGCACTGTTAAGCGAGTTCAACTCCCTCTAGACCGGGAAACGGGTCGCCCCCGTGGTTTTGGCTTTGTTGAAATGTCTACAGAAGCAGAAGAAACCGCAGCAATCGAGGCTCTGGATGGAGCTGAGTGGATGGGTCGCGATCTAAGAGTCAACAAAGCTAAGCCTCGCGAAGAGCGCAGCGGTAGCGGTGGTGGCGGTGGTAGAGGTCGTGACGATCGCAATAGCTGGGGCGGCGGCGGTGGCGGCGGTGGCGGCAGAGGCTACTCCCGGTATTAATCATTTCCTAGAAACTGAAGCACTGGCTTGAGTGGATTGAATTTGCGGTAATCCTGGTAAACAATACTCATCACGATTCAGAGGCAACCTGAGGGATATACAGAATGACCCAAATTGTTCTGGGCGAAAACGAAGGAATTGAGTCAGCGCTACGTCGCTTCAAGCGTCAAGTTTCTAAAGCTGGAATTCTCGCTGATGTGAAGCGTCAACGCTTCTTTGAAACTCCTCAGGACAAGGAGAAGCGTAAAGCGTTAGCCAGACGTCGCAAACATCGCTTTCACTAAACTAGGGCTAGCTAAAGCTAAAGCGAAGAGTTGTCAGTTGGCACTCTTCGCTTTTAGTTTGAGGCGGGCTGAGGCAGAGCTACGACTTGTGGTTGGCTAGCCGCTTGGACAAATGCCTTAAAAATCCTTTGTTGCCCAGAATCTTCTGGGGCAAGTTCTGGATGCCACTGCACCGCGATCGCCCAAGGATGATGCTGATGTTCTAGCGCTTCAATCACACCATCCGGGGCTTGAGCGGCAACGCGCCAACCGGGAGGTGCGCTTCGGGCGGATTGGTGGTGCCAAGACACTACATTAATTTCTGTTTCTCGATGGAGCAAAGTTGCAAGTCGCGTTCTGGGCACAAGTTGCACAGGGTGCTTGGCACAGTGAGACTGATCGGCTCGGTGAATGACGGTATTGCCAAATTCGTCAGGAATGTGAGGAACCAACTGGCCGCCGCTCACAACCATAAAAATTTCCAGCCCTCGGCAAATTCCCAACATTGGAATTGACGTTTTCAGAGCTAGGTTAGCAAGTCCGAGTTCAAAGGCATCTCGCTCAGCATTGACGCGATAGATGCTGGGGTGTGATGAACCCTCGTACTCGGCTGGGTCAATATCGCCGCCCCCCGAAAAGAGCAGGCCATCGACAAAATCGAGGATTCGAGCCTGATGCATTTCACCAGGAGTTAGGAGTACAGGCACACCTCCAGCACGTCTGACCGCATCTATGTAGTTGCTGAACAGAGAGTAGTGTCCTGTTTCGTTTTTGCAAGAAGTCGTGATGCCAATAATTGGCGGCTTCGTAATTGAGTTGGGGGATGGAAGAGGGAACAACATGCTGCACAATCATCCTAAGCAAGACAACCAGGAGAGCGCAGTCTTAGAACCAGAGTGCGATCGCCCGCTTTATGATCAACCACATTGGGATCATTCACTATTACTAAATTTCCCTAATTTGTTCTAGGAGTTGGCACGGTCTCAAACATAATTTTAGGGTCGAAATTTAGGATACTTTAGTTGCCTTAGTTCTAACTGTGTTCAAACTGTCAGACTTGGCTTTAATCTCGCTCTAAACTTCAAGATTCTCTATTAGCTGACGCCGCTGGAGTGGCGAAGTAGCGATCGCAGGCATTGGAGTCGCAGGCAGGATAAGCAGAATGGTAAACGGTAGTGCGCTGCCCAAACAGGGTATAGCGGTTGTCGCGCACTTGTTCATAGATGCGATCGCCGCTCCATTTCAGCCCAGGAAGGGCACGATAGGCAGCCACAAATACACTGCCTAGAGGAAATAATTGACCAATTTCTTCAGCGGCATCACTTCCTTGCCAGCGGCGTTCTGGAGCTTCTGCATCAATCAAGATCATGCCTAGTTCGCAGTCCTGAGGGGTGACGTTCCAGCGCTGCAAGGTTTCTGGATCTTGCATGGGAATGTACTGAAAGCGATCGCCTTGGTCTAAGCTTTCTAGAAGTTGTACCAGGGTAACGCAGAGGTTGCATTTGCCGTCATAGATTACGGTGTAGGGCATCAGTTTTTTAGAGAGTTGCCTTTCTATTGTGAATTATTCTCCTCTGTAGAGCAGAAGGCACCTGTACCTAAGCGTTCGGGGATGTCCGGAAATCCAGCCTGTCATCGCTTGCTCAAAATTGACTAGAGTGAGAGAGCTAATCCTTGTTCAATTCGCCTAGATCCGAGCGATCGCCCTTCTGTGACTAATTCGCCCTTTGCTGCCGAACGCCTCCTCTTTACTCCCGCTACACCCAACCCTGACGCTATTCCCACGATCTTTGCCTTCCCTAACGAGTACAACGTCGGCATCACCAGCTTGGGCTATCAAGTCGTTTGGGCCACCTTGGCCGCTCGCTCGGATCTGCAAGTTAGCCGCCTGTTCACCGATGTTCATGAGCCTTTGCCATCTCAACCAGAACTGCTCGGCTTTTCGGTGTCTTGGGAACTGGACTATGTAAATATTTTGAACTTGCTGGAATCTCTCGATATTCCGATTCGGGCTAGCGATCGCACCAACACTCACCCGCTAATTTTCGGAGGCGGCCCTGTCTTGACGGCGAACCCCGAACCCTTCGCTGACTTCTTTGATGTGGTGCTGCTCGGAGATGGCGAGATTCTGCTAAATGCGCTGGTTGCCGCCTACAAAGAAGTGCGAGGCAGCGATCGCGTTACTCAACTACGGCACTTGGCCCAAGTTCCAGGGATCTACATTCCTAGCTTGTACGAAGTTACTTACCGAAGCCCAGACGGAGCAATCGCCACTATTCAACCCGTTGACTCCACCATTCCTGCTCAGGTCGAAAAGCAAACCTATCGGGGCAATACTCTCTCCGCCTCTACTGTTGTCACCGAAAAAGCTGCTTGGGAAAACATTTATATGGTGGAAGTGGTGCGGAGCTGTCCAGAGATGTGCCGCTTCTGCCTCGCCAGTTACCTGACTTTGCCCTTCCGCACCGCCGATGTGGAAACGTCATTGATTCCCGCGATCGAACAAGGTTTAACCGTGACCGATCGCCTCGGTTTATTGGGAGCTTCAGTTACCCAACATCCAGAATTTGACTCCTTGTTGGATTACATCAGCCAACCTCAACATGACCAAGTACGGCTGAGCATTGCTTCGGTACGGACCAACACTGTCACCGAGAAACTGGCGCGAACCCTCAGTCAGCACGACACCCGCTCGATCACGATCGCGGTGGAAAGCGGCTCAGAGCGATTGCGGCAAATCATCAACAAGAAACTGCACAACGACGAAATTAATCAGGCAGCGGTGAATGCGAAAGCAGGCGGTCTGAGCAACCTGAAGCTCTACGGCATGGTGGGCGTTCCGGGTGAAGAAACGGATGATCTAGAGCAAACCGTGGTGATGCTGCGGGGCCTCAAGAAAGCAGCTCCGGGTGTGCGCCTCACCTTCGGCTGTAGTACCTTTGTGCCCAAGTCTCATACCCCGTTCCAGTGGTTTGGGGTGAATCGCCAAGCCGAGAAACGGCTGCAATTTCTGCAAAAACAACTGCGATCGCAAGGCATTGATTTTCGACCGGAAAGCTACAACTGGTCGGTGATTCAAGCCTTGATTTCTAGGGGCGATCGCCGTCTCTCTCGCTTATTGGAACTAACTCGTCATTACGGAGATTCCCTAGGCAGTTATCGCCGCGCCTTCAAAGAACTGCGAGGACAGTTACCCGACCTGGAATTTTATGTCCATGCTGATTGGACACCGGATCTCGTATTGCCTTGGCAGCACTTAAAGGGACCATTACCCCAAAACACGCTGCTGAAGCATTTGGCAACGGCCACCAGTCTATTTAACTGGGAACACCAAGCCGCGTTAGAGCAACAGTTAAGCGTTCCCGCCTAAGACCCTCCTATAGGTAAAATGAGGGTTTTGCGCTGCACCTGAACTCATGCAAAACACGGCTGAATACTTCTGTGCCTTCTGTGGTGAACCTAACTTAACTTTTGTGGACTTCAGCGCTGGGGGACAGCAATCCTACATCGAAGATTGCCAAGTTTGCTGCCGCCCCAATGTGCTTTATGTCCGTATTGATGAAGACACGCTGGATATTGAAATCGACAGCGACTATGAAGGTTGAGCGTTAACGTCGCTCAGCATCAACTCGTTGGGCCACCCCGACAGGCTGGAAACGCTTGGCAAAGTTGATGAATTTGGGGATTTTATCTCCCGTAATATTCAGCACAGGTAAATTGTGAGTTTCCTGCGCAGCATTATTGCCATAGCCAAAACGAATTAGGGTACGCTCTTTGCGACCCTGCCCATAGGCATTGACCACATCGCGCACCAAGTTGCAGCCCATGACGAAGCGGCCCATGTTGATGTCGCCATTGCCTGCAAAGTAGTTCCACTCCACACTCTGCCAATCGTTAGTGGAGCAGTAGAGATTGGCGACTTCAAACATTTTGGCTAAATGCACATCGTAGCGACGCAAAGAGCCACCATAGGCCGAGCGAGCAGTGTCGCGATCGGGCACGATGAAAATGCCACGAGCTTGCCCTCCTTGGCTGGCTGGCAGGAAACGAATGCTAGCGACGGGAACGGTTGTGTCTGTTGGCGTAGTAGCTGGAGCAATCGAGACAGGCTCGCTATAACCGCCGATCGCTGGCCCAAACTCAGAACTGGGAGCAGGCCGAAATTGCTGAACGGTATCTTGAAAGCGGGCTAAGCGATCGCCTCGCAAGTTCAAGGTGGGGATGTACTCTACTGTCTTAGTTCCTGTAGCCCGATAAGTCATAGTCGTGGGTTCGGAGTTAGTCAGACCATAGGTATCCACCACTTCCTGAGCCAGTTCGCAATTGATCGAGAATTGATCCAAGTTCAGATCGCCATTGTCCCCAACATATTGCCATCGCACTTGTTGAATATGAGGGCGCAACTGGTCGCAGTGGGCAAACGTGACCTCAAACATTTTGGCCATGTGCAGGTTGTAGCGGCTCAGAGCACCACTGGAACCGTTATACAGATTACGATCAGGCACGATCAGGGTTAACTGCTCCTGACCATTTCTCTGCATGGGTTCAATTTGGATCGCGGTAATGTTCGCGCTGGGACGGGACCAGGCTGGCTGAGTTATTGAGAGCAGACCGAGCGCAGCACAGATAGAGGCACTGATTGTGAGAGATGGTTTAAACATAGGAAGCTTGCCACAGCAAAGCAATAAACAAAGCAACTAAAGCCTGATTGGTAAGTAGCTACAGTCGCGATCGCTATAATTTCCGATCTTGCCATGACCGATGTTACAAAAATTGCAACGGTCGAGATCGGTAGCTTTCAGCATGTCATGGTAAGAGTCAACCGCGTTCGGTCTAGCGATTCTTTTCTACTGCTAAGAGTTTAAGTATGAAATTTGCCTATGCTCTGCCTGCTGCTACATTGCTCCTAGTTGGCACAATAGGAGCGATCGCCCACTTTTCTATTGCTCAATCGGCGAGGTCAGTGCCTCTGCGCCCTACAATCGTGAATCCAACTTCAATGGATAACGCTGCTGAGCCGACACCTACTCCTGCACCCGGTGGTTTATTTGGGCAAAAGGATGGGCAGCAGCAAGCCTTTGTGCTCAAACATACGGAGGTGAAGGCAAAGGTAGCGGGCAATATCTCTCGCGTTGAGGTGACTCAAACCTTTGAGAATCCCTTTAAAGATCCCCTAGAAGCCATCTATGTTTTTCCCCTGCCCGATGAGGCGGCAGTAGATGACATGGAAATCAAAATTGGCGATCGCGTGATTAAGGGAGACATCAAAAAGCGGGAAGAAGCGCAGAAAATCTATGAGCAGGCGAGACAGCAAGGCCGCACCGCAGGGCTATTAGAGCAAGAGCGAGACAACATTTTTACACAGTCCTTGGCGAATATCCGACCTAGTGAGCGAATTGAAGTCACGATTCGCTACAGCGACAGCCTCAAGTTTGAGGGTGGTGATTACGAATTCGTCTTCCCGATGGTGGTGGGGCCGCGCTACATCCCTGGCAACGCGATCGATAATAGCGGCGATACAGATGTGGTGCCTGATGCGTCTCGGATTACGCCTCCGGTGCTCAAACCGGGTACCCGTTCTGGTCATGACATTGGCGTCACCGTTGAGATTGATGCAGGTTTGCCTGTGCGAGAGGTGCGATCGCCTTCTCACAAACTGAGCGTGGAACCGTCAGGTAATACAACCAAAGTGCAACTGGTAGCAGAAGACAAGATCCCCAACAAAGATTTGATTCTGCGTTATCGGGTGGCAGGTAACGAGACTCAAGCCACAGTACTAACTCAAGCTGACAAAAAAGGCGGGCACTTTGCGGTCTATCTCATCCCCGCTGTGCAGTACCGCAGCAATGAGATTGTACCGAAAGATGTGGTGTTCTTGATGGATACCTCCGGCTCTCAAGAAGGCGATCCGTTGGCGAAGTCGCAAGAACTGATGCGCCGCTTCATCAATGGGTTGAATCCCAACGACACCTTCTCGATTATTGATTTTTCCAATACGACCACCCAACTCTCTCCTGCACCACTGCCAAATACATCCGCTAATCGAGCTAAGGCGATCGCTTATGTGGACCAACTCAAGGCCAACGGCGGCAGCGAATTGTTGAATGGCATCCAAGCGGTGATGAATTTTCCAGCGGCGGAATCGGGTCGGCTACGCAGTGTTGTACTGCTCACGGATGGGTACATTGGCAACGAAAACCAGGTAATTGCCGAAGTGCAACGCCAGCTTAAGCCGGGGAATCGTCTCTATAGCTTTGGGGTAGGTAGCTCGGTCAATCGCTTCTTGCTCGATCGCTTGGCTGAGGTAGGGCGAGGCACATCTCAAGTGATTCGCCAAGATGAGCCAACTCAGCAGGTATCCGAGAAGTTCTTCCGGCAAATCAACAACCCCGTTCTGACCAACGTTCAAGTCACCTGGCAAGGCTCCGGTGCTGCCCCAGAAATTTATCCCTTAGCAGCTCCCGATTTGTTTGCCAGTCAACCACTGGTTTTATTTGGGCGCAAAAGCGATCGCGCCAGTGGCAGCCTCAAGATTACCGGAGTTGCCGCTGGAGGTGAGCGTTACGAAAAGACGCTCAAAGTGAATTTCGACCAAGGAGACAACAATCCCGCGATCGCTCAGCTTTGGGGCCGGGTTCGGATCAAAGACTTGATGAACCAAATGTTTGGTGGCGAAACCACGTCTGGCGTGGCAGCAGTCACAGATACAGCCCTGGCTTATCGTCTGCTCTCTCAATACACAGCGTTTGTCGCGGTCAGCGATGAGGTGCGAGTCAATCCAGATGGCACTCGCCAGAGGGTACAAGTGCCTGTGGAAATGCCAGAGGGGGTTAGCTACGAAGGTGTCTTTGGGAGTGCTCAAGACGCTGCGATGGGGTCAGGTGCCGCTGTTCCTATGCCTGCGATGGCTCCATCTAGGAGGTTAGCGGGACGACCAGTGGGGAGTAACAACCAAGCAGGAACAGCGAGTCCTCCAGTAGCTAAGACCAGGGTGGCTGCTGAAGCAGAGGCGATCGCTCCTGTACCTAACAATTCTCGCTTGCAAGTGGTAAGTATCACGGGTTTAGATCCAGCCCAAATGCCTGCTCTCTCCCAATATCTACAAAGCCTCAATCTGCCCACTGGGTTTAGCGGCGATGTGGTGCTAGAGTTCTCGGTGCAGAATGGTCGAGTCGGTCGCATTTTGTTGGATGACAAGACTTCTACCCTAAAAGAGGCGGCTGTGGTTGATGTGATCAAGCGATCGCTCCAGGGCTGGCAGCCATCGCAAGGTGTGACGGGTAAGGTGCGGGTGACGTTACGGTTGCGTTAGGGTGGATTTAGTTGAGCATTTGTGGCCATCTGCCGTGACTGAGAATCTGCTGGAACTAGCTAAACAAGGGAATCCTGATGCGATCGCTACGTTGATGAATCGGGCTCTGAAGCCGCAGGGGATAACGGCGGCGGTGGAGTTGGTGGGCGATCGCTTGCAGGTGGAGCTGGTGGCGGAGCGGTTGCCTAATCAGTCAGCAGCAGTGGGCTATGTGCATCGGGGTTTGCTGGCTTTGGGTGTGACAGGAATTCAGCAGGTGCAGGTTTCGGGGAAGCAAGTTGATCAGGTCGCACTGGGTTGGATGGAGGAGTTTGCGATCGCGGAGCAAGCTTCTGTGTCTGATACAAGGCCAACAACGGCTACTCCTGCGGCTCTCTCTGTTGCCAGTTCGCATTCTGTGACTCAGGCTGGTTCTGGTCAGAAGCAAAAGTCTGCGGGGCCAGGAGATGTAGTGGCGATCGCGAGTAAAGATGCTTGGTTCGCGGCGAATTTATCTTTGTTGTTTCCTGGTTTGGGCCAAATCTATGTAGGTCAGATAGTTAGGGGATTACTATTCGCGGGGATGGCGATCGCCCTGATTTGGTTGGCTTTCTGGTCAATTTTGAGCCCTGCGGGCAATACGTTAATCGGTTTGAGTTGCATTCTGCCAGTTGTCTTTATCTATATTGTGGATTTGTTTGAAGCGTACCGAGGTGTAACGGGGGGTAGCATTCTAGAAGTTCACAAGGAGGACGCGAGCCAAAAAGAGAGTTGGTTGGCTGTTTTTTTGTCGCAACTTTTGCCTGGATTGGGGCAGGTTTACCTTCAGCAAAACCTTCTTGGCATGGTCTTGATAGTAGCCATGATTGTTGCTGCCAGTGGTTTGGTGGGCCTCAAGATTCATGTTTGGCTACCTGCAATGATTACGGGTTTTGCTTGTTATCACGCTTATGTTCATGCGCCGAAAAAATCAGCGATTCGAGCACAACAGATTATTGTTTTAGTGATTGCTAGTATTGTTGCAATTCGCTTATTAATGGGAGCAGTTCCTGCATCTCTCCAGCAACGAATTGAGAGGTTTGTAATTCCTAGCAGTTCGATGGAGCCAACGCTGCAAATTAAGGACCGAATCTTTGTTTTAAAGTCTTTAAGATATGTGCCAAAAGATGGTGATCTGGTTGTTTTTCATCCACTGCAAAGAAGTTCCGCAGACAGGCCAATGAAAGATAAGTTTTTCGTCAAACGAGTGATTGGTACGCCGGGGGAAACAATTCAAGTCAAAGATGGTAAGGTCTATCGCAATGACCAGCCTTTACAGGAGAGCTATATTTCTGAGCCTCCTGCTTACGAATGGGGGCCAGAAGTAGTGCCTAATGATGCCTACCTAGTCTTAGGGGATAATCGCAACGATAGTTTTGATTCTCATGTTTGGGGGTTTCTCCCAGACAGAAATATTGTGGGTAGGGCGTACAAAATCTACTGGCCACCCGCTAGAATTCGACCTCTAAACCAGCAGTAAGTTTATTGTTCACTGGATTGATGCAATTAGCGCTAATAACTCAGCTTCAGTAAGTTGAGGAACACCTAAAGATTGGGCTTTCTCTAGCTTTGACCCAGCGTTTTCTCCAGCAACCAAATAGTCAGTTTTTGCACTCACGGAATCGGTGACTTTACCTCCGGCTTGCTGAATCAAGGCTTTAGCTTCATCCCGCTTGAGCGTAGGCAGGGTACCTGTGATCACGAATGTTTTGCCTGCTAAAGCTTGATTTCCGCTAGTGGGCTGGGCAGTGACTTCAGCAGCAAACTGGAGTCCGGCGGCACGTAAGCGCTCAATTAGGGTTTGGTTGGCGGGAATGCGGAACCACTGATGTACGGCTTGGGCGATTTCGGAGCCGATGCCATAGACGCTCGCGATCGCACTTACCTCAGCACTCGCCAACTCTTCGACACTGGGAAACCGAGCAGTGAGGGTTTGGGCATTGACGCTGCCAACATGACGGATACCCAAGCCGTAGAGGACGCGAGACCAAGGTTGCTCTTTGGAGTGAGCGATCGCATTGACGAGTTTCTGAGCGGATTTCTGGCCCATGCGCTCTAGGGTCATCAGTCGCTCTGTGGTGAGGTCGTAGAGGTCGGCGACGGAATGTACCAAGCCGTGCTCGACAAATTGCTGCACCAGTTTCTCGCCCAAGCCGTTGATATCCAAAGCATCGCGGCTGGCCCAGTGAATCAAGGCTCCCCGCAAAATCGCGGGGCAAGAGGCATTGATGCAGCGGGTGACGGCTTCCGTTTCGGGCTTAACGACGGGTTGGTTGCACTCCGGGCAGTGAGTTGGCATGGTGAAGGAACGGGCATCAGCGGGACGCAGTTCTTTCAGCACTCGCACGACTTCCGGGATGATCTCACCTGCTTTGCGGACAATCACGGTGTCGCCAATGTGGATGTCGAGTTCGACAATGCGATCGCGGTTGTGGAGTGTGGCGCGGGAAACGGTAGTGCCTGCGAGCTGCACGGGTTTGAGTTCGGCGACGGGGGTGATGGCTCCGGTGCGACCGACGTTGACGCTAATGTTCTCCAGCAGGGTGGGGGCTTCTTCGGCGGGATACTTGAGTGCGATCGCCCAACGGGGAAACTTTTGGGTGAATCCGAGCTGGGTTTGCAGGTCAAAAGAGTTGATTTTGATCACTACGCCGTCGGTCATGTAGGGCAACCCCACCCGCTCGGTAGACCAGCGATCGCAGTAAGCTTTGACGGCTTCTAGGTTGGGGCAGCGATCGCGGTTGGGGTTAACGCGAAATCCCACTTGTTGCAACCATTCCAGAGCTTCCCATTGGCTTTGAATTTGGAAGGGATGGGCAACTTCACCTTGAGCTGAAGCATCGGGGATGTGCAGAGTGTAGGCAAAGAAGTCTAAGCGACGCTTGGCGACGATGCGTGAGTCAAGTTGGCGCAGGGTTCCGGCGGCGGCGTTGCGGGGGTTGGCAAATGCGGCTTCTCCTGCCTGGGCGCGTTCTTGGTTGATTTGCTCAAACACGTCTAGAGGTAAGAAGGCTTCGCCTCGCACTTCGACTAAAGGGGGCGGATTATCCAGGTCGAGCCGCAGAGGAATAGAGCGAATGGTTTTGATGTTTTGAGTAATCTCTTCACCAGAAATGCCATCGCCACGGGTGGCACCGCGTACCAGCAGACCATTTTCGTAGGTGAGAGCGATCGCGTTACCATCAATTTTTAGTTCACAAATGTATTCTGCTGCGCCGACATCTGGCGCAACTCTCCGCCAGCGTTCCTGCCAAGTGTTCAAATCGGCATTGCCAAAGGCGTTTTCTAAGCTGTAGAGCGGCACGTTGTGGCGGACGGAGGTGAACTGGGAGGCAGGTCTTTCGCCAACCCGCTGAGTAGGGCTATCGGGGGTGATTAACTCTGGATACTGAATTTCTAAGTCTTTGAGTTCTCGGTAGAGCTGGTCGTAAACCGCGTCTTCCATCGCCGGAGCATCTAGCACGTAGTACTCGTAGCTAGCCTTTTGCACTAGTTTTCGCAGTTCTAGCACTCGCGCTGCGATCGCAGGGGTTGGCTGTGCAGTTGGCTGTTCCACAGAGACGCTCCGTTGCCCATGAATCAAAACTCCAGACGCTAGTTTAACGCTCCCACTTCCGATTCTGGTTGGGGAAAAAGACCGAAAGCGATCGCGGTTTAACCCACTCCTAAACAGCCATTAACAAAAACCTAGACTTAAGCTTAATCTGAACCCCGTATTTTTACTCAAGGAGGCGTTGTTCACCTGCTAGTGAGGAGTTTTTCATGCTGCGTTTGTTCAAGCTAGGATTGCTAGCAAGTACCGTGCTGGCAGTATGGCCGATGGTTGAAGTGAAAGCTGCGACCTTAACCGGGCAACCCCCAATTGTAATTGGTCATCGAGGCGCGAGTGGTCTGCGGCCAGAGCATACCTTGGCGGCTTATGAGTTAGCGATCGCCCAAGGCGCTGATTACATTGAGCCTGACTTAGTTGCGACCAAAGATGGGGTATTGGTGGCCCGTCACGAAAATGAGATTTCTGGCACAACCGATGTGGCTGAGCGTCCAGAATTTGCCACCCGGAAAGCCACCAAAGTGATTGATGGCGTGACCTATACTGGATGGTTCACCGAAGACTTTACCTTGGCAGAACTAAAGACGCTGCGAGCCAAGGAGCGAATTCCTGACCTACGTCCGGGCAATACAGCGTTTAATGGGCAGTTTGAAGTTCCGACGCTGCAAGAAGTGATTGATTTAGCCCAGCGGAAGAGTGCTGAGCTAGGCCGTACGATTGGTATTTATCCGGAAACCAAGCACCCTAGCTACTTTGACTCGCTTGGTTTGTCGCTCGAAGAACCTTTAGTCGAAACCCTGAATAAGAATGGCTATATCGGCCTCAATGCTCCGGTGTTTATTCAGTCGTTTGAAGTAGGTAACCTCCAGCAACTCAACCAACTCACCGATGTACCTTTGGTGCAGTTGTTTGGCGGGGCCACTGAAAAACCCTACGACTTTGTTTTGAGTGGCGACGCTCGCACCTATGGTGATTTAACTCGACCCAACGCCTTGACTGCGATCGCCTCCTACGCCAACGGCATTGGCCCTTCCAAGCGCTTGATTATCCCTGCGGCAACCGTTGATCAAAACCAAGACGGCAAGCCAGATGACTTGAACGGAGATGGCGTAATTAGCGATGCTGATCGGTTTTTACAATCGCCGACTACGTTAGTCGATGATGCTCACACAGCTGGTCTGTTGGTACATCCCTACACGTTCCGCAACGAGAACTTCTTCCTAGCCCAGGATTACAACGGCAATCCGGAACAGGAATACGAACAGTTCTTTGCGTTGGGCGTAGATGGTGTGTTCAGCGATTTCCCTGGAACCGCGGTGCAAGTGCGGAATCGGGTTGCTGGTGATCCAAATGGCGGTAAGGAAGTCCCCGAACCCGGTTTGACTTTAGCGCTAGGAGTTATCCCTGTCGCAGCCTTCCTCCGCCGTCGTCGCACTCAATCTGAACTGTCTTAGGTTTGCGCGATCGCCACCCTACCATCCACAGCGATCGCCACTCGTAGGGGCAGGTCTCGTGCCTGCCCTATTTAGATCAATAGCGTTCATAAGAAGTGCCCCTACCAGCAATCAAAGATGGTACAGCTTGAAACCTTGCGATATAGTACAGCTCTGGTACATGAGTGGAGCGCTTGGAGCTGAGCCATGAAAATCTGGGCAACTACGTTTGTCGTTTTGTTTGGCTTGGTGGAACTGTACCAATGGGTGCAGCATTTTAACTGGACCATTACCTTGCCATTGCCCGTGTTTATCTTGGGCGGGGCTGCTTTAGCGATCGCCTCTAACTATGACAAACGTGCAGGCTTGCCTTTCGCCTTGAAGTTCGAGGAATCAAAGGCGATCGCTAACCCAACTCCTACGGTGATTAATTCTGTCACATCAGGAATTCCCGTTCAGCTCAACTCAGCCCAGAAACCTTTAGAGCCTCAGTTACCCAACCTAAAATCTCAACCACCTCATCCCATTTCGTTTAGGATTCAGCGCCCTGAGTCCCAAGAGTAAAGCCCAAAGCTGGTTCTGCATTGAGTCGGGTTAAGTGTTGCTGCGATCGCTAAATTTTAGACTTCCAGCTTTTCGCAGGAAGTTGGAACTACCGGCCCATGTTGCGCTTTAGTTGATCTAGTTCCTCGTCCATTTCCCAGCGCTTGAACTGAGCTTCTAGGGGGTCGGCGCTGTTGTGCAGGTAAGTGTTACTTTGGTTCCAGCCAATCGTCTGCCAACTCGTTGCGGTTTTGGCACTCGCATTGGCATTAGCACTCGCACGAGCTGCCTCCGCTTCCACCGCCTTGGCTCTGACTTCCTGGCGACGAGCTTGAATCTTCCGCTGCAACTCTTCTGTTTGCTTCATGCGTTCCTTCAGCACTTGCATTTGGCCCCAGCGTTGATTGCCTTCGCGCAACAAAGCGGCCTCTCGCTCCTCGGCTGGCTTCACCAAGTCCCATCTCCCGGCAGTTTTGGCTTTCCCAATCCGCTCATGCCAGCGCTGGATTTCTTGAGCTGTTGCCAAAATATTATCTTGCGCTTGCTTCTCTTTCAGACGCAAATCGGCCATGAGTCGCAGCGCTTCTTCCTCTTGTTCCCGCAGTTGTTCTTCCAGAGCTTGCAACTCCAAATGAGGGTTGTTCCGCAGAAATTCCTCTAGTCGAGTTTCCAGAAAACGGCTGAAATCTTCAAATAAACCCACGGCCAGAACTCCTGCGGTCGGATAAAGCTTTGTCTGATGGTAGCAAGGGGTAACCCAAAGTCCGCTACAAGCTTAAGGAAGAACTTACGAAGACTGGCTCAGTTTGAAACTAGCTCAAAACTGCTGCCCTACGTAAACCGATCGCACCTCTCCATTGCGGCGAATTACGGCTTCTTTGTTACTGACTTTCACCAAAGTCCAACCGCTAGAGCCAATGCCCTCACCCAAATTAATTCG
The DNA here is from genome assembly GCF_039962155.1 of Trichocoleus desertorum AS-A10. Lineage (NCBI taxonomy): Bacteria > Bacillati > Cyanobacteriota > Cyanophyceae > Leptolyngbyales > Trichocoleusaceae > Trichocoleus > Trichocoleus desertorum. Next base: position 571,399 of record NZ_JAMPKN010000001.1, on the reverse strand, counting down.
CTGGGTGCTACCGCCAATTTCAAACAAGGCGGCAGAGCGATCGCCCCATTCCACAACCCCTTGCAGAGTTACTTTAGGTGCAGGCGCGGCAGGTGCAGCAGGAGCAATGGGGACAGAAGCGACAGGTGCAGGAGCCACACTAGGCATGGGGACTACGGGGCGCACAACCACAGGGCGCGGTACCACAGGGGCAACAGGCGCAGGAACAGGGCGATTGTAAGGGCGTTGCGGTATCTTCGGCAGAGTGTAGATGCGCTCTAATGCGCTGGGAATCCGGGTCAGCGGCTGGGCTAAGTTGCCAGTCACAGGTACGGTCGGTAGAGTTCCGGCAGGTTGGGGTGCAGTGGTGGGAGCTGCTGCTACTTGTTTGCCTGGGTTTTCGAGTTGAGCAATGGTTTCTAGCGATCGCTGCACATACGCACCAAATTGAGCATCTGCTAGCTCTTTAGTTGTGGGGGCGGGTGTGGTTATGACAGAGGAGGAGTTACTAGTAGGGAAGAATCGCCCCAACTTACCCTGGTTACCTAACCAGATCAAGATAATGCCGACGATGGAGGCACAAGCCGCCCCCAACAAGATCTTGTCGAACGAGTGGCCAACCTGGCGATGCTTTTCGATCGAGCTATCGGTTTCTACCAAAGCTGTGTCGGGAGCGTCGCTGCGAACAGGCTGGGAGGTGAGACCTTGGCGTGGCATCAGTGCTGAAGCCAGGATCATTTGAGGAATGGCTAGAGCTTGGACCGAAGTGTTCTCAATCGGTGTAGTTTCTGTAGGTAGTGAGGTGCCGCCTTCCACGACGCGATCTACGTCCTCAAACAGCTCATCCATCAACTTGTCAGCGTAGTCCTCTACAGACCAAACAGGACTCGGCATTGAGTTTTCTAGTGAGTCTGAAGCCATCTGGCTGGTTACGACATCCTGGGACATAGACTGCTTGCTCGGTGACAGTTCAATTAATGCGGGTATTGCTGGAGGAGGTTGGAGTGATTCTGCTCAACCAATCTCTCAAAAAAGCTAATGCTAGTGCGCCCTGAATAGATATAAAGATTGCTTCCTGAAATCGGTTGCGAAGTAGCTTGTTAAAGGCGATCGCGGCCTCATCTGTAGAAGGTTCTACGCGGAGGCGGAAAATCATGAGTAGTTTACAGGAAGAATACAACGAATCGTGTGATCTGAAGCTGCGATCGCTGAATCTACCAAAATTTAGCAAGAGTGGTGATGATTACAGGGTTTTGGGGTTCAGATTTTAATTAGTTGTTACAAAAAGCTAGGGTGGCTCTGGCTAGGTTTGACTGAATTCGAGCCTTGGGAGCACTCGCCCCAAACCCCCGCTGAAGGACGGCTGCGTCCTCCAGACCTCCTCAACACGAGTCTAGTTGTCGGTGTTTCGAGGCTTGGAATGCCCTAACCCCTAAATTTCTGGCTCATTCCTCATCCTTCCTCCGTCATCCCTCAGTTCCAACCAACTGCCGCGCCCGGACTTCTAAGTAAACTAGGAGGGCGTTGATGTCGGCAGGGTTGACGCCACCGATGCGGGTGGCTTGGCCTAGGGTAAGGGGTTTGATTTTGGCTAGTTTCTCGCGGGATTCTTTCGAGAGGGTTTCGATCGCGGCATAGTCGAGGTCGGCAGGAAGTTTACGGTGTTCTTGGCGGGCGATTTGCTCGATTTGGTGTTGTTGACGGTGCAAGTAGCCTGCATATTTGATGTCGATTTCCGCGCCTTCTTTTTCGACGCGTTCCAGTTCTGGGTTGCCGAGGTTGTAGTGGTCGAGGTTGGTGTAGTGGAATCCGGGGCGACGCAGTAAATCGGCTAGGGTAACAGAGCCTTTGATGGCTTGTTGGGTATCAGTGGCGATCGCTTTGCCCACGGGGTCGTGTTCTTTGATGCGGGTTTCGTGCAGGCGTTCTTTTTCGGCGGTGATGTTGGCTTGCTTACGGGTAAAGAGTTCCCAGCGGCGATCGTCGATGAGGCCAATTTCGCGACCGAGAGGGGTGAGGCGCTGGTCGGCGTTGTCGGAGCGCAGGAGCAATCGGTACTCGGAGCGGCTGGTGAGCATGCGGTAGGGTTCGCGCAGGTCTTTGGTGCAAAGGTCGTCGATTAAGGTGCCGATGTAGCTTTGCTCGCGGGGCAGAATGACCATTTCCTGGTTGTAGGCGTAGCGGGCGGCGTTCAGGCCTGCGACTAAACCTTGGGCGGCAGCTTCTTCGTAGCCTGTGGTGCCGTTAATTTGCCCTGCACAGAATAGCCCAGCTACTTTTTTGGTCATCAGAGTGGGATAGCACTGGGTGGCGGGTAGGTAATCGTATTCCACGGCGTAGGCGGGCCGCAACATGGTGCAGTTTTCTAGACCTGGAAGCGATCGCAGCATTTGCAGTTGCAAACCTTCGGGCAGTCCGGTGGAGAAGCCTTGGATGTAAAGTTCTGGGATGTCTCGGCCTTCTGGCTCAATAAAAATTTGGTGGCTCTCTTTGTCGGCAAAGCGCACAATTTTGTCTTCGATGCTGGGGCAGTAGCGTGGCCCTTTGGCATCGACCCAACCGCCATAAACCGGAGATAAGTGTAAGTTGTCACGAATCAAGCGGTGCGTCTCGGCAGTGGTACGAGTCAGGTGGCAATTCATCTGCTCTCGCTCTACCCAAGCTTCTGGGTCAAAGCTGAACCAGCGCACATCTTCGTCGGGGGGCTGGGCTTCCATTTTGCTGTAGTCTACCGATCGCCGATCTACCCGCGCTGGGGTACCAGTCTTCAAGCGTCCGGTTTCAAATCCGAGTCTGTTCAGGATTTCGGTGAGTCCTACAGCGGCGAATTCTCCTGCTCGTCCTGCATCCATCGACTTGTTGCCCACCCAAATCTTGCCGCCCAAGAATGTGCCTGTGGTTAGGACAACAGCTTTGCACTGAAAGGCCACGCCAAAGTAAGTTTGCACGCCGATCACTTCATCGTTTTCGCCCAAGATCAGGTCGGTCGCCATGCTCTCTCGCAGCACCAAGTTCTCTTGGTTCTCCACGATGACTTTCATGATGTTGGCGTATTCGCGCTTGTCGGTCTGCGCGCGCAAAGCCCAAACTGCTGGCCCTCTGGAGTTGTTGAGGATGCGTTTTTGCAAATAGGTGCGATCGGCCATTTTGCCAATTTCGCCACCCAGAGCATCGGCTTCATGGACAAGTTGAGATTTAGCAGGTCCGCCAACAGCTGGATTGCAGGGCTGCCAAGCAATTTTGTCGAGGTTGAGGGTGAGCAGCATCGTACGGCAACCTAACCGTGCGGAAGCGAGAGCTGCTTCACAACCAGCGTGACCCGCTCCAACCACAATCACATCAAAAGCATCTAAGAATTCTACGGGTGTTTGCAGGGTCATAGTTTGGTTCGAACGCTGGAGAATCTCAACTCACTAATTTTAGCGGTTATACTCAACCGTCAGGCTATATCCACTTAACTGTTGCCAAAGGAATTGATGCTGCACATCAACCTAAGTAAAGACAGAAAAATCAACAGAATATTGTTGGATTAGCAAAAGCTTTTCTCCTAGATCCTTCGCCCCAACAACTACAAGTTAATTCTTAAAATCTTTGCTTACCAGCTAATTCCATGAGCAATGCTCTTGAAGATTAATTAATACTTATTGAGGTTTTTACAAGCAATTCATCTACTAGGCGTTGAACAGGTTTACTGACGGAGGGCGATCGCTATATTCTCAATCCCGCAATGTTTGCACTTGACTCCTAGAACTCTTTAAAAATACTTCCTGAAAAGTCCTGAAAAGTCTACAAAGCTAAGAACATTAAATATTTTAGTGGTTTGTAACTGCAAATCATCAATTTGCATATTTCAAAGGTATAAGCTCTAGCAAAAATCTTTCTGATTTCAGACTAGAAATAACTTTAAAAGTGGCTGTAAGCTGGCGATCGCCCAGACAAACACCTCTCCCTATTTGAGCCTTTTCCCCTTAGCTTTGACTTTGCTGACGATCCTGGTGAGTTGCAACAAATACTGAATGATCCTGAAGCATTGGGAAATACTGGATTTAGAACGCCATAATTTCAGAGCCATTTTTCATTTTTAACCGCTTGTGAAGTACTTCTTTTTATCAGACGGCTGGACTGTGGGGCGAGTGTGGGAGTCAGCAGGATTGTGGAGCGAGGTGGCCTGGAGACGCAAACCAGACATCAAGAAAATGAACGTTTCCATCCTAGAGCAAGGAGAAAAGTTGTGGCTTTACCGAGTTGAAGAAGCGGTACTGATGGTAGAGGTAAGGCCCACGGAGTCAGCAGAGCTAAATCCTGGGGCTCAAGTCATTGGACAAGTCGTGCTCAAGCGCTTAATCACAGCAGAGCAAGTCTTAGAGTGGCTGTCTACGTCCAGTTCGGTCTGCACCCAAGGAGATGACTGAGCTGGACTTTATCTAAAGTTGCAGTCGTGTAAGCGTTCACTCATTCGGGGGAAGAAGATTTTTGGGACATCACTCAGACTAAATAAATAGGCGTTGAAGCCACCTCAGACTCTAGTGCAGCACTATATAAGCTAGTGGAATCTTTAGTGGGAATGAACTTGGTCGAACAAGCGTATCAGCGTCTTGCCATCGCCACAGATTTGGTCAAGAGTAGTGTTGATTCCCTCTCCGAAGTAAGCGATCGCTCAGAAGTGACGTTTGAGGTTTTACAGGATTTAACAGTTGTCCTCTACGAACTGGAAAAACTAGCTCAAGATTTCAACACGCTGCTGAAAAACTGAGCCAAGGTTCTACAATCCTGCCAAAAAGAGATCTTTAGGCAAAACAAATAGAGAGAAAAGGGCAAGGAAAGACTTGCCCCCGTAAGTTCTATGGAGCGGTAGCCGCAGGCGTTCTACCTGTAGAGGCACTAGGAGCAGCGCCTAGATTGGTAATCGATCGCTGGAGGGCAGCTAAAGCTCGGTTGTAGTTCAGAATCGCATTCAAGCGATTGCCTTCAGCTCTAGTCAACTCGTTTTGGGCGCTGATTACGTCTGTTTGAGTCCCAACACCCGCTTGGAAGCGTAGTCTGGCTAGACGCAAACTCTCACGGGCTTGCTCTAAGGCGACTGAAGCCGTTTGAATATTCTCGAAGTTAGATTGCAGGTTAAAGAACGATTGCTCTACGTCGAGACGAACTTGATTTCTCGTATCCGCAAACTGGTTTTCAGAAATTTCTGCATTAATTTCTTCCTGTCTGGCTCTGGCTCTAGCTGCACCGCCGTCAAACAAGTTCCAGTTCACTTCAGCCCCTAGAGAATAACTTCTCAGCGCGTCTCGGTCATCGTCAAACTGATCTTGCAAACTGGTGTTGAGGAATGCGCTGATTCGCGGTCGGTTATTGGCAAGGGCAATTCGACGCTGTTGCTCGTTGATTTCTCGTTGGAGCAGTTGTTGCTCTAGCTCTGCTCGGTTTTTAAAGGCTTGGACAATGCTCTGTTCTAGCGACAGATTCCACAAGCCTGCAATTTCGACTGGGTCTGCTGCTGACAAATCAACCGATTGGATAATGTTTAGTCGTTGGGAAAGTTGCCGCCGGGCCGTCCGTTGATCGCTGAGAGATTGGGTTAAATCTTGCTGAGAGTTGGCTAAGTCTACTTGAAATCGCAGTACATCAAAGCGGGTACCAACCCCTGCTCGTTCTAGAGCGAGAGCATCGCGCAAACTGGCTTGAGCCGTTTCGACCGCAGCCCGCGAAATGCGAACTTGCTCATCGCTTTGTTGCAAATCATAGTAATTGTTCGTGACATCCAGCCGGAGTTGCTCTCGCTGCACCTCAACTTCTAATTCGTTAGAGCGCACCTGTTTTTCAGCAGCTCTGACTGTAGCAGACCGTTGGCCTGAGGTAAAAATGTCGTAAGAGACTCCAAGAGTACCGCTTAGAGATGTGCTGGCAGAGTCAGGATCGGCTGGCTGTGGCTGCGGTGTTAGGTCGTTTTGGTTAGAGTCCTGGCGCGCTATTCTAGCTCCAGCATTCACGTTGGGGTAATAGGCTGCCTGTGCCTCTTTTAGAGCTGCACGACTTCTTTCTAGGTTCAGTCTAGAAACCTGTAGGCTCGGCGTATTACGCTCGGCTAGTTCGATCGCTTCTTGCAGGGTAATGGGTTGAGTGCCCTGAATCTGAACTTCGCTAGGTCTGGTCGGGAATCTCAATGGATTCGGGTCAGGATTGAGATAACCACGAGGAACAGGGCGAACGAATTGGTTGCTATTGCTAGCAGGACTCGTTGGAGTTGCGGTTGGTGTGACGGGTAGCGTCGGACTTGAGTTATTTGGCTGCGCTGGTTGTGGCGATCGCGGTGCTTCAGAACCAGTCGGATTAGTAGGTTCTAGCGTTGGTAAAGGAGCGCTGGTTTGCGCCGTTTTTTTAGCAGGGGTTGTGGTTTTGTCTATGCTCTTTTCTGCTGGCTTCTCGGCCCGCTTAGTAGTGGCACCACGAACCTGACTCGCTGTCTGAGTCTTAGCTTTAGAGCGAATATTGGGCTGAGGGGTGGCTTGCTGAGTTGCTTGTTCCTCAGCTATCTCCTTTAGCGCTGCCTCCACACTGGAAACGGTAATTTTTGCAGAGTTGGAGCGAATCTTACGGCTACTCTGGGGCTTGGAGCGGATCTTGTTTTTGAGTGCCGGATCTTTGGATGCCGAATCTTTTTGTACCGAGCTTTTCTCAGCAGCGGGTCTAGCAGTATCAGAGCTAGTTTGGGTAACACGCTCGGAGGTGGAATCAGAGGTAGCAGCGTCAGTCTTAGTAGGATCGTTTGACGTTGCATCAGTAGAAAGCTGAGCCGAAGTTTTATTAGATTGGGCTGCACTGGGCTCTGGGCTACCCAACGTACTTCCCAACGCGATCGCCGCACTCACACCTACAGCCATCAAATAGCGAATGGTTTGCATAAGTTTTATTCAGTCTGCAATCCAGAGAAACGTTTAGAAGTCGGGCAACCAACCTTAAGCAGAATACTGGCTGGCAAAGTCACTTGGCAAATAGTTCAGCTTGATTCTTGCTGCTCTGCTCTAATTTACTAAGCGTATAAACCAAAAGCACCCTAAAGATATCAATAAACCTGTTACTCAGCATCCGGAGATGCAGAACTGGCAACTAATGTTTCATCGGCTACCATAACGCGATCGCGCCCAGCAGCTTTGGCGCGGTACAAAGCAGTATCTGCCATCCGAGTCACTGCCTCTCCAGTAGGCCCATGCAGCGGATAACTCGCAACCCCAGCAGAGAGCGTAATCATGCCGAGAGCTTGGCGGTGATAATGAACACTCAGGTGGCTAACGGCTTCTCGAATATGTTCCGCTCGTTGACGGGTGGCTTCTAAAGAAGCATCGGGCAAGAGTAACATCAGCTCTTCACCGCCATAGCGACAAGCAATATCGGAGGCCCGAATAGAGTTTCTGATGAGTAAGCCTACCTCACGCAGCACTGCGTCTCCTGCTTCGTGTCCAAAGGTATCGTTGAAGCGCTTGAAGTGGTCAATGTCTAGCATGACAATACCGAGGGGTTGTCGATTACGTTCTGCCCGTCGCACTTCTCGCTCTAGCGATTCTTCCATATAGCGCCGATTGAATAAGTTAGTCAGAGGGTCGCGAATGCTCTGATTCCGCAAGCTTTCGCGCAGCTTGAGGTTAGCAAAAGCTAGGGCAATATGCTCAGCCACTGTCCCTGTCAGTAGCCGCTTTGTCGGCGTGAAGTCGTCTTTGTTGGAGGCCGCTAGATACAAAGTTCCTAGAGCGTCTCCCTGAGCCATGAGAGGAATGCAGCAGTACTGAGTGGGCCAAGGAGCCTGGAGATGTTGGCAACGCAAGCTGCTATCACCGTTGTCAATGAAGTAAGCTCGGCCTCGACGGAGCGCCCAGCAGTCTGTCGGGTCAAACATGATCGGCTGCAAGGATAGCGGTCCCCAAGAGGCGATCGCTTCGACTAAATTGCGAGACTCACTGGTGATATAAATCGCCCCAGATATACCCGGAAACAAAGGCTGCACCAACTCAGCCACCACAGCGTAAGCTTCGCCCAAGGTGAAGCAGGCTTGCAAAACATCGCTCAACTCTCCTAAGAGAGCAATCTCGCGACTGCGTTGTTCTAGCTCCCCTACCCAACCTTTCAGCTTGGTTTCACTTTCTTGCAGAGCCAGCTCTACGGTTTTGCGCCGTCTGATGTCTCGGTTGAGGGTAATGGCCGCGATCGGTAGCAACGCCGCTGCAAGAAATCCACTAATGGCAACCACTAGCGTTGTATTGCGAGTTGCTAATTCTGCCTGATGCGATCGCTGTTGCAGTAAGCGATTTTCCTCGGTGGTCATCTCATCCATGAGGCGACGAATTGCATCCATCACCTGACGGCCTCGAGCTTCACGGATTGCTTGCTGAGCCGCTGTAAAGCCTTGTTCCTGCCGAGTGTCTAAAACTGCTTGCAGCTTGTCTAGGCGCTGCTGGAGCAGAGGACGCAAAGTATTAAGGCGCTGCTGCTGCCTGGGATTATCAGCAGTGAGCCTCTGAAGCGTATCAACTTGGTCATTAATGGTGTTAGTGGAAATGTAATAAGGTTCTAAATACTCCTCTTGCCCCGTAATAACATACCCCCGCTGCCCAGCTTCAGCGTTGGCAATGTGAAAGAGTAAAACTTCTTGTGCCTCTAGCACCCGATAGGTATGATTTACCCAGTTTGCAGTGGCAACGAGTTGTGTGATGTTATGGTAGCCGAGACCACCAATTAAGCTAAGCACTAGAAGGGCAATGCCAAAGCCGCCCGTAATACTTTTCTCGATTGACCACTTCATATCGTCTTGCAGCTCATAGAAGCGACTGGCACTAGACGCAAGAGGGAGCCTTGGGAGTTCCAGAGATACAGGGTTGGGCAGCTGCATCGAGCCAGAGACAAGTCTCCATAAATTCCTCAACGTTGCTAATCAGCCAAATTTTTGTTTGGAGTTGGCGAGCTAAGTCCTCAACCGTAGTGTCATCCAAAAAGCGAGACTCTCCATGTTTCAACATAACCGTTGGCAAGAGAATACCATCACCTAGGTCCTTAGCTTGGAGCGCTGGCAATAAATCGTGCCCAGTCAGCAAGCCCGTCACGGTGATTGACTGCCCCCAGTAGTCGCTGCAAAGTGCGACTAGTTCTACAGTGAGTCCTTCCACTTGATTGAGACGTTGTAGCAATGGTTGAAACGCTTGCTCAACTGCATTTCCCACTACCCAAGTCAGTTTCCGGGGAGGGGAAATTTGCTCAGGTAGGCGAGCCGTGGCAGCAGCAAAAGTTTTTAGGAACTGCTGAATTGACCCAACGCCATTGCCAATTTGTGGGTAGTCTTCGTAGTGGGATTCTGGTGGTAGGGCTTGTCCTGCAATCAAAAACCACTCATCTGCTAACCAGGCGAAGGTAGAGCTAAACTGCTGTTGAAACTGAGTTTGCAGTGTCTGAACTTGGGCAATCACTTCTTGAGCTTTTTCCGGTGTCACAGGCACCAACTCGTCTTGGTCAGGCCGAAAGCGCGTGAGTCCTACAGGCACTACAGCCACAGAAGCCACAGCAGGCATCTCACCCTGATGAAACTCGGCTAAGTCTAGTAAGGTGCGCTCTAAGTGAACTCCATCATTAATCCCTGGGCAAACTACCACCTGGGCATGAATCTGCAAACGCCGCTCTTGGAACCACTGCAACTGCGATCGCAACTGTCCTGCTCTAGGATTCTTCAGCAGCCGACTTCTAATTTCTGGCTCAGTGGCATGGACTGATACATAAAGCGGGGAAAGCCGCATCTGCTCAATCCGATCCCATTCTCGTTGGGTCAAATTGGTGAGGGTTAAATAGCTGCCATAGAGAAAGCTAAGGCGGTAATCGTCATCTTTGAGATACAGCGTTTCTCGCATTCCGGGCGGTTGTTGATCAATAAAGCAAAATGGGCAGCGGTTGTTGCACTGAAGCAGCCCATCAAACAAAGCAGTTTCAAACTCTAGGCCTAGATCTTCATCGAAGTCTTTTTCGATCTCGATCTCATGAGCTTTTCCTTTGGCATCTAAAACTTCTAGTTCTAGAACTTCATCGGCGCAAAGAAACTGGTAGTCGATCAAGTCACGCGGTTTTTGACCATTGATGGCAACGAGGCGATCGCCCGGCTCAAACCCAATCTCAGCAGCAATCGAATCAGGAAGAACCTTGGTAATTAAAGCCGGACGAATTGAAACTTCGCTCATGAAGATGCCACTGGAATGCTAAGGCCAATTTCTATTCTAGAGAGTCCAGCCTCAGGTATTCCGTAAAGCGCCAGCTGCCACTGCCGTCAGAATTGCTGCACCAAAGCCCAGACGATACCAAACAAAGATCCAGGTGTTGCGATTTTGCAGATAGCGCAGTAACCAGGCAATGGAGAGGTAAGAAAAAATGAAGGATGACAGCGTGCCAACCACTACTAAAGACAGGTCGATTTGGCCCAGTGCTTCCTTAAAAAACTGGTATAAGGTCGCGATCGCTAACGTCGGCAACCCTAGTAGAAAAGAAAATCTAGCCGCTGTCTGTCGTTCCAACCCTAAAAAGAGAGCAGCCGTCAAGGTAGAGCCAGAGCGAGAAACTCCTGGCACCAAAGCCAACATTTGCCCCAAACCAATCAAAATGCCATCTTGAATTCGCAACGCCGAGAAATCCCGTTTCCGACTCCCTAAGTTTTCTGCGGCTCCTAACAACAGCGCCATGACGATAGAGGCGATCGCGATCGTCGTCATGCTGTTAATGGTCGAGCCGTCATCATTCAGGGCTTTTTTGAGCAAAAATCCCCCCGCCAACGCTGGGATAGTGCCCACTACAATTCCCACTAAAAGTTTCCATTCCTCCCGCTGCCAATCTCGCTTCTGGGCGGCTTGCCATCCTCCTAGCAAAATGGTGCGAATGTCCGACCAAAAGTAGATCACCACTGCGACCACACTGCCGAATTGAATCGTCGCCACAAACGGTTTAGCGCCTACAGTAGCCCAGCCCAACGCTTTAGTAAAAACCTGCAAATGGGCAGTACTACTAATGGGCAAAAACTCTGTAATGCCCTGCACAATTCCCAAAATGAAGGCTTGAAACAACCCAGCCAACCAGTTAACAGCACTCGCTTCTGGGGTAGCAACGGCTAATAGAGAGGAAATATTCGCTAAATGATCCATCTGTACTGATGGAATTGAAACTGGTTCCAAGGAATAGCTGAGCCACACCAAACTGTCTATTCCAATCGTCATGCACATACTCCAGAAAACTAATCAGTTCAGTATCCAGTTTTTACTGCTGCTCTCAACTAGGAGCAGGACAAACCACTCTCAGGTTCCTTAGCTACGTTGCTTCAGCCAAGAGCGACAGCAAGCAATTTGACCCTACGCCAGCAGCTAGAAAAGCTCAACTTTCACCTGCTCTGGTATAGCGTAATTGAGTGTTGCAAACTTGCGAAAGTTTCAACGATTACATCAGAGGCACTGATCTCAAGCTTTGGCAAGAGAAAAACTAAGTTATCATAAACAAGATGCCCCCCCAGGGGATGTGCTTGTGTTATGTTAAAAAAAGTAAATTAAATAAGAAACTTAAAAATACTTTGTCTTCCTTCACACCCTTCCCCCCATCCTCACGCATGGTTGATTCAGCCCAGGAAAGGTCGCCTGATTCAGCTTGGCAGCTTCGAGTTAGCCAAACTTGGCTTGTGCTGGCTGCTGCTGTCCTGCTAGTAGCGGTACCTGTTTTTATTCAGGCTCCCTTAGTGCGCTGGCAGCCAGTGCTGAGTTTACTTCTGACTGGTGGTTGGCTTGGACTCAGCTTAGTCTTGATGGCTCGCGATCGCACCCAACTCTGGGGTGACTTGCTTTTTGGATTCACCTGGAGTTGGTTAGCAGGTTCTATTTATTGGGGATGGTTTCGCTGGGAGCCACTGCTGCACTTACCCATCGAAGCCATTGGGTTGCCCGTTGCAGTTTGGTGCCTGATGCGCCAGTGGGGGAAGGTAGGAAATTTCTTTTATTTAGGGTCTTTATTCGGGACCGTGGTTACCGATCTTTACTTCTACATCGTAGATTTGATCCCCCATTGGCGACGATTGATGCAAGTTGATCCAGCGCTGGCATTACCTATTTTTCAGGATGCGATCGCTCAAATGCGGACACCCTGGGGAGCAGCTTGGGCAGCGGTGCTGGGGGTAACTTTGCTGGTGGTGGGATTGTTGCCACTACGCTCTCAGAAAGCTCACTGGTGGGCCTTTGGCGGAGCTGTGCTGAGCACAATTTTAGTAGATGGTTTATTCTGGTTGGTAGCTTCTGCGGCTTAAGTTCCTGAGCTGCTAGTCAGCATTTCCAAGATTAATCTCTTTGGACTTCAGGGCAAACTGCAAGCGCAACGAGATTTTGCTTACAATTCTTAGTTAAATCTTCGAAAGCATTCATTGGCATAAGTAGATGTGTCATGGATAGTCGTAGATAGATGTGTCAGGATGCATCATAGGGAAAGATGCAGTGATTTCTTAGCCTGTGGTGACTTTTCAATCCACTCCTCATTTAGTGCTCCGTTCTGAGGCAGGTGATCGATATCTTCCATTAGTCGGCAACAACTGCTGGACGATTGGTCGAAGCGATGACAACAACTTTGTGCTGCCCGATCGCTGGATCTCCCGGAACCACGCGATGCTTCAATGCATGGAAACAGGCGAGTTTTATCTCATTGACTTGGGAAGCCGCAATGGCTCCTTTGTGAATGGCCGCCGAGTTAGTGTTCCGGTAACGTTACAAAACGGAGACCAACTCACCTTTGGTCAGATCGAATTAGAGTTTTACTGTCCTTCCCCAGAGCACCTCACTGATCCGTCAATGGGAATGGACTCCAAAGAATTTACCGCGACCGCAACCTTACACGTCCGCCGCCTGATCTCAGTTTTGGTGGTGGATATTCGTGACTTTACGGGGTTGACTCGGCAACTGGACGAAAAAATTCTCTCTGAGGTGATCGGCACCTGGTTCCGACGCGCTGGCGATATCATTCGCGAACACGGCAGTTGGGTCGATAAATACATTGGAGATGCGGTGATGGCAGTCTGGATTCACGGCACCCAAGGGGTCAGTGACGAAGAGATGCTACGCATTTTTAGTGCCCTCAGCGCCATGCATAAGATGACGAGTGAGCTGTACGACCAGTATCCGCTGCCCTTCCCGCTACGCATTGGGGCAGGAATTAATACTGGGTTTGCGATGGTGGGCAACACGGGGAGTGGCGATCGCCCGGACTATACCGCCCTAGGAGACACAGTTAACGCTGCCTTCCGCTTAGAATCTGCCACGAAAGAAATCCGTCTGGATGTAGCCTTAGGAGAAACAACCTACAAGCATGTGCCGATGGGCCCAACTTATCAAGCTTTGTTTCAGACTCATACAGTGGACTTGAAAGGTTACGACGTACCCACTGTTACCCATGCCTGTACCTTCGCTGACTTGAATCGCTTTCTGCAAATGCAGGAAGAAAGTCTAGTGCTGGGTAATGAAAGCCCTGAACCTCTCTAGAGCGTTGTCAAGATTGCTGTCACAGAGTACTAGTAGTTTAGGTTTACGCTTTAAGATCTAAGGCGGTAAAGCGCATCAGCGCCGAGCAACGCAAAGTTTAGAGGTTTTCCAGGGTACCTGGGTACGCTACCCTAGACTTTAGAAAATTTGTGGCATTTGCTGCTTTGCACGACCTTAGAGAGCATCGCGCTTTTCCAGGGTTGCGTATTCTTGTGCCAATTCTATAAATGCTGTGTGTGGATTTTATCTGCTCAGAGGAAGGTATAAATCGATGAAACGCTTTGTTCGCTGGCTATCAGTTCTCAGTTTGTTAGTGGGCTGCCTAGGATGGCTAGGGTTGCCTCAACAAGCGATCGCTGCAAATTTGAGCCATTTGGTTCTGCAACCGATCCCCGTCTTAGCTGCTGAGGTCGCTCCTCGCAATGCAGTCGATGATAAGCGGGCCAAAGTCGGGGACAAGATCGATCTTAACAACACCAATGTTCGGGCTTTCTTGCAATATCCTGGCTTGTACCCCACCTTAGCGCGTGCGATCGTCCAGCACGCACCTTATGAAAAGGTGGAAGATGTTCTTGATCTACCTGGCATCAGCGATCGCCAGAAAGAGACATTGCAAGCAAATTTCAAGAACTTTACCGTGACCGATCCAGATTCTGCCTTGACCGAGGGAGACGATCGCTTCAACAACGGTATCTACCGCTAAATCTGCCTCCAGCTCTGCCACTGTTGACTGAGTTTGTAGAAGCCCGGTGCTTTAGTTGCCCTTGTCTCTACAGCTTCTGGGTCAGAACTGGGTGTTTAAACGCTGCAATAATATCTTTGCTCTCTGTACAGTAAGGTTAATCCTTACGCGCGATTGATGACAGGGAGCAATTTTTATTGGACACTTCGTTACCTCTTCCACCCCCTGCTCCAGCCCAGAGTCCTGACTTCACTCAGCCTTTTGATGTTTTAGTGGTAGGAGCGGGAGCCGCAGGGCTTTATTCCGCCCTTTGTCTACCGCCGTCGTTTCAAGTCGGCTTAATTACCAAAGACACCTTATCTCTTTCGGCGAGTGATTGGGCTCAGGGTGGGATTGCTGCCGCGATCGCTCCAGATGATTCTACAGCTCTCCACATTACTGACACGATCAAAGCGGGTGCAGGGCTTTGCGATCCCGCAGCAGTAGAGTTTTTGGCTGAGAACGCTTCTGATTGCATTCGATCCTTGGTAGAGATGGGGGTGGCATTCGATCGCCACGATGGAGAACTCGCTTTGACCCTGGAAGCAGCCCATTCTCGACGACGAGTCTTGCACGCAGCAGATACCACAGGACGGGCTGTGGTCAATACGCTCACGGCGAAGGTGCTGGAGCGCAAAAATATTCAAGTATTTCCTCAAACGTTTGCTCTGAGCTTATGGATTGATCCCCAAACTCAACGTTGCCAGGGAATTAGCCTGATCCATCAAGGGCAAGTTGTTTGGGTTCGAGCGACAGCCGTGGTCTTGGCGACAGGTGGGGGAGGGCAGGTATTCGCCCAGACGACTAATCCCGAGTTGAGTACAGGAGATGGAGTGGCGATCGCTTGGCGAGCCGGGGCTTTGTTGCGGGATTTAGAATTCATCCAGTTTCATCCCACGGCGTTAAGCAAGCCTGGAGCCCCCCGGTTTTTGATTAGTGAAGCGGTACGCGGAGAAGGAGCGCACTTAGTGGATACGGCAGGCCAGCGGTTTGCCTTCGAGTACCATCCAGCGGGAGAACTGGCCCCTAGAGATGTAGTTAGTCGAGCAATTTTCAATCACTTACAACAGACGGAATCAGACCCAGCCAGCGCCCACGTTTTGTTAGACCTCCGGCCCATTCCTGTAAACACGATTCGGCATCGCTTCCCTAACATTATTCAAGTCTCTCAACAGTGGGGCGTAGATGTATTTCGGGAGCCCATTCCCGTGACACCTGCAGCCCATTACTGGATGGGAGGTGTGGTAACTGACACCATGAGTCGGACGTCGATTCCAGGGCTTTATGCGGTGGGGGAAACGACCAGTACTGGCGTGCATGGAGCCAACCGTTTAGCCAGCAACTCGTTGCTAGAGTGTTTGGTTTATGGGGCTCAGTTAGCCCATTTAGAGTTAGGCCAATGGAACGCCGTTGACTCAAGCTCAGAGGCGAGCGTCCCTGAATCTGAGGGCTATCATCCTGAGCCTACAGATTGGCAGCGTCAGCAGGCGGCGATCGCCACTATGCGCCAAGAATTGCCTCGCTTAATGTGGCAAAGCGCCGGAATTTGCCGCGAAGAAACTACCCTTCTGGCCGCGATCGCTCAAGTAGAAATCTGGCAAGCAGAATTTGCCGCCTTACCTTTAAGCCAATTCCTGCTGAACTTAGCACCGACTCAGGCCGCTAGTGTGGGCTTGCCGGATGCTGACTTAGCCATCCGCACTTGGAGCGAAACCCAAAATCTTTTGGATGTTGGCTACTTGATTTTGAAAAGCGCTTTATTTCGCACTGAGAGCCGGGGTGGGCACTATCGAGTTGAATTCCCGCAGCCCGAGCCGCACTGGCAAGCTCAGACTTTGGTACAAGACCACCATTGGTGGACAGCCCCCATTTCAGCCCTCTCAGAGTAAGCCAGAGGCAAACTCAAGCCTAAGCAGCAGTCTAAGGGAGAAACCTTGAGGTGAGAAGCCGCCTCGCTAAAGTACTTCGTGTGTGTACTTATGCTGTTTCACATTGTCTTCAGCTCTGACAATGCGCTGGGAGTTTAGCACTCGCTTGCGTTCGGTGGAGTAGTTGAAGTCTTGACGAGTCGTTCCGGGGGGGACATGAGCTTGTGCTGCGGTCTTGGCTTTGTAGGTACGAGCGGCAGCAATAGCACGCTGCACAAACTCATCACAGAATTGGGCATCTTCCGGGAACCCATCTGGCTTTTGTAGGGTTTCTCCAGCTAGGACCGTGCCTAAAGTTGTGGCAATGGCCATTTCGTAGGAGGTGGGCACTCCTTTCGCAATGGCTTCGATCGCGGCTGAGGGGATCGGCTCCAAAATCCTCACTTCGTGAAGTTTGCCATCTTCTTTGAGAAAACAAGTAGCTAAACCGATGACTAAATACTCATCTGTGGAGAGGTCGGGGGCTTGAGGCAGGGAAGTCGCAGTTGTCATGGAAGGTTTGGATTGGCACTGCCAATTTCAACGGAATTGAAAAATTTAAGGAGCCACGCATCACAGTTCGTTAAATTGCGATCGCAGGTAAGCTCCATAGGAATTTTAGCTCGGTTAAGCCTTCTGGCCACGTCCATCCCCGAGGCGTGTCGAACAGTTAGATTTTTAACTGCTAATGCTGTGTTCAGGCAAGGTATGCGGTGCACTTCAGAAATTGGCTGAGTTGCTCTTGTAGTCTTGCTATAAGTTCTCAGCATTGTTTTCAGTATTAAGGGTGTCTATTCTGTCACTTGCTCGGCATCAGTCTTAGGAGACAGCTTCAAAGCTAAGGCTTGCGAGTTTAACGTCTGGAAATCATGACTTAAGACACATCGGTAAGTGACACACGGATAGAGCAACAATTGCGGCCAACTGGATATCGTGAGTCTACAAGCCCAAAGATACAAACCCAGAGATACGGTCACTGATTCAGGAGAAGAGTATGAGTAGTCGTTCGGCTTTCAACCCTCAAGGCAGCGCTCAGCGTCGGCGTCAGGGCTCAACTCTAGCTTCTGTGGCTGGGCAAGCAAACATTGGTACTGGCGTCGGGCAGGTGGGTCCTCATCGGCGGCAAGGCAACCAACTGCGTCTAACCGGGACTCCATCTCTTCGTCCTAGTGGGAAGCCTGAGGTACACACTGACGAGCAAGACCAACAATTGCGACAGCAAGCGATCGCCGCAGCGCAGCAAGGTTACTACGAGGTAGCAATTGATCTACTGAGTGAATTGCTAGAGCGGCACCAAACTAGTGCGACAGATTACAACAACCGGGGTTTGGTCTACTTTCAAAGCGGACAAAGCGAAAAAGCGATCGCAGACTACAACCAAGCCATTGAACTAAATCCCAAACTCGCCAGCGTCTACAACAATCGAGCCAACTACTATGCAGCTCAAGGTCAATTAGCTGAGGCGATCGCAGACTACGGAGTTGCTATTGACCTCAATCCGGGCAACACTCGCGCTTGGATCAACCAAGGAATTACTTTTCGGCAGCTGGAGATGTATGAGCAAGCGATCGGCAACTTTGAACTAGCGCTGCACTTCGGCCAGCTTGAGGGCCACATTTACGCCGAGCGGGGCCGCACGTTCCACATCATGGGGGATTGGAACTGCGCGATCGCCGACTATCAGAAAGCTCTACAAATTCTGCTTTTGACCCATACCGAGTCTGCACAACGACTCCGCCAGCAAGTGGAGAATTGGCTCAACGACCTTCTCAGTCCCTTAAGAGCGTAACCAAAGCTACCTCCTCGCGATCTAGCCAAGCTAAACCCCAGCCTCCAGCAACTCCAACTCTAGGGAGTAACCTCGTCGGTATCAGCCAAATCAGCCACGTTTGTCCACACGACCTGTAGCTGCTTTGGGTCTACCCGATTACTCTGTTCCTGCATAAGCGCTTTTGTCTGCTGTGGATCAAAGTGGCGACTAAAGTCGTCTCGTAAGCGATTCACTCGCCCTTCAGTCACATTGACTTCAGCTCGAATTTCTTGCAACTTCTCTTGCTGCGATAACTGGTAAGGCAAAATCCGCATCAACGTAGAGACAGCAGCAACGGACAACGTGACGTTCACAGCTAACTTCAGCGTTGTTTCCATCACAAGACCAACAGGTAGCTTCGTGGCTGCTTTGGCAGGTTTGCGGCGCTGGCGCGGATTAGGCGGAGTAGCCAGCCGCAAATGGTTGTTAGTTCTTAAAGGGGGGCTTGAGGGTTGAATCGCGTTCATACGGAGTGGGGTGACGTAAAACCTTGAATGTGACGCACCTTTGCTACCCAGGCTCAATGGTAGGTTTAGATCAACCAATTCCATAGCACCCAAAAGCTCCAATTGGAGCCTATCTCAGCAGCAAAGCCTAGTTGCTATCAGACAATCTACACTAAATTTCTAAGATTGCCCGGAGGTTTTGACCCCACCCCTAAGATAGGCTCCAATCGCTCAATTTGCGAGCTTACTTATACAGTTCGGTGGCTAACCGGAAAGCCATAATCCCTGGGATCAAAGCAACGACTAGCGCAACGTAGACTTGGGTATCTGATATAGACATGTTTGAAAACTCCATATTTTGAGGTTGCTAGTTCACCAATTTCGGCCAAATTCCTGGCTTCTGGAACAACTTGTTACATGATGTAACAAAAAATCAGCTAAAGCTGCGATCGCAGCCTGGTCTACTTCTAAGCATAGTTGAGGCTGCAAAACCTAGCTCCAATTGGTTCTGCAACTAGTCGCAGGAGCACAGCCGATACACTTTCAACAAAGAGTTCTGAATGAACAGTTAGGGCTGAAGAGAAACTGCATGCTTACAAATGCTGCTTATAGCGACCTATAGCCAAAATGCTTTGATTTAGAGCGATCGGGACTACATCTTTCTAAGTTTTAGGTGGCTATACTTAAGCTATTTCAATGAGATAAATCATCTTTGCAAAACTCGAAAGCCCCGTCTTCGAGGCGAAGTTTAATAAAATCTACATATTTTTAAGATTGGTAACTGTTTCGTTGGAAAGCCAAAGATCTGTCCGAACCCATTTCGATCGCCAGCTTAAACGCCTGCAACGGGACGTTCTACGCATGGGTGCCTTGGTAGAAAAATCCTGTCGCTTAGCCCGCCAAGCTTTATTTGAGCGAGATTTAGAAGCCGCTGAGCGGATCAGTCAGCAAGATAAACAGATTGATCAGCTCTACCGTCAAATAGAACTAGATTGCGTCAGCATGATGGCCCTACAAGCCCCTGTGACACAGGACTTACGAATGATTAGTGCCTTAATGCAGTTGGTGCGAGATTTAGAGCGGATCGGCGACTACGCGGAGGACTTGGGTGAAATTGCGGTTAAGTTGTTCCCTTACCCGATTCATCCCTGCATGGAGCGAGTGCAACTCATGCTAGACCGTTGCCAAGCCATGCTCGCTATGAGTTTGGCTGCTTTGTCTGATCTAGATGCAGAGTCAGGTCTGGATTTGAAGACAAAGGACGACGCGGTCGATTCAGATTACCAAGATTTATACGACCTCCTGGCACATCAAACTGATCTTCGAGGCGTCGTAGAGCCAACGGTTTTGTTAGTTTTAGTGATTCGTCACCTAGAACGAATGGCTGATCACGCAACTAATATTGGCAAACGTGTCGCTTACATTGTGACTGGACAGCGTTATTAGGAACTGGACAAGGAATCATTTAGGACTGCCATAGTCTGATGAAAAAGAGTGTTTCTTGGTTCTAAAGACGTAATTCTGATGAGAGATTTGGTGAATAGCGTTTGACAGGTTTACATTCAGTGCGAAAGTATTAAATAGAGTGTGTACAGTGCCAAGGTAGACGCAATTAAAGCACTGGAACATTGTCAACCCGAATCTAGCGTTCGTTACTCCTGCCTCCTACAACGTCTCGATGTACTATGGCTGTCCTTTCATCTGGCTGGTAGCTCCAGAAACGTAACTCTAGAGCACTAATCAATGAAGAGATGGTATTCCCCAGACCCTGTCAAAAAGCAAGTTCGCGCTGTTGCGGCTGCTATGTCTAGGGCAGGATCGAGGTTCATCAGCTGTGGATGACCTAGGGCTTAGTAAATGCAAGGAGCTGAGTGACTGGCATACCTGAGCTGCAAGGCATGGGTTGGCGTGCGATGTAAGCTGTATTGCCTGTATAAATGCGAAGCGTTGTATTGATGCAGGTTTACAGCAAGTGACATCGTTAGGTGCCTATTCGGAAACTCTATTGAGTTTTTGAAATTCAAAGCCCCTCCGGGGTTTTCGGATAGGTTCTAGGTAAATCGGGGATAACACAGGCTAAGCGATGCCTGGGTCATCACAGCAAGGGTGAGAGAACCGAATCAACAGAAATTTAAGGACCTATCGCTACATGGAATTTTCGATCGCGGCACTGTTAGCAAATTTCGCGGATGACAAGCTGATCGCCCCTAAAGTCTTGGAAAAGAAGCTGAACTGCCAAGACGATGCGGGTCTGCGTAAGCTCCAAATTGCCCTAGATGCCCTGGAAAAGGTAGGCATTTTGGTAAAAGAGCGAGGCAAATACCGTCGGGTCTGGGAAGAAGGCGTCGTTGAGGGCAAACTGCGTTGCTCTAGCAAAGGGTTTTGCTTCGCGATTCAGGATGAAGAAGGCGCAGAAGACATCTACGTCCGCGAGAGCCAACTCAGCAACGCTTGGAACGGCGATCGCGTCTTGGTCAGAGTCACCAAGGAAGGCAGCCGTCGTCGCAGCCCGGAAGGGGAAGTGCGGCTAATTTTGGAGCGGGCCAATAGCTCAGTGCTGGCGCGGGTAAAGCAATCGGAAAAAGGCTATCAAGCGGTGCCCCTAGACGATCGCTTGCTGTTTGAATTGCATTTAAAGACCAATGGAGTAGATCTAGAAGCCGCCCTGGATCATTTAGTTCATGTTGAAGTGCAGCGTTACCCATTGGGACAGCAACCTCCCTTAGGAAAAGTGACCCAAGTTCTAGGCAGTGATGCTCAGTCAGCCGCAGATACCGATATTGTCAGCTGCAAGTACGATCTGCGTCGAGAGTTTCCCCCCGCAGTGCTGAAAGCTGCGGAAGCGTTACCTAAGAAGCTCAAAGCCGCCGACTTAAAAAACCGCTTAGATCTCCGCGATCGCTTAGCCTTAGCCTTGAAAGCAGACAGCACCCAGCAACCTGTCGATGGTTGTGATGATGCCCTCACTTTGGAAAAGACCGAGGAAGGCAACTGGCGCTTAGGGGTGCATATTGCAGATGTGTCTCACTATATCCAGGCTGGCTCACCGCTGGATATCGAGGCGCAGAAGCGGGGCATTTCAGTTTATTTGGGAGACGTGGTGCTACCGATGTTGCCCGATGCAGCGGCGCAATTGTGCTGCCTAGTACCAGGACAAGATCGCCTTGCCATCTCCTTACTCTTTACCGTTAGTCCTGAAGGCCAAGTGGTTGAGTATGAGCTGCAACCCACTGTGCTCCAGGTGGACCATCAACTCAGTTATCAGCAAGTGCAGACAATTCTAGAGCGCCAGCAGCCGCAGTCTGAGTCGCTAGATAGCCAAACGGCGGCTTTTGTCGAGTCATTGCCTGATGGAGTCAGGGAGATGGTCGATCAATTGGCATTGCTCAGTCAGGCATTAAAAACCCAGCGTCGCCAGCGGGGTGCCTTTGAACTTAACTTGCCGCAAACCCGCTTCCACTACGACGACGAGGGAGCTTTAGGAGCAGTCATCGTCTCCTCCGACCTCTCGGCGCGAGCAATGGTAGTAGAGTTTATGCTGCTGGCGAACCAAGTCGTAGCGGCCCATTTGCAAGCTCTGGGTGTACCTGGGATTTATCGAGTGCATCCCACGCCCAATGTCGGGGAGGTGCAAGAACTCATGAAGCTCGTCAGCAACATGGGCATTAACTTGCGCTTGGAGCAGGAAGATACGATTCAACCGCAGGACTACCAAAACTTTACTCAGCAGTTTGCGGAGTCACGCGCCGAAAAGGTGCTCACTTATCTGCTGCTGTCTACGCTCAAGCCTGCCGTTTATACCACGCATCCCCGACCGCATTTTGGTTTGGCGCTAGAGCAGGGATACACTCACTTCACTTCTCCCATGCGGCGCTACCCAGACTTGTTGGTGCATCGGGTGCTACAGAGTGTGTTTGAGCAAGGCCGCGATCGCCGTTCTACCCGCGCTAAGGACAGCGTCAACCTCCGAGATGGTTCTTGCTACGGCAAAATCAACTGGAATGTGTTGCCCCCAGAATTGCACCAAGACCTAGAGAGCCATATTGCCACCATCGTCAACAACCTGAGCGAGCGGGAGAAGGTGGCGCAAGAGGCGGAAGACGACTTAGAGGGTCTGAAAAAAGCTGGGTTCATGAAAGAACATACCGGCGAAATCTTCCAGGGCTTAATTACTGGGGTGCAATCCTACGGTTTCTTCGTCGAAATTGAAGATCTACTAGTCGAAGGTCTGGTACATGTCAGTTCCTTGAAGGATGACTGGTATGAGTACCGATCGCGGCAGCAGAAGCTAGTAGGTCGGAAGAACCGGAAGCAGTACCGTTTGGGCGATCGCGTGGAAGTCCAAGTGAAAAGCGTTGATTACTATCGCCAGCAAATTGACCTGATTGCTGTCGGTGGTGGTAGCGAAGCATCCGAAGATGACTCCGACGAACCCGGAAGCACTAACGCTGACCTGGGTTACGATGCTGACCCTGCTGCCCGTCATCTTGAAGAGTAAGGCTGAGTTCAAAAACCTGTGTCTAATCCTGTGGCTTCTGCCCTACCTCGGCCTCTGATTCTCGGCGTATCAGGGGCATCGGGTCTCATTTATGCCGTGCGGGCACTCAAGTTTCTCTTGAGCGCAGATTATGCCATTGAACTGGTAGCCTCTAAAGCTACCTACATGGTTTGGCAAGCCGAGCAAGACATCCGGATGCCAGCCGAACCCTTGCAACAAGAACAGTTCTGGCGGCAGCAAGCGGGGGTTTTAACAGGTGGTCAACTGACTTGCCACTCAGCGGGCGATGTGGGAGCTAACATTGCCAGCGGCTCTTTTCGCACCTTAGGGATGTTGGTGATGCCTTGCAGTATGAGTACTGTTGCTAAATTAGCTGGGGGGTTGAGTTCGGATTTGCTAGAACGAGCTGCCGATGTCCAGCTCAAAGAAGGCCGCAAATTGGTAGTAGTTCCTCGCGAAACCCCCCTAAGCTTAATTCACCTCCGCAACTTGACCACTTTAGCGGAGGCAGGCGCTAGGATTGTCCCAGCTATCCCCGCTTGGTATCACCAGCCTCAAACGATCGAAGATTTAGTGGATTTTGTCGTAGCTCGCGCCCTAGATCAGTTTGAGCTGGATTGCGTACCACTAAAGCGCTGGGAGGGGCACTGATGCCGCCATCATTGGCGCTAGGCAAGCTATAGGATGTAGGGTATAGGGTGTATAAGGTCAAGCTGGCAATATTAACAAGTAGAAGACAATTTAGAGCTGAGTGCTGAATAGCATGCCTGTGATCCGCCTCTTACTACTGCTATTGATTTTGGTAGCGTTAGCTGCATTTACCCTGCAAAATTGGGTATCTCAACTGCCGCTGGTGTTTCTCGGTAAGCAGACCTTGCTATTACCCCTCTCAGTCTGGGTTTTAGGGGCGATCGCGGCTGGAGCACTTACGACGTTGCTGCTAACGGGGCTTTTCCAGTTATCCAACACTCTAGCTGTCAAGAAAATGCGATCGCGGGTCGCTACTGCTTCGCGGCTAGAAACAGAAGCCGCTGCCTCGCGTTCCAGTTGGGATAGCAGCAGTCGCTCAGCTAGCGATCAAACTAGCTACACCAGTCCCACAGCAGATCGCTTTACTGATGAAACAGACTTTGGGGACGAAGAAGAGGAAACAGACCCCGTAGACCGCTCTGACTATAGTTCCGGCGATCAGCGCGATCGCACAAACTACGAAGTGCCCCAAGAGCCAACCTCTAGTTATCGCTCTGGATCATCCTACTCCTATAGCTACAAAGAGCCAAACACCTCTGGCGTAGGCCGATCTGAATCTGTCTATGATGCTGATTACCGAGTCATTATTCCACCGCCCCAACCGCTGGAAGAGACAGAAGATGACTACGGCTTTGAAGATGAAGATTTTGAGGATGAAACGCCTCATGATGTTGAACGCCGTGACTGGGCAGAGCGTCCCGACAGGCAAGACCGGGGAGACTCCCAAAACGATGATTGGGGGGATCAAACCTGGCGAGACAAAGGTTGGGGCGATCGCTCAAAGTCTGATTGGTAGCGGCTTACCCCCTATCCCCAATCCACCCATTGACTATTTCTACAGCGGCGAGTTTATATCGGCGGATTGATGTTCGTCCTGCATAAACAAGCAACACTGATGACGTTGCTCTATATGAGGATGTTTATGATTCGAGTTATTCGTCGTTTACAACAAATTCAACTACGCCAAGTTCTCAGTGCTTTTCTAGTCGGAATGACATTCTTTTTGAGCGCTGCTCTAGGTCAAATCAGCTATATCCCTTCCGCTCAAGCTGCTGCGACCCCTGAAGCCGCTCAATACAACCCAGATGGCAATAGCACTGGGACGGCTAGCGGCATCCAAATTGACACCAAAAATTCCAAAAAGAATCTTCAGGCAAACACTAAAGAAGCAGGTGGCTTCGTCGGCGCGATCAAAGATGCGGCTGAAAACGTAACTGAAAAGCTGAACCTGAATGAGCCTTTGCCTGAGAGCACCAAAGAGTTTTTAGATTCTGTGACGAACGATCCAGCAGAAGCGACACAAAATGGCTTAAAAGATGCAGCTGCTTTCCCTCAAGGTGGCTATAGCCACTAGTTCTAGATAAATTTATCTTTTTCAGCAAGCGATCGCTCTTGGCTTAAGTCCAAGCAAGGCGATCGCTTTTTTTCACTCAATTTGGGCAATTTAGGATTAATTTAACCCATAGTTCAAGTTCCTTAACCTACTAGAAACGTTCCAGGGCCCTCGGAAATCACCGATAAGAAATCTGTGTAACCTTCCACAACACCAACCAAGTCACCGGATGTAGTAGAGAGGGTTAAACTACCGTTCACTACTTGCTGAACGTACACTTCGGGAGAGCCTGCTAACTGGATATAATCGCTTTGGATGTCAAAGCTTCGGATAAAGGCATAATCACTGTTGCCATTTCCGAGGTATAACTGCACAGGACCAAATGCGTCCTCCAGTCCAAGAATGTAGGTATTAGATTCGCTACCTCCAATTAAATAATCGATCTCGCCAGTTCCTAAGCTTTGCACTATACCTGTTCCTGGGTCTTCACTTACTCCTAGCAATTCAGAGTTAACACCGAAACTGACAATAGTATCGTCTCCATCCGTTCCCGTGAAGAAACCTGTTCGGTGTGGCTCGAATTGGCCAAAGATGCGATAGTGGTCCTCACCAGAGCTAAACGCGCCAGCTTGGATCGCATTATTCACGTCAGGATTAGCTGAACGATAGAGGTATTCATCAAAGCTAGTGCCAGAACGGCCTTCTTCTTCGCCATATTCAGCAAAGTGAGCCAACCCAGAACTGAAAAAGCCCGCTTCGACGGCATTCGCTACATCCGGGTTGTCACGCAGGTAAAAGCCTTCATTAAAGAAAGTCCCACCAGAGCGATTCTCACCTAAACCATGATTCAGGTAATGCTGTAACCCAGAACTAAAGAAGCCCACAGCAACGGCATTCGCTACATCAGGATATTTTTGTAAATAATATTGCTCGTTATACAATGCCTCGAAGCGGCCTTCATCAAAGCCAAATTGCTCGAAGTGACTGAAACCAGAACTGAAGAAGCCCGCAGCAACGGCATTTGCTACATCGGGATATCTGCTTAAGTAAGCTTGCTCATTGAATGTCCCATACAAGCCAAAGCGTCCTTCGTCTTCACCATAGGCCATGTAATGCACTAAACCAGAGCTAAAGAAACCCGAGGCAACCGCATTGGCTACATCTGGATTTGCTTGCAAGTACAGACTCTCGTTATACAGCGGGGAAACGGAAACCCGCCCTTCGGCAAATCCGAATGTATTGAAGTGGTCAGCACCAGATTCAAAGAAGCCCGCAGCAACAGCATTCGCTACATCTGGGTTAGTGGCAAGGTAATATTCCTCATCAAAAATATCAAAGGTCATGATGTCACCCGAAAGTACTGATTAAGACATCAAAGCTAGATATTTCTATTTCGGAATTTACGGAGGAATTTTGTAGAACCTACGCAATCTTTTAAACCTAAATAGTAGACCACTGGATAAGTTGTATCTACACAACTCGGCAGATTTGTCAAATCTAAATTAAAACGTACTAACCCAATAAAAAAGTTCCAGGCAAGACACTAGGACCAATTATTGATAGCGAAACAACACCCTCTACAACACCAATCAAGTCACCGGCAGTATTAGAAATAGTTAAGTTACCATCTACAACTTGACGCGTATATTGGTCTTCGCTACCTGCCAGAACAATAAAATCTTCATTCAAATCGAAATTCTTGATCAAGGCGAAGTCTGTACTGCCTGCTCCTACATAAAAGGCTGTAGGAGTACCATAGAATTGACCACCAAATCCTAGATAAAATTCATCAGCAGCGTCTCCACCAACTAAGGTATCCACCTCACCTACACCAAAGCTTCCCAAAGCTAAGTTTTGGAGGCTCTCTACTGTAGCTGTGATTCTACTGACTTGAACTCCCATTACAGAATTAACAAAGTCATCATTTAAGCCAAAATCGCTACTTGAGGCAGCAATAATATCGTTGCCTTTACTACCACTAAAAAGAGGACTCCTGAAATCTTCAAATTGTCCAAACTGTAAATAATGGTCTAACCCAGAGCTAAAAATCCTTGCTTTCACTGCATTTGCAACATCAGAATACAGAGCTAAATAAACTTGCTCATTGAATGCAGTACCAGAACGGTTCTCAGTTTGTCCTGACTGGGCAAAGTGGGCCAAACCAGAACTAAAAATTCCAGCAGCAACTGCATTTGCCACATCAGGGTATCTACGTAGGTAGAAACCTTCATTGAATAAAGTTCCGCCCGATCGCCCTTCAGTGAGACCAAATTGCAAAAAGTGCTGCGATCCAGAACTGAAAATACCTGTCTGCACCGCATTGGCGACATCTGGATACTTCTGCAAGTAATACTGCTCATTAAATAGAGCAGCAAAGCGACCTTCCTCAAAACCAAACTGCACTAAGTGCTGAAACCCAGAACTAAAAATGCCTGACTGAACTGCATTCGCGACATCAGGATATCTTTGCAGATAAGCTTGCTCGTTATACAAGCCCAATAATCCAACCCGGCTTTCTGTTTCGCCATACAAAATGTAGTGCTGCAATCCAGACCTTAAGCTGCCAGTGGCAACCGCATTCGCTACGTCTGGGTTGGCTTGTAGGTAAAGGTCTTCGTTGTAGAGGGGTGAAACAGAAACGCGCCCTTCAGTAATCCCAAATAGTTGAAAATGCTGGAGTCCAGAGCTAAAGAAGCCTGCTTGAACCGCATTGGCTACGTCTGGGTTAGTAGCCAGATAGTACCGCTCGTCAAAAATATCGAAGCTCATCTATTACCTTAGGAATTTTTATTGCAGTTTGAGTAAAATTACGTAGGAATCCTTTAGTAATATCACAACTTTAAGCAGAGCAGTAGAGACTTTATGTTTCAGTAATCGATCGCCCTAGCCAGTCGGCGCTCAGGTGAGGTGAGATTTTAACGGTTTGTTTTACTGAAAGCAGTAAGCTACAGGAAGACCCCACAGAAGTAAATCTCATCAAGCGGTGCTTTAAGGGTGGTCTTGCTATTTCTTTTAACCTCATGAAATTAATCTCATGAATCAGTTGCTAAAAGGAGTCAATCTCTACCTCGTTGGAATGATGGGGGCTGGCAAAACAACGGTAGGACGCCTACTTGCAAAAGAGTTAGGCTACCGCTTCTTCGACACAGACACGTTGATTGAGCAGTCCCAGAAAAAATCGATCAATGAAATCTTTGCGGAAACCGGGGAATCGACATTTCGGGATATTGAAACTGCTGTATTGGCCGAGCTATCGTCTTGTGTCAGATTGGCGATCGCGACAGGCGGAGGGATTGTACTCCAGCGCAAAAACTGGAGCTACCTGAGGCATGGCTTAGTTGTCTGGTTAGATGCTCCGGTAGAGGTGCTTTACAGCCGATTGCAAAACGATGCGACTCGCCCCTTATTACGAGAGACTGACTTAAAGGTAAAGTTGCAAAGCTTACTGGAGCAGCGCCAAGCTCTTTATGCCCAGGCTGATTTGCATCTGACTTTGCAGCCGGGAGAAACTCCAGAGCAAATCACTGCCAGAGTCATAGCAGAAATTCCTACAGTGCTTTGCCCAGAACGAAGGCCAGTCACTGAGCTAAATTAGTCAGCGATTGTTGATGAGCGATCGCATTTCGTTAGACTCCACGGCTTTCATTCCCACCCTTAGGGATATTAAGCTCTACTAGACCTGACTTTTCGCCCAATCCAGCCCTCATGGTTAACGACAGCGAATATTTTCGGCAAGAGGATGCAACCCGCGTCCGCATCCTCAGTGAAGCCTTACCTTACATCCAACAGTTTGCCGGACGCACCATCGTGATCAAATACGGTGGGGCGGCGATGAAAGATAGCAATCTCAAAGAGAAGGTGATGCGGGACATCGTCTTCATGGCTTGCGTCGGGATTCGGCCTGTAGTGGTGCATGGCGGTGGCCCAGAGATTAACACTTGGCTCGATAAGCTGGGGATTGAACCTCAGTTTAAGAATGGTCTGCGAGTCACCGATGCTGCCACGATGGACGTGGTGGAGATGGTCTTAGTCGGTCGGGTGAATAAAGAAATTGTCTCTTTGATTAATCAAGCGGGCGGCTGTGCGGTTGGGCTTTGCGGCAAAGACGGCAGCTTGGTCAAGGCACGCCCCGAAGGCCAAGCAGACATTGGCTTTGTCGGTGAGGTGAATAGCGTCAACGTACGGATTTTAGAATCGCTGCTGAAGGCAGGACATATTCCGGTCATCTCTAGCGTGGCGGCAGACGACACGGGGCAAGCTTATAACATCAATGCGGATACAGTCGCGGGAGAGCTAGCAGCGGCTCTCGGAGCCGAGAAGCTGATTCTGCTGACCGATACAGCCGGAATCTTGCACGATTATCATGACCCTTCCACCTTAATTGACAAGCTGGATATCCAAGAAGCTCGCCAGCTAATCGAATCTGGAGTGGTTTCTGGGGGCATGATTCCTAAAGTCAATTGTTGTGTGCGATCGCTGGCTCAAGGTGTAAAAGCGGCCCACATTATTGATGGCCGTCTGCCTCACTCCCTGCTGCTAGAAATCTTTACTGATGCTGGCATTGGCTCCATGCTCGTGGCTTCTGAGTTTATGAAGTAAGACGAATGATCACTTATTCTGAGCAAATTACCGCGATCGCTCACCGAGCCCAGGCACGAGAAGATGCTTTGCCTGTACGAGACCCTGCTTGCCGTTCCCGGTTTTGGTTTCACCCGCGGCCCACTTCTAAGGTTTGCTTGTTCTTCCACGGGTTCACGGCAGGCCCCTACCAATTTGAGCCGATGGGTGAAGCCTTTTACCAAGCAGGCTACAACGTTCTGGTACCCCTACAGCCAGGGCACGGAATCGCTGGCGACTGGAATCGCGATCATCCGCCACCGCTCCCCACAGATGTGCTCATCTATCAAAATTTTGCCGTGGATTGGCTCCAGCAAGCCCAGTCTTTAGGGCAGCAAGTCGTGGTGGGCGGACTTTCCAGTGGAGCGACCTTAGCGGCTTGGCTAGCCTCTGAGTACCCGCAGCAAATCGCTCGTGCCCTGCTGTTTGCACCGTATCTGAGTGGCACGAATCGATTGGTCGATTTTTTGGTAGAAATTCTGCCTGTCTACTTTGAATGGTTGAACAAAGACGAGCCTGGGCATCATGGCTATGATGGCTTCCGGATTCCCACGCTGCGCCTGTTCTTGGATCTAGGCCAAGAGTTGCTCGACCGCGTGGCTCATCGCCCAGCCGCACCCATGTTTGTGATTTCTAGTGCCAGCGATCGCGCTACTAACCCTCAGGATCACCAAGCCTTGGCGCAAGCTGCCCAAACGCTTCAGCCTCAAACTTGGTATCACTGTCTGGACGAAGCCCTAGATATTCCACATACGATGATGACCCAAGCGGAGGGGAATGATTACCAAAACTTGCTGATCACCTTGGCAAAAGCTTTTGTGGAAAGCAACTTAACTTGGTCGGAGGTGTTGGCGATTGGCGATCGCTTGCTGCACGGAAACACGTTTGATGGTGCTGTAGCTGAGCTAAATCTTCAGCAACGCACGGCTGCGGAGTTGTCTGTGATGATGGCATTGCTCGACCTCAAGGCCATTGTTGCAGCGCACCAAGCTGAACTCAAACCCTAAAGAAACCAAACTGGCTGTTTTATGCCCAATTACTCTGCTACGATTGCCGCGATCGCCAAGCAAGCAAAAGCGCGGGAAGATGCTCTACCCCTGCGTCATGAAGCCTGCCGCTCCAAGTTCTGGTTTCACCCCCAACCCACCCAGCGAGTTTGCCTCTTCTTTCATGGCTTTACAGCCGCACCCTACCAGTTTCAGCCCATAGCTGAGGCGTTTTACAAAGCGGGTTACAACGTGTTGGTTCCTTTAATGCCAGGGCATGGCGTCACTGGCAATTGGGGGCCTGACAATCCTCCCCCGCTCCCAAGCGATCCAGCAATTTATAAGCAATTCGCCTTGCAATGGCTCCAGCAGGCACAAGCACTAGGAAAGCAGGTGATTGTCGGTGGCCTTTCAGGGGGAGGGACACTAGCAAATTGGCTGGCCTTCGAGCGATCGCAGCAGATTTATCGCACGCTGCTATTCGCTCCCTACCTCAGTAGCAGCAGCAAAGTCATAGATTTGTTCGTGCAAAAGGCCAGTTCCTATTTTCAGTGGGAAAGCAAACCAGGGAGCGTTCCCGTTGGTTATTCTGGATTTTTGTTGCCGAACTTACGAGTTTTTCTGAATATTGGCCAAGAGGTGTTGACTCGCTCCAAGTCTCTAGATCCGGTGGCTCCCATGCTGATCATTTCTAGCGAGAGCGATCGCGCAGTCGGCAATAACGACCACAGAGCTATGTTTCGTGCTGTCTTGTCACGACAACCCAAAACCTGGTATCACCGTTTCGATCGCGTCCTCGACATCCCCCACACCATGATGACTAAGCAGGAAGGCAACGAGTACCAAAACCTGCTGATCACGATGGCCAAAGCCTATACCGAAAGCAGCTTAGCCTGGAAGGACGTAGAAGAAATTGGCTACCGCATGACTCAAGGTAAGACCTTTAACGCAGTAGTAGCTGAGTTGAACTGGCAGAAACGAGTCTCGGCAGACATGCCTGCCATGATGACAATGGTAGATAAGCGAGAGATTGTCCTGGCCCGCAATAAGGCTGATGTTGGCGCTGACTAGAACGAAATACTAAAAGACCCCCGCACCCCAGGACGATACCGAGGTCGCTCGATAATCACGGGATTGACCAAGGTGGAGTTGTAGATGGGCGAGTTGACTACCACCGGATTCACTAAGGTAGAATTCACCACGCTGCCGTTGAGAATGTTCTGGCTCGTTCCACCCACAGCAGGATAGGGCGTAATACAGGGATGAAAACACCCATAACCCACGGAACCATAGTGATTAGAAAAACTAGGTGAGGCGATCGCGGGACTCAAGAATAAGGGGTCGATCTGAGGTGGATGGTAAATCACATAATTAGGTGCTTGGTTGACTAAAATCACGCGCCTAATCGTCACTTTTTGACCTGCTACTACCGGAGTGGCACTTAGCAAAGAGCCACCAATGCTTACTAAAGCAAAGGTTGAAATTAAACTGAACTGGAAAGCAGACTGTAACTGAGAAGAGTGAGACATAAGGGTGACCTGAAAGTAGGAGCGATTGACTAAGCCAAAGCTGAACCTCAAGGCTGAACGTGGCGACACCCTGACAGGTATGAATTTCTCAAAGCAACTGATCGCTAGCTCTCAGATCTAGACTAACGCCCTTTGCTAGGATCTTGAAAGGTGCTTTACCGTAGCTTTAGACGGTAGAAAAAGCATCGAAGTTGCTCAGAAATGTAGCAGCTTCCAGATTTGTAGTGTGATTTAAGGCGAATAAGTTAAGCATGTTGATGTTTGGCCCAGTCCCAGTCCTGATCTAACTTTAAGAAGCGTGAGTTCAGAAAACCTAGAAATCGTTGAAGCTGAATACGAGGCTGGCAAAGCTACCTTTGAGCGAGGACAGTATCGCCAGTCGGTGCAGCATTTAGAAAAAGCCAGTGCTTTGGTCAACCGTACGTCTCCTTTGGGTGGAGAGGTGCAAATGTGGTTGGTGACAGCCTATGAAGCCGCAGACCAGCGCCCCGAAGCGATCGCCCTGTGTCAGCAGTTAACTCGGCACCCCGACTGGCAAACTCGTACCCAAAGTAAGCGGTTACTCTATATCCTAGAAGCCCCTAAATTAAATACTCGCCCCGAATGGTTGACCCAAATTCCCGATTTGGTAACTTTAGCGGAAAGCGATCCTAAAGATCGGCGAGGCAGTGCGGGAACGGCACCCGCGCGATCGCCCCGCAGAGTAACCGCAGCCGAAGAACCGGAGTCTCCTTTTAATCTCGGTCAAGCTAGCTCTAGAAATGCCAACTTTTTCTGGTTCGCCTTAGGTCTGATGGCGCTAATCTTGGGCAGTTTGTGGTGGTTTAGCTAAAAGCTGTTGCATACCTTAACTACAGACTAGTGCCGCTGCAACAGAACAGATAGGATGAGCAAGTATGGGAATCAACCTGGGAGTCAAGCCAGTGGGTAGAACGATCAAGCAGTCATCGCTCACAACTCGCCATTCAAGTCGGGCAACTCAGACAATCACAAAAGCGATCGCCCAAAAGCTAGGACAGCAGCTTAGGCGCTTTCGAGTGGTTTGGATGATGCTCTTAGCTTCCTTACTGCTTTCTGGTTGCGTTCAGTATGATGTCGGCATCAACTTCGAGAGTCCCAACCGGGGTGAAATTGTCCAACACATCAAGTTGGACGATCGCTTGACCAGCTTGAGTGGAGCCAGCGCTCAGCAGTGGCTAGAGACGGTCGAACAGCGGACTCGGCGCTTAGGTGGCAAAATCCGCCGCAACTCTAACCAAGAAGTCACAGCCATCATCCCCTTCAGTAGTGGCGCTGATCTGAATACTAAATTCAGCGAGTTTTTGCAGCCATCAACCCAAAAAGGTACGGCGAAACGAGCCGAACCAGTTTTGCCTGAGATTACGTCAGACTTTCAGCTGGCGCAAAGTAACTTCTTGCTCCTGCTACGGAATCGCCTCAGCTATACTCTCGACTTGCGATCGCTCGGTGTGACGAGTGCCAATGGAGATTTGTTGGTGAGTCCTAGCTCATTATTAGACTTGGAGTTTCGACTCAACACGCCTTGGGGAGCCCGCAGCATCGACACGGCAGCTAACGCCGTTAGTGCGGAGCGTCGTCAGCAAGGTCATGAATTGATTTGGACGCTGAAACCAGGCGAGATCAACCACTTAGAAGCAGCTTTTTGGCTACCGAGCCCGTTAGGAATTGGCACTGTGGTCATCGTCTTTTTAGTGCTAGGTGGGTGGTACTTGAAGTATCAATCTCTGCCAGGACAAACAGCGGGTTCGACTCAAGTTTCTGCCCCAGAAGGTTAGTCAAACCTGCTAGCTGCTGACTCACGGATTATCTACAATGCGCCGTTCAAACAATCTCCAGCGTTTGTTTCTATTGGGTTTGAGCGGCCCAATTGTAGCTTTGAACGTTTGGATTCTGTCGCAGGTTTTTCGCTACTTTGAGCACTCGATTACGCTGCTAGTAGTAGCGGCAATTTTGGCGTTTCTGCTCAACTATCCGGTGCAGATCTTGGAACAGACTCAAATTAGCCGTTCTCAAGCCGTGATCGCGGTTCTGCTGCTAGCACTGGCGCTATTAGTCGTGCTGGGTGTGACCTTGGTGCCGATTTTGGTGGAGCAAGCCGCTCAGTTTGTGGACAAGCTTCCTGCGTCGCTAGCGGATAGCCAGCGTCATGTAGCTTCTTTAGACATTTGGGCGAAAGCACATCGTCTCCCGTTAGACCTCCAAGGTTTTAGCACTCGGATTAACAACCAAATCGAAAATCAGTTACAAGCTTTAGCCAGTCAAGCATTGGGTTTGGCAATCATAACGGTTTCGGGGCTATTTGACTTGGTTTTGGTGGTGGTGCTGGCCTTTTATATGCTGCTCTACGGCGATCGCATGTGGCAAGGCTTAGTCAACTTGTTGCCAGCCAGCATTGGTTTACCGCTCAGCGCCTCTCTGCGCCTAAATTTTCAAAACTTTTTCATCAGTCAGTTGTTGTTGGGATTTTTTATGTTCTCAACGCTGATTCCCATTTTCATCGGGCTGAGGGTGCCCTTTGCGCTGCTCTTTGCCCTGTTGATTG
The DNA here is from genome assembly GCF_039962155.1 of Trichocoleus desertorum AS-A10. Taxonomy (NCBI): domain Bacteria; kingdom Bacillati; phylum Cyanobacteriota; class Cyanophyceae; order Leptolyngbyales; family Trichocoleusaceae; genus Trichocoleus; species Trichocoleus desertorum. Next base: position 536,734 of record NZ_JAMPKN010000001.1, on the reverse strand, counting down.
GCGTGGCTGAGCTGATTCCCTTTATTGGAGCCACGTTGGGAATTGGGGTCGTGATCCTGCTGGTCATGTTTCAAGACTTTTGGCTCTCGCTACAGGTGGCCTTTGCCGCAATCTTAATGCAGCAGATTAAGGACAATGTTTTGGCTCCTAGATTGATGGGCAATTTCACCGGACTAAACCCCATTTGGATTTTTATTGCCATTTTGATGGGGGCGCAAATTGCGGGATTACTCGGCGTTTTAGTAGCCGTTCCGATCGCAGGCACCATTAAGAGCACTATTGATGCAATTCGGGAGATCAACCGCCCCAAAGTCGTTACTACAGAAGTTTTGCCAGAAGAGAAACAGGTGCACCGCTAATTCACTGAACCATACAGAACCATTCGATCGAGTGAGCAGGCTGCTAAGCTTTTCTTCAGATATAGGATCTGAGATTTAAGTTACAGTCCTGATGATGCTTAAAAAACTTGTGAAGTTAGCCAGACCTGTGAAATTGAGGAGTTGATAAATGCGCCAGATTAACTTTTTAATCATCTTTGTCATTGCGCTAGCTCTAGTCTTGTTCAGCTTAGAAAATACCGAACCTGCCACCATTCATATTGTTCGAGACATCCAAATTCAAGCTCCCTTAGCAGTAGAGCTAATTTTGGCCTTGGGCGTGGGTGCAGTACTGGCTTGGGTCTTCAGCGTTTGGGCCCAACTACAACACATGCTGGAAATTCGCAAAGGCTTGCAACAAGTTCAAGAGCGGGAGCAACGCATTGAAGAGCTAGAACAAGACCTCGATCGCTACAAAGCAGAACTGCAAAACCAGCAACCCCTACTGCCTGCGGTTGATTCTATGGCCCAAGAAGTCTAGACTGCTGGGAGGCTGGCTGGGATGTGGACTGCTGATTTGACTAACCCTGATAGTCTCTGGAGTTTGATGGTGCCAGTGTTCTTGCTGGGCCTGATTGTCTTAGCGGCGATTGCCTTTGTTCGCATTAACAGCAAGTAGGAATTGGTGGCATGGTTCTGTCTCTGGCCCAAAGCGCGATCGCCTTACTGACCGAGTTGGCAGAGCGGGGTGAAATTGACCCTTGGGATGTCCAAGTAATTGAGGTGATCGATCGCTTTTTGAGTGAATTGACTCCCAGCGACACAGTAGAAATGAACCGAGCTACCTACGAAGCTGACCTGTCTCGTTCTGGGCAGGCTTTTTTATACGCCTCCATGTTGGTGCTCCTCAAAGCTGACACGTTAGTCCGGGCCGAATCCTCTGAAGTTGAAGTGCTCGACGAGGGGGAATTCCTAGAGCCAGATGGGTTGATGGAAACTCAGATGCCACTACATCTAGAACGGCGCTTACGGCGACGAGCGGTGGCAAAACCGCCGCAAAACCGCCGAGTCACCTTGCAGGAGCTGATTGAGCAACTGGAACTGATGGCCGCAAGCATGGTCGAAGCCGCTCCCCGCACGCGCCCCCGTCGCCCCCGTCCCCAATCGCGCAGCCAAGCAGTCCGAGCGATCGCGCAACTAGCGCACCAAGAAAACCTTTCCGAAGTGGCAGCCGCATTAGACCAATTCCTGGCGACCCAATGGCTAAAAATCTCCCAAGGAGAAGATTGGCTAGACTTTGATTTGTTGATAAAACTATGGTCGGGTGCTGCTCAGCAAGAATTAGATCTTCCTGGCTTATCTAATGGCTCGCATCACAGCACCAGCGATCGCGTCGCCATCTTCTGGGCGCTACTATTTTTGTCCGCTCAGTCCAAAGTAGAGTTATCGCAGGAGGAATTTTACCAAGACTTAAAAGTTCGGAGTCTCGCAGAATTGCCTATTTTTGCAGTATCCGAATAAGCGGAGCATCCTAGCAAAACAGATCACCAGTTTTACCAAGCCAGTTTCACCAAGAATGTAAAAGATCTGTTAGCATCTTGGCGACTCCCAGCCAGTTATGTCTGGTAGTGATAAATTTTGCCGGGTTAGGCAGTCAGGTTGAGATCAATGAAGAGAATGGTTGGTAGATTATCTACAAACCATTGGGTTGCATCAATACGAGTTTTTCCAAAGCGGCTGATTGAGGCCGTTTGGTAATGAGAGGGGGAGGAGAGCGAGTGCCACAGCACTGGAACTCAACCGCCAAATAATGTATCGATTATTGACAGTGTAGTGGTCTAGGGTGAGAGATAAATATTTATGAAAGCCATGATCCTGGCAGCTGGTAAAGGTACGCGCGTTCGTCCGATTACCTACACCATTCCCAAGCCCATGATTCCAATCCTGCAAAAGCCAGTGATGGAATTTCTCTTAGAACTCTTGCGCCAGCATGGTTTTGACGAGATTATGGTCAATGTCAGCCACCTAGCCCATGAAATTGAAAACTACTTCCGAGACGGGCAGAAGTTTGGCGTCCAAATTGCTTACTCTTTTGAAGGGCGCATTGTAGATGGTGAGTTGGTCGGTGAAGCGCTAGGCTCGGCAGGAGGCATGCGCCGAATTCAAGACTTTTCCCCTTTCTTCGACGACACCTTTGTGGTGATGTGCGGCGATGCCCTGATTGATCTTGACCTTACCGAGGCAGTGAGATGGCACCGAGAAAAAGGTTCAATCGCCACTGTAATCATGAAATCCGTGCCCAGGGAAGAAGTCTCCAGCTACGGGGTTGTGGTAACTGATGAGTCAGGTCGCATCAAAGCCTTCCAAGAAAAGCCTGCTGTAGATGAAGCCCTAAGCACTAGCATCAACACAGGTATCTACATTTTTGAGCCTGAAGTTTTAGATTACGTTCCCTCAGGCTGCGAGTTTGACATTGGGGGTGAGTTGTTCCCCAAACTCGTAGAAATGGCTGCGCCCTTCTATGGCGTTACAATGGACTTTGAGTGGGTAGACATCGGCAAGGTGCCTGACTACTGGCGCGCGGTGCGTGGAGTTTTGCAGGGCGACGTTAAGAATGTGCAAATTCCAGGACATGAAGTCGCACCAGGCATCTACACCGGATTAAATGTGGCCGTGAACTGGGACAAAGTTGATATTCAAGGCCCAGTCTATATCGGCGGCATGACTCGAATTGAAGATGGAGCCAAGATTGTTGGTCCCACCTACATTGGCCCTAACTGCCGCATTTGTGGTGGGGCAACCGTTGACAACAGCGTGATCTTTGAATACTCACGGCTAGGTCCTGGGGTACGCTTGGTAGATAAGCTGGTCTTTGGTCGCTACTGTGTTGATAAAACCGGGGCAACGATTGATGTCCAAGCGGCAGCCCTCGACTGGTTAATCACCGATGCTCGCCAAGAAATTCCCTCTCAGCCAGCGCTGGAACGGCAAGCGATCGCGCAACTCCTCGGCAAGGATATCAGCGAGATCGGCAAAGATAGCCGAGCCATGCTTTCCTAAGCGTCGGGCCTCAGATTAGTTCTAGCCTCTGAGCAAAATCAAAATCCGATTCTTGAATGCTTTAAGTTCGAGGGTCGGATTTTTGTTGACACTCTTTTTTGTTGGTGCTGAATAAAACAGCAGCATGACGAAGGCTCTAAGGTCTGATTACAGGTTGCCGCAGTACTAAAATTCCTTGAGCATTCACCCGGTAAGCTTGACCCACATAGCCCGTGCGATCGTACAACACTTGATGGATATGTTGATCTAGCTTGACTTCATCGGCAATGCGATCGCGATAATAGCCTTTCATTTGCTCCTCAACGCCCATTTCGCTGAGGCGATCGTGCACTTGGGTACTGTTGCCCTCAAAATAGGCAGTTCTGGCGGTGTTGTCTTGGAGAAAGCTGACGATGACCGAGAAGGGTACGCCTCCAATCGTCACATACTCCCCCACCACTAAGACAACCCAAAGTCCTAAAGATAGCAGGATGCCTGAGCCAGCCAAGACGACAATTTGCTGAGGCGATCGCAGTGAACCTGAACCCGGAGTTTTGGCTTGTTTGTGTAAGGCTTGCTTTGATTGAGGTGTGAAAGCACCCATGATCTCAGACCTCTAGCGATCGCTCTTAATCTAGCTTAGGGGGTCAAAGGCTGCCAAATCCTTGAACAATTGAGCAGCAAACTCAGTCTCAATTGCTAAGGTTAGAAATTGGGAAATGTACTGGATCAATCGCACATATGAGCGTATAAGGTTTCAGGTACCCAGTCGCTACCTAAAAAATCATTGCCCAACTGACTGCTCACCCTGAGTGGTGTGACGAGAAGCCCTGAGTGCAACCCCATGAATTTCTTTTTGTCTGGTTTTGTGGCCCTGACCCTGCGGCGGTGGCAATTGCAACTTGTTTCTACTGACCATCGCGTTGTTCAGACTCACCCTGTAAAACGTTGGGCTCTGCTAGGACTGGGAGTCTTGGGCAGTGGGCTGTTACTACCCAGTCTCACTCACCCGGCGGCAGCGGCAGAACGTGTTTACGTCTCCTATGGCTCCGTCGAACGCTCCATTTCCGTAGACACATTAGAGACTTATGCCAGAACGGGCACCATCAATGATGATTTAGCGGCTTACGCTCAATATGCAGACCCCAAACAGCTGCAAGATTTACGAGAAGTTCTACTCACACCAATTCAACTTTCGTCGGTCGCCGTTTCTCAGTTCCTCTACACCCCCCAAGCGGAAACGTTACTAATGCGCTTGGGGCAGGTGATTCAAACAGAGGCGCGTCAGACTGGGTTTTATGCCATTCGCTCGGCCTTGATTTTGGCAGCAGCTCAGCCAGAGGGCTTGACCTTGCTCAATGTGATGCGACAATTTCCCACGGATGGCATTCGAGTGAACTTGGGTCGCAGCCTAGAAATTGCTAATGCCTTGGATGAATTTGTGGAGCAAACAAGGCAAGCCTCTGTCGCAATTAGCCAACAAGCAACGGCAGAAGCGGCTTTGGCACCTGTGACTGATTTTTCTGCCCTCGCGGACTTGCGTCAAACGGGAGGATTTGAGTGGGAGAAAACCACCATTACTTTGAGCGATCGCACCCGTAAAACTATTCAACGATTTCCCAATCGTCCGCCGATAGAAGTTCCTCGAGAACGGGTGTTTCCAGTTGATATCTACATGCCATTGGCCAGCGCTGCACAAAACCAGGCCCAACCTTACCCAGCTCCAGTGATTGTGATTTCTCACGGGTTGGGGTCAGATCGCACGACCTTCGATTATTTGGCTAAGCATCTGGCTTCCTACGGCTTTGTGGTAGCTTTGCCAGAGCATTTGGGGAGTAATGCGGGTCGATTGCAGGCACTCTTGAGTGGTACAGCCACTGATGTCGCTGAATCCTTTGAGTTTGTCGATCGCCCCTTGGATGTTAAATACTTGCTGGATGAGTTGGAGCGGCGATCTAAGTCTGAACCGTTGTTTCGAGGGCGGCTCAATTTGCAACAAGTGGGAGTAGTCGGGCAATCCTTCGGAGGCTACACAGCTCTCTCTGTAGCTGGGGCGACGTTGAACTTTGAGCAATTGGCCGAGAACTGTCAGCGCAGCAATGAGTCTTTGAACTTATCACTGTTGTTGCAATGTCGGGCGCGGGAATTGGCAGGGCGGCAGTACGAGTTACGAGATCCTCGCATTAAAGCCGCGATCGCGATTAATCCGGTTGATAGCACTGTATTTGGAGAACCGAGTTTGAGCCAAATCCAAGTACCGTTGATGATGATTGCTGCCAATGCCGACACAGTTGCGCCTGCCTTGCCTGAGCAAATTCGACCGTTTACTTGGCTCACCATGCCAGAAAAGTATCTAGTGCTGATGAATGGAGCTACTCACTTCTCGGCCATTGGTGCTTCTGCTACTAATAGTGAAGTTGTGCCTATTCCTACCCCAGTGATTGGGGCAGCTCCAGCGTTGGCTTACCGCTATATCCAAGCCTTAAGCGTGGCTTTCTTTAAAACTCACATCACGAATCAAGAGCAATTTCGACCTTACTTAACTTCTGCCTATGCCGCTAACATCAGCCGAGCGCCGCTCAAACTGGATTTAGTGCAATCTTTTACTGCTGCTCAATTGACCCAAGCCTTGGATGGTGAGACAGAAGAACCAACCGTACCGCCAGAACCTGGCCCTACGCCCCCTGCAACCTCTCCCTCCGAGCCATTGCCCGCGCCCGTCCCGCTGGAGGAGCTAGTTCCTACGGTGCCCTAGAATTGAGCCGCTTCTAGCGCATGAACCGCGATCGCCCTGTTCAAGACTTGACCAAAGCGCATACAGTTCTAAAGGAAGCAAATTTTAGCTGTCTTGAGATTAAGTTATCCGTGCCAGTGCCTAAGCATCAACAAATTATCGGGGAATTGATTGGACTGCAAGCCCAAGATCGTCAGTGTAATCTATCCCAATTTAGAAGTATCACCAGCGCGGAGCAGTACCAAAAGCTTTACCAGTTATTGCAGCAATATGTAGCTCCAAGGAGTGCGGTTTTAGATTGGGGTTGCGGCAATGGTCACTTCTCCTATTTCCTAGCCCGCTCCGATTATCAAGCTTATGGTTATGCCTTTGAAGACTTTTACTTACGACAAAAGCTAAATCAATTTACTTACGAATTTAAGCAAGGCACTTCTACAGATGCGATCGCCATCCCGTACGCCGACCAACAATTTGATGCGGTGGTTTCTGTGGGCGTTTTAGAGCATGTACGAGAAACTGGAGGGAATGAAATCGCCAGCTTAAAAGAGATTTTTCGCCTGCTTAAACCGGGCGGTTATTTCATTTGCTACCACTTGCCCAACCAGTTCAGTTGGATTGACCCGATCGCCGCGCTAGTCCCTAACAAACACCACCACCTTTATCGCTATACTCACCAATCCATTCAAGCTTTGTGCCAAGCAGCAGGCTATGACTTGTTAGAGTTACAACGTTATGGAGTTTTGCCCCGCAATTTTTGGGGCAACTTGCCCGGAAGTATTCGCACCTCGGCAGCGATCGCTCAAGGCTGGCAGCTAGCGGATACAACTTTGAGCTACATTTTCTCCCCGTTCTGTCAGAATTATTGGTTTGTGGCGCAAAAACCAAGCAACAGCCACTGTCCTACCGCGTAGAGAGACTTAACTGAGACTGTGCAAGGGTTTTTGAACTTAAACAAACCAGCAGGAATGACTTCCCATGATTGTGTGGCGAAGCTGCGTCGTCTGCTGAAGCTGAAGCGAGTGGGACATGGTGGCACCCTTGACCCCGCAGCAACCGGAGTGCTGCCAGTCGCGATCGGACGAGCTACCCGTCTCCTGCAATTTTTGCGATCGGATAAAGCTTACAAGGCTACCGTGCGTTTGGGAGTCAGGACTGCCACAGATGACCTAGAGGGAGAAACCCTGACGGCTCAAGCAGCACCGAGCTTAACGTTGGCGGCGGTGCAAGCAGCCCTACCCCAATTTCAAGGCCCGCTCCAGCAAATTCCTCCCGCTTATAGTGCCGTCCAAGTTGAAGGTCGGCGGCTTTACAGCTTAGCTCGTGCAGGAACACCGATTGAAGTGCAGCCTCGTGCCGTGGAGGTGTTTGCCATTGAAGTACTGGATTGGCGATCGGGCGACTTTCCCGAACTCGATTTGGCGATCGCTTGTGGTCCGGGCACTTATATCCGGGCGATCGCGCGGGACTTAGGCGAGGTGTTAGGGGTGGGGGGCACGTTGGCTGCTTTGAGTCGTACGGAGAGTTGTGGCCTCACGTTAGCGGAGAGCCTCACCTTTGCCGATTTAGAAGCGCAGCTACAGGCAGGCACCTTTGAGGCGATCGCTCCCCTGAGTGTTTTGCAGCATCTACCTTCGATTATCCTCTCCCAGGAGTTAGCGCGACGTTGGTGCTGGGGACAACGAGTGTTTCAGCCGCTGGATCAGCATTTATTCCAAGCAGTTGAGTCCGCAGATGCCCCAAGTTTAGCGGTACGAATTCACCACGAAGATGGACGGTTTTTGGGCGTGTCTCAGCAAATTCAAGAACCAGAAGGCACGCTATTAGCACCTCAAATGGTCTTGGAGCCTGACTTATAAAGTTCGTCTTCTGGCTCATCGGGTAACTCAGTTTGCCAGGTGGACACCGGACGCAGCGCCGCTGGAAGTTCACCTTGGTCTAGGGGAAACTCCAAAATAGTTTCTGACAATCCCAAATAGCCAGATTCACTAAACGAGATCAGCATCCGTTGCAAGGCATGCCAAATCTCCGCTTCATATTCCCAGTCGCGATCGCGGTTTGCTCTCCCAGCGATCGAGCGTAAGGCCCAGAAGTAGCTATTCCGCACCATCGACCCACCTTTCTTGTAAGGCGGGACATCCTCATGGTGGAGGAACAGAATGTCATCAACGATCTTGGCTCTCATGGTTGTTTCTAGGGGGTGATTCTGGGTTAAGACGATCCGGAGGGCGAAAAAGCTTCTATCCTCAATTTTAGGAATCGCTGACCCGCCTTTGGAGAATACTCATGCCCTCATCCCAAGTTGCCGCTTACGGTACATGGAAGTCCCCCATTACTTCAGATTTGATTGTCACCGGGACGATTGGCCTCAGTCAGGCAGCCTTAGACGGAGAGGATATCTATTGGCTGGAGCTAAGACCCACAGAGGCAGGCCGAACTGTGCTGGTGCGCCGGACTCCCGATGGGCAAACTTCAGATGTTACACCCGCTCCCTTCAATGTGCGGACACGAGTGCATGAATATGGTGGGGGGGCTTATGTGGTTCACCAAGGCACCGTCTACTTCACTCATTTTGCTGATCAACGCCTCTATCGCCAAACGCTAGGCTCAGAACCACGAGCTCTGACACCGGAAGGCAACTGGCGCTATGCCGATGGCGTGGTAGACGAATCACGGCAGCGCTTTATCTGTGTGCAAGAAGACCACACGGCTGGTGAGCAGGAACCCGTCAACACAATTATCAGCCTCAGCTTAGAGGCAGGCCAAGAACCAAAGATTTTGGTAACTGGCAATGACTTCTACTCCTCCCCGCGCCTCAGCCCTGATGGCTCACATTTAGCTTGGTTGACTTGGAACCACCCCAACATGCCCTGGGATGGCACCGAGCTTTGGGTCGCCGCCTTTAACCCTGATGGTTCCTTGGCAGAACCGGAGAAGGTTGCAGGCGGCACTACCGAGTCGATTTTTCAGCCAGAGTGGTCTCCTAGCGGCATTCTGCACTTTATCTCCGATCGCTCTGGTTGGTGGAATCTATACCGTTGGCAGCAGGGTCAGGTAGAGGCTTTGTGCGATCGCGCTGCTGAGTTTGGTGAACCGCAGTGGGTGTTTGGTCAGTCTACCTACGGGTTTGATACGAGCGGTGGCAGTGAGCAAATTATCTGCACCTATGTCGAGAAGGGTACTACCCACCTCACTCGGCTAAACCCAGAAACTCAAGAACTCCAGCCAATTGCAATTCCCTATACAGTGGTGCGAGGGTTGCAAGTAGCAGCGGGGCAAGCTGTGTTCTTGATAGGCTCCCCAACCGAATCACTCGCGATCGCCCGACTCGATTTAGCTACAGGCGAAATCACTGTTTTGCAGCGTGCCAGCCACCTGCAGGTTGATCCAGGCTATCTCTCGGAACTACAAGCGATCGAGTTTCCGACCGAGAATGGCTTGACCGCCTATGCTTTCTTCTATCCACCTAAAAACCAAGACTATCAGGCACCCGACGGAGAAAAACCACCTTTACTCGTCAAAAGTCATGGTGGCCCCACCGCTGGCACTTCTACGCTTTTGAGCTTGAGCATTCAGTATTGGACGAGTCGGGGGATTGCTGTTTTAGATGTGGATTACGGCGGCAGCACCGGATATGGTCGCGCATACCGGGAGCGACTGAAAGGGCAGTGGGGCATTGTCGATGTGGATGACTGTGTGAATGGAGCCCGCTTCCTAGCAGAGCAAGGTTTGGCAGATGGCGATCGCCTAGTGATTGATGGCGGAAGCGCGGGAGGTTATACGACGCTCTGTGCTTTGGTGTTTCGCGATGTATTCAAGGCAGGCGCGAGCTACTACGGAGTCAGCGATTTGGAGGCATTGGCGAGAGATACGCACAAGTTTGAATCCCGCTATCTCGATGGCTTAATCGGCCCCTATCCCGAACGGCAAGATTTGTATCAAGCGCGATCGCCTGTCCATTTCTGCGATCAGCTTGCTTGCCCAGTCATTTTCTTCCAGGGTTTAGAAGACAAAATTGTGCCGCCTAGCCAAGCCGAGGCAATGGTGTCAGTGCTGGAATCGAAGGGCTTACCCGTAGCCTACATTGCGTTTGAAGGCGAGCAACATGGTTTCCGCAAGGCTGAAAATATTAAGCGATCGCTGGACGGCGAACTCTATTTCTACTCGCGTGTATTTGATTTTGAGCTGGCCGATCCGGTTGAACCTGTCGCGATCGCCAACCTGTAGGGGTCTAAGGCTTTCATCGGTGCTAGGGTAAAGATTGGTTGCATTTTCGTTCGGTTACTCATGTCTGCTGCGATCTCCCTGCAAAACGTCTACAAAACCTATAGCGATCGCCCGGTCGTTCAGGATCTTTCACTCACGATCAAATCAGGGGAGATGTTTGGCCTACTCGGCCCCAATGGTGCAGGGAAATCCACCACAATTCGCATGCTAACGACGCTGACTAAACCCAGCCAAGGCCAGATTCAGATTGCTGATTTTGATGTGGTGCGTCATGCGGCTCAGGTGAAGCAACGCATTGGCGTAGTGTTGCAGCAGACGAGTGTAGATGGCGACCTCACGGTTTGGGAGAACATGGAGTTTCATGGTCGCTTGCACCATATCCCCAATCGGGTACGTCAAGAACGGATCGATCGCTGGTTAGATTATGTAGAACTGAGCGATCGCCGGAAGGATTTGGTCAAAACCTTGTCCGGAGGGATGAAGCGACGTTTACAGATTGCCCGTGCTCTACTGCATGAACCAGAAATTTTGTTTCTAGATGAGCCCACTGTCGGTTTAGACCCGCAAACTCGCCGCCGCCTCTGGGAGATCATCCGTGACTTAAACAAGCAGGGCATGACCATGTTGCTCACCACGCACTACATGGATGAAGTGGAGTATCTGTGCGATCGCATTGGCGTGATGGATGCGGGCAAGTTGATCGAGTTGGGCACGCTCTCCGAACTCAAGCAGAAATATGGCGAAGGCTTGGTCATGACCCAGAAAGGCGACAAATGGGATTACCAATTTTTCCCCGACTTGGAGCAAGCCAACGCCTATCTTGATCAGCAGCCAAACAAGACTGGTATGATGGTGCGACCTTCCAACTTAGAAGACATTTTTGTTGAATTGACAGGACGTAATCTGGATTGAGCGATCAACCAACGCTTTGGGAAGAACCGCCAAAACAGACGGGACTCGCCAGCACCATCGAAGCAATTCTCTACTTGAAGGCCCAACCGCTGACAGCCAGCGAGATTGCCAAATATGCAGGCTGCGATCGCGCCACGGCAGAAGAAGGCTTGATCGAGCTCATGACCGATTATGCTCATCGCGACAGTGCCTTAGAAGTGGTGGAAACCCCAGAGGGCTACAGCCTGCAACTGCGTCCTGCCTTTCACAAACTGGTCCAAACTTTAATTCCGGTGGATTTGGGGGTGGGGGCTTTACGAACTTTAGCGGCGATCGCCTTACGAGGACCGATTGCTCAGGCAGATTTGGTGAACTTGCGCGGTTCAGGTGCCTATCAACATGTACCAGAATTAGTCGAGCAAGGCTTTGTGCGGAAACGGCGGCAATCGGATGGTCGGTCCTATTGGTTACAAGTCACCGAGAAGTTCCACCAGTATTTTCAGGTAGACAAACTCCCGATCGCTCTAGAGCCACAAACTCAAGAGCCTGCTGACGAATCTTAAATTTTGCCATTCGACAACCACCCCTTACCCGTCCCTAGAGGTTCGGAATTTTCACCTTTTTGAGACTGGTCACAGAGGTGGGTGGAAGTGCCACAATAGTACAAATAAGCAAGCAAACCCTTTAGCGTCCTTATGGTCTTTAACCCTGAAAGTGCTAAGTTCCTTGGCTCTGACCCCGAAAATGCTCAAGCAAATCCGTTGCTGAAATACCTGCAACATCAGTCACCTGAGGTGCTAGCACGGGTTGCCAAGTCGGTCAGCCCGGAGGTAAAACAAATTATTTCCCATAACGTTCAGGGTTTGGTGGGAATGTTACCCAGTGAAGGCTTTAACGTTCAAATTACGACCGATCGTGACAACTTAGCAGGGCTGCTCGCCTCTGCCATGATGACGGGCTATTTCCTGCGCCAGATGGAGCAACGCATGGAACTAGAAGGCGTTTTAGCGGGTTCAATGTCTCTTCACGAAGACCCCCCTTCTAACCCATAACCTGCAAGCGCAAAAAGAAATTTTTAGGATCGCGAAGATTGACCTAACCCCCGGCCCCTTCCCTGATAGGGAAGGGGAGAGAGATGGTAAATCAACCCATTTCTTCGGTCGGAAAAGCGCTGGGTTGAATCCGCAAGCGCTGAGCTTTGCCGTTGCGGTTAATTTCGAGATTGAGCTGTGCCCCTACGACACTCGCTTCCACCATCTCTTGCACTTCAGAAGCAGTTCTAACCGACTTGCCGTTAATTTTTTGAATCACGTCTCCCTGCTTTAAACCTGCCTTGGCAGCGGGTGAGTTGTCCAAAACCTTAACAATCAAAACGCCTTGATCCTGCGTCACCTTAATGCCCAGCTCGCGATCGCGGTTGATTTCCTCTTTAATTTCGCCCGTTAGGTCAACCATCTGGATGCCTAGGTAAGGATGCTCGGCGCGACCACTGCGAAATAGTTGCTCGGCAATGCGCTCTGCCGTCTCGATGGGAATCGCAAAGCCTAAACCTTGAGCGTCAGCTCGGATAGCTGTGTTAATACCCACAACTTCTCCCTGCTCGTTTAGCAAAGGTCCGCCAGAGTTACCGGGATTGATCGCCGCATCGGTTTGGATAAATTGCACCCGTTTGTTCGGCACGCCCACCTGAGAGCTAGAGCGACCAATAGCACTGATGATGCCAGCGGTGACAGTGTTATCCAGACCTAAGGGATTGCCGATCGCGATCGCCCATTGCCCTGGAACTAGTGATTGAGACTTGCCCAATTTGACCACAGGCAAGCTAGAAGCACTGATTTTGACCACCGCTACATCCGTCACTGGATCCGTTCCCACCACTTGGCCGTTAAAGCTGCGACCATCCTTCAGCGTCACTTTGACAGTATCAGCCTCAGCCACGACATGGGCATTAGTCATGAGTCGGCCATCCGCACTCAAAATAAAGCCAGAACCTGTCCCTCGTTCCACACGATCTTCTGGGATAGGGGCTTCACCGCCAAAGAAGCGTTTGAACATGGGGTTTCTAAACGCCTCCGGCACATTACCCGTCACTGTCCGCGCTGAGTCAATTCGCACCACCGCAGGCCCTACCTTTTCGACCGCTGCGGCAATAAAGTTAGGGCTGGTAGGGGAGATGGGTAGGCTGGCAGTGGTACGGGCAGACGGCTTCTGAGTCGGTGGTTGAAGAAAAGGTGCTAGCCCGCCGGATGAAGTTGTTCGCTCTGCGGTGAGGTAGCGATTACCCCACGCTCCTGCACCACCGCCAATGGCTAACAAAGCTAGGTAAATCGTTAGTTGTTTGAACGACAAACTCATAGTCTCAACACTGAATGGCAGTGGCGCAGGAAATATACCTCTACTGTAATCGATGGTGCTTCTGAGCAGGAAAATCGGACTGAGCTAGGCGATCGCTTCCGATTGCGATTCAATAAAGCTAGGAAACAGCAGTCAGAAGACAGGAGTCAAAATAGATGCAGTTCTTCTGACTTCCAATTCTTAACTTCTGACTCCCCCAGATATGACACCCATGAGTTTTTCTCGCTGGTTTGCTCTACCCACTCTGCTCTGGCTCACTTGGTATACACTCAGCAGTAGTGCTGCAACGCCGGAAGTCAGGTCAGGGATACGGCCAGGGGCGATCGCTCAAATTTCCAGTCTTTGTCCAAAGCCTGCATTAGAGCGCTTGACTCGCTACAAGGTTAAGTCGGGTGAAACGCTAGAGAGTATTGCTCAGAAATATAATTTGATTCCTGCAACTTTGATGGGGTTTAATCCTAGCCTGAGGAGTGGCAAAGCAACTCCTGGCGCAGAGATTGTGATTCCACCTTACAACGGGGTGCAGGTAAGCGTTCCGGCAGGCCAAACTTGGCGGGATGTCGCGGCTACCTACAAAGTGCGGGCTGATGTGCTGTTTGAAGTCAATGGTTGCTCAGCCAAACCTGCCACTGTTTTTGTCCCTGGTGTAAATTGGTCTCCAGTCGGCTCTGCTCCACCCAGCATCAGTCCCAAAGATCGCGATAACTATGGCTTAACAAGCTACCCGCTGCCCACCACGGCGACGGTGCTGCTAGGTTACGGTTGGCGGCTACAGCCTGCGATCGCTCAAGTGGCTTTTCATAGCGGCATTGACCTTGCAGCTCCAGTCGGCACCAATGTTCTAGCGGCAGGCGATGGTGTGGTAGCTTTTGCTGATCAGCAAGGCAGCTATGGCAGTTTAGTTGTGATTAACCATGCTGGCGGACGGCAGAGCCGCTATGCACAGTTGGGCAGCATCAAAGTCAAGGCGGGCCAGACTGTGAAGAAGGGCACGCTAGTTGGTACGGTCGGCACGACTGGAACACCTAGCTCAAAAGCAACTCATCTACATTTTGAGGTGCGCTACAACTCCAATTTAGGGTGGGTCGCTGAAGATCCAGAACCTTATATTCAAGGCATGAAAGTGGCAAAACAGTGATTCAATAAGAAACTGTGAATAAATATTAAAGATGAGCCACCCATCGCCTGAACAACTCCAAATCTTTTTAGACGTTGCCACGGAAGCAGTGCTGGCAGCAGGAGTCATCTTGCAAGATTACTGGGGCCACCTAGAAGGGATTGAGGAGAAAGGTCGTCCCGGAGATTTAGTCACAAAAGCGGACAAGGCCGCAGAAACAGCGATCCTACAGGTGCTGCGTCGCCATGTTCCGGACCATCCCATTTTGGCTGAAGAATCAGGTCAACTCGACAACACGGCCAGCGAATATTTGTGGGCGATCGATCCCTTGGATGGCACCACGAACTATGCCCATCAGTATCCTGTTGCCGCAGTTTCGGTAGGGCTATTGATTGAGGGGGTGCCGCAAGTCGGAGCTATTTTTGACCCCTTCCGCCAAGAACTATTTCGCGCCGCTACAGGATTGGGAGCCACTCGCGATCGCCGTCCGATTCAAGTCTCAAAAACCGCTGAACTTAGCAAGAGCCTTTTAGTCTCAGGCTTTGCCTACGATCGCCGTGAAACCTTAGACAATAACTACGCCGAATTTTGTCATCTCACCCACCTGACTCAAGGGGTGCGTCGCAGTGGCTCTGCTGCGCTAGATCTAGCCTATGTCGCCTGTGGTCGCTTCGATGGCTATTGGGAGCGGGGCTTGTCTCCTTGGGATATGGCAGCGGGTATTGTGTTGGTTCGAGAAGCGGGTGGACAGGTCACAGCTTACGACCAAAGCCCTGTAGTCATCCCTTCCGGTCGGATTCTCGCCACGAATCAGCAAATTCACAGCGCTTTGAGCAATGAACTGTTACAGGTGAGCGCTGCATCAGCCGCAAGAAGTGATAACAATGTATTAAGTCAGGATGCTAGCCACCCCTCCTAAGGCATGCATCCCCTGCGAGGCAAAGTAGACTAGAAGCATTTACGTAGTAGGAAGTGAGACCACAAACCATGTCTTTTCAAATTGACCGAGGGCTATTTAAGCTGGATTTCACTGACTACTACGCCATCTTGGGAGTCCCAATCAACTCGGACGCTAAGGAGATTCGGAAACGCTATCTTAAAATCGCGCGTAACCTCCATCCAGATAGCTTTTCATCCGAATCTGAGGACGAAAAGCAGCAAGCCACAGAGTTGTTATCCAAGCTCGTTAATCCAGCTTACGAAAAATTATCTCAAGATCGCGAACGAGCTGAATACGAAGTCTTAGTGCGGCTGAAAGGTCAACAAGCTATTAAAGAAAAAGATTCTGTTCAAATCTTTAGTGAAGTAGCAACACAACTCTCTAAAGCTAATGATGTTGACCATGCCTACAAAACGGCACTACAAGAGATAGCAACTAAGCAGTATCAAACTCTAGATCAGATCTTGGAACTGACTGGTCAAATTAGTGAGTTAAATTTTGTCTATCTCCTACGCAAAGGTGGTGCTGTTCCGGGGTCTTCACAGACTAAAAATCAGGCTACCGGGGCTGCAACTTCTAATCAAGCAGGTAAATCTAATCAAGCGGCGAATGCTGCTCCAGCACCTTCTAATGCTTCACAAGCCAAGCCAACCGCTGTAGAACAATATTGCCGTCGGGCCGAAGAACTGATTGTTAGAAACGCTTTTGCTCAAGCAATTTTGGAACTCCGAGATGGTTTGAAATTAGAACCAAATAACAGCCGCTGTCATGGCTTGTTGGGCATGGTGTATTTGAAGCAAAACCAGGCCAAGATGGCTAAGATTCATATTGAGCGAGCACTACAGTTAAATCCGAAAGACGAGATAGCTTTGGAAGCGAAGCAGAAATTAGATAAGCTGTCTGCTGGGACTGGCGGCAAAGCTAAACCAGCCAAGGCTGGTCAGTCTGAGAAACCCCGTGATTCGGGTGGTGGTTTGTTTGGTTTGTTTGGTGGAAAGAAAAAATAATGGTTTATCAACCACCTGCTGGAGCTAGAGATCTCCTGCCACTCGATGTGGCTCAAAAGCGCTGGATTGAGAAGGGTCTACAGCAAGTGTTTCATCGCTGGGGCTATCACCGCATTATTACTTCAACCTTGGAGCGGCTAGACACCCTGATGGCAGGGGGAGCGGTGCAGCGCTCTACGGTGATTCAAGTTCAAGATGCTGAGAATGAGGTGTTGGGGCTACGGCCAGAACTGACAGCTTCGATCGCACGGGCAGCAGTGACTCGGATGGCGGGTGCTACCTATCCCCAACGGCTCTACTACAACGCCAATGTATTTCGACGGGCTGCTCAAGCGAATCACAACCGTCAGCAGGAGTTTTACCAGGCGGGCGTGGAGCTATTGGGCGGCGGTGGCCTAGTCGCAGATGCTGAGATTCTGCTGTTGCTGGCCGACTGCCTGAAGAATCTCGGTCTAGCCCAGTGGCACTTGATATTGGGAGAAGCAGGACTAACGCGATCGCTCCTCTCTCCGTTTCCGAGCCACTTGCAAGACACAGTGCGGCAGGCGATCGCTCATCTAGACCGCATTGCCCTAGAAACTCTCCCTCTCTCGCCAGAACTGCGGGAACGAGCGCTGTTTTTGGTGGATCTGCGCGGTCGCCCAGCGGATGTGCTGCAAAAGGTGTCAAGTTTAGACCTGGATGCGGCTCAGCGTGAAGCGGTAAATAACCTCAAGTCTTTGGTGGAGCTGCTGAGCGATAGTTTTGCTGCACAGCCAGGCCAATCTCCCCTAATTCTCGATCTCAGCTTGATTCAAACCTTCGACTATTACACAGGCATTGTGTTTGAAGTGGTGAGTGAAGCTGAAACTGGGCAGCGCGTGTTGGGCCAGGGTGGCCGATATGACCAGTTGTTAGGTCTGTATCATCCTCAAGGAGAAACGTATCCTGGAATTGGTTTCTCGCTCAATATCGAGGATTTGCATCAAGTGCTGTTGCCCACCGAGCAATTGCCTCAGGAAACACCGAATAGTGATTGGTTGGTGGTGCCAGAAAGCGCTCAAGCTTATACGGCAGCTTTTGCTTATGCCCAAAAGTTGCGGGAGTCGGCTGAGTTGGTGCGGGTTGAGGTAGATTTGGGCGATCGCCACTCCCCAGAAGCGGTGCGGGAATATGCGCGCGATCGCCGGATTGCCCAGGTGGTTTGGATTAAGGTGGATGGTTCTGCTGAGGTAGAGTCACTCACCTAATCTCGTCCTGAATCTTTAGGTTGATCCTGATAGCTTAGAAGAAGCAATCAGATTGATTTGTTTTGCGTTTTTGAGAGAGAGAACACTGTGCCACATACGATTGTTACGAATACTTGTGAAGGCGTTGCCGATTGTGTAGATGCTTGCCCAGTGGCCTGTATTCATGAGGGTCCTGGTAAGAACACGAAAGGGACTGATTGGTATTGGATCGATTTTTCTACCTGTATTGACTGCGGGATTTGTTTGCAGGTTTGTCCGGTGGAGGGGGCGATCGTGCCGGAGGAACGGCCTGATTTGCAGAAGACGCCTTAATTGTTAGTTCCTGACTTGAGGAAGCCGAACCCTTGGGGGCGCTTGCCCCCAAACCCCCGCTGAGGGACGGTTGCGTCCCCCAGGCCCCCTCCAAAAGGGGTTTAATTTAGCTGACAACCTCTAACTTTCTACTCTCTAATCCCTATCCCCTAACTCCTAACGCCTACCCATGACCCATTCTGCTCCTTTGCTTGAAGTTGAAGATGTCTATGCAGGTTATGTGAAGGATCTGAATATTCTGCAAGGCGTGAATATGCGGGTGTATCCGGGGGAATTGGTGGCGGTGATTGGGCCAAATGGGGCGGGTAAGTCTACCCTAGCGAAAACGGTTTTTGGGTTGTTGACGCCAAATAGTGGCAAGATTACGTTCCAGGGGGAGAGTATTGCGGGTCTGAAGTCGAACCAGATTGTGCAGCGGGGCATGTGCTATGTGCCGCAAATTTCTAATGTGTTTCGATCGCTGAGTGTGGATGAAAACTTGGAGATGGGGGCTTTTATCCGCAATGAGCCGTTGGATGCAACCAAGGATCGCATTTACACCATGTTTCCTGACTTGGCAGGGCGGCGGCGGCAGCGGGCGGGCACTCTGTCGGGTGGTCAGCGGCAAATGCTGGCGATGGGGCGAGCGTTGATGCTGCAACCGAGTTTGATGCTGTTGGATGAGCCTTCGGCGGCGCTATCACCGATTTTGGTGAACAACGTGCTGGAGCAAATTAAGCAAATTAACCAGAACGGTACGGCAATCGTGCTGGTGGAGCAAAATGCTCGTAAGGCGCTGGAGATGGCCGATCGCGGTTATGTATTAGAGGCAGGGCGCGATCGCTTTGAAGGTCCAGGACGTGACTTGCTTTATGACCCGAAAGTGGGTGAGCTGTATTTAGGGGCAGGCAAAGCGCACTAAATCTCACTTCATCGCTCAGGTGGGTTGATTCTGACTTAGAATAAATAATCTAGCTCAGCAAAAATTTTTGACGACTGGTTCGTGATTCTGCAACTCGACCCTCATCACATTCAAGCGATCGCGGCTCACGCTGAGCGCACTTACCCGGAGGAGTGCTGCGGTTTGCTGTTGGGGAAATTGGGTTCAGGCTCTAGCGAATCCAGAATGGTGGTCGAAGTTCGTGCCACTGAGAATATTTGGACTCAGGATTTAGGGGACGCGATCGAGTTACCCAGTGATTGGGATGTGACCCAACACAAGCATTTTTGGATTGATCCCCGCGAGATGTTGCAAGTGCAGCGGGAAGCCCGCGATCGCCACCTCGACATTATTGGTGTGTATCACTCCCATCCCGATCATCCTGCCACACCTTCGGAGATGGACCGAATGTGCGCCTGGGCGCACTACTCGTATATTATTGTTTCCGTTCAACACGGTAAAGTTATAGATCTGCGTAGCTGGAGCCTGACCGAAGACCATCGGTTCCAGTCAGAAGATATTTGGATTGCTGAGGCTGCTTAGTTTTAGCCTCTCCCAACTCGCCTATCCCATCTCTCCTTGCATTCATTGCTATGCTCAATCCCAATTTGGATGAGATCCAACTCACAAAAGACGAATACGAACGGTATTCCCGTCACCTGATCCTGCCAGAAGTCAGTCTAGAAGGCCAAAAGCGCCTAAAAGCTGCCAGCGTTCTCTGCATTGGTACGGGTGGTTTGGGTGCGCCGCTGCTACTCTATTTAGCCGCAGCAGGAATTGGCCGCATTGGTATTGTGGACTTTGACGTGGTGGACCACTCAAACCTCCAGCGTCAAGTGATTCACGGTACTTCCTGGGTCGGTAAGCCCAAGATTGAATCAGCCAAGAACCGGATTCTCGAAATCAACCCCAACTGCCAAGTTGATTTGTATGAGACTCGCTTAAGTTCCGAGAACGCCCTCGATATCGTTGCGCCTTACGACATTGTGGTGGATGGCACCGATAACTTCCCCACTCGTTACTTGGTCAACGATGCTTGCGTGTTGCTGAACAAGCCCAACGTCTACGGCTCCATCTATCGCTTTGAAGGCCAAGCGACGGTCTTCAACTACGAAGGTGGCCCCAACTACCGCGACCTCTATCCCGAACCCCCACCGCCAGGACTTGTACCCTCCTGCGCTGAGGGCGGCGTTCTAGGAATTCTGCCTGGAATCATTGGCGTAATTCAAGCCACCGAAACGGTCAAAATCATTCTAGGTAAAGGGACAACGTTGAGCGGTCGTTTGCTGCTTTACAACGCCTTGGAGATGAAATTCCGGGAGTTGAAGCTGCGGCCCAATCCGGTGCGACCCGTAATCGAGAAGCTGGTAGATTACGAAGAGTTCTGTGGCATTCCCCAAGCTAAGGCAGCGGAAGCCCAGCAACAAGCGGAAATCCCTGAAATGACGGTGCAAGACCTGAAGCAACTGCTCGACAGCGGTGCTGATGACTTCGTGCTGATCGATGTCCGCAACCCGAATGAGTACGAAATTGCTCAGATTCCTGGCGCGATTTTGGTGCCTCTCCCCGACATTGAAAGCGGCGAAGGCGTGATTAAAGTCAAAGAAGCCCTGAATGGTCATCGTTTGATCGCTCATTGCAAAATGGGCGGGCGATCGGCTAAGGCTCTCGGCATCCTGAAGCAAGCAGGCATCACTGGAACCAATGTGAAGGGTGGTATTCAAGCTTGGAGTCGGGAAATCGATCCTTCTGTGCCTGAATATTAAACGCCTGAGTTCTCAACTCTTCGCAATTTACTAAATCATCGCCTCCTCACTTCCGCTGCAATCCTTTCTTAGAGTTTGGATTAGCCGAGGTAGAGGGGGCGATCGCTTTTTTGCTAACTCGTTTTCCCGAATCTGTCTGCTAGTGACGATCGTTACTTTCCTAGCACCAAACTCGTGCATTAATGTTAATTGTCCATTGTGATTAGCTTTCTAGAGCTGAAACTCAACTAACGCTACATTGAGTGCAATGGACCTTGATTTATCTATCTGGGGATCAATCTCTACACTGGATACTTAAACCAGGTTTCTGAAATTTGTCCCGACTGTAAAAAACAAAAATTTTGTGCTAAAAAATGCCGTTTCACGACTGACAATTTAATTTGTCTCCCAAGATGGATGGCGGGGATCGCCCAGTAGCTCTACCTTAGAGTTCAGAGAACCTAAGTTTTTAGCTTTTGCTTCAGACATCCTTAAATCCCAGGCCAGGGGTAACAGACCGAATAGCTAAGACTAATTGAATGAACCAATTAAGCTCAGCCCTTGTATTTCTTTAATTAACAATTTTTAAACTGTTTGGAGAGCTAAGTGCCATGAATAGCGATGTTAATAAGTGCCCTTATTGCGATAGTCCTTTGCTACGGCACGCGCGTCAAAAAGGAGTCTATTGGTTCTGCACCTCCTGCTGGCAAGAAGTCCCTTCCCTATCTAGTGCAGTTCTGCGAAGTGAGACTCCTATGACTGCTTTAACCCCGAACAAAGCAACCTCTGCTTATCGCTCTGGACAATAAAAGAGATTTTTAGGCAGACCGAGTTTGAGTCGCATAGAGCCATTAGCCCTGTCTTTAGTATTAAGGCAGGGTTTTCTGTTGAGCCAGCAGGCAGATTGCTGGAACCCAATCTTGTAAGATTGAGAGAAATCAAGGGTTTTAGGCAATTCCTGTGCTAGCAGCTCTCCTCTACGGTCAAGAAGATTTACGGTTAGAACAAGTCCCCGATCCCACGCCCGCACCTGGAGAAGTGGTGATTCAAGTGGCAGCCGCAACCACTTGTGGCACAGACCTCAAAGTCTGGCGACGGGGAGGTCATGCCCGAATGCTGCGTCCTCCAACTCTATTTGGCCATGAAGCTGCTGGGGAGATTGTGGCCATTGGGTTAGGGGTGACAGGCTGGAAGATTGGCGATCGCGTAGTGGCCAATAACTCCGCCCCTTGCCTCAACTGCTTTTTCTGCCACCGTCAAGAATATTCGCTTTGCCCCAACTTAACGTTTAACAACGGCACCTTTGCGCAGTACCTCAAAATTCCCGCGCCGATTGTCCAGCAAAACTTACTGCCGATTCCGGAAGATTTGCCAGCAGAGTTGGCTGCGATGACCGAGCCTCTAGCTTGTGTTTTGCATGGCGTGGCCCGCTCTAACGTTAAACCTGGCGATCGCGTGGCTTTGCTAGGAGATGGCGCGATCGGACTGATGTTTGTGGCAGCTTTGGCGAACCAAGGCGCAGAAGTGTTTTTGTTTGGGGGTAGTGACTCACGCCTGCAAGTTGGCTCCAAGTTTGGCGCTGCCCAAACTTTCAACTATCGACAAGTGACTGACCTGCCGACAACCGTGCGGGAACTAACCGATGGCTGGGGTGCGGATGTGGTGATTGAAGCGACAGGAGTGCCTGCAGCTTGGGAAACGGCGATCGCCTGTGCTCGTCCAGGAGCGACCGTGAATCTGTTTGGCGGCTGTCCCCGTGATACCACCATTACCGTCAATACCGAGCAGCTTCACTACAGCGAACTAACGCTAAAAGGTGTTTTTCACAATACGCCTCATTATGTCCGGGCGGCTTTGTCCCTGCTAGCTAGTCGCACCGTACCGTTTGAATTATTGATTAGCGATCGCCAACCCCTTGAACAACTTGAACAAGTGTTTCAAGACATGAAAGATCGCAAAGTGATTAAAGTCGCGATCGCAAACTGATATATTTAGGGCGCAAATCGCCAATACTAGGGCATTACCCATTCCCAATTACCTGGGGCGGTTGTCATGTGTCAACAAGAGGCTTGTGATGAGTAGAGTGCAACTGGGAGCTGTTCTGTCTTTTGGATTGATGCTAGTGCTAGGAGGCGGGCGAGCGGAGGCGCTACCTGGGCAAACGACTGAAGAAGTTGGAGCTTGGATTCAAGCTCACCCGACTCTGCGGCCTGCCAGTGGGGAAAAGCTACTGGTGCGTAAGAACGATAGCGCCGCTCAACGGTTTACGTTTCAAGCTTCTGTGCTTGCTCCTGGTAAAGTAATTCCGGCTGGAGACCCCAGTATCATTCGCTCTGAGCGTCTGTCCATCTTTGACATGATCAATGGCGTGACTCGCAATCGCCTAGACGAATCACTGCGAGTGATTTATGGCCTAGATGTGTATCAAGACTACGAGCGTGCCAATCTGGTGTACAGCTATCCCGGAGAAGCCACCGCGTACCAAGCTCGCCGCCGTGCTACCCCTCTGATGTCAGCTTTGCAGGGAGAACTCCGCACGGGCAATCGTTATGCCTATTGGACCGAAATCGCTCAAACGCGAAATGGAAGTGCCTACGCAGGTCACGTTGTGGTTTTTCTTAAGAGTGACCTCAACAAACTAGAAACTGAACTGCGAAATCGCTAGGTTGATCGCCGATGCCTGAGCTAGGCTGATTTCCACTCATCTGAAAAAATATTTTTTACGGCAGTTGAAATTCGCGTAACGTCTTCATCGAGCAGGGGTGGCCAAACCACTCCTAATTTGCGCTGAGAATCGTACTGTCGTCGGCTTTCTAGTGCCAATATATGCAAGGTATAAATTAATTCTCGGTCTAGGCTCGGGGCGGCTCGCAGTGCCTCAAATACCACTTTCAGGGCGAGTAATATGGACGTGACTTGCCCTGGGATTGGCGGTTTTCCTTGCTGGAGACGAGATAAAAACGTATCTTGATTTGGGTTAAGCAATCGCGCTTGATTGATTAAAAAACTACGAGCGGTTTCGTAATCCATGCCGTTCAAAAAATGATAGAGCTTGTCACTGAATTTGCTGATTTAAGGAGTTGGACTTCGATTAAACATCGCTTCTGCCAGGAATGCTGTTTAAGAGTGCCCACCTAAAAACTGCAAAGCAGCGGAATTGCTGTAAAGCTATCGTATCTGGCGATCAATGCCAAGTTCTCAGCAAAACCTGTTACTTAAAAAATCAATAAAGTTAGTTTGAAATTAACATGATCTTCCGGAGCTTTCACCTTAATTGCAGCGGTGCGATCGCGGAAGTTATTGGAAGTTCATTGATTACCTAGGGACATTCATAGACTCTTCACCGTTTCACTATGTTCAAAATTCAGTAATTCGCCCATAACTAGAGTAGACCTGTACTGATTCAGCTCAGTTTCTAGATTTCGTCCCTACTCTCCCTCTTGAATATTGCCGTTTATGAATATCGCCGCTGCAACCATTCCATTTGTCGATCTCACCCTTCAGCACCAACCCATTCAAACTCAGATTGAACAAGCGATCCAAGCAGTAGTGCGGCAGGGAGATTATGTGTTGGGTCAAGCACTGACAGAGTTTGAATTGGCCTTTGCCACTGCTTGTGGCGCTGAGCATGGAATTGGAGTTGCTTGTGGTACCGATGCGATCGCCTTGGGTCTACAGGCCTGTGGCGTTGGGCCAGGTGACGAGGTGATTCTACCAGCCAATACCTTTGTTGCCACGTTGATTGGAGTTTTACGGGCAGGGGCAACTCCAGTCCTGGTGGACTGTGAACTAGAAACAGGGCTGATGGATTTAGCTGCTGCTGCCAAAGCGATCACGCCGAAAACCAAGGTGCTGCTGCCAGTACATCTCTACGGTCAGATGGTGTCGCCTCGGCAGCTTTTAGACTTGGCTGATGCCCATAATTTGCTAATTTTTGAGGACGCCGCTCAAGCTCACCTAGCAGAGCGGGATGGTTACCGAGCTGGCTCTGTGGGCATTGCCGCAGCCTTTAGCTTCTACCCTAGTAAGAACCTAGGAGCCGTAGGAGATGGTGGCATGGTCGTGACGCAAGATGCGAGTGTGGCCCAAACCATGCGATCGCTGCGCAACTACGGAGCACCCCGCAAATATTTTCATACGGAATATGGCACCAACAGCCGCCTAGACACCTTGCAAGCGGCTGTGCTCAATGTGAAGTTGCCTCACTTGGCTGAGTGGAACCGCGATCGCAATCAGATTGCTCAGTACTATGATGCTTTGTTGCAGCCGCTCCACTCAATGGGTTTAGTTCCGGTCACGAATCAAAGTAGCAGTGGTCATGTGTACCACCTCTACGTCCTGCGTGTGCAAGACTGCCCCCTGACTCGTGAGTTAATTCAAGAAGAACTTTCAGCCCAAAATATTCAGACAGGCATTCACTACCCGATTCCCTGCCACTTACAACCTGCTTTTCAAAACTTAGGTTATAAAATGGGTGACTTTCCTCAAGCAGAGCAGCTCTGCCAAGAAATTCTTTCCCTGCCTATGTATCCTGGTTTGACTCCAGCTCAAGTAGAGCGAGTCGTGGCTACCTTGAAAGATTTACTCCAAGCGTATCCTCCGGCGGCCAACACCCAGTTATGTACTCCAGTAATGGCAAACTAAAACCATGCTAATCAGGCGTAAAGTTCCCATTGCGATCGAGCGCTATGTCCTCAATGGCGCAATTCTAGGTCTACTGGCGTTGCTCTACGCTCCCTTACTGTGGCATTGGGTAGATGGCTGGCTCAACAAAAGTATCAGCACTGAACATGAATACTTTAGTCATGGGCTGATTGGCTTACCCTTTGCTGCCTACATTGCCTGGAACCAACAAAACGAGTGGCGGCGCTTACCCGAAGCCAACCATCCGCTCGGAATTGCCTTCTTGAGTTTAGGAGCCGTTTTCTACCTCAGTGGTCTCTCAGATCTAGTCAATTTATCCTTACCTGCCATCTTGGTGGGGTTGTGCTTGTGGCTAAAAGGCATGCCAGGCTTGAAGCTGCAAGGTTTCCCATTGATCTTAGTCCTGCTTGCCACCCCCACTGAGTTACCTTACCTAATTGCGCCCTACACCTTGCCGCTACAACACTTCATTGCCGCGATCGCCGGGTTTATTCTCAATCAGTTTGGGATGGACGTAACGGTTGAGCAGATTTATCTATATGTAGGCGATCGCATTGTGGAAGTAGCGCCCTACTGCGCTGGCTTAAAGATGCTGTTTACCAGCCTCTATGTTGGCCTGATGCTAGTTTACTGGACAGGCACTTGGACATCACGAACCAAAACTAGCTTGTTTTTCCTTGGCACCGTGGTCATTAGTGTCAGCGCCAATATTTTGCGCAACACACTTTTGACCTTTTTTCATGGCACTAGCCAAGAAAAAGCATTTGAGTGGTTGCATGCAGGCTGGGGCGGTGACTTGTATTCTGCCTGTATGCTAGGGCTGACTGTCCTGCTCTTGACCAAAATTGATCAGTTTTTCTCCAGCAACCCTGAAAGTGATGGTGCTGAGGGCGTTGCTGAGTAACACTGTATTCCTACCTTGAGTAATTGCAAAAGTGACTCATTCCCCGGCCATCATGCGGTTCTTACCTAAATCCTTCCAGCAGATGCAGTTACCCAAACTTGCTCTATTACTGCTGTTGTTATTGCTGCTAGGAATTGGAGCCGCCCCCAGCTACTTGACTGGTCACTGGCGGTGGGCTCACCCGCCTAAGGATGCAGCCTTTAAACAACTACGGAATCTAGAGAACACAGAATTAAACTTACCTGGCTGGAAGACCCGGAAGCGACAAACAGTACCCATCGGCGGGCATGAATGGCTAGCTCAAGAGATTGAAGCTGAATCCCTGGTGCTATCACCGCCTCAATCGCTTAATAGTACAGCGAGCCGCTTATCCGCCCCTGAGCCTGCAAGAGCAGTATTACTACTCACCGCTCCTAGAAGTGAAAAAAACCAACCGGAAGTCGAGTGGATGGACATCAATGGGTTTCAGCGCTGGACCACAGACTCAGCTCGGCTGTCCCGATTTACCGTAGACGTAGAAAATTCTGCTGCCGTTAAGTTGGGTTCAGATAGTAAAACTTCAGCAAAGTCTCCCATTCCCGTGAAAGCCCGGTTTTTACGCGGCTGGAATCAACAACAAACCTTTGCGGTTTTGCAATGGTATGCTTGGCCCGCAGGTGGCAGTCCAGCTCCGAGTGATTGGTTTTGGGCTGATCGAGCTGCCCAACTACGGAATGCTCGCCAACCTTGGGTCGCTGTCTGTCTACTGATTCCTATTGAACCTCTCGGTGAGATTGATACTGTTTGGCCTATGGCGGAATCACTCGCTCAAACGGTGCAAGCTGCCTTAATCAAAGGCCCCCTCACGGCTGAGCCGCGATCGCCAGGTAAGTAGTAATAAATACTCTAGGTATGGGAACCGAAAAAATCTCACTTCGTCGTCCTCTCCTAAACTAGGTCAAGTCTCCACTAGACGACCAGCCAAACTCAAAGTTCAATTCTTGCTTTGCCCTAACGTTTTTAGTGACCTCGCTCCAATCGCAATATAAGAACGCTCGCAACTCTTTCAAGCCCTATGTCCCAAGCCTGTTTTCGGATACGTCAGTTTCGTGCCTTCACCCTAACCGGTCTGTACTCCGTCGCAACTACGGCATCGTTTACAGCTCTCTTGTGGGCGGCCAATGCTAGATTTTTGCCAGAGGCAGCAATTGGGCAGACCAATCAACCAGCCAGCGATCGCCAAACTTTACCTACGGTTGTCCCAACAGTTCCGGTTAACCCAGTTGTACAACCGCTGCCTAACTCGTTTCCCCCACCCCCACTATCCAACACCTTCCCAGCCACGCCACCCAACGCCAGAACCCAGTTCGACTTATATCGCTTAGGGCCTGGAGATGGAATTGCTGTAAACGTCAATCGGTTTCCAGATTTGAGTTTCACGGCCAACGTCAACCCCGAAGGTAATATCACCGCACCCTTGCTAGGTACGATTTCTGTCAGGGGTCTCACTTTAGAAGAAGTTCAGGAACGGCTACGGGTTGGCTTTAATCGGTATGTGATCGATCCAATGGTGATCGTCACTTTAGGAAATCAACGCCCGGTGCAAGTAACCATCCTAGGAGAAGTTACCAAGCCAGGTTTCTACCCAGTAGCTGGAGCCCAGCCCCGGATCTCGAACGCCCTACTCGCTGCGGGGGGAGCTACGAATCGAGCCGATTTAAGGGAAGTGCAAGTGCGTCGGACCTTGATTGACGGCACAGTTATTGAACAAAGAGTTGATTTGTTTACTCCCATCGCCAATGGCGGACAACTGCCAGATCTGCGCCTGGAAGACGGAGATGCGATCGTGATCCCTAGACTGGATGTGGGTGAGGACAAGGATTACGACCGTAGCTTGGTCGCTCGTTCTACCCTTGCCAAACAACAAATTACGGTGCGAGTTCTAAGTTATGCCGGTAATGGCATCGGCAACATTAATCTACCCAATGGCAGTACCTTTTTAGATGCTTTAACTGCCATTAGCCCTAATTTGCAGAACGCCAGACTCAAGAAAATTGCTTTGATCCGCTTCGATCAAGAGCAAGGGAAGGCGATCGCCAAAGAATTAAATGGCAAGAAAGCCTTGATGGGTGATGTT
Organism: Trichocoleus desertorum AS-A10; assembly: GCF_039962155.1. Classification (NCBI taxonomy): domain Bacteria; kingdom Bacillati; phylum Cyanobacteriota; class Cyanophyceae; order Leptolyngbyales; family Trichocoleusaceae; genus Trichocoleus; species Trichocoleus desertorum. The sequence goes on along the minus strand of NZ_JAMPKN010000001.1, from coordinate 508,241 downwards.
TCGCAAAATGTTCCACTTCAAGATAACGATGTCATTATTGTGGGTCGTAATTTGGTGGCTCGAATTACCTACGCTCTCAATACATTTACTCAACCGTTCCGCGATGTCTTAGGATTTCTATTGTTCTTTAGCGAAATCTCCGATAGTGCCAGCGACCTTTTCGGCCCGGGTTCTAACGATGATGACAATAATGACGATGATGATGATTAGGTAACAAAGCGTAGCAAAAGCTGCAATTCACCGGAAATGCTAAGTTACCTTATAAGCTAACCTGCTGTTTCAGCGCCCCCTTCCCATCTACGCGTTTTCCTGCTGCTATGACTCCCCCCTTTGTTAAACGTTATCTCATTGCTCTGGATCGACATAAATGGGCTGGACTTGCGGGTTTTGCCCTGATTATGGGTGCCTCTGTATTGGTGGCAGCCCAACCAGAAGAACCACCGACTTACGTGGCCCAAGGAACGCTAGCGAACAATCGCCCGCCTGTAACCTTTTCTGAGACAGGCACTCAGATCCAAGCTGAGGGACAGGTCCTGAGTCCAGAAATCTTACTAGCAGATAACGTGGTTGAGGCCGCTGCTAAGCAGGTTGATGCTGAGCCAGACGAGGTGCGACGCAATGCAACAGTAGAAGAACCCAAGAAGGAGAAGGGCAAAAACGATAATGCAGGTGCCGGTTCGTTCATCATCACCTATCGTGACGGAAACGATCCTAAGCGGGCGGCTGAAACGGCTAAGGTGCTGATGGATGGCATGGTGGAGCAGAGCCGCCTCATTAATACAGCACGCTTACGGGCGATCATTCAGGAACTGAATCAGCGTCTACCCCAAGCAACTAAAGACCTCAGAACCGCGGAACAGCAGCTAGAGCAGTACGACCGGAGAGAAGGTCCTGCCCTAGTAGCGGCTCAGAATGGCAATGTGATTACAGCGATTCAAAATGCCGAGGAGCAGCAACGGCAACTCCGCTTGGCAATGGAAGGAACGATGGCTCAAATGCGGAGCCTACAACAAAGATTAGGGCTGAATCCTGAGCAGGCCTATGCCTCTTCTGCCCTCAGTGCCGATCCAATCATTGCCAATTTGCGATCGCAGCTTTATCAAAACGAATCCCAGATAGCGCTGCTTAGTCAGTCATTGCGGCCCGAACACCCAACGATGATCGAGTTGCGAAATCAGCAACAAGCCTATGAAACATTGTTGCAACAACGCGCCGGTGAAGTCGTAGGTGGCAACCAAGTTGCAGCTCCCTTAGTCGGTGGCAACCAAATTCGCAGAGATAGTAGCTTGGACCCAGCTAGGCAGCAGCTAGCCAACCAACTTACTAATTTGCAAACTCAACTAGATACAATGCGGCAGCAGATGGCGTCGGCAGCTCGCACCGAGCAAGAAATGCGCCGTGAATATGCAGTTCTACCAAACAAACAGCTAGAGCGCACTCGCCTAGAACAACAAACAATTCTAAAGCGCACCTTTTACGACCGGATGCAGGCTGCTTTGGTAGATGCCAAGGCCGCTGAAGCAGAAACCGCTAGTAGCTTGACGATCGCGAAAGCGCCAGAGGTGTCTCAGGATGCCAAACCTGCGAAAAATGCTCCTTTAACGCTCGGCATTGGGGCGCTAGTCGGGTTGATCGTGGGTGGTGGATTAATCTTGCTGCTGGATTCCCTGGAAGGCAAGTTCTACACCCTCGAAGACGTGCGAGAAGCATTGCGTCAGCGAGAAATTGCGATTTTGGGTGTCTTGCCGCTACTACCCAACCTTGATCCTTATAGCGACGACATTCCCGTTGTGGTCGATCCTGAGTCTCCTTATGCGGACTTTTATGAGCGGCTGCGAAGTAATCTACGCCGTGCCGAAGGTAAGACGTTAAAGGTCATTTTAGTGACGAGTGTGGTAGGTCAAGAAGGCAAGACTTTGAGTGCTTATAACTTAGCGATCGCCTCCGCTAGAGCTGGCAGACGAACTCTACTAGTAGAAGCAGATTTGCGGTCACCTTCCCAAGCCAAGTCTCTCAAAGTCGCTCCTGACCCAGACAGCGCGATCGAGCCACTACGCTACTACGGACAATTCGGTGACTGCATCCGCTTGGTTCCCGATGTCGAAAACCTCTATATCGTTCCTAGCCCTGGCCCCCAGCGTCAAGCCGCTGCCATTTTGGAGTCAAGCGAAATTCGTCGCCTCCTAGAGGATGTGCGGGGTCGCTTCGATATGGTGATTCTCGACACCCCTTCACTCAGCCTCTGCAATGATGCCCTCCTTCTAGAACCCTATAGCGATGGCATGCTATTGGTGACTCGGCCAGGTTATACCGAAGACAGCCTGCTAGCTGAAGCTACTGACCAGTTAGCGGAGTCAGATTTCCGGCTGCTTGGAGCCATCATCAATGGGGTAGACATCCCTGTACAGTCAGTTGAACCCTTACTCGATGAGGAATTGACTGCTCATGCACTTGGCGAGGACATGGCTGAAGACTTAGGAGAAGTAGCCACTAGCACCAGAGACTACCGCTAGTTCTTGCTAACTTTCAAGAATTTAGAGCTTTTTTGAAACCTCTGTAGCTTTTAGGACTCTCCATCCTGCTACAGAGGTAAGCTATTAGTTGAGGTAGTTGAAGCAAAATCAGTAAGAACTTTGACCTTAGAGTGGTCGGTTATCGGCAAGAACTCTACTGCACTGCTCAACTCACTAAACTCGTTAAATCTTAATTTAATCTCCGTAAAAAGCCCGATTTCCCGATCGGGACAATTGCACATACTGATAAGCATGGCACTCCACCCGATCAATTTATAAACTCTTCACAAGCGGATAGACATCTAATTTCGGTAGGGTTCAGCACAGGAATTGAATCCCAGATATTAAGCTGACCCCTAAATGCTCACCCGCTTAACTTGACTGGGTTTATCTACCCCCCTTTAACATGAGGTTTCCAGTGAACGGTCTTGACCTAGAACGACCTAAAATTCTGGTCGTAGATGACCACCCAGCAAGTCGGATGACTGCTGTGGCCCTGCTCTCAGTGGAAGGATATGACGTTTTAGAAGCAGACAGTGGCCCAGCAGCTTTGACTTGTGTCACTGAGGGCAATCCTGACTTGATTCTCCTGGATGTAATGATGCCAGGAATGGATGGCTTTGAAGTCTGTCGTCGCTTAAAACAAGATGAGCAAACCCGACTCACCCCAGTTATTTTTATTACCGCCCTAAACGATCGACGAGCTCGTTTAAAAGGGATTGAGGCAGGGGGGGATGATTTTCTCACGAAGCCATTTGACCAATTAGAACTATCGGCTCGTGTGAAATCTTTGGTGGGTCAGAAGCGCCTGAACGAAGACTTAGACCACGCAGAGCAAGTCCTTTTTTCCATTGCTCGCACTGTAGAGAGCCGCGACCCTAACACTGGCGACCACTGCGAACGGCTAGTGATGCGGGTTAAAGCCTTTGGAGAATACCTAAATCTATCTCGGAGTGAGGTGCGAGACCTGATGTGGGGCGGGTACCTGCACGACATCGGAAAAGTTGGAATTCCAGATGCCGTCTTGCTCAAAACAGCGGGCTTTACCTCCGAAGAATGGGAAGTGATGAAGCAGCATGTGCTGATTGGAGAACGAATCTGTCAGCCACTGAGAACGATGCGGGGTGTGTTGCCAATTATTCGTAATCACCATGAGCGCTGGAACGGCTCAGGCTACCCAGATGGGCTGGTGGGTGACGACATTCCCTTGCTGGTGCAGGTCTTTCAATTGATTGATATCTACGATGCCCTGACTCACGAGCGACCTTACAAGCGAGCTTATACCCCAGAAGAAGCTCTCGCTATTTTGCTGGAGGAGAGAGATAGAGGCTGGCGGAATCCTAAGTTAGTGCAGCAGTTTCAGGACTTTATCCATCAAAGTGAGATTAAGCCGTTGCTCTCAGTGCCTCGAACTGAAGTGGTTGCTCACCCTGTAGAATCACCTGTGAGTTAATCGTGTAGAACCGCGGTATACTCCGGTGGAACAGATGGAATCTGAAGGGAATGGTAGCGGTAGCAATCTTAGCGGCTGGACGTGGAACACGCATGAAGTCGAACCTACCCAAGGTTTTGCATGGTCTGGGTGGGCGATCGCTGGTGGAACGGGTTCTGAATAGTTTGTCTGATATTGAGCCATCTCGACGAATCATTATCGTCGGCTATCAAGGGCATCTTGTCCAGGAAGCTTTAGCATCTTTTAGCGATGTCGAGTTTGTGGAACAGGCAGAGCAAAAGGGCACAGGGCATGCAATTCAGCAGCTGTTGCCTCATCTAGCAGGGTTCCAAGATGACTTGCTGGTGCTGAATGGAGATGTGCCACTTCTGCGGCCAGAAACATTGCAACAGTTGTTAAAAACACATCAGCAGCACCAAAATGCCGCCACAATTTTGACGGCTCAACTGCCCAATCCTAAAGGATATGGGCGGGTTTTCTGCGATAGCCAAAACATTGTGAAGCAAATTGTAGAAGACCGAGACTGTAGTCCTGCCCAGAAGCAAAATCATCGCATCAATGCGGGAGTCTACTGCTTCCGGTGGCCTGACCTAGAGCGGATACTGCCCCAGCTCAAAGCAAACAACGACCAACAAGAGTACTACCTGACAGACACCGTAAGCTTCCTAGAGCCAGTCATGTCGGTAGATGTAGAAGATTATCAAGAAATTTTGGGCATCAATGATCGTAAGCAGTTGGCGGGCGCTTATGAGATTTTGCAGGCCAGGGTAAAAGACGATTGGATGGCTGCCGGAGTCACATTGGTAGATCCAGACAGCATCACCATCGATGAAACCGTACAGATTGAACCGGATGTAGTGATTGAACCCCAAACCCACTTGCGCGGCAAAACCACCATTCGTGCAGGCGCTCGTATTGGCCCTGGTAGCTTGATTGAGAACAGCGAGATTGGTGAGAATGTAACAGCGCTCTACTCAGTCGTGACGGACAGCACCGTGAAATCTGGGGCTCGGATTGGTCCTTATGCTCATCTCCGGGGCCATGTGGAAGTAGGCTCTGGCTGCCGTATTGGTAACTTTGTCGAGATCAAGAGCAGTACTGTGGGCGATCGCACCAACGTAGCTCACCTGTCTTACATCGGTAACGCGACGCTAGGTGAACGAGTGAATATTGGTGCGGGAACGATTACCGCCAACTACGACGGAGTGAACAAGCATCCGACCGTGATTGGCGATCGCACCAAGACAGGCTCCAATAGCGTACTAGTAGCTCCCGTCACCTTGGGGGCAGATGTCACTGTGGCAGCAGGTTCCGTCGTGACCAAAGATGTCTCCGATGATTCGCTGGTGATTGCCCGTGCCCGTCAGGTAACGAGAGCAGGTTGGCGGATGAAACCGCAGGCTGAAAGTGAGGAGTAAGGAGTGAGGGGTAAGGAGTCTGAAGTCTTGACTTCCTTCATCTTTCCCCCCACTCCTTACTCCCCGCCTCTCTTCACGTCGTACCTACCACCATTCCAGACGCTAATTCTAAGGTATCTCCGATGCGATCGCCGTTGTGATAGGCAGCCAAAAGTACGTCACTGGTTTTGCCCCAAGCGATCGCACCATTGGCATCAATTCCAATGGCACCCAAGTCGCGCTGATTTTGTTGAGACTCAGTAAAGGAGCGCTCAAAGGCAGCTTGTAGGGGTAAGCCGTCGGTAACCCGCACGACAATCCGCGCGGCGAGGCACTCGTCAATAATGTCTTCCCCAATGCCAGTACAGCTAATGGCTGCATGAGTGGTGGCGTAGTTGCCCGCAGGCATGGCAGAATCGCTGACTCGGCCCACCCGCTCGAAACCTTTGCCCCCGGTTGAGGTGCCAGCTACTAGATGACCTTGGTTGTCGAGCGCGACCACTCCAATCGTGCCGCGCCCCGCATTGCTATCGGCAACAAGTTCCTCTGCGACGACACCCGCCATTGTTTTGGAAAAGTTGCCTTGCCGCTCCTGAATCCACTCTTGTAGCCGTAGCTCCGTTAAAGGCTCATGAGGAGGAATTTGCAGTTCGCGTAGTAATTCAGCAGCTCCATAATCAGAAAGCACGCGATCGGCAGCGCTTTGTAAGGTTTCAGCCAGATTGATTGGATTTTTTACCCGAGAAACGTTAATCACACCACTAAAGCGTTGAGTTGCGCCATCCATGAGCGCTGCACTCATGCGAATTTGACCATCGGATTGCAGCACCGAGCCAGTGCCAGCATTAAAACGGGGATGGTTTTCTAGAAGCTGACAACCCCGAACCACAGCAGTTTGGGCGCTGGCTCCTTGATTGAGGAGGCCATAAACTTCTTCCACGATGCCGTAAAGAATTTGTCGTAATGCGTCTGCTCCTCCCTTACCTTTCAAGGAGCTACCTGCTCCTCCATGAATAATTAGCTTTGGCTGCACCCGTGACATAACTAGCACCTTTATTAAATTAGATAAGACTCAACTGGCTCAAACTGGCGAAACTGGCGCGATCGCTAGCCCACCCGACAACTCCACGATCTATGAATCTAGCGACTGAGCTTGACTACGACGACGGCGACACCGCTCTGAACAGTATTTGACTTCATCCCAGCAGCCTTCCCACTTCTTTCTCCAGGTAAAGGGACGTTGGCAAACCGGACAAATTTTAGTCGGTAAATCGGACTTAGAGCGAGCACGTCCCATAGTTAAAGCATCTAGAAATCAAACGGTGAGCCGTAGGGTACGGTTGTAGATTAGGCTGTTTTAGGAAATAACCTATAACTCCAGGCTTAGTCTACTAAAACCTTGGCTACTTACCCTCTATTCCTGGTTTTACATGTCTGAAAGTGCCTTAACCAAAGTCCGAATTGTCTTGGTGGAACCCGCAGGTCCGCTCAACATAGGTGCGATCGCCCGTGTGATGAAAAATATGGGTCTGCAACAGTTGGTGTTAGTTAATCCGCATTGCGATTCCCTAGGACCAGAAGCACGCCAGATGGCCGTTCATGCAGTAGATCTTCTCACCACAGCTCACGTAGTCCCAAATTTGCCGACTGCTCTCCAAGGATGCCAGCGGGCGATCGCAACCACAGCCCGGAGTCGCACCTTAGAAACTGAGTTGGAGCATCCCCGAACCGCTCTCCCTTGGCTATTACCCGGAGCTAGGGAAGTTGAAGAAGCAGAGCCGGAAAATAGCTCACATGCAACACCAAGGGATACTTGGCAATCAGCCTTAATTTTTGGGCCAGAAGATCGCGGGTTGAGTAATGAGGAACTGAACTACGCACAGCGCTTCATTCGCATTCCCTCCAGCCCAACTTATCCGTCGCTGAACTTAGCTCAAGCAGTAGCAGTTTGTTGTTATGAGCTATATCAATCTATTCAGATCAGCGCAGAACTCAGTGGAATCCCGCCAATCGCCCCCAAACCAACCGCCCTAGCAACGCCTGAACCCGCAAACACCCCAGTGATGGCTCCCCTAGAATCCTTAGAAGGGTATTACCAACAGTTAGAAACTTTGCTCTTGAAAATTGGTTATCTTTACCCGCATACTGCAACCAGTCGCATGGAGAAGTTTAGGCGATTATTTAATCGAGCTGAGCTTTCGGCTGCTGAAGTAGCGATGTTGCGGGGTATTCTCAGTCAAATGGAATGGGCGCTCAAGCAAAGTCAGAAGTACGAAGAAGTATAAGCCGAAGGCTCTCTTGGAGTCCTCTCAACATAGGCACAACCTAGACAAGAGGGAGCGATCGCGAGTCATGAGGTGCAGTTGCAGCCGAACAAGGTTAAAATTCATCCAAATTTGTGCAATTAACCGCAAATACGATTAACCTAACGGCAGCGTTGCTCAACGCCCGCAATGAGAAATGAGGGGATTGGTGTGGCTAGAGGTTTACAGTTTAATGTGTTGTGTCGGGAGGCTCGCTAATGACAGATCAAGGTAGCACTATGAGCCGTCGGCACCGTCGTCGCCAAATGTTGCAGGCATCGCAGCAACAAGAAGTTGCGAAAAGACTGCCTAGCCAACCCGAAAATTTGCTTTCCGCTCAGGGCACCATGCCTAAGGCTCCTACGCAATCGCAGCAGCGGGCTAGCCATCGAGCGGGATCTCAGTCACACTTACGTCTCAACTTAAAGCAACTGTTGTCAGGCCAACCAGAGCGGCGTTTACTGCCCCCCGCTAGGACAAACGGGCAACTGGTCGTATCGCCATCAAGAAGTAGCGCGATCGCACCTACAACCCGACGTTCAGCCAGAGAAAGCGGTTTACGCACGTCTAACAATGCTCAGCGTCTCCCCGGACCGCGAGATTCTAACTCAATCGACGATAGTCTTTGGCGCGATCGCTTACTGCCACTCACCCCCAAAGCAGCAACCAGAGAAGCAGCTAGAGGAATAGGCGCAAAAAATTCCCCCCTCTCGGAGCGACAAACTCAAGTCAGCAGCCCCATTCCAGGCAATTCATCGGGTTCCAGAACTCGATCAGGCAAGCGCACTCGACAACGCAGTCCTAAACTGCACCGCTCCCAACCCACAGCTCAGTCAATTGCTGAGTTGAAGCGCAAGGCAGCTCAGCGATCGCAGCTTCGGCGGTCAGTATCTCCTTTGCTGTATGGCACTCGCCTGTTGATTTTGGGCTTAGGCATTGGGGTAATTGCTGGCACTTTGCTCTCTACTCTAGACCCTAGCCGCTTTATGGCTGGAGCCTCTCAAACGGCTATCAACGCTAAGAGCCAGACTGAACAACAGGCAAAAGTGGGTAACTCAGCTAAACTTCCGATGCCGTTGAAGTTAAGCCAAGAAGCTGCCCCTCTGAAAGCTGAGATTCAAGGGTTAACCAGACAAACCTCCGGTTTAACCCCAGGCGTGTTTCTGATCGATTTAGATACGACGACCTATGTAGACCTGAATGGAACTGCCGTCTTTCCAGCAGCTAGCACAATCAAAGTTCCAGTCTTAGTAGCCTTCTTTCAAGATGTGGATGCTGGCAAAATTCGCCTAGACGAGCTTCTGACGATGAAGCCTGAGTTGATTGGCTCTGGGTCAGGCGATATGCAGTATCAACCTCCAGGGACAAAATTTAGTGCCCTAGACACCGCATCCCGAATGATCACGATTAGCGACAATACAGCAACCAACATGCTAATTGCTCGCTTGGGTGGGGTTGCTGCGCTCAATCGACGCTTTCAATCTTGGGGCCTCACAGCGACGGTAATTAACAACCCCCTACCTGACTTACAAGGCACTAATACAACCAGCCCTAGGGATTTAACCACCTTGATGGCCTGGGTAAATCAAGGGGATTTGGTGTCGATGCGATCGCGCGATCGCATGCTTGACATTATGCGGCGCACCGTAACCGATACCTTGCTGCCCCGCGGTTTAGGAGAAGGTGCCACCATTGCCCATAAAACTGGAGATATTGGTTCGCTGATTGGAGATGTCGGTTTAATTGACATGCCCAACGGTAAGCGATACGTCATTACCGCTTTGGTCAAACGTCCCTTCAACGACGGGCAAGCTTCAGAGTTAATTCGCCAAATTTCCCGCGTCACCTACAACAATCTCAGCCAATTGGGGGGAGCTGCGAACACTCTGCCGGGGTCCACTATGACTCCGGGGCCCGGAGTGGGTATGCCTAGCCCAGCAGGAAATATGCCACTGGGCAATCCCGCCAATGTCCCAGGTCAAGGCCGTCCCATGGCTCCTGCTGCTCCCAGCACTTTTAACCAACCACCAGGGTTTAATCAGCAATAAGACTTTCCGAGAGGCTTTGGGAAAGATCTTCAGCCAGCTCCGGGGGGAGATCCTCCAAGAGACTTGCTGCTTCCTCCGCTGCCATTTGGTCTAGAGTCTGCCAAATCTCTTGCAGCAGAGGCTCTAGACCGATGCGCGCTACGGCTGAAATCAGAAAAACCGGAACTTGACTCAGTTCTCTTAAGTGGGCTGCAACAGCCTCCAAGGTTTGTGCAGCTTCCTCCTGATTCTGGATGGCATCCATCTTATTGAGGGCAATAATCTGCGGGCGATCGCTGAGCCCCCGACCGTAAGCTTGCAACTCATCTTGAATGACGTGATAAGTCGCGATCGGATCTTCAGTAGTTGCGTCAATGAGGTGGAGTAAAAGTCGAGTCCGCTCAATGTGGCGCAGGAAGTCGTGGCCCAAACCTGTACCCAAGTGCGCTCCTTCAATTAAGCCAGGAATATCGGCAAACACTGTGCCATCTCCCGTTGGTTTACGCACCACGCCTAAGTTGGGCACCAAGGTCGTAAAGGGATAGTCGGCAATTTTGGGTCGGGCAGCAGATAACACCGAAATCAAAGTAGACTTGCCCGCATTGGGTAAGCCAATAATCCCTACTTCCGCCAACAATTTTAACTCCAGTCGCAGCAAGCGGGACTCCCCAGGTAAGCCAGGCAAGGCTCTTTCTGGAGCGCGGTTATGGTTGCTGAGGAAGTGCTTATTACCCAGCCCGCCTTTGCCACCTTGAGCAATGCAAAAGGTTTGCCCAGGTGTAATCAAGTCGCCCACTATTTCATCCGTCACGGCATCATAAATCATTGTGCCGCAAGGAACTTCAATGATTCTGTCATCCCCTGATGCCCCTGTGCGGTTGTTGGGTCCACCTCGCTCGCCATCTTCCGCCTTAAAGATGTGTGCGTATCTAAAATCAAGCAGGGTTTGCAAGTTCGAGTCTGCCTTCAGAATCACGGAGCCGCCTCTACCACCGTTGCCACCAGAAGGCCCCCCTGCGGGTACATACTTTTCACGCCGGAAGGCGACTAAGCCATCACCGCCGTTACCCGCCTGAACTTGAATTTCTGCTTGATCAATGAATTGCATGGGGATGAAAACTGAAGCGTTTATCTATCCATCATAGGTAACTACTTCTCCCTTGAGTTGACTTAATTTCAGCTCGAATTGTCTGTACCATGACTGTCTCTCCTGAGCGTAACAATCTCAGCGGTGATGGCGATCGTCTCTTCAGGCTAGATCACTTAGCCATGTTCGTTGACCTGTTGTTGTAGCCACCCATCTACAGGTTGACCGTCGCGCCGCTTCAGCTCAATTTCGACCACTAAGACTTCCTGGGAACCTGGAGGGGCAGGCTTTTGATGAAACAAAATCTCGTAGGCAGCAGGATCTTCGTTGCGCTCCCGTAGCCAGTCTTGCACCTTCATTGTGGCAAAGAGCGATTGACCCTGCTCAAACATGCGCGTAATTTGCATTTGCAGGGTGTAGGGGTTGTACCGAGGCATCGCTGACTCCGATCGCTGAACAGTACCCAGATTTTAGCTTGGGGAGCGATGGCGGTTATGGAGTAGCAGTTAGCCAAATTCAACCGCTAACAAACAACCACCAATCGCTATAAATTACCGAGCAATGAAGTGCGCCCAAACATTGCCATCTGGACCTGCGACTCGATCCATGTAGCTGTAGGGGTAAAGCAGCTTACGGCCTTCGGTGTCGTAGTAACCAGACAGAGCATCGCCCCAGGGGTCGTTTACGATGAAGCCTTGCGCCGTGTAACCTACCACGCAAACAATATGGCCAGTCGCTGTGAAGTCTCCCCCCATGACCACTGGGCGACCATTGATCAGTTCATCCTTTACGGCTGCCCAGTTGCGGGTAGTGCTAAAGCTGGTTTTGAAGCCATAGGCCTTAATCATTTCTGAGAGAACCGCATTATCGGTTTGCGATCCTTGCCCGTAGCGGTTGAGACACCATTGCAAGAGTTCATCCTCTAATTGGCCGCCTTGCGATCGCCGTCCGTAATAGTAAAAAATCATCGCGATCGAGGTGACGTTGCAAGTCGCCCAGGAATAGCGGGGGTTGTCTCGCTGGGAAAAGTAAGGAACATTCAGTTCCACCTGGGGAGGCATCGGGTTGAAAGGCTTGGTGCCCCGCTTCATCTGGATAAAGTCAGGGAAGAGATAACCCGTGTTGCCAAACTGAGGCAACTCTTCGGTGAGGGAGGCTTTGATATGGCCATCGGCGATCGCGTAACCTGCCACCCCGTAAACACTGCCTGCCGTTAGCGCGAACTTTTCTGAAGCTTGCAGACTGGCGGAATCAACCGGACGTTTTTTGAACACAGTGGTTTTGAGCACCGTGGCTGTGAGGGCGTCTGGGTCAAAAGACACAACTTTATTGTTGTGCTTGATCTGAATGTGCTCCCAATAGATATAGCCCGTTTGACCCAAACCCTGAATTGGAGTAGCCAGAGACACCCGGAAGTGACCTTTGATCGCAGCGTATCCAGTAATTTGTAAAGTTTGGCCCTGTAACAACTCAGCTTTTTGGTTGGCTGCTAATGAGGCAGAATCAGCAGGCTGAGCCTTAATTAAGGTGGTTTGCGTAACCAGAACCTGAGCGCTTAAAGGTGTGTTAGGAACATCGCTAATATTAAACTTGAAAACCTGTGCTCCCTTGCTGAGCTGCACATGCTCCTCAAAGAAATAGCCAAATTCTCCAATCGGGGCAATGGGCGGGTCAAGCACCACTTTGAGATGTCCATCCACTGACCCATAGCGACTAACCTTGAAAGTTTGGCCTGCCTTTACAGCTACCTTCTGCTGAGCGTTGAGGCGAGCTGAGTCGATGGCACGAAACTTAAATAAGGTATCTCGCAAGACTTTTAAGGTTAGCGACTGGCCTACCGTCATCGGGTCGGTGCTGACAGTCAGGTAAATCACTTCATCGTCAACCAGCTTGCCAGCGCTGTCGGTGCCTTTGAGTTTTAACCAGCGAGAGCCTGCCGCCTTAAAGCCTTGGTTTAAGTTCACCTGCCAAGTGCGCTTTTGAGCATCCACCGTCACTTCCAAGGGATACTTGTCTTCTGCGGCTAGTGAGACTTTGGCAATTCGCAACGGGTCGTAGGTTCCCTTCAAAACTACGGCTTGATTGATTAAAACCTCTCTGGGGCCACTATAGGTAAGTGCGGGTGGGGCAGAAGCAACGGCTGGAGTACTGGGGGGATTCTGGGCTTGGGGGTTGGTCATAGTGTCCTCAGTCGGTGGATGACTCTTTCTTCTAGTCTTCTGTCTAGAGTGGCGACTTCATCCTATGGAAGTGGCACCCTTCAACTTGAATTCTGAATAGCTATGCTTCTGATTGCTCACTCGAGGCAGGGGCAGAGGCAAAGCACTTAGGGCAACTACAGTTGGAATGGAATACTTTCCGACACATGCCAAAAATTAGGTCAGGCACTCCTAGCGCTAAGCTACTTGTTGCTGCTCTGACACCCATCTGGCAGAAGGCTGAAAAGAAAAGTCCCAAGATGATGGCAACCTTGGGACTTAACAACATAAATGAAATTAAACAGTACTAATCAAAAATCACTAACGCAGTGCTAGGGGCTATACACCCAAGTCAGCCAAAATATCAGTTGCATGGGTGTCGGTCTTCACAGTGGTGTAGACATTGCTGATGGTGCCGTTGCTGCCGATGACGTAGGTGACACGCTTGGCATAACCACCCCCATCGACATCGTAAGCTTTCGTGATGGCACCGTTGACATCGGCGAGGAGAGGGAAGGGGAGATTAAACTTCTCTGTAAACTTCTGGTGAGAGGTTTCGTCATCAATGCTGACACCCAGCACCACAATGTCTTTGCCTTGATACTGGCTGTAGTTGTCTCGGAAGCTGCAAGCTTGTTTGGTGCAACCGGGCGTATCGTCTTTGGGGTAGAAGTACAGCACAACCGCCTTGCCTGCAAAGTCAGACAGCGAAACAGTATTACCGTTGGTGTCTTTGGCTGTAAATGCGGGGGCAGTATCGCCAACAGATAAAGGCATAGATTTGGCTTCCTTCTGGTTTCTAGGTTCAGTTCCAGATTGTAACTTACCGAGCTTTTTACAGCCCTAGCGGGAGTGATTCCAAAAGGGGGCGATCGCTGCCTATTCCTTGAGGTTGAACCGTAAAACGTAAAGTTATACTTCAGGCGCTTGATCAAGTACTTTGATATTCTGTAGTCTTTGTTACAGAAATATTTTTTAGTTCTTAGCGGGAAAGTCGCTTAGCTGATAGCAATTTGCCAGTTGATTTAGCAGTTGCTACTCAATCTCAGACTAAAGCCCAGGTTAAGACTCAAATTAAGGAAACTGACTTATGAAAGCTCAAATGCAATATTCCCAAACTGCTTTTGCTCAGACTGCTAACTTTTGCTGGCTCCCTGGTCTGGCTCCTGCCCCTACCGAAGCCGAAGCTTCTACTTGGGTGCATTTGCTCCAGCCTCCCAGCACTTTTAGCTATGACGAAGCTTTGCTAATTTGTCAGCAGTCTGAAGATGAGTGGCTAGCTTGGGTACCTGAGCATGGTGAAGTAGTGTTACACGTAAACCAGTTTTATCGCGCTGCTTAACTCGTTCAGGCTCCACAGGAATTGCCTACAGTCGACTTGAAGCGACGCGATCGCCTCATCCAAGGCTAAATTCGATGCTAATGAGTAGCAGCTAGCTCTACATTTTCCGAATCACTGACACTGGGTTTAGGGAGCGCAACTTGGGTGCGTACCCACTCAAACCAGGCCTCCAAGCCTTCCCCAGTTTTGGTGGAAACCGGAATGATTGTGGCGTGAGGATTCATCTGCCGTACATTTGCCACAATTTGCTGAATATCCACTTCCAAGTAGGGCGCTAAATCCATCTTGGTAATCAGCAAGCAGTCAGCTTCTTGGAACATCACCGGATATTTCAGTGGCTTATCTTCACCTTCGGTGAGGCTGAGCAACGCGACCTTGGCATGTTCTCCCACTTCAAACTCGGCTGGGCAAACTAGATTCCCCACGTTTTCCACCAAAACCAAATCGAACTCATTGGGGTTGTATTGGTGAGAAAACTGATGCAAACCGCCTGCTACCATCTTGGAGTCGAGGTGGCACGAGCGCCCTGTGTTGATGGCAATGACTGGAACGCCATACTGCCGCAAGCGATCGGCATCTAGTTCGGTGGTCATGTCACCTTCAATCACTGCAATTTTTAGCTCACTGGTTAAAGCGGCTAGAGCCCGTTCTAGTAGGGCTGTTTTGCCAGCACCGGGACTGCTCATGAGGTTGAAACAGGTGATGCCCCACTGATCAAAATGAGCCCGATTGTGGTCGGCTCCAGCTTGGTTGGCGTGGAGTAGGTTAATGCCGAGGGCAGCGTCGAAGGTTTGGTGCATGAGTTTCAGTGAGAGGTAATGGGGTGAGGAGTGAGAGGTCAGAAGGAAGGGTTAGGCGATCGCTACATCAGCCGGGTCAGAATCAGCCGTATCGGAAGAGTATTCGATGCGGTCAATTTTGAGTTCGCGGCCAGAGCGGATGTCTTCCATTGGGGATTGGCATTGGGGGCAGGCATATTGCAGGCCAATTTCGGGGGCGTATTCCGCCTGGCAACGGTGACAGAAAGCAATCAGGGGTATCTCTGCGATCGCCAGTTCTGCGCCTTCAAGAAAGGTGTTACGAGTCTGCACTTCAAAGGCAAATTGCAGACTGACAGGTTCCACACAAGTGCATTTGCCCACAGTTAGGTGAACTCGGCTTACCTTAGGTTGTTCTGGCTGCGCTTCCCACCAGTCCTTAACTGTGAGAATTAGCGCCTTGGTCATATCAGTTTCGTGCATACCTTAGCTCCACTCCGCGACCAATTCTGGGGTTGCCTCGGGATGAATGAAACTAGCCTTTTCTTTGCGGGGTAGCTGCCCGGACAGGACCAAATGAGCCATTGTGTCGCAAATGACGCGAGTCGCCATGAGAGAGGTGATGTCGCTGATATCGTAGGGAGGCGAAACTTCTACGATTTCAAGGCCGCAAACGGGGGCACGCTGGACAATTTTGCCTAGAAGATAGAGGGCTTCGCGCGGCATGAGGCCACCGGGTTCGGGCCAGCCTGTACCAGGGACGAATCCAGCATCAATGCAGTCAATGTCAAAGCTAATGTACACGCAGTCAGTGCCATCCATAGCCCGCTCTAGAGCAAACTCTACGGCTGCATCTAGGCCCATTTCCATAATGTCTGTGACAGTCAAGATGTTGGTGTTCCGCTCGCGGCAAACTTTCACGCCTTGCCGAGGCACTTGCCAGCCTCCAATGCCTAACTGCACCAAGTTTTTAGGGGGTGCATTCTTGATGTTATTGGCATGAAACCAAGGGCAGGTATGCATGCGCTCGTCTAGGTCAGTCTCTTGGGTATCCACATGGCGATCGAAGTGAATAATGCCGACTTTCTTGTCTCCCAAGTGACGACAAATTCCGCGAACAGTGGGATAACCAATTGAATGATCGCCGCCCATAATGATGGGAAAAGCGCCCGAGCTAAAAACGTGGGCAATCCCCTTGGAAATCTGATCGAATGATTTCTCGTTATTCGCAGGGATGGTGAAAATATCCCCTACATCACAGAGTGTAATTTGCTCTCTGAGGTCAATGCCCAGTTCAAAGTTGTAAGGAGTATAGAGCGCTGAAATTCGGCGAATTCCTTGGGGGCCAAAGCGAGTTCCGGGGCGATAGGTCGTACCCGAATCATGGGGCACTCCTACGATCGCAACATCATATTCTCCGACTCTTCTCACATCTTCTAAATAAGGCGCTTTGAGAAAAGTATTGATGCCTGCATAGTGCGGCAATTCTCCGCGAGAGAAAGTGGGGATGGTGCGATCGCGAATACTTTCGGCAGCTTCTAAACCATACTCCAAGCCTCTAGAGACTTCTTGTTGCCAGCCAGTCAGGGGCAACTGTGTCTCTAGTTCCAGGGCACGATTGGCTTCAGTTTGGCGCTGCGGTGAGTCGCCATTAGGACTTCGAAAAAGTGAATCTTCAGTCATGGTTTGTGGCGATGCGAGTGGACTAAAAAACAGAGAAAACTGCAACACAAAAGCCCAGGAGAGCCATAGCAGTTCAACGCTGCTACGTACCTCCCGGGCTTTTTTCCCGCCGTGTGACCAGCTAGTGTTTCTACAAAATTGCCGAAATACTAAAGACTGGTTGCCTCTCTCGGACCAGACGTTTGAGCCATCAAAACTAAAACCGGAACCCTAGAAGCAATTAAATTGTTGTGATAGTTCTAGCAACAGCACAAAAGCAATTGTGTATTGGAAAATACAAAGTTTTGCGATCGCGAAACCTGAAGGCAATCTGACAGACCTTCCGGACTGGTGGCGATATCGCTGAGAATCTAAGATTAGGAGATAATGCAAGCAACTGTAATTTCAGCTAGCTGCGTTACAGCTTGATCTTTGACTCAACATCCTTGTGCTTCTCAATGACTGTAGTCAATCCCAACCGTTCTAGAACCATTCACTATCCCAGCCGAACCATCAAGCGGGCTAAGCAGGCCATGCGTTGTGCTCCATTTCGGGGCTACTTGTTTGTCACCATGCACCAGCAAAGCGTCTCCCTACAGGCGATCGCGGGGTCCACTGGAGTACAGCAGCAATATACACGCCAGCCACTATCAGAATTGAAGACTGAGAGTGCTTTGCTATGGTTAATCCAAGTGGGAGTGCTACGGCGAGAAGTAGATGGGCAGGGTTTGACGGATAGTTTTCGGCTCACGCCCCTCGGTCGGCAAATCGTAGAGCAGTGGCAACTGCAAGGAGGAAATTGGCCTAGTGCAACGCTATGGGACCACCTCTATAACGCCTTGAACCGTTGGGCAAGACTACCTATTTAGTCGGTGCTGATGAATGATTGAAATGGGATAGCCAGCGAGGACCTCGGATGAAAGCCATTATGATCGTGGGCACTACGTCCCACGCTGGAAAATCGCTACTGACTGCGGCTTTGTGCCGAATTCTGAGCCGTCGCGGTTGGCGGGTTACTCCTTTTAAGGGCCAGAACATGGCTCTTAACGCTTACGTAACCTCAAGCGGAGGGGAGATTGGCTACGCTCAAGCCGTACAAGCTTGGGCCGCAGGGGTCAGCCCTCGCATTGAGATGAACCCAATTTTGCTCAAGCCTCAGGGAGATATGACTTCCCAGGTGATTCTCAAAGGCAGAGCGGTAGGCAAAGTTAGTGCAGCCGACTATTACGAGCATTACTTTGAACCAGGTTGGCAGGCGATTGAAGAATCGTTGCGACGGCTGGGCGAAGAATTTGACTTAGTGGTGTGCGAAGGAGCAGGCAGTCCTGCCGAGATCAACCTCAAGCACCGCGACTTGACTAATATGCGGGTGGCAAAACATTTGAATGCGTCCACCATTTTAGTTGTGGATATCGATCGCGGTGGCGCTTTTGCCCATATCATCGGCACTTTAGAACTCCTAGACCCTGATGAGCGCGCTTTAATTCGTGGCATTGTCATCAATAAGTTTCGCGGTCAGCGATCGCTCCTGCAATCCGGGATCGATTGGCTGCAGGAGCGCACAGGCATTCCTGTCATCGGTGTGATTCCGTGGATGGAAGACTCTGGTTTCCCAGCCGAAGATTCACTAGATTTGTTCGAGCGTCGTACCAGCCAGAGCAATCGTGATCTAACAATCGCCGTGGTCCGCCTGCCTCGGATTTCTAACTTTACTGACTTTGACCCACTGGAGTCAGAATCAACCGTCACCGTGAAGTACGTGGGTCCAAAAGATTCTTTAGGCTATCCAGATGCGGTGATTATTCCTGGCTCTAAAGCCACGATCGCTGACTTGCTGACTCTGCAAAAAACTGGCATGGCCGAAGAAATTCAGAACTATGCTGCAGCCGGTGGCACCGTCCTCGGAGTCTGCGGTGGCTTCCAAATGCTGGGTAAAATTTTGGCAGACCCCGAAGGGCTGGAGGGGCATGAAGGTCGCTATAAGGGCCTGGGGCTGTTACCCCTCAAAACCGTGATTACAGGGCAAAAAGTAGCTCGCCAGCGTCTAGTCAGTTCCAACTTTCCTCAAACTGGACTGCCTGTTTCAGGTTATGAAATCCATCAAGGCCGAACCCAGGTGATGGAAGGGGAAGGGGTACAGTTGTTATTTGAAGATGCCAATTTGGGAGTAGTGGACAAGAGCTTGTCTGTATGGGGCACCTATCTGCATGGCTTGTTCGACAATGGCCCCTGGCGGCGAGCTTGGCTAAATCGCCTCCGACAGCAGCGCGGTCTGAAGTCTTTGCCAACCGGAATTTCCAATTACCGAGAACAACGAGAAGCCCTTTTAGATGCTCTGGCTACTCAGGTTGAATCACACTTGGATTTAGGCCCCATTCTTCCCTAGAGAGGCACAGTCAGCCTTTCTCTGAGCAAGCTAAAAAAATAAGCGCACCCTCTATTCAAGGTGCGCTAAATGTCCCTAACCCTTTGGGTGCAACGTACCCATTTGTCCTTAAGCTATACAGTAAAGGCTGGCTCGTCAGAATGCCGTTAGATTTAGCTTTATTTTAGGGTTTTGTCATGAGTGTTTGCATTCGCTTTCTACCAGACGATGTCACGATTGAGGCAGAGCCAGGAGAATCATTACTGGAAGTGGCTGACAGAGCGGGCGTTGACATTCCCACGGGGTGCCTGATGGGGTCTTGCCACGCCTGTGAGGTAGAAATTGAAGGCGGAGAAACGATACGGAGCTGTATCTCAGCAGTCCCACCAGGGCGATCGCAACTCACCATTCAACTATTCTCCGATCCTAGCTGGTAAATTCTTTTTGCAGAGAAAGTATCTCCTTGGGGAGATGCCAAACTAACAATCACTTGCCTCTCCTGAGAGACGTAGGAATATTCTTTGCTGCTTACCCTAATTGGTAACAGTACTAATCAGGAGATCAAGAATCATGATTCCCAGGGGTTTCGCCATTTTGGGAGCAAGTTTACTCACCCTAAGCTTCTTGCCTGCGGCTTCTGCCCAACCTCCTAGGCAAGTGGCGACTAGTAACTTTACGCTCTCCGGAGAATCACTACGCGGTGTTCAAGGTCGTAGCATCAGCCAAGATTTCCCCGTTGGGCGATCGCCTCGACCGTTAGTTTCATCCACTGGCTCCAACACTAATACCACTTCTAGCCCCCAAGCAGATCTAGCGCTAGAACCACTACCGAGAAATTGGACCGTAGGCGATCGCGTGGACGTGATTCTCGATCGCTCGTCCGGTGCGGTAGTTGAAACCACGCCTCTGCTGGTTCAGGATGCACCCGCTACCGAGTCACCAGAGTTGCGAGTGCAGTATCAACTGTTGCAAGAAGATCAATAACCTACGTTTGGACGGCAAATGCTTCTAGATCAATACCCCAACTGACCCATTAAATCACTGAGTGACGCAGGGTTATGAAGCGGGAAACTGGCTAGAGAGCGATCGCAAACAACGGAGCAACAGCGTATAGAACGTTGAGGTGTGGTTACTTGTTCTTGGTCTGAGTCTTTGCTTGCTCAATCGCGATTTCGCGCATGGCTTGGAAGGAACTGACATTTGCTGCGCCTTCAATCGCTTTGACTGCCAAATCCTGAACCTGTTTGAGGGCAGCGCTAAGCTGTTGCGAGAGAGCATGAATCCGGGTCTCCTGTAGGGATTGGATGCGTAATTCATAGTTGCGCTTGTTCCCTTCCATGTCTTTGGCATACAAATCTGCTTTGACCTTGGCTTGGTGATGAGCAATGCCCTTGCCTTCTTCCTTGGCGCGTTAGATCGCCGCCTCCAACTCTTTGGGGAAGCCTTCCACCTTTTCCTTCAACTCGGCAAATTGTTTCTTATATTCAGCGATCGCCATTTCTTGCTCGGTCCGCTGTTTTTCGTGCGATCGCTGACGTCATTTCTTGCGCTTACGGCTCTGTGAAGTGTGAGTTTCCAACCAATTTGTCAAATCAGCCTCACTATTGAAATCCAGAGAGCTGTGTCTAAACTCCAAAGTACGTTGGTAGAAAGGCGAGAAACTTGCTGTTCTAAGGCTGGTTCCAGGCTTCCGAGTTGATGTTGTAACCGTTGCAGAACTCGATGGCGTTGGTATTCTGCTTCAGTTGTGAAATGATGAATTTCTGGCTCAATAACTTTGTAATCTAGCGTCACGATCGCCTCTGTGATTCCAGAAATCTTTGCGTCTGGATCGTCCCACCAGGGAGGCTCAAACATCACGAGAAAGTAGTAATACTTTTCACCATTTCTCAGCACTTGAGAGGAAAGCTCTAGTTTTTGAAATTTAGGTTTTTGGTGGCTCATTCGATGAATGTAGGCAGATGCTACGTCAATCACAGCATCAATGCGAACATCTAAAGGAGATTGACCATTCCAGGCATAAGTTCGGTGTTCATCGCTGACATAAAAGGTATGTTCCACGATCGCCTCATTGCGATGTGAGGTATGACCGCAAAGTAATTGCTTCATGAATTGCACCAAGATCGATGGCTTATGGAGAAATCTTTGTAGGGGCGAAGCATTCGATAGCAGCATTAACTCAACGACCAAAGAATTGTGGTCGAATGCTTCGCCCCTACGGTGCATAATATTTAGGCACTCATGCGATTGAAGGAGCTTTCAAAGGCACGCATGGCCAGGTCTTGAGCCTGACGCATTGCAGCTTGAAGTTGATTTGAAATTTCGGTGATTTGCTCCGTTTGTCTTTGGCTTTTAGCTTCGAGAGATTGGATTTGCAGTTCGTAGGATTGCTTGGTGGCTTCCCATTCTTTCTCGAACAAATCCGCTTTGACCTTCGCGTCTTGCTTAACTTCGCGAATACCTTCTTCTCTAGATTTCTTAATCGCTTCCTCCAGTTCTGTGGGGAAAGATTCGGCTTTTTGGCGATAAGTTTCTAGCTGCGTTTGGTTCGCTGGCAAAATCCGCTCCCGCTCTGACCAATTTTTTTCTTTGGCCTGAGCTGTTTCGTGCAGTTCTCGCTCAATCTGGCGTTTCTTGGCTTCGTAATCGTCGGTGGCAATGGTGCGCGATCGCTCAACTTCTTCTTCCTTGGTGGTGACCTTGGACTCACGGTTTGCCGCTCCGCCAAAATCTGTTGAAATACTTCTAAAATCTTGGCTTTGCTATCTTCGACGGCACCTGAGGTCATGAAACATCTCCTAGAACTAGAACTTGAATCACTGAATCTGGAAAGAACTTGTTTTGAACTAACTCAAACTCGCGGCGGGAAATGTTTCGGAGGGATTTCTGTTAAAGTGAAATCAGGATTGCAAACTGTGGTTTACATTTCCTGAACACTATTATGGCATTTACTTCGAAAAATGTAAAGCCAGTAGACTAAATTTGCAAACTATAGTTGTCAAAACCTTGTCCTAACTGTCAATGCAATGGAAACTGATGACTTTGGTAAGAAGGTGCGCGATCGCCGCCGAGAAGAAAAACTCAGCCAGGAAGAATTGGCACAGCGAGTAGGAATTTCCCGCAACTACCTGTCGCAAATTGAGCGCGGGCAGGCCACCAATCTGTCCTGGCAAGTGATGGAACGCCTCACCTCGATGCTAGGGCTGAAACAGGAGCAAACGGGAACCTTGGAGGCAATGGCAGATTTGCCGTCGAGCTTGGCGGAGTTTGCCCAAACCGCAGACCTCCCCCCGGATGATGTGTTAATGTTGGCGCGGCTCAAGTATCGAGGCCAGCAACCCACCACCCCAGAAAAATGGGAACTGCTCTATAACGTGATTAAAATGACCGTTGGTAAGTAGCGCCAGTAATCCAGTGAGTGAGGCAAAACGGTTCCATGCAGTACAGGCATCCTGGAAAAGCTTTCCTGTCCCGTCATGGGCTGTTGCAAACTGAGCAGGATGTGTTCCGCTATGTCGAATTTCTGCGGCAATCAGCAGGGTTGAGCGACGAACCACCGATCGATCTCTTACGCATCTATCAAGGATTTGGCATGCCTACACCTCTGCGGGCACCGTTAGCTGATCAGCAAGGCATTTTGGTAGATAGTAATGCAGGCTTGATTCTGATCAAAGAAGATGACCCTCTGGTACGGCAGCGCTTCACCGAAGGTCATGAGCTAATGGAGTTGTTGTTTGATGCTCAGGAGCGGTTATTGCAAGGCATCAACACTCAACTACCCTGGCAGGCTGAGCAAAAAGAGCAGTTGTGCGATCGCGGAGCCGCCGAGTTGTTGATGCCTACCTCTTCGTTTTTGCCCCAACTCCGTAGTCTCGGGTTTTCCCTCCGCACCGGACAAATTCTGGCAAATCTCTACCAAACCTCGCTGCTCGCCACTTTACTCCGCATGGTGCAACACGAATCTGGAGCTTACGCGGTAGTAATGTGGCACCGGGCTCTACGCCGTCGGGAAGCAGAAGGTTGCCTCCCCACGAAACCACAACCCAAAAAGAAACTGCGCGTGTGGTGGCGGGCCAAGGCTCAAGGTTGGAGCAGCGGCTTCATTCCCAAAAACAAGTCAATCCGCCACGACTCCCTCATTGCTGAAGCGTTTCACAGTGGACAGCCTCAGGCAGGATCTGAAACTTTAGATCTGGGAGATGGGCTAATTCATTGTTACGTAGAAGCGATACCTATACAGTTAGGGAAGAAGCTGTGCGTTTTATCCTTATTACATTTACTTAATAGTTTTGATTCTGAAATAATCTAGAAGTATAGGCTAAAAGGATTCTACGATTCAAGTAATGAATTAGTTTAATTAATTAAAAACAAGAAAAATTCTTTTTACTTGGTTATGTCCATCAAATCCAAAAAACTCCTATATCACTTAACTTCACTCGATAATCTTTTATCTATATTAGAAAATGGTTTATTGGCGCGCAATGAACTTGAGAAATTTGATGATGTAGCCGATCCAGACTTGATTGACTTTAGTGCAGAACATGGATTAACGAAGTATATCCGCTTTCATTTCTTTAGCCAAAACCCTTTTGATGGAGATGTTCAAAAAAGAAATCCAGAGAAAGAGTTTATTTACATCTGTATTCATCGTGAATTCGCAAAGAAAAGCAATTTTAAAATCATCCCCAGGCATCCTAAGTCAATGAATGTTTTAACCCTTTATGACTACACAGAAGGCATTGATTTAATAGAGTGGGATATAATGGATCAAAGGGATTATTTAGATAGAAATTGCAGAAATATATGTATGGCAGAATGCATATCTCCAGTATCAATTATGCCAACTGAATTTCACTCTATCTATGTTAGAGACGATGATTTAGAAGAATATGTGAGAGATATGGCTAATGAGATTATAGGTGCCATTCCATTTCACATAAATGTCAACCCCTGCATGTTTTTGGACTAAGGTATGTTGCAATTCACCACTGGCAACATTTTAGAATCCACAGCGGAATGTTTAGTTAATACAGTTAACTGCGAGGGCTATATGGGTAAAGGAATAGCCTACCAGTTTAAGTTGAGATTTCCTAAAAATAATAGTGAATATATTAAGGCATGCAAGAGTGGAGAGCTCAGAATAGGTAAAATTCATTATTACTGTGAAGACAATAAGCTAATTTTAAATTTTCCTACCAAGAACAAATGGAGGGAAAAATCTAAGCATGAATACATTCATCAAGGATTGTCAGAGTTAATAGATTTAATTGACAGTTTGAGTATCAAATCCATTGCCATCCCACCATTAGGATGTGGCAATGGCGGACTGAACTGGTCCGATATTAGGCCAGTCATACTTGAATATCTTGAACCCCTTTCCAACTCAGTTGATGTTTTTATTTATGAACCATCTACTTACTTTAAGGCTAGAGGTGTAGAGGCTCCGAAGTTAAATGTGTCCCATGTAGTTCTAATGAAGTTCAAATTAAAACTAAAACGTTTTAACAAGCTAAGACTTCAGAAGACTGCTTATTTTATGAATATCTTCTTGGGAAAAAATTACTTCAAGTTTTACAAACATAAATATGGACCTTACGCCCACTCTATTGATATTTTGACTAAAGACATTAAAGAGTTTCAGGATTTTTACCAAATACCTACTGAAGAAGCACTCAAGCTAGTACTAAATATAGTTACTAGCAAAGCTACAGATCAAAAGATGAAAGACTTTGGTGAGCCGATTGAACAAGCCACTGATTTCGTTAATGAGATTTCTACTGATAAACAGTTAGAACTTATTGCAACAATCTGCTCATTGTTAGAGCCAGATAAAGAGCTGACATTCAATAATATTATTAAAGAAATCAAGGCCTGGTCAGACGAAAAAGCTAACAAGTTTAATGAGGCAGAAGTTTTAGAAGCGCTCGAATTCTTGATGGTTAAAAATATTGTTCAATTAAACCTGATGGGTCTTTATAACCTAGTTAGACCATAGTTGGACTTCGGTAAGATAAGGTTATTTTTTAGGCGCTCCAGCCACAAATATTAAATTCTTCAAAAGTAAGTCGAGAATCTACTACTTCACTCTAGATCAACACAATTAGGCTTCTATCTATGTTTTAGCTTGCAGTAGTGCGTATTGCTTGAAACGCTCTAGATCGGCTTGAATGGTAGATTCCACCACTCTTCCCAAGAATAGATTGTCCATCAATTTGCCAATGATGCCAGGGATAGCGTAGGAAACGCTGAGTTTGACGATGCTGCTGTTACCGCGATCGTAAAAGCGAATCGCGCCTCGGTTGGGCAAGCCATCCACCGATTCCCACTGAATAATTTGCTGCGGCACAATTTTGACGATGCGCGATTGCCAACTAAACGTCCAACCGCCTGTGGCTAGCTTCCAGCGAGACAGATCTGGGTTGTCCTCCTGCACTTTCACCGAGTCAATCCACTTCATCCAGCGGGGCATTTGCTCCAGATCAGACCAGAGGCTCCAGGCCAACTCAATGGGGACATCGACTTCAACTTGGACGCTATGTTCTAGCCAATCAGACATGCTCGGATCTCGCTGATGAAGGTGAGTTAGATCCCCCCAACCCCCCTTATTAAGGGGGCTAGTGAGTTAAGCGTTAACTGCGATAGGTTGGCGGTTCTCAGCCACTTGAGAAAAACTAGCCAAAATTGCTTTAGCGGCTTGTCCCCCGGACAGTGTGGCTCCTTCCATGCTGTCGATGTAGTCTTGCTGGGTGTAGCTCCCTGCCAGGAAGAAGTTGGCGATCGCAGTTTTTTGAGGTGGACGGTAGGGATCCATGCCTGGGGCTTCGCGGTACAGCGATTGTGCCAATTTGACGACACTATACCAGGTCATGTTCAGTTCTCGCGAGGAGGGGAACAGATCATGCACTTGCTTGAGGACGTGCTGAGCGATCGCCTCGTTACTCTGTTTAATAAACGGATCGCCCGGAGTCAACACCAACTGCAACAATGACCCTTGCCCCGGACGGTAGTAATCGGCAGGACTAGACAGCGCCAAATCGGAGAAGCAAGAAAAGTCTGCATCAGCCGTGTAGAGCAGGTTATCAATTCCGGCGGCGTGCTCTAATTGTTTACGAGCTTGGGGGTCTTGTAGTTCCGTCACCCAACCATCAAACCGCAGTTGAACCGTCGCTACAGGAACCGCATCGAGCTTGTAGATATTGTCGAACTCGGACCATTGCCGCCATTCGGAAGGTAGGAGGCGTTGCACCCCCGGTACATCGCAGGCGCAGAGATAAGCATCAGCGGTAACAGTTTCTTCGTTATCACCGTTGGCGATCACTAACCCAGTGACTTTGGTTTGATCGCCTGCGTCTTCAAACAGGACTTTGCGGACACCCCGGCGGGTATGAATTTTGGTGCCGCGCGATTCCAAGTAATTCACAATCGGCTTGAGCAAATACTCGTGGGGAGAACCTTTCAGCATATTCAGCTTGGAGGCTTTAGTTTTGGTTGCAAACATCTGGAAGATCGTCAGCATGCAGCGAGCCGAGATATTTTCCGTGTCGATGAAACCCAGAGCGTAGGCGATCGGGTTCCACATCCGCTTCAGACTGCCATTCGAGCCACCATGACTACGGAACCACTGGGCAAAACTGACGCGATCGAGTGCCCGAATTTGTTTCATGCCGCCTTCGTAATCGACCAAGCCACGAATCATCGGGCTGGTGCCGAGGGCGATCGCATTTTGCAGCTTATCGAGAAGCGACAACTGTCCGGTGGTGAAAAAGGCTTTCAGGCCATTAAAAGGTGCGCCAATTGGGAAGCGGAAATCAAGGTTTTTGACAATACCGCCGCGATTGACGAAGGTATGCGTGTGTTGCTTGGGTAGCAGGTTCTCAAATGCGCCAACCTTTTTCATCAACGCAAACAGATTGGCGTAGTTAAAGAAGAACACATGCAGGCCCATCTCGATGTGGTTGCCGTCAGCATCTACCCAACTGCCAACTTTGCCACCGACAAACGGACGAGACTCAAAAATCTCTACTTCATGCCCTGCATCGACTAAATCGACGGCTGCGGCCATGCCAGCAAGCCCCGCCCCAACGATCGCAACTCGCATTCTGCCTTTCCTGATAATTGCTTTACATATTTTAAGACAGAGTGAGCAAGTGAGGTTCAGACCCAATCGATCTCTAACTTCAGCTCCATTGGGCCAATGCCTAGTTCTTCGGCGGAGAGCGATCGCGCTTCCATCAACGCCAGCATGTCTTTGACGGGTGGTTGGCCACGGGAAGCCCCAGTTACTCCTTTAGCAATCACTAAGCCGCAATAGCCTTTCGTTTTTTTACAAACTCGCTCCCATTTCTTGCGGGCGGCTGTGTAAGCAGCATTTTCCTCAATAAACTCTTCAAATAGGTGCAATTCTCCGTTGTTAGTTTGCAGAACCCCTAAGTCGTAGGTTGTCCCCGCGAACGGATCTTCACCAGGGTTAAAACAAATAGCGTTCAGGCCACCTGCCGCTTCTAGGCCTTGGATTAAAGCTTTGGCTTTAGGCTGCGAGGTTTGAATGAAGACGACAGGGAGACCTTCACCTACTGCTTCAACGCGGGTATCAGCGAGCTGATAAAAGCCTGAGTCTTTTCTCAAAAGTTCGACGGTTTCCCAAGGCAAGATTTCTAACCAGCGTAGACAATCCTTGGGCACCAAATCGTCGCGCAGCACTGGAAAGTCTAAATCCTCGTCTTCGTCATCTGTCAATGCCGCTAATTCAGCAGCAACATCGGGCAAGGTAGAAACTTGGACGGAAATCTGTGATTGCTTGGATTTTATGCCTAGTTCAGCCAACGGAATGCGGTAGCGGCTACTAATAGCCGGGAAGTGATCGAGCGATAGTTTTTTGCCATGCTGACGAAAAAAGCGATGGAGCGCTTCTGCGGCAATTGAACAGGCGATCGCTTCTTCCTCATACAAATACGATCGCATGCGCTCCAGTGGGTGCAAATTGCCAAAGCTAGGTTGTACTTCCGAAGGTGGCAATTCTGACAAATCAAGCGTTTCGTCGTCAGTTTCATCTTCCGTCTGCTCGAAGGTGATAAACATGCAATCTTGCTTTAGGAACGCAGATTCCATGTGATCGCTTGAGTCTTGGTTTAGGATCTGTTGACGAAATTGCTTCAGGGAATCCAGCGAACGATAGAGCAGAATGCCATATTCCATGCCCATCATGCCCATGACGCAAGCATAGAGCGTTTCTACATCCCATTGATTAATCTCAATCGCTAGAATTTGGTGCTCGCCTAAAATTTCCCAAGGCTCACCGTCCCAAAGCTCATAAGCTTTTTCAGTCAAAGCTTTGGCATAGGCTGGAGGCAGTTGAGGAGGGCGGACGCTAGCAGCTTCTTGAAAGCCCTTAAAGATTTCATCAATCAGGGGTAGGTCTGGCACATAATCAATCACAATGTCCAGATTTTGGAGAACACCCCGGAGGAAAAACTGAAGTTCGCGATCGCGCACCACAATCTTTTGCGGACGACCTGGTAAGGCAGGGCTATGAGGATGCTCCATTGCTTGCAAAAGGGCTCGAACCACCGCCTCTGCACCTGTTTCTAAGGGCACAATATCCATCGCTCGCACCACTGCCTGCGAACCGTCTACCCAGAGAATGCACTCCCCTTCCCCTTTCAGCTCTGCCCCAACACTTGCCGCTGCGCTATCAGTCAATGGACGGCGATCGCCCTCCCAAACACTAGGAATTTGTTGCAAGTTTTGCAGGCGACGACAGGTGGGGGGAGTCAGAGTAGTCATAGACCGAACCAGTGATTATAGAAGGCTAGGACAAAGGGGAAAGCTCAATGGTAGCCATATTAAAGCTGAAACGTGGGGCTCATCGGGCAGAGCTGAGAAGCAAGCAAAATTCAGGGGTTGTTGCCCAGTCAGCCTTGCAGCGCCAATGGCAATGCCAGCGACCTATGCAAAAAACTTCTACTAGAGAATTTATCGTACTAAATCTGACTTAACCTAAGCCATTAAGGGCACAACGGAAAAGCACAGCAGACATGGCTAGTTTGCAATCGCTCAGGTGCGATCGCGTTCGAGCAATCGGCTATCGAGGTTAAGATCTAGAGTAGAACCATCACACCGAGTTTGAGGGGTTTGGCTGGTACAACCAATTTAGCTGAAATACCCTTCAGAAAATAGACTGAAAAGCTGAAGCAATCTACGTTTTAAGAAGCATAAGGAGTCACACCAAGCAATGACACAAGCAACTCAGTCTCAACAAGGAATTTTGCTAACGGAAAATGGCCTCCGCCAAGTGCTTGCGCTACGAGAAAAGCAAGGTAAGGATCTGTGCCTGCGGGTAGGAGTCCGGAATGGCGGTTGTTCTGGTATGTCTTACCTGATGGATTTTGCTGACCCCAAGGATATTCGTGAAGACGATGACGTGTTTGACTATGACGGTTTCAAAGTCATCTGCGATCGCAAGAGTTTGCTCTACTTATATGGTTTAGTGCTGGACTACAATGATGCCTTAATTGGCGGTGGCTTCCAATTCACCAATCCCAACGCTTCTCAGACTTGTGGTTGCGGGAAGTCATTCTCAGCTTAATTAGCCAGCTTTGAGTTTAGAACCGTAGCCCAAAATTAGTCCAAAACTACGAACCATGCTCCCCTCAGCATGGTTTAATTTATTGCTGCCATCTCAACCATTCAAGTTTTGAACTGATATGACTCAGACCATTGAAGATCTTTTTGATGCAAGCATTGAACGCTACAAGGCAGGAGAAGGCCCAGACACCTTAATTCCTGTGTTCAAAGACATTTGCGAGCGGGCCCGCAAAAGTAGCCCTGCTTGGACTTGCTTGGCTTGGCTGTATCTCTTAGATAACAAACATACCCAGGCTTACAATGCAGCGCAAAAAGCAGTCAAACTCAATCCGCAAGATCCGCAAGCCCAAGTGAATTTAGCGATCGCCATGCTGGAAACCTCCAAAAAAGGCGTCCGTGATCATATCGAGTTAGCTCAACAGATCATGATGGTGGCTAAAGAATTAGAGGACGAAGTTAAAGAAAATCTTGAAGAAGGATTAAGCAGAAAACCCGATTGGAAGAGTTTGCAGCGAGTTCAGCAGTGGCTATTCGAGGCCTAGGAGCTTCATGTGGTAATGAATTGAGCGTTTAGAGATATAAAACTCTCTGTCTATTTATATCGCTCAACAATTACTCAAACAACTTAACGATAAATCCGAAAATCTAATGATAAGATTTTATGAACTAAGCGATAAGCTGAGCTTTTAGCTTTATCGCTGGTTCATTTTTAACATTCACGGAGTTAGGCCGCCATGATCATTGAGAATGTCGCTGTTAAGCCAGAAACTCGGAATCACAAAGGATTTTTTGTCCAAGAAACTTCTTACAGGCTGGTTGGGATGGATCAATCAGGCTGGGCTTTGATTTGTATTGATGATGCAGTTTGCCACTATGTAGATCCAGATGATCTGAGCATTCCCGGAGAAGCAATGAATGATCTGGACTAAGCAGACTTTTTAGATAGTTAATTTCAAAATTATCAATTCTGCTTCTACAATTGTGGCTGTACTCATTGCAAGTACGGCCATCTTTTTTTGTAATCTATTTTTTGTGGCTCTCAGCCTAAACAATTGATGAAAGACAACCTTTTAAAGTGGATTAATCTAGCGCTTGTTGCTGATTTATTTTTAGTTTTATTTAGCTTTTTCTGGCTCGCGATCGCAGTGATAGGCCGTTCTGCGGGCGTTCCTCTAGGCTTAGATTTGTGGTACAAGCTCTGGGACCCTGTGTTTACCCCAGCGCTAGGAATTCTGATGGCAGGAGCTTTAGTCAGTGGAGCCACTAGCTGGATTTCGCAAAAACTGAACCCCAAGATCTGAGGTTTCCAAAACTGTAACTTGCCACCCTGCCCAAGGACGCCAGTGACACAGTAGACATATTCGCTCGATTCAAGTGTTGAGGATATATGAACTGTGCCCCTCTCAGTCGTTCTAGAGCCAGAAATCATTACTTAAAAGCTGCATTCCTGTTACTGGGTGTCATCGGATTAAGCGCTTGTCAAGCCCCATCAAACACCAGCCCACTCACCAGAACCTTAATGGTTTCAGGTAAAGGTGAAGTCAATATTCCAACCACCCTCACCCAAGTACAACTGGGAGTAGAAGTCCAGAATCAGACGGCTGAGGCTGTGCAACAACAAGTGGCGCAGCGATCGCAAGCTGTGGTTAAGCTCCTCCAGTCTCGCCAAGTCGAAAAGCTAGAAACCACTGGCATTCGGCTCAGTCCTCAATACAGCTATAAAGATGGAGAACAGAGCATCAAAGGCTATTCGGGGGCAAACATGGTCAGCTTCCGGATGCCAACAGACAAAGTTGGCACCTTACTAGATGATGCCGTCAAAGCAGGCGCAACCCGGATTGATAGCGTTTCCTTTGCTGCCTCCGATGAAGCGATCGCCACAGCGCAACAGGATGCAATTCGGAAAGCCACTGCCAAAGCTAAAACTCAAGTGAGTGCAGCTTTAGGTGCTTTAGATCTCCAACAACGAGAAATCGTCAACGTTCAGGTAACAGGGGATAACCAAATGCCCCCGCCCATGCCAATGGCGATCGCCGGAGAATTAACTCAAAACAGTAAAGTACCTACGCCCATAATCGGCGGAGAGCAGGAAGTTGCGGCAATTGTGACGCTACAAGTCCGTTATTAGCAGCCTTAACACTGAAAACCTGAATGCTGAAAAGACAAAGCGATCGCGACCCGATGAAGAGTGGCGATCGCTTTGTAACAAGTTCAAGATTAGGCTAAAGCACTAGAAAGGGTAAGAGCTTCCTTTAGTAGATCTGCCTTATCGGTTTTCTCCCAAGGCAACTCTAGGTCAGTGCGGCCCAAATGACCATAAGCAGCCACATCTTGATAGAAGCGACCACCCCGCTCAGCTGGAAGCTTTTGCAAATTAAAAGCTTTGATGATGCCTGCTGGACGCAACTCAAAGTGCTGTTGCACTAGCTCTAGGAGTTTCTCATCATCTACCTTGCCCGTACCAAAAGTCTCCAGCATGATGCTGACCGGGCGAGCCACACCAATGGCATAGCTCAACTGCACTTCACACTTCTCCGCTAGTCCAGCCGCCACGATGTTTTTAGCGACATAACGGCAAGCATAAGCAGCACTACGGTCTACTTTGGTGGGATCTTTACCCGAGAAAGCGCCGCCACCGTGACGAGAGTAACCACCGTAGGTATCTACAATAATTTTGCGTCCCGTCAGACCAGAGTCACCCTGAGGGCCACCAATGACAAACTTGCCTGTAGGATTTACGAGGAAGCGCGTGTTCTCATCGGGTTCCACAGAAATATCTGCAAAGATCGGTTCTACGACCAAAGACCAGAGATCTTCCTTGATCTTGGCTTGCACCGCAACCTCATCAGTGATGTCACCGATGGTAGCTGTATGCTGCGTAGAGATCAAAATAGTATCGATGCCAACCGGACGGCCATCTTCGTAAGCGACCGTGACTTGAGTTTTACCGTCTGGGCGTAAGTAAGACAGTTGTCCAGTTTTTCTAACGCTTGCTAAGCGGCGGGCAATTCGGTGAGCCAGACTGATCGGCAAGGGCATCAGTTCTGGTGTTTCGTTGCAAGCAAAACCAAACATAATGCCTTGGTCGCCTGCTCCGGTGACATCCAGGTCTTCTGTACTGGACTCTTCACGGCGCTCCTGTGCCGCATTCACACCCTGAGCGATGTCGGGGGATTGCCGATCTAAAGCTACTAAGACGGAGCAACTATTGGAACAGAAGCCGTTCTCGGCACCTGTGTAGCCAATCTCGGCAATTTTCTGGCGAGCTAGCTCAATGTAGTTGACGTTGGCTCTGGAAGTAATTTCGCCAGTAATCAAAACCAAACCTGTATTGACAACCACTTCAGCCGCAACTCGGCTAGTGGGATCTTGAGCCAAGAGGGCATCTAAGATAGTGTCCGAGATTTGGTCGCAAATCTTATCGGGGTGGCCTTCGGTAACTGATTCAGATGTAAAAAGGTAGCGACGAGACAAGGAAATATCCTCTCTTTAGCTAAACGGACTAGCGCTCAGGGGTTAAGTTCCGGAATTATACCACTTGTGGTCATGCTCGTAGCCCCCCGACCTAGGCTCCCATAACCAAAGTGCTTCTCTGACTGAGATCAATGGTTTGCAAGCAGTTTTTATTCTGCGCTCAATACTTCAATTTCTTCCCACCGCGCGATCGCTACATCTGCATCTGGTAAATCGAAGGACTCAGCCCATCCCCAGGTTGCCCCAATCCCACCTGCTGCTCCCGCTGCTTTCGCCATCACCAAATCCGCACTGGAATCACCCACCACCAGCGTTGCCGCAGGCTCTACCTCCAACGCTGCGCAAGCCTGCTGAAGCAATCTGGGGTCAGGTTTCGTGAGCCCTAATTCAGTGCCCATTAGTAGATCAAAATACGGCTCTAACTCATACCTTTGAGCAAAATCTTCGACATTATCGGTGCTATCTGAGGAAAGAATAGCCGTCTTCACGCTAAAGGTTTTGAGCGATCGCAAGCAAGGCAATGCATCTGGATAAACGGCTGTGTAGTCAGCCTTACGCTGAAAATGCTGATCTGCTGCTTTGAAGGCTGTCTGAGCGATCGCCAACGACTGCACCCAATCTCGACCCGTGGCCGCAACATAAGCGGCGGCAGCAATTTCATTCTCGCGGCGACTGCCCACGGCTAAAGCGCCCGCAGGGTTGAGGTGACCGCCTACTAACCCAAACATTGGCAACAGCGATGCTTCTATGCCTGCGACTTCTAGATTTAGCAGGTGCGATCGCATCTGACCTAACTTGATCAAAAAAGATTCTGAATTCGCCAGCGTCCCATCCTTGTCGAAAATCACCGCTTCAATATTGGTGAAGGTTAAGTGCTGGCAGCGAACAATTGCCAAATCTATCCCTCCTGCAAACTCGTTAAAACAATAGAACTAAGACAATAAAAATGAAGAGGAGTCAACCCCCTCTTCATTCAAAAACACTTAGATAATTGATTGCTAGCTCACAGAGGAAAACAATCTGTAGCAGCACTAGCCCTGTAACTGAAATCTAGTCGTTGAAAGTCTAGATTTCTACAGCTGAAGGTTGCTCTTCTACGACTTCCTCAGGAACTGCTGCTTCTACCACTTCTTCCTCAGCTTCCTCAACTGCGGCAGGAACCTCTTCGATGGTCACGCCCTCTTGCTGCGCTCGGAGTTGCTCACGATACTTAGCGGCCATTTCCTCTGCCTTTTCATAGACAACCTGAGGATTCTTTACCATGTCGCCGGGTTCTGGTTCCAACTGCTTAGTGGAAAGGGAAATCCGACCACGCTCAGCATCCAAGTCAATGATCATGACCTTCACTTCATCATTGACGTTGAAAACACTGTGGGGGGTGTCAATGTGATCGTGAGAAATTTCAGAGATGTGCAACAGACCGCTCACACCACCGATATCGATAAATGCACCATAAGGCTTAATACCGCGCACAGTACCAATGACCACCTCACCAACTTCCAGGCGGTTCATCTTACGCTCAACCAGCGCCCGACGATGACTGAGGACTAGGCGGTTACGATCTTCGTCTACTTCTAAGAATTTTAAGGGTAGCTCTTCGCCAACCAGCTCTTCTTTAGGCTTACGAGTACTGATGTGAGAACCAGGAATAAAGCCGCGCAATCCTTCAATTCTGACCAGCGCGCCACCCCGGTTGGTCGCAAATACGCTAGAACGAACCGTCGCATCTTCTGCTTGCAACTGACGGACCCGCTCCCAAGCTCGCATGTATTCAATTCGACGAATAGACAGAGTCAACTGTCCATCTTCATTCTCATCCGTCAAAATGAAAAATTCGCGAGTTTCGTTCGACTGCAATACTTCTTCGGGAGCGTCAATTCGGTTAATTGACATTTCCTGAATGGGAATATAAGCAGCCGTCTTAGCACCGATGTCAATCAGAGCGCCCCTCGGTTCCAAGCTGAATACTGTGCCGGCGACCACATCGCCAGGGCTGAAATGATAATCGTATTTGTCGAGTAGGGCTGCAAAATCGTCGTGTGTAAAGCCAATGTCCTTAGCCGTTGTTTCCTGATTGACCATGCTAATTGTTTCCCAGTGTCTAATCTATTTGGTAGTTTCGTCTCCTATCGATGTACACGCACGTTTACTAATGTGCAGCCTACACCTGTATCCCCCCCAAGCACTATTGTAGGAGATCTGCTCTAGATGGTTTGTGGGTTCAGAAGAACTATCATAACGCAATAGCTTCCCCCGCTAATATCTTTAGAGGGGTTTTTATGAATTTCTATAACAGTTTTATAATTCTTAGGAATGGGTCATAAAGGCAGCGGGTGTTTCTTGTTCAGATCCTGCCTCAGCACCAGCTACAACATCAATGCTGCTCTCAGCAGCCTCACTAGTCCCCTCTCCTTGATTGAGACATCCTTGCAGGTGATTGAGCGTATCAATGAAGTCTCGAATCCCTCGAAATTGGCGATAGACCGAGGCAAATCGAATATAAGCAACTTCACTCAAAAACTGTAGACGCTGTAGTACCAACTCACCAATCTCAGTGCTCGGCACTTCGCGGACTGCTCTTTGCTGTATTTCAGCTTCGATTTCATCGACCAAGGCTTCTAAGCGGGCTGAACCAACGCCTGTTTTTTCGCAAGCTCGTACAATCCCTCTGAGCAGTTTGGAACGGTCAAATGATTCGCGATCGCCATCTCGCTTGATGATTGCGATCGGCACGTACTCAATGCGCTCGTAAGTCGTAAAACGGCGACCACACTTCAAGCATTCCCGCCGCCGCCGCACACTTTGACTCGCCTCCGCAGAGCGAGACTCAAGAACGCGATTATCGGGGTGCTGGCAGAAGGGACACCGCATACTTACCCAATCCTTTGAGCAGGAAAAGAATCAAAGGTGAAAACCTGAGCCGCTTCAACTGCAAGCTGTTCAGAGGAAGAGAAGTAAAACTCTTTAAGAACAGCGCCGAGGCTCAGGTCATCAAAAACTTTGAATTGTTGCTTCTGGGAGAATTTTACATCAGTAATGTAATTTTACTGAATCTGAAGCTATTTACCGATCCGGGGTGGCTCGCGGAAAGCGATCGCAAAGAACAGCACTCCGATCGCCAAAGTCAAAATCAAAATGTAAGCAACGGCTTCCATGTCAAAAATTCCTGAGCAATCTAGCTAACTATTAGTTTATCAACAGAAGGAGAAGAACGGCCTAACGAATTAACCTCTATAGGTTGAGACGTCGTTAGACCATTCTCAGCAATTTCTCCAGAGTCTTAGACAGCTTCCTTCCGGCGGGTACTCTTGTCACCCACTTTCTGGAACAGACCCCACTCAACTTGCTCCTCAAGGTCAGCCTCAACCCCAGCAAACACGTCGCGGAACAGAGTCCGCGAACCGTGCCAGATGTGACCGAAGAAGAACAAGAGCGCAAAGACGGCATGTCCAAAGGTGAACCAACCACGAGGGCTAGTCCGGAATACCCCGTCAGAGTTTAGAGTTTCGCGATCGAACTGGAAGGGCTCACCCAATTGAGCCGCACGAGCATAACGCTTCACAGTCGCAGGATCATTGAATGTTTGACCATCCAATTCACCACCGTAGAAGCTGACAGTTACACCAGTCTGCTCAAAGCTGTATTTAGATTCAGCCCGACGGAATGGGATATCTGCCCGAACTACACCTTCGCTGTCAGTCAAGACAACTGGGAAGTTCTCAAAGAAGTTAGGGATACGGCGCACAAACAGCTCGCGACCTTCAGAGTCGGTGAAGACAGGGTGGCCTAGCCAAGTCTGAGCGATTCCATCACCTTTGTTCATCGGACCTGTACGGAACAAACCACCCTTCGCAGGGTTGTTGCCCACATAGTCGTAGAACGCTAGCTTCTCAGGAATCTCTGACCAAGCTGTTTCGAGACTGCCGCCTCCAGCAACAGTGGCTTCAACACGACGGTTGATTTCTTGGTGGAAGTAACCTTGGTCCCACTGATAACGAGTTGGCCCAAACAGCTCAATGGGGGTGGCAGCATTGCCATACCACATCGTACCTGCAACCACAAAGGCAGCAAAGAAAACAGCCGCAATACTGCTAGAGAGTACAGTCTCGATGTTACCCATCCGCAGCGCTCGGTAGAGCCGCTCTGGAGGACGAACACTGAGGTGGAATAAACCAGCAATAATTCCAACCGTTCCAGCAGCAATGTGGTGAGCCACAATACCACCAGGGTTAAAGGGGTTAAATCCAGCAGGTCCCCACTCTGGAGCTACAGGCTGGACACTGCCTGTTAAGCCATAGGGGTCGGAAACCCACATTCCGGGTCCAAACAAGCCTGACAAATGGAATGCACCAAAGCC
This sequence comes from Trichocoleus desertorum AS-A10, assembly GCF_039962155.1. NCBI lineage: Bacteria > Bacillati > Cyanobacteriota > Cyanophyceae > Leptolyngbyales > Trichocoleusaceae > Trichocoleus > Trichocoleus desertorum. The sequence goes on along the minus strand of NZ_JAMPKN010000001.1, from coordinate 470,721 downwards.
AAAGCAGAGTAAACCCGACAAGAACAAATGAATGCCAAACATTTTTGGCAAGTCGAGGGCAGGTTCACCAGTCCGAGGATCTCTGAACAGTTCTAGATCCCAATAAACCCAGTGCCAGCAGGCAGCGAGGAATAGCAGACCGGAAAGGATAATGTGAGCAGCTGCAACACCTTCAAATGACCAGATACCAGGATTGGCTGCCGCTTCACCTGCAATGCTCCAGCCACCCCAGGATTGAGTGACACCCAAACGAGCCATAAAGGGTAGAACAAACATGCCCTGACGCCACATGGGGTTCAGGACAGCATCGCTAGGATCGAAAATAGCCAGTTCATATAACGCCATTGAACCGGCCCAGCCTGCCACAAGTGCAGTATGCATTAGGTGTACAGAAATCAGTCGCCCTGGGTCATTCAGAACGACTGTGTGTACTCGGTACCAGGGTAGTCCCATTGACTACGCTCCTCCTCTAGATATTCCTACTTCAACGCTTCTTTCAGCATTTTGTTAAGGTGCCGGATACTGATAAACCTACCAGATCTAGAACCGCTGTAACTCTTTTGCCGTTTAGCACTGTCTACCAAAATTGCCTCTAAACAAGACAGCTTAAGCAGTTTGACAATGCGCTTATAAAGATGAAATGTATAAAGAAGTGTAACCAGTGTTAGAGCCTAATGCAAGCAAAGTTGATGGTTCCGCAATAGTCCTTCGTGACTTGTAACAGCCTTCAAGATCCTGACATCTTCCGGTTTCTAACTAAGAGCTGGCAGAAGGGGCCTCCTGGATCAGGTCAGCAGCAAGTCATTTGTTAGCTTAGAAACGGGCAGCTTTGATTCTGAGAAAGAATTTGCATTTCTTGAACCTTGAATGGCTAAGCTGATACATTTTTGCTGCAATGCCCATGCCACTTGGATAGAGCAGCTTTTGTGATGATGGGTGAATGTAACGAAGGGACAAAGAGGGAAACGGGTATCGGGTATGGGAAATATTAAATTCATCAAAGAGAATAAAGAGATCATCGCAGCGGATGGAGCCAACCTGAGATTTAAGGCGATCGAGAATGGGATCGATATTTATACCTTCATTGGTAAGATGACGAACTGCGGCGGGTATGGCCAATGTGGTACCTGTATCGTCGAGGTTGTGGAAGGGCTAGATCATCTCTCTCCTCGCACTGAGGTGGAAGATCGCAAACTCAAAAAGAAGCCTGATAACTATCGACTAGCTTGCCAAGCCCTCGTAAATGGGCCTGTGAGCGTGAACACTAAGCCTAAAAGCTCTTAAGGAGAGATTGAGGGTAGGTGTTGGCAGGCAACCCATCTGTGATACAAGATAGACAGAGCACTGAAGGCTCTTTCAAAGCCCAGTTCTAACAACAGCATTGCCAGTGGCGGCAACTTGTTTACTTGAGTGAGCTGGGCCTGTTAGTAACTTTGAAATGAATTTGAGGCTGGGTAATGGAAGTTAATGAATTAGGCTTTGTCGCAAGTATTCTGTTTGTGTTGGTTCCAGCAGTCTTTTTGCTGATTCTCTATATCCAAACTGCCAGCCGACAATCAGCAGACCAAGACAAATAGTTTGCTGGAGAGATCGAGGGACGTTGGGTTGTGCTTTTACTTTCCTCTCGACGGCTGCAAAACTTGGGTTAATTTACGTTTCCGATCAACTGAATTGGATTGATACTGCTAAGCGCCTACTTGTTATGGAGTGTGGCGCTTTTGCTATGGCTGCGATCAAACTCTCCTTTTGAGAAAAGTTCTTTGGTGGGGTAGGCTATTGCGCTCCCAGAAGACACGATCGCAGTAGCCCTGAATGTGGCGATCGCTTTCTGCTAGAGCCAAACGTTTAGCTGCCAAGCAAGCATAGTACTCGTCTAGTTCAATTCCGACAAACTGCCGCTCCAGCTTTTTCGCGACCACAGAAGTCGTTCCAGAGCCAAGAAATGGATCGAGAACCACAGCACCCACGGGTGAGCTAGCCAAGATAATTTTGGCAATTAGCTTCTCTGGTTTTTGGGTGGGATGGTCGGTGTTTTCCGGCATGGACCAGAAGGGCACGGTCATATCGGTCCAGAGGTTGGAGGCTGCGGTCAACCGAAAGTTTCCCTCTGAGGTATTTTGCCAATCTTTGGGTTGCCCTGACCCATCTGTGTAAGGAGCGCGAACTTGACGCTTCAGTTGCACTGCCTCAGCATCGAAGTAGTAGTGTTTTGAGACGGTACAAAACCAGATATCTTCGGCACAGTTTTTCCAATTGGCTTTGGCTCCCCGACCTTTTTCGCGCTCCCAAGTGATGCGATTGCGAACTGTGAGATAGCGCGAGGCGATCGCATAAAGGGCGAGAGAAGATTGCCAGTCGCCACAAAGATAAACCGAAGCTGTGGGCTTCAGCACCCGCACTAGGCGAGACAACCAGCTATCTACCCAATCACTGTAGTCTTCTAGCGATCGCTGCTTCACCCATTGCTGATTAAATTGCTTGGTGAGGTTGTAGGGAGGATCAACCACCAATAAATCCACAAATTGCTCTGGCAACCAGTCCAAAACTTGGAATAAGTCTTGGCAGATGGTTTGGTTAAGGACTGCATCAGCGGTAACTGGACCACTTAACTGCAACAGTTGGGATTGGTAATGCGATCGCTCCGCTTCTGTCAACGTCAGGGTACGATTTCGAGCGGCTCTGACTCTCTCTGCCACGTTTCACCCTCTAAAACAGGCTTGGCTCTAGAGTAGCGTCTGAAAAACCGCTCAGAAGTTTTGCTTCACAAAGCAACAACCTGGACTAGATCTCAGGAGTGACTGCCTCTAGCCCAGGTTGGTTGACTCAACTCAATTAACTGCAAACTTAACCGACTGTACGCTCTAGCAGCACCGGGCAATTGGCATAAACCCGCACGTAATCAGATAGGGAGCCGCCTAGCAGGCGATCGAGATCAGGCAAGCCTTTGCCAATTGCAGGACGGCGATCGGGAGAGCCTAACATCAACAGGTCAACGCTCATCTCTTCGGCTAAGCGACAAATTTCTTCTCCGGGCTTACCGCTGGTGGAAATGCAACGGTAGGCAATGCCCCACTTTTTCGCCGCTGCTACAGCAGGAGCCAAGACAGGATCTTGCTCTGGATTGTGCATGGTCACACCGGATCTTTCTTTCTTGGGATTAACGTGAGTTAGGAGCAATTGTCCTCCCTTCACATCGCGCAACAAGAAGGTCGCTAAGTCAAGTGACTTTTTAGCCGAGTCAGAGTTATCCATCGCCACCATGACACGATGGATTTGCTTCACATAAATGTCGTCCTTGACGAACAACATGGGACGAGAAGAAGCTTGGAACACATACTGGCTGACAGAATCTTCTAAAATTGCCTCTAGGCGCTTGAGGCCACGGGAACCCATAATCACGAGATCGGCATCAATCTCGTCAGCGACGCGGCAGACTTCATCCTTAGGATTGCCTTCCCGTAGAATCGTCGTAACATGGCCCGAATCAAGGTGCAGGGATTGCACAGCCGCCTCTAGGAGCTGTTGGCCTTGCTCCCGCTTTGCAGCCATTGCTTCAGCCGTAATTTGGGGCTGCACTACGTGGAGAACTGTAACGGATGCCCGTTGCATGGACGGAATGGCCATTAAAGCCTTGAGCATCTCTTCAGAGTGTCCATTTCCGGAGTCAGCTAGCAGAATTCTCTCAATCATGGTTTCGCCTCGTGCCCAACAAAATTGTCTAGTTTCTTAAATTGATGCCTGAACAGTTCAGTGATTGGTAACACCTTTTAATCATTCATTAAGTTGAATGATCGAATGGCTCAAAAACTTTAGCCTTCTTCTTACAAGATCATCATATCTACCGATAGTGAATGGTTCTATTCTCTTAAAGATTTGTGATTCCAACTTCTTGTTAAGAAGTGTCACGATTATTAGGTCAAAAGTATCTGTGTAAAGGATTTGTAGTGATCAAACTCAGTTTTCATTCTGGGAGGGAAGTAAAAATCGACAGTTTGAATTGATTCAGCAAAATTAGGCCTAGGCGAACTTAAATAATCTGAACAATTAGTGTAAAAATTAGTTTAGAAATTAATGTAAAACTTAGATTTTTTAGGCAATCGCAACGTGTCGGAAAGTAAACAAATACAACCTCAAGTTCCTGCTTCGGGAGCAATTCAAAGCCCACCGTTGTTCGCATCGGGAAGTTGGTTTGAGTACCCGGTGCGGGTTCATCCTAACCATACTGACTATGCTGGAGCCGTTTGGCACGGTGCCTATGTAGCTTGGATGGAAGAAGCTCGGATTGAATGCCTACGCGCAATCGGCATTGATTATGCTGACTTGGTCGCGCTGGGTTGTGACTTGCCTGTAGTGGATCTGTCAGTGCGCTATCATCGCTCCCTCCGCCTGGGGATGTCGGCGCTCGTGAAAGCTCGGATGGCCGATGTGGATGGAGTGCGAATCAACTGGGATTATCAGATTCAATCTCCGGACGGGGCGGAACTGTACCTGACAGCGCGGGTGATCTTGGTAGCGGTTGATCGGGAAAAAGGCAAAATTATGCGGAGACTGCCGCCCGCTGTCAAAGATGCCTTGGCTCGATTGGTAGGTGTGAGCTAACGAGCTTGCAATTAGCTGTCAAACAGGAACTGCCAAACAGCCTGAACGATTTGGAGAACTTGATTCCATACTTCTTGGAAACCAATACCAAAGAGCAGTTGCAGCGCCAAAATCACTAAAGCGACCAAGATGGCCGTTTTGACTGTGGTTTTGACCAGGTTGATTAAAGCCGTAAAAACCAGTGCCGCCACGATGAGGGCAGCGAGGATCAGGATCAGTTCTCCACCCATCATGTCACCTCCAATTTCCAAGCGATCGTCCAAACTTAGATTCAGCCTAAGCTTGCCTGTGGCTAATGAATGACTGGAATGAGTCGATGTTAGCGCAGAGAGATCAGGCGATCGCCTTGGTTCAGTTCCTCAGTAGCTTGCAGAACGGCTTGTCTAGCCCATTGGTCAGCGGCCACAATGTTTTCTAAGGTTGGAGTCGCTGAGTTTTGGGTTTGGTAGCGATCGCAAGCGGTTTCGATTAGGCGAGGGATATCTAAGAAGCGAACCTTTTCGTCGAGGAACAGGGCTACTGCTTGCTCATTTGCAGCGTTGAGAACCGCTGGCATCGAGCCACCCGCACGACCCGCAGCATAAGCCAACTGCATACAAGGATACTTCTGGTGATCAGGAGCGCGGAAGGTGAGGTCGCCTGCTTTCACCAAGTCGAAGCGTTCCCAGTTGGTGTAGATGCGATCGGGCCAAGAGAGAGCGTAGAGTAGAGGTAGGCGCATATCGGGCCAACCAAGCTGGGCCAAGACAGACGTATCTTGCAGTTCAATCAGCGAGTGAATAATGCTTTGGGGATGGATGACGATCTCGATGTCGTCGTAGTCCATGTCGAAAAGGTAGTGCGCTTCAATGACTTCCAAGCCCTTGTTCATCAAGGTGGCAGAGTCTACCGTAATCTTCCGCCCCATTGACCAGTTGGGGTGCTTGAGTGCATCGGCTACCGTCACCTGGGGCAGTTTCTCGACGGGCCAATCCCGGAAAGCTCCACCGGAAGCAGTCAACAAAATCCGTCGCAGTCCACCCTTGGGAACCCCTTGTAAACATTGAAAAATGGCGGAGTGTTCCGAGTCGGCAGGCAAGAGCTTAATGCCATGCTTCTCGACTAAGGGCAGCACAACTGGGCCACCTGCAATCAGAGTTTCTTTGTTAGCGAGGGCAATATCTTTTCCGGCTTCAATAGCCGCGATCGTGGGTAGCAAACCTGCACAACCAACAATTCCAGTGACTACGGCTTCTGAGTCGCCATAGCGTGCGACTTCCACAATTCCTGCATCCCCGGTGAGCAGGATCGGTTGAGGGTTGAGGTCTGCGATCGCCTCTTTCAGCTCTTGGAGTTTCTCCTCGTCACACAGGGCCACAATTTCTGGCTTAAATTGCCGAATCTGTTGCGCCAGTAGTTCGACATTCCGTCCCGCCGCTAACCCAACAATCCGAAATTGATCGGGATATTGAGCTACGATGTCTAGCGTTTGCGTACCAATCGAGCCAGTGGAGCCGAGGAGAGTAATTGCTTTCACAATCGCTTAAGAATTGACTGCAATTCCACTATAAATGGCGATGGACACGTTCTAACCAACCAGAAGCTGGGTTTATTTCTGCTCAACTCATGCTGGCTTTATGTAGGGCGATCGCGCTACGAACCCTTAGCCTCTCGGAGCATCATTAAAAGGTCAAGGGATGTGGGTTCAGCAACACCGAGGATGGTGAGGATGGTATGAGCTTGACCACGATGGTGAGTCTGGTGATTAAAGAAGTGAGAGAGAATTTCGCCCAGAGGTTGACGGTGAGCTGCTCCGTCGAGCGTGTGATAGCTCAACTCTTGATTAAGCTCTGCTTCAGTTAATCCTTCAATAAATTGCAGAATGCGATCGTCTTCGGCTTCTCTGGCGGCTTGGAGGGAAGGCAAGTCATCAAAGGCGATCGCGTTCAACTTGTCAGGATGCTCTCCGGTTCCAGTCATGCGCCGCATCCAAATGCGATCGGCAGTGAGGATGTGGTTGAGAGTTCCTTGTAAGCTGCCAAAATACGCGCCCACGTTTTTACGATAGGCTTCATCGGGCAATTCACGAGCCATTTTGTAGAGTCTGGCATTCACCCAAGCATTGTATTTCGCGATCATCATAAAATGCGATTTTAGATTCACAAATCTCCTATGAAATAGAAGCTTTTCTTGAGATTGTAGACAAACTCCTGAAAAGAAATTACTTGGCATCGAAACTGTACTTTAAGGTTCAAGCGTCAATTCAAGCTTTTCACTTTTCCACAGGCTAATCATCTAAACCGAAATGCTTTGACAGCTTTTCTATCGTAAAGCTGCTAGTTAATCGACATGCTGTATGTTGAATAGCAAACAGTCCTTTTTCCCAATGGGCCTCATTTTTTGGCAAGGTTTTAATCCATTCAACCCGAACAATATACTCACATAAATCCAAATCATCAGCCTTCGCTCCCATATTTAAAGCTTTAAGAGGAACATTCAGAATTGGAAGTTCTTGGTTATCAACAACCACCTTAAAATCCTTGACAGGGAGAGGACTATCTTTCACTGTTCCAACACCGACGTAGCCTGCTTTGGGTATATTCACAAATACCCTAGCACCGGGAAACAAAAGCTTTAAGGTTTGGCTGTACCACTTGCCCTGTCCACCTGAGATAAAGCCATACTTTTGGCAATCATCCCAAGTCCTGTGGTCACCTTCTCCAAGACTGATATAGAAATCTCGACCATTCCAAGATTCGCTGCTCTTCCTGCTTTTTGATTGACTAGCCTTCCGTTCAGCCTCTTTAGGATCAATCAGCCAAGTTCGGGCTAAATAATCACGATCATCATCTCGGAAAAAGCGAAAAAATACTGCATTGACTGGCACACCATAATTGTCTGCAAGGTAGCCGATAATTCGTTCTGTACTGGTATCCAGCTCTGATGCAACCACCACCAACTCATGTCTTTGATTTATCTGCTCTGGCAAACTTATACCAAAAGTCTCATCAAACCCCTCTTCTAATTTTTTGCCATTATTTTGATCTGAATAAATTTTAGACACCTCATCATAGGAAAGTGCTTGCACCCAAGAAGCGTAGTCAAGTAGTTGAGCTATTACTTCACGAGGGGTTCGATCTTTTTTTAGCTCAATGATAGATAGGTTTCCTGACATATCCATTGCGAGAATATCAATAAACCCTCCATATAGGGTTCTAATCTGTCTGCCAATCAGCATTAGTTGTGGAGATAAAATTGATAGATCCTTGGTGAGAGCATCTTCAAGCCTTATCTCAGAGTCAATGGCGGACATAACAACTTTCTCTGGCTTATCTCCTAATCGCCAAATTCCAACTTCAATAGGCATCTTTTCTCCTTATAAAATCTAGCTACAGAAATTATGTCCTAATCTATCCTCAGTAAGCTGACTTAGAGAGGCGTTTTGGGTTGATATAGTAACAAAGCGGGTCGCAACCCTAATCCTTATTGGCTTCTCGACCATGTCCTCGGTGGATTCTTCACAGCAGACCATTTCTGTCACCTTAGATACAGCATTAGTGCAACAGGTAGATCAACTGACCAGCGATCGCGATCGCGCTATTGCAGAAGGCTTGCGTTGGTGGTGCGAAAAGCAATCCGCTCAACAACGGCTAGCGTTTGCACAAGCTCGACACGAACGCCATGAACGCGACGAAACTGGGTGGCTAGTGTAAGCGACATGATTGCACTCGAAGCCGACAACCTGAGCAAAACCTATCGCGATCGCGGCAAACAGATTCAAGCCGTGCGCGACGTTTCCTTAACCATCAAACCCGGAGAAGTTCTCGCGTTTTTAGGGCCAAACGGAGCAGGCAAAACCACCACCATCAAGATGATTGCAGGCTTGATTCGGCCTGACACTGGCTTTGTCAAAATTGCTGGCAGCGACCCCCACCGCGACCCTCGCGCCTTAAAGCTGCTCGGTGCAGTATTAGAAGGCAACCGTAATGTTTACTGGCGACTCAGCCCAGAAGAAAATCTGGAATACTTTGGCATGTTGCGAGGGTTGGATCAACGTCAGGCGAAACGATATGGGCGATCGCTGCTAGAACGCTTTGGCTTGATGGATAAACGTCGGAGTCCAGTGCAAGCGTTGTCACGAGGAATGCAACAGAAACTAGCGATCGCCGTGGCTTTGGTGCATCAACCGCAGCTTTTACTATTAGATGAACCCACCCTCGGCCTCGACGTAGAAGCCACAGAAAACGTCAAAGCTTTGGTGCGCGAGATTGCTCAAGAGGGACGGGCCATTCTGCTCACCACCCACCAACTCGACGTTGCCGAACAGCTTTCCGATCGCGTGGCGATTATTCAAGCAGGTGAAATTATTGCTGAGGAACCTACCCGTGAGTTAATTCGGCAATTCTCTGGGTCTGCTTACACCATTGAACTCGAAAGCCCATTGGATGCCAAGCAGAGTCAGGCGATCGCAGCCTTGGGTGCAGTCGTTAAAACTGAACAAACCGTATATGTTCAGGGTGCTGAAACGTTGTATCAGGTGTTTGCTATTTTGCAGCCCTTGCCGATTCTGCGGGTGAAGAAAGACCAAGCTGATTTGACAGGCATCTTTTTGAAACTGGTGCGGGAGGGGCGAGATGCTTAATTTATTTTGGGCCGAGTTACGGCGGAGTTGGATTCAGTTCATTCGTTACCCTGCCGACGCGATCGCCGGACTCTTGATCACCACATTGGTCTTCTACGGGCTATTTGCCAGTGCCCGTTACATTGCTGGGCCTACCGTCCAGTTTGGCGATCGCTTAGATGCGATAGTCATTGGATATGTGCTGTGGACGCTGTTGATCTTCATCATGAACGACATCGCCGTTGGTTTACAGGCAGAAGCCCAAACCGGGACGCTAGAGCAGTTATTCCTATCTCCCTTCGGAGCCTCACGAGTCTTCTTGATGCGGGCGATCGCAAGTCTCACTCTCCGCTTATTCCTGACTCTCGTAGGGCTGCTGATCATCATGGCAATTACAGGTAGTCGGCTCAATTTCAGCTTCAGTTTATTTTTACCGCTCAGCACCATTCTGCTTGGAGCCTACGGTTTATCTTTTGCGCTCGGAGCCTTGGCGTTGCTGCTCAAGCGGGTACAGCAAGTGTTAGGCATTTTTCAATTTGCCCTATTGTTCCTAATTTCAACCCCCACTGAAGATTGGACAGGTTCACTGCAAATGTTATCAAGAATCTTACCGATGACCGCTGGGGCAGGTGTACTGAGAGAACTAATGGCAGAAGGGCAAGCCCTAGATTGGAACGAGTTGGCGATCGCCTTTATAAATGGAGCCGTGTATTTGGTGGTAGGAGTATTGCTATTTTGGCAAGCCGAACGCCAAGCTAAGCAACGAGGTCTGCTAAGCGGATATTGACAGTCTAAAATATTAGCTCTGGCGGCTGAATCTCGCTTATTATTAACAAACAAATTCTACCTGTTAGAACTATCCTTATCATCTTCTCGTGAGGACAAAATGAATCTCTGGCAAGATTTTCTAACTAACGACCAAAAGATCATTCATAAATGGGTGCATTACTTTCCCATTTACGAGCGTCATTTTTCTGGCTGGAGGAATAAATCTCTTACTTTTCTTGAAATTGGTGTTTCACGAGGTGGTTCCCTGCAAATGTGGCAACGTTTTTTTGGCCCACTTGCAAAGATTGTGGGAATTGACCTGAATCCGGAATGTCAAGAGCACGAATCACCAGGGATTTTCGTCCGCATTGGCGATCAATCAGATCACTCTTTTCTTCAAAGTGTAGTTGATGAGTTTGGCATTCCAGATATTGTGTTAGATGACGGAAGCCATCAAATGAATCATATTACAAGTTCATTTCAGTTCTTTTATCCAAAAATGCCTAAGAATGCAATCTATATGGTTGAAGATCTACATACTGCCTATTGGGAAGAATATGGGGGAGGATTAGAAAAACCTAATACTTTTATCAATATTGCTAAGGATTACATCGATAGACTGAATGCAGACCATACACGAGGAAAAGTTACGCCAGATTTGATTACGAGAGAAACATTTGGTATCAGTTTTTATGACAGCATCGTGTGTCTTGAAAAAGGAGAAGTTTTCTGGAAGCAAGCTCCTATGATTGGAGGTCAGTCTGAATTTGTTTAGCGCTAATTTGTCAAGCTAATCTTAATCACCTAACCACCTGAAAGAGCTCTCTAGCAACGCCCTTGTGTATTGGCTGTCGTCTTTTTTGTCTATGACAAGCCTATACGTATGAACCGTCGTATCTTTAGCGTGGAGAGGGCTTCAAGACCCTATCCATAAACTGTTATGCAACCTCAAACTACCTCGACTACCGCACAAACTATTTTACCCACGCAGTTCTACACCTGGAAAGGATATCGTTGTGCTTACGAGGTACAAACTCCTACCGCTCCATCCCCAGGAACTAAAACGCCTCTGTTGTTGATTCATCCGATTGGAGTGGGGTTGTCACGGCATTTTTGGCAGCGCTTTGGGAGAGAGTGGTATCAAGCGGAGCATCGTAACCCTATCTACAACCCTGATCTGCTGGGCTGTGGCAACAGTGATATGCCTCACGTGACTTATACCCCCGAAGATTGGGCGGAGCAGTTGCAGTACTTTTTGCAAACAGTGATTCAGCAGCCTGTAATTCTGGTGGTGCAGGGAGCTTTATTTCCAGTTGCGATCGCCCTTACCCAACTGCAAAAAGAGACAAATTTAATTCGTGGGTTAGTGCTATCTGGTCCTCCCGCTTGGCCTGTGATGACTAAAGCTTCTAAGTCTTGGCAGCGACGACTCTCCTGGAATCTCTTTGACTCTCCCCTGGGGGCAGCCTTCTTCCGATATGCCCGTCGCCCCCAATTTTTGCGATCCTTCTCTACCAAACAGCTGTTCGATCGCGCCGAAGCGGTGGATCAAGAATGGGTAGATATGCTGGTACGGGGCGCTCAAGATCCCGCCAGTCGTCATGCGGTGTTTGCTTTCCTCGCGGGCTTTTGGCGGCAAAATTACGAGCAGGCGATCGCCTCAACTCAACAACCCACTCTGGTAGTGGTTGGGGAAACTGCCTCCAGCATTAGCCGCTCTGGCAAACAGGAAACTCCCGATCAACGCATTGCTGACTACCTCGCCCATCTTCCTCAAGGCCGTAGCCTCAAGATGACAGGTCGCAATGTCATGCCCTACGAAACAACCACCGAATTTGTCCAAGCGATCGCGCCCTTTGTGCAGGAATTGTCCCAGTAGAGGCAAAGTGCTTAGTTAGGAGTTGTTGCCTGAGCAACAATGATTGTGATCAATCTGCAAACAAATTGTTACATTTAGGCAATAGGCTGGTGGCTGTTTTACAGGTCACCCCTAGTTTTACAGTCACTTGAACTGGCACACATTGCTTTGACGAGCCCTATGAATTCAGATTCTTTGCCTGCCGAACCTAGTATTCCGCCCGCTACTGATGCTGGAATTGACAACGCATCACCGGAAGCGGAAACTTCTCCGAAGCCTAGTTACGTCAAATTAGCCATGCGTAACATGGTGCGCAAACGGGGTAAGTCCTTGTGGCACTTCACCTTGACCACCGTTGGTTTATTCACCGTTCTGATTGGTTTGGCTTATCTGACCCGCTAAAGAATTTTTATCCACTGATTGGGATTGATGGGGAGACTCAAGCGTGCAAGTTGAAGTGAGTGTTCAGGATTGCTTCTACTCATCTCCTGAGCCTGAAAGTGCCGAGCTAGAGTCCAAATTGCCAGAACTGGATCATCCAGAAGCGAATCAAACTGGGGCGATCGCCAATAGCCCCATTGCGATTGAAAAGTGGGACATTTGGTTTCAGAGTTGGCTGGAAGCTTTGAGTCAGGTAGATCAAGCAGATCAAATTCCGCTGGAGCTAGACCAAGCTTATGAATTGAGTTTGAGATTGACTGATGATGCTGAAATCCAAACTCTGAATGCTCAGTATCGCCAAATCGATCGGCCAACCGATGTGCTAGCATTTGCCGCCCTAGAAGTAGACAGCCCGCAGTCGGAGGAGATGCGATCGCTACCTCTGTATCTAGGAGACATTGTAATTTCTGTAGATACTGCTCAGCGCCAAGCAGAACAACAAGGGCATGAGGTGACTTACGAGTTAGCGTGGCTAGCCGCTCATGGCTTATTGCATCTCTTAGGCTGGGACCATCCTGACGATGACAGTTTGGTGCGAATGTTAAGTCAGCAAGAAACTCTGTTGCAAGTGGTTGGTTTTGCTACTAGAACAGGATAGACTGCTACTCCAAAGGAGAGCCTGTTGCCCAACTCCACTAACACCTGTGCTTCCCTGCCTATGTCCCCAGATCTCTCAACTCAAACCTCTAACAAAGTGAGTGATAAGGTAATTGCCAAACCGAATCGGGATCTATCCTGGCGGGTTGCTGCTAATTTGTGGATTAGTTTCAAATATGCTTGGGCGGGTTTGAGCTACGCCTTCCGCACCCAACGCAACTTTAGAATCCATGTCATCGTCGGCAGTCTAGCGATCGGCTTGGGTGCTTTTTTACGGCTGAGTGCAGTAGAGATGTCAATCATTAGCTTGACGATCGGAGCTGTACTGGCGATGGAACTGCTCAATACAGCCCTAGAGTCAGTGGTTGACCTAACGGTGAAGCAGTCCTACCATGAACTCGCTAAAATTGCCAAAGACTGTGCGGCAGGTGCAGTACTGATTTCGGCGATCGCTGCCATTTTGGTCGCAAGTTCCCTGCTGTTGCCGCCACTCCTAACCTTGCTGCAATCTACTTTACGCTAGAGATCGGCAAAACCAGCGGCAGTTGGTTAGCTAATGCATCCCTAGTTCTTACTCCTAGGAGTCAATCTTGATTCTTGTTATTGATAACTACGACAGTTTTACCTACAACTTGGTGCAGTACCTAGGTGAACTTGGTGCCGAATTACCTGTCGCGGCTGAAGTCCAAGTCTATCGCAACGACAAAATTTCCCTAGAGCAAGTGCAGCAACTCCAACCTGATGCAGTGGTGATTTCTCCAGGGCCAGGTCGCCCAGAGGATGCAGGCGTTTCGCTAGAGCTGATTCGTCAGTTAGGCCCCACCCTACCTATTTTGGGAGTTTGCTTAGGCCATCAAAGTATTGGTCAAGTGTTTGGCGGCAATATTGTCCGCGCTCCAGAGTTGATGCACGGCAAAACCTCGCAAGTTCATCACATAGGGCTAGGAGTTTTTCGGGACTTAGAAAATCCCTTGACGGCAACCCGATATCATAGCTTGGTGATTGAGCCACAAACCTGCCCAGACACGCTAGAAGTCACAGCCTGGGTGGATGACGGCACGATTATGGGGGTGCGACATCGGAACTATCCTCACATCGAGGGCGTCCAGTTTCATCCAGAGAGTATTCTGACTAATTCGGGTAAGCAGTTATTGCGGAACTTTCTGTTGTCGGTTGGCGATCGCCAATTAGCGCTTAGCCACTAACGCTTAGCAGTTAAGGCCAGAAAATCTTGTAGCCTATTTACGGAGGCGAATTGAGGAGCACTAATCCTTAATCCTGCTCCAGCGATGGCGCTAAGCTTACCCACGAATCGCTAACAGCTATTAACTAATTGCAAATTGGCGATTTAGATGCACACACAGGGGACGTGAGGAGAAAGATGAAACGGCGACAGTTCATGCGCTACGCGCAGGCGGGTTTGTTGGCTGCTGGAGGCCTGGGTTTAGCTTCTGGTTTTGAAGCTTATCAAGCCCAAACCAGCAATGGCTTGTCAATTAAGTGGCTAGGGCATACCGCATTTTTATTTACAGGTAGCGGCCAGCGCATCCTGACTAATCCGTTTCGACAACTAGGTTGCACAGCAGGCTATCGCAGCCCAAAAGTGAGTGCGGATTTAGTGTTGATCAGCAGTCAACTTTTGGATGAAGGAGCCGTTGAGGAACTTTCCGGTAACCCCAAGCTGTTGTATCAACCAGGGGCTTATCAGGTAGCGGGTCTTCAGCTCCAGGGCATTAGCATTGACCACGATCGCCGGGGAGGAAAGCGCTTTGGTACTAATGTGGCTTGGCGCTGGCAGCAAGGCGGCATCACTGTTATGCATCTTGGTGGAGCAGCGGCTCCCATTTCCATTGAGCAAAAAATTCTGATGGGTCGGCCTGATGTGTTGCTGATTCCAGTCGGGGGTGGCCCTAAAGCTTACAATCCACAGGAAGCTAAGCAGGCAGTGCAGATTTTGAATCCGAAGGTAATTATTCCGACTCATTACCGTACGGCTGCTGCCGATGGCGCAAGCTGCGACTTAACTTCTGTAGATGAGTTTCTGGCCTTGATGGAGGGCGCTAATATTCGCCAAGTGCAAAATGATGCCATCACCATCAAACCGGGTGATCTGCCCCCAGAAGGTTCTGTCGTCCGGGTTCTGAGCTATAAATTTTAGCGTTTCATCACTTCTGCCAGTCGATTGATAGAGGTGTAATTTGCCTTATCCAGCTAAAATCGCAGGTGTAAGAATCGCTGAGGCAGGGCAAGCCTTAGAAGCTCATGCAAACTCTTGATTTTTCCTCCTCCGAGCAGGCAGAGCAGTTTCGTCATCTACAGGCTTTGTTGTCCGATCGCTGGCAGGCGATAGAATCGTTTGATCCCAGCGATGCGGATATTATTGTCATTCCCTCCCTCAGCTTAGATCAGCGAGAGTTGCTAAAGATTCAAGGGGTACACCACTACGAAGAGCGGTTGTTGTTCTCACTAATTCGGCTGCGTAACCCCCGGACTCGTTTGATCTATGTCACGTCGCAGCCGCTGCATCCCAGCATTATTGATTACTATCTACAACTGCTGCCTGGGATTCCCTTCTCCCATGCTCGCGATCGCCTGTTGCTGTTTTCGACCTACGATTCTGCGTCCACTTCGCTGACTCAGAAGATTTTGGAGCGTCCGCGCTTGATGGAGCGGATTCGGCAGGCGTTGCGGCCCGACAAGACCTTTATGATCTGCTACAACTCCAGCCCCTTGGAGCGGGATTTGTCTTGTCAGCTTAATGTACCCCTGTATGCCCTTGATCCAGATTTGTTGTACTGGGGGACAAAAAGCGGCAGCCGCCAAATCTTTGCGGAATCTGGGGTTCCTTGCCCAGATGGCAGCAAGTTAGTACGGAGCGTGGATGAACTAGCCGCGGTGGCGGCAGAGTTGTGGGAGCGCCAACCTCTCTTAAAGCGGATGGTAATCAAGCTGAATGAGGGTTTTTCAGGTGAAGGCAATGCCCTGCTAGATCTCCGTCCCATTCTTAGCTTGGCTCCGGGACAGGCAACTCACGCCGAAAGAGTGAGTGCTATCCGCGATCGCTTTGAGGGCATGAGCTTTCAAGCAAAGTCTGAAGTCTGGAGCAACTTTAGTAGCCGCATTCCAGAACTAGGAGCGATCGCTGAAGCATTTATTGAAGGAGAGGAAAAGCGATCGCCCAGCGTACAAGGTCGCATTACTCCCACGGGCGAGGTGGAAATTCTCTCGACCCATGACCAAATTCTCGGTGGCCCTGATGGACAAATTTATCTAGGTTGCAGCTTTCCCGCCGATGAGTCTTACCGCTTAAAACTGCAAGAGTTAGGACGGCAAGTAGGCAAGAATCTAGCGGCCAAAGGGGTTCTAGAACGATTCGGGGTTGATTTTCTCGCGGTGCCACATCACGACCCCAAAACCGAACAAACCCAATGGGATTTGCAGGCGATCGAGATCAATCTGCGTAAAGGGGGAACGACTCACCCTTTCATGACCCTCAAGTTTCTTACCAACGGTCGTTATGACCTCTCTAGTGGCTTGTTCTACAGCCAACAAGGGCGACCTAAGTATTACATGGCCACCGACAACCTGCAAAAAGAACGCTATCGTGGGTTGCTCCCCAACGACCTGATGGACATCATCGCTCACCATCAGCTGCACTTTGACAGCAGCACCGAAACGGGAACTGTATTCCACCTCATGGGAGCGTTGTCTGAGTTTGGCAAAGTGGGAGTCACCAGCATCGGCAACTCGCTTCAGCAAGCCGAAGACATCTACAACCGAGTGGTCAAAGTTTTAGACGAAGAAACCCAAACCAGACCCTCTGCCAATTGGCCCTCTCAACCTCACGTGCCGATCACTTGGCAGCGATAAAAAGGCAGCCATAGGGTAGCGATAGGGCAGCGATCGCGCTCAGCTAGATTACTCAGCCACAGCCCCTACATCGCCATAGAACCTACAGATCTCGATGGTTTCACAAACACATCTAAATTCTGCAAGGATTCGCTGATCGGGAGGGCAAAGCCTAGTCCTTCAATGCCTCGACTCACCATTTTTTCGGTCACAATCCCGATCACCGCTCCCTGTTGGTTGAGGAGCGGACCGCCACTGTTGCCAGGGTTGATAGCAACATCGGTTTGAATCAGGTCTCGGCTACCGATAGTCCGAATGCCACTAACAATGCCTTTGGTAACGGTGTTGGAATAAGCGATAGGATTGCCGATCGCCACTACTTCCTCCCCTACCTTGACCGCACTAAGATCGGCGATCGGCAAGGCGGGAATATGGCTAACGTCCCCTTCAAGTTTAACCAACGCGACATCAAAGGCTGCGTTGCGCTTCAGCACTCGTCCCGTTTGGGTGGAGCCATCGTACAGCTTTACTTTGACTGAGAACGAGGAACCTACGACATGTTGATTGGTCAAAATCAAACCCGATGAGTCAATCACAAAACCTGTACCGCGTCCCGTTGGCGTGCGAATCCAAACCACAGAAGGAATTGTATGGCTAGCAATTTGCTCTGTAGAAAGCGGTAGTTGCGAGCTAGGCAGAGCCGCAATTTGGTAAGTTTTGGCGGAAGTTGGGGCTAAATCTCGTCCCACAGCCTGCTGGAGTGAGGTTGTGAAACTGGGTTGAGCGAGGAGGGTCTTAAAGCTGGCTCGAATTGCTTCATAGGTGGCCGCAGGATTATCAATGCCCTCAGCTTCAGCTTGACCTGTGGTTGCCTGTCGCACAATCACTTTGTTGGTGTCGCGATCGAAGATTTCCCACTGAATCGTTCTTTGGTCTGCCGTTCTACTGTTGAAGAAAGAACTGTAAGAATTCAGTTCTACTTTGGTAATCTTGCCACCCACCAGAAATCTAACTGGTTCAGACTCCTCCATCAGTTGCTCATCAAACACCGAATGCTGCTCTGATCTACCCACGTTGTAGCCAGCATCCACCAGTTCATCCTCGATCGCTTGTAAAGCTGCATCTTCTAGCTGTTCATCCAACTGCCCAGAAGCGGTATAGCGTTGTTGCAGAATTTTGAGAACGCCTTCGTGATGTCCCCCAATGACAACACCGGGGAGAATGCCAGAGCGAATTCGAGCTACGCCAATGCGAGGCAAAACTTCAGGATTGATGCTAATAGCTGCTGCCAATGGTTCTGAAGCGATCGGACTTTGGAGCTGTCTAGGACAATTGCTCTGAGCAAGACTCTCAGAGGTGCTGCCTTGAGCTTGACTCAGCACCGCAGTTGGAGATGCAAAGGTTGGTAACGAAAATGACCAAAGTAGGAGTAGCGCAAGTAGCAGGCTCCAAAGTCCTTTCTTCATTGTGATTTTGGCTTACAGGTAGCTGGAGTTGTCCTCTAGCGATCGCGCTGACTCTGGTACTGATCCGCTCTCGGTTGCAACGACTAAAAAGCAAATATCACTTCATGCGGTTTCAGGGGGTAGCAATCACGCAGAAGTGGCTTTCAGGGGCCGAGGGCAAATAGACGCTATGAGGGTCGCGATCGCGCTAGAGGTCTAGAGCGATTCCAAAACTTTTTACACTTAGAAAATCTGGAATGTACTGAGAATAACAAATATTTATGTTTTTGATCTCACAGCTTTCACGAAATCATCTACCCGTAGGTAGAGATGACTACCGCTTTATACAACATGCCAAAAATAAATTTAGTAAAAGATTATACTTAACCTCAAATAAGCCGTAGAGGCTCAACCAAAATAGGTTGACAAAAAATGAGTGGCGATCGCACTTGATTACAAAACACTGAGGTTTTCGTAGATTTGAGAACTCGGCGATCCGTCCCAGACCCAGGTGATACAATCGTTAACCAAGCTAGGGGTGCCTGGAGCGACAGGCTGAGATCAGACCCTTAGAACCTGAACCTGGGTAATACCAGCGGAGGGAAGCTGTTTATCGAGGAACTTAATATGCGGACAGAATGGGTCGCGAAGCGTCGCGGGCAGAGCAATGTGTCTCAAATGCACTTTGCCCGTCAGGGAATGATCACGGAAGAAATGAACTACGTCGCCCAGCGCGAAAATCTTCCAGCAGACCTAATTCGGGATGAAGTGGCACGGGGTCGGATGATTATTCCGGCGAACATCAACCACACCAACCTCGAACCAATGGCGATCGGCATTGCCTCCAAGTGCAAAGTCAACGCCAATATTGGTGCATCGCCCAACTCCTCCAACATGGACGAAGAAGTTGCCAAGCTGCACCTAGCAGTGAAATATGGCGCTGATACCGTCATGGACTTGTCCACCGGAGGCGGCAACTTAGATCAGATTCGCACCGCCATTATCAATGCTTCGCCCGTACCCATTGGTACCGTTCCCATCTACCAAGCATTGGAATCGGTCCACGGCAATATTGAGCAGCTCACCCCCGATGATTTCCTGCACATCATCGAGAAGCACGCCCAGCAGGGTGTGGACTACATGACGATTCACGCCGGAATTCTGATTGAGCACTTGCCTTTGGTGAGAAATCGGATTACGGGAATTGTGTCGCGCGGTGGCGGTATCTTGGCTCGGTGGATGTTGGCGCACCACAAGCAGAATCCCCTCTACACCCACTTCGACGACATCATTGAGATCTTCAAGCGATACGATGTCTCCTTTAGCTTGGGCGACTCGCTGCGTCCCGGTTGCGCCCACGATGCCTCCGATGAAGCACAGCTAGCTGAGCTCAAAACCCTAGGCCAACTGACTCGGAAAGCTTGGGAGCATGATGTCCAGGTGATGGTAGAAGGTCCTGGTCACGTACCGATGGATCAAATCGAGTTCAACGTCCGCAAACAAATGGAAGAGTGCTCAGAAGCGCCCTTCTATGTACTTGGCCCTCTCGTTACCGATATTGCCCCTGGTTACGACCACATCACCTCCGCAATTGGAGCCGCAATGGCGGGTTGGTACGGCACAGCCATGCTTTGCTACGTCACCCCCAAAGAGCATTTGGGCTTGCCCAACGCTGAAGATGTGCGGAATGGCTTGATTGCTTACAAAATTGCAGCGCACGCAGCGGATATTGCTCGTCATCGTCCAGGTGCCCGCGATCGCGACGATGAACTCTCTAAAGCTCGCTACAACTTCGACTGGAACCGCCAGTTCGAGTTGTCGCTTGACCCCGAGCGAGCCAAAGAGTACCACGACGAAACTCTCCCCGCCGACATTTACAAAACTGCTGAGTTCTGCTCCATGTGTGGGCCTAAGTTCTGCCCCATGCAGACCAAGGTCGATGCGGACGCGCTCACCGAGCTAGAGAAGTTTCTCGCCAAAGAACCCGTGACTCAAGGCTAATTAGCCTGTTCAATACATTACGTCTCACGTAGGGGCAGGTCTCGTGCCTGCCCTTTTTCTTTGCAGCAATATTGATGTGAAGAGGGTACCTACAAGGAGCACCCCTACGGTTATGCCTGCAATTGTTTCCAGTGGACTTGGAGGTCTTGGATTGTAAATACCGCCTGGAACTTTAAGCCTTCGCGCTCGTATAGCTCCCCTCCCCCCTGCTGGCGATCGACCAGAGAGATTACTTCTTCAACGACATAGCCCGCATCACGTAGCCGCTCCACAGCTTTCATGGCCGAGCCACCCGTCGTCACTACATCTTCTAAAACTACGACAGAACTATTAGCAGGTAGGGTTAAGCCTTCAATATAAGCTTGAGTGCCATGCCCTTTGGCCTCCTTACGAATAATCAGCGGCGCGATCGCCCGTCCCTCGTAGGCTGCGACCACACTCACTGCGGTCACAATTGGGTCTGCTCCTAGCGTTAATCCAGCGACAGCTTGGGTATCCTCTGGGAGCAATGAAAGTAAAATTCGACCCACGCCAACCGCTCCATAAGGGTGAAGCGTCACCTGCTTGCCATTGATGTAATAAGAACTCTGCTGCCCTGAAGAAAGGGTGAAATTGCCTTCTTTGTAAGCAACTTCACATAGGATGTCTAACAACTGCTGACGCACTTGGGGTAAATCAGCAGTGACTAGTGAAGAAAACTCGCGAGTTTGCACTAAAATTCCGTCAGTCATGGTATGAGCAGGTAAAGTTGAAGAACCGTAAGATGCAGCAGATCACCAAGGTCTGTAGCTAATGATCTTAAACTCAAGGGTGAGTTAGTATTTAACCGAAAAATTGAGGAGTAGTGCTATGGGTATGAGGTTTAAAGGTCTAGTTAGTCTATTAGTGCTTGCTACAGCGTCCACAGTCTTTACCTCTGCCGCAGTGGCGCAAGAGCAGGTAACAGTTAGCGATCGCATTAGCACAGAAAAGCTTAACGATGCTTTTAATCGAGTTCTTTACACCAATTCAGGTAACTTTTTTAGAGAGCAAGGATTACTCAACCAGACGAATACGATTCTAGGTCAAGGGTCAATTGTTCGTAACTCTTTTGCCGAAAATCGGATTGCCCGGGACGCCCGACTCGTTAATATTCTGTATCGGGATGCGTTAGAGCAACAAGCTTCTGACGGCCCTTTGATTCGCACTCCAGACTTACCAAATCCGTACACTACATCGGTACTGGTCAACCCGACTATCTACGTCAACCGCCTGACTTCTGATGCTCTTCCTCAGGGTGGCGAGTTGCAGTTTGAAACACTGCCTCCTCGCTAAGCTATAGGGTTTGGCAAGGGAGATTCGGCAATGACACAGACGTTGATGCTGAATCTTCCTCTGAAAGGCTGCAACCTCAACCCATTAGAAATCCATACCCAAGCAGTTGCAGTGGGTTTAGAAATAGGATTTATTAATCCAGGGTGCAGGGGTCGAACCTGCCTATCGCGAATTATGAGTTCGCTGCCTCAACCGCTCGGCCAACCCTGGTTAAGCTTTTTGATTGTATCCTGATACCTAACCTTCTGTACCGAAGCCTTTGGTATCTTCTATCCATATTATGTTATGAAATAATCTTTCTCTCAATTCGCATCTTGTTTTACTTCTTCTAACGTATTTTTTCAGTGGCATCCATCTTGTAATCACATACCCCCATCATTAGCAATGAAATTAAATGCAAATGTGGCACTTACCTTAGTTCTGCTAACTTTGATGTTTGGAGCAGGCTTAGTTAGTGCTGCTTGGGGATTTGCGCTTGGTCGTCAAGCCCTCAGGGGAATTACTCAACCCGATGTCCGACCAACAAGCAAGTTGGTGGGTCGAGATAAAAATAAGCCACTGCGCCGGGAAGAGGTGATGATTCTCAAAGAAGAAGACATCTTGAAACGGGTTAAAGGTCGCATTGAGGGCAAGGATAAGGCGGAGGATGCCCCTGCTAACAAAGACCGCAGTAAAGCGTTGAGTGATGGAGCTAGCTCTGATTCAGGCTCTAAGACTGCGATCGCCCAGCCTGGATTCCCAGTTGTGGGTCGAGATCAAGATGTCAGCTTAGAAGTCGATACCGTACAGAAACAAGGTGGTTCTTTGCTGCTAAACGTCAAGATGCGGAACGAGGGCAAGCAAAACGTGCGGTTTCTTTACAGCTTTTTGAATATAACGGATCAGCGGGGACGAGCTTTGAGTGCTACCGCTGAAGGGTTGCCAGAAGAGTTACCACCCGCTAGTGGTCCATTTTCTGGTACTGTAAGTGTCCCCATGTCTTTGTTAGACGGAGCTGACAAGCTCTCGATGACTTTAACTGACTACCCAGAGCAAAAACTACAGCTGAAGCTATCTAGTATTCCAATTACCAGGTAAGTTTTGGAGTCGCTATAGCCCGTTGGTCCGGTTTTACAGATGATTGCCCCTATTGTCTTTGCGCTGGCGACGAGTAATCCCCTACCTGTCACAGGGCGAGAGGCCCTGCTACGCTTGTTGGCAGTTTTGTTGCTAATTGCGATTAATGGCTTTTTTGTTACGGCTGAGTTTTCGATTGTCTCTGTCCGGAGATCGCGCATCAATCAACTGGTAGGTGCAGGGGATGTGCAGGCTAAGACGGTCCAGGATCTGCAAAGAAGTATCGATCGCCTACTCTCCACTACCCAACTCGGCATTACGTTGTCTAGCTTGGCCTTAGGTTGGATTGGTGAGAGCACAATGGCCGTTTTAATGGCAGATTGGTTAACTCAATTACCTGTCCCTGTAGCCCTGCGCCAAACGCTAGCTCATTCTTTTGCGGTGCCAGTGGCTTTTCTACTGATTGCTTATCTGCAAATCGTATTGGGAGAGTTGTGTCCGAAGTCGGTAGCGTTGCTTTATTCGGAGCAACTTGCTCGATTTCTAGGTCCACCAAGCTTGGCGATCGCGCGCTTCTTTAATCCTTTTATCTGGGTTCTCAATCAATCGACTCGTTGGCTACTGAAGCTTGTAGGGATTCAATACACTGGACAAGGTTGGTATAACCAAGTCACCCCAGAGGAGTTGCAACTGATCATTGCTACTTCGTCAGAGTCAACGGGGTTAGAGGCTGAGGAACGGGAACTGCTCAACAATGTGTTTGAGTTTGGTGAAGTCTTGGCGGAAGAAGCAATGGTGCCTCGAACCAGCATTGCCGCTATTTCCTGCGATGCCACCTTTCAAGCAGTTCTAGAAGAAGTCGCTGCATCCAGGCATTCTTATTATCCGGTCATGGGAGAGTCCTTAGATGACATTCGCGGCATTCTTTCCTTCAAGGAATTAGCCGAACCGATGGCTCAAGGATTGCTTACTCCTGAAACTAAGATTGAGCCTTGGATTCATCCGGCGCGATTTGTCCCCGAGTACATGCTGTTGAGCGAGCTGTTGACCATGATGCAGCGATCGCGGCAAATGATGGTGATGGTGGTGGATGAGTTTGGTGGTACCTCTGGTCTGGTCACCTTAACCGATTTGGTGGCTGAGATTATTGGTGAAACGCCTGAATCTGAGAGCAGTGAAGACTTAACGGTGCAAATCTTAGAAGACCAGACGTTTTTAGTCCAGGCTCAGATGGATCTCGAAGAAGTAAATGAACTTCTGAATCTGAGCTTGCCGCTCACAGATGATTACCAAACCTTGGGCGGCTTTTTGATTGATCAAATGCAGAAAATTCCTACGGAAGGTGAGGTGCTGCTGTACAAAGGCTTGGAGTTGTCTGTGGTCTCGGCTGAAGGCCCTCGCCTGGACCAAATTCGGATTCGGCGGTTAGAAGAACCGGAAACGGAGCAATTCTTGGAAGAGCTGAATGAAGCGATCGCGGCTTCAGAGACGGCAGCAGACGAAACGCCCCGTTCCAGTCGTCAGGTAGATAGACCAAACTCAGATGCTTCCGGTCAAGAGTTTGGTTTCGATCAAGACAATTGAGCTTTGTAAGGAAGTGGATCAGCTTGTCCCAGCTCGGAAAAAGCCGCTAAACGCAAGCGGCAAGAATCGCAGATGCCACAAGCTACTGCTTCACCCGTGTAACAAGACCAAGTTTTTTCCCAAGGCACTCCCAAGCGATCGCCTAACTGGATAATTTCAGTCTTTTTTAGCTCAATCAGGGGTGAGACAATTTGAATCGGTTGTCCTTCGCGCCCCTGCTTCGTGCCTAAACGAAAAACTTCTTGCATAGCTTGAATATAGTCGGGGCGGCAATCTGGATAGCCAGAATAATCCAGGCTGTTCACCCCGATGTAAACTCGTTCTGCCTCTATAGCTTCGGCATAAGCCAGGGCAAAGCTCAAGAAAATGGTGTTGCGGGCAGGCACGTAGGTGACAGGAATGTGAGAGGCCATCTCTACTAAGGAGCGATCGCTCGGTACCGCAATGCTGTCATCCGTGAGAGCAGAGCCGCCCCAAAGACGCAGATCAAAACTCACTACCTGATGCTGGATTGCGCCTGCAACCTGGGCGATCGCAGCAGCCGATTCCAGTTCTCGGCGATGTCGTTGTTGGTAATCAAAGGAAATGGCATGACAATCGCAGCCATCGGCTTTGGCTTGATACAGCACAGTGGAGGAGTCTAACCCTCCCGACAACAAAATTACAGCTTTCACAGTCAATCTCTGCACCTCGCATTCAACCATCTCAACTATGATTCAGCATCAGTAGCTCTGGCGGAAGTAATTTTTGAGGGTTATGACAAGTTGTGGCAATCTCTAGATGCAGATGGCTAGATGAAGGAAATCATCTCCTCGTCTTGGGGCTGGTACTTTCGTTGACCACTACGGCGATCGCTGCGGTTGAGGAGATTTGCGTGGTATCAGGAACCTCAACCACGATCATATAACCGGAGAAGTTTTTGCCGCCTGTTGCGGTTAGGGCAGCCAAAATCTTGGGCATATCAGCTTGTCGCAGACGACCAGACTCGTCATAGGTCTCTAAAGCAGATAAGCAACCAATCGTTGGGTTCCAATCAGCACTCGCAGGATAGCGTTCCTTGCCGCTGAAGAAATTAGTCGCTTCCCCACTGCCATGAATGCGGAACAGCGATCGCCCTGCTTTCCCAGCCCAGTAAGTTTGCTGAATGGGAAAATAGTTACGCCAAGCAGGTGGCAGTAAAGCTTGATAAGCAGCTAACGTACCCGTGAATCGTCCTTTCTGACCAGGAAGAAACGACCGCACGCCTGACTCAAAAGGCACGAATAGTTTTACTAAAGCAAACTGACCATAAGCGCCGAAAAAATCAAAATCTGGTTGCGGCACCACGCCTTCAATCCGGTAAATCCCTTGTGGCGTTTCCCCGCGTTCAAAGTTCCAAGCTAAATCGTGGAGCGATCGCGACAACAGAGGCACCGACCAAAGCTGACCAGACTGCTGCACAAATTGCCCCGATTGATCTTTCAAAACGGCCCGACAGAGTAAGCCGCGATCGCGAGGACAGAGCACATACAGATGAGGTTGTTGGGACGCGATCGTCCATTGCAATAAATCTCGTAACGGCGGCATAGCAGGAGGATTAACGCGCTCCGCCACGTCTCGTAAAGTAGTTTGCAGCCACACATCCTGCGACCACCGAGGAAAACGTTGCCGCACGCGATCGCTGAGTGATTGCAATTCTTCTGGAGCTAAGTCTCCCTGAGCCAGAGCAGATAGCGCCATTGCTACCCACTGCGGGTCAGGGCTGCGCTCAATTGTTTGGCGAAATGCCGACTCTAAACTACCGTACCGAGCCGGGAAGTGCAGATACATCTGCGTTCCTACCTGCATAGCCATATCTACGGTACGCATTTGTGGCTGTGAGAGCTTGGGGCGACTGGTTAGAGCCAAAATTCCCTGCAACGCTTGGGCTACCTGGGCTGGTTGCGGTTCTCTCAGCGCCATAGCCCAAAGCACTGTGCGCCAATGCCGCTCATTCGCATCGGTGACGGGGTAGCGGTTGAGGTCGTAGTTTTCTGGCTGGACTAAGCGGACCTGCTTTTGCCGTTGCTCTACTCTGGCAGTGGCAGTGGCTTTCGGAACTGGGTTGG
This sequence comes from Trichocoleus desertorum AS-A10, assembly GCF_039962155.1. Classification (NCBI taxonomy): domain Bacteria; kingdom Bacillati; phylum Cyanobacteriota; class Cyanophyceae; order Leptolyngbyales; family Trichocoleusaceae; genus Trichocoleus; species Trichocoleus desertorum. The sequence goes on along the minus strand of NZ_JAMPKN010000001.1, from coordinate 444,522 downwards.
TAGTAGCGATATGAGTAGTAGCGATCGCGCCAACTCCAGGCAGCAAGCTCAAAAACATAGCCCAGACTACGAGGAGCGAGCGTTGCTTCACTGGATACAGCCACTTTGACCGAAGAAAAGCGTGCATTCGTGCCTTTAAAGATAGCCAGGGATTGCCAAATTCTACTATGCACGATAGAAAAGCACGATTTGAGCAAAACTTTACCTGAGTTTCAGGAACCTAGATTAAACTTTGGAATTCTTCATAAAGAGAGCCGCTGTGCTACTATCTGGATGGTTTGAGGCGGCTCAGTGTAGCCAATCTGCTTGATCCCTGTGGTGGTGGAGGTATAGGAGTGCAGAACAACATGTCATCGACGCATTCGAATGTCGGTTCGCAACGCAACCAGCCAGAACCCATTCGTGTGGGGGTGATTGGGGTTGGCAACATGGGACAGCATCACACCCGCGTCTTGAGTTTGCTAAAAGATGTAGAACTGATCGGTGTGTCTGATGTCAACGTGGAGCGAGGCTTAGACACAGCCAGTAAATACCGAGTAAGGTTTTTCGAGGACTACCACGACTTGCTCCAGCACGTAGATGCAGTTTGTGTGGCTGTGCCCACCCGACTCCACCATGCCGTGGGCATGGCCTGTTTACAGGCAGGCGTGCATGTGCTGATCGAAAAGCCGATCGCGGCCAGTATTGCAGAAGCTGAGTCTTTAGTGAATGCGGCAGCAGACTCTCATTGCATCTTGCAAGTAGGGCATATTGAGCGGTTTAACCCAGCCTTCCAAGAACTCAGCAAGGTGCTCAAAACCGAGGAGCTGCTGGCCCTAGAAGCACACCGCATGAGTCCTTACTCAAACCGCGCCAATGACGTGTCCGTAGTGCTGGACTTGATGATCCATGACATCGACTTGCTGCTTGAGTTGGCAGGTTCTCCAGTAACTAAGCTGACGGCGAGTGGCAGTCGCGCCTCTGACTCTGGCTACCTCGATTACGTCACAGCCACACTAGGTTTTGCTAACGGCATCGTCGCAACTTTAACCTCTAGCAAAGTCACCCACCGCAAAATTCGGCGAATTGCTGCCCATTGCAAAAACTCGCTCACCGAAGCAGATTTCCTCAGCAACGATATTTCCATTCACCGCCAGACCACCGCTGACTACATGACCGATTACGGTCAGGTGCTGTACCGCCAAGATGGTTTAATAGAGAAGGTATACACCAGCAATATCGAGCCGCTACATGCTGAGTTGGAGCACTTTGTTGCTTGCGTCCGGGGCGGCAACCAACCTTCTGTCGGAGGCGAGCAAGCCCTAAAAGCCTTGCGTTTAGCGAGCTTGATTGAGCAAATGGCTTTAGATGGTCAAGTTTGGCAAACCCAGGAGTTAGAACTAGAGCTTTCCCCCTCCTCCGCTGTGCCTGTTTAGTTGCAACTCCTGTAGAGGAGTCACATAGTACGGGCAGTAGAACTAGAGACGATCGCGGGTTTTTACGATTCTGGGTCGCTGTAAGTTTGGGAAGTTGAGCGGTCCAGAATTGTTTGTTGGAGCGATCGCTGCATCGTTTCACTCACCAGTTGATTTCCGGTTGGGCTGAGGTGAATGTGATCTCGGTAGAGCGTTTCTGGTTGGGCTACAGCATTAAAGCTGGGTAAGAAATCAACGTAGATAATCTGTTCACGCTCAGTGAAGTCTAAGAAGCGCTGCCGAGCCTTTTGTTCGTAATCACGGGGACCACCTTTGGCGGTGGTTTCTCTCAATAAAGGTGTCATAGCTAGCAATAATTGCCCGCCCTGGCTTTGGACTAAGCTGTGAATCTGTTGAATCGCAGTTAAGTTAAAGCCCACGCGATCGCCAGATTCTGCTTGCACAGCTTTGAACTTCGCTTTGAAATCTGGATTGGGCGCAGGTGGAAAGAGGTAGCGCCGCAAGACTTCTGCCAAGGCTAAAGGCGGTTTACGGTCTGGGTAATTGATATCATTACCCACTTGCAGTGAACTGGGAGCTGTAGCAAACAGATCATCCGTGTTCAGCAACAGCACAACGACTTGAGCCTCAAAGCTGCCAAAGCGTTGGAGGTAAGCCAATTCATTGCGCGGTCCCCAAGAGTTAGCCGAAGCATTCAACACTTCTACCTGCTGCCAACGGGTGCCCTGCAAGTCTGACTGTAGTTGCTGCTGCAAAATTTCGGAAATGATCTTGGTTTGGTCAGTCCACCAACCACCATTGGCCACGGAATCACCTAAGAGCAAGATTCGCAGCGTGGAGGGTGCAGCACTTGGCGCGATCGCGGGACTCCGCATGGAATATTGGTTAATGGCGATGCGATTGCCAAAGCGACGAGTTTGTTGGTTCGGCGTTAGCAGATAACCAATGTCTGGATCGGCGAGATAAATCAAGGGCTTACCAAAGCCAAAGAGTAAGCGCAAGCCAAGTTCCAATAGAATGATCAGCCCCACGAGCCCTGCCAAAAGCAGTCCTGCAATGTTCACGGTGGAAAGTTCTATTTGCAACACGAATGATTGTAAGTGAGCCAAGTTTAAACAGACCCAGCATAGACCAGAAAATTCTGAGATGCCTGAATCTCTACTTGAATGACCACGAGTTGCGATCGCCTCTAGGGATTACAACATACTACATATCATGCTACAATCCGTAGGCTCAAGTGAATCATCTCATCGTCGCGCTGCTTATTTGCCCTCACAGTTTTTTAGCCTTTGGACTAAGTAGCTGAGTAAATCATTGCTCAGCTTATTCGTACGACTTTTTCAGAGCTTGTTCATAAAATTAAGGCTCTGAAAAATCATTTTGCAGTTTCTCTAGGAAAAGTCATGGCCACCTTCCGGGATGTCCTCGGCTATTACCGTCGCTATTGGCCTACAGCCGCCTTTAGTATCACTGCCTCCAGTGCCTTCGAAATTATTGATCTTGGAGTGCCCTACGCGATCGGCCAAATTTTGAATGTGCTCTCGCAGGAACCGCTAGATCCCTTTATGCAAGATCTGGTGGCGCTTGTCGCCAGCTTAGTGCGCCTACCTGACCAGCGCTTCCTAGAGTTAGCAGTGCTGTTGGGTGTCATCTTCATCATTACAGTGGTACGAGCACCCATCCAGCCCTGGATTGGTAGTTGGTTTCATTGGGATATTGCGCTCCGTAGCCGCCGCGATCACTCTAGGGGGGTGCTGGAAAAAATTCTGACCCTGCCGTTAGAGTTTTATGACGAAAACAATCCAGGCCGCATTGCGGGTCGGGTGGCAAGAGGCTTAGCAAACCATACCTGGAGCTACCCAGAAATCGCTGGGCAACTAATTCCTAAGTTGTTTCGGGTGCTGGGCATCTTTGTAGTCATTTGGTTGATTGAGTGGCGCATTGCGATCGCCTTCTTGGTCTCGTTTATTTTTATTCTGAGCTTCACGTTTGCTCATCTAGAACGACTGATTCAGCGAGAAGAAATTCTCGATCGCTACCAGGAGAACACAGAAAGCCGAACTTCAGAAGTAATCACCAACATCAAAACGGTGAAGGCATTTGCTACAGAAGCAACCGAGCTAAAGCGACAGTCGCAACGCCTAGACCGAGAGCTAAAAGTGGTAGAGTACCGCATTCACGAGGGTTATACCCGTTTGGGAACTTGGCAGCGCCTAGTAGTGCAAAGCTGCGTGTTCTTTATTCTGGCTTTTACGCTAGTGGCAACGGTGGGCGGCAAAATTTCTCTAGGGCACTTTGTCACTCTGCTAACCGTTTCTAGCATGGCTTACTCAGAGCTAGAACCGATTAGTAACTTGGCCGAGACCTTTGCGCGGCGCTATGCCTCCATGCTGCGATTCCATGAGTTTATGCAGTTACCCGTTGGGTCTGATGCAGGCAGTTTGCAGCCCCCGTCCGAGCAAGATGCGGCTTACTCATTTACAGGCAAAGTGGAGTTTTCCCATCTCACCTTTGGCTATCATCGCGATCGCCCTGTGCTGCAAGACATTAACTTGTTGATCGAGCCTTACCAAACCGTGGCGCTAGTCGGTCGCTCTGGTTCTGGTAAATCCACTTTGGTCAAGCTGCTCTTTCGCTACTTCGAGCCGAGCCAAGGCTCTGTGTTGATGGATGGGGAGAACATCAGCACATTGGATGTGACTCAGTACCGAAAACGGTTGGCGATCGTGCATCAAGAAGTAGATGTTTTTAATGGCACCTTGCTCGACAATCTGCTTTACGGCAATCACCAAGCCAGTTTTGAACAAGTACAAGAAGCTTGTCGCATCGCTCAGTGCGAAGAATTTATCCAGCAATTACCGCAGCGTTACAAAACAATCGTGGGAGAGCGAGGCATGCGGCTCTCTGGCGGTCAGCGACAGCGCTTAGGCATTGCCCGTGCCCTCTTGGCTGAACCAGATGTCTTGGTCTTTGACGAAGCTACCTCTAGCCTCGACTACGAATCGGAGCGAGCCATTCAACTGGCTATGCGATCGATTCTCGGCACCCGCACCACCATCATCATTGCTCACCGTCTGAGCACAGTGCGAGAGGCAGACAAAATTGTAGTCCTCGATCAAGGCTGCATTGTGGAAATGGGTAGCCATGATGAACTTCTGCAACAAGCAGGAATTTATCGCCGTTTGCACTCCTTGCAAGAAACCGGAGAGCTAATTTAGCCAAGGGTCAGTTAAGCACAAACTAGACAAGAACCGCTAGAAGCGATCGCCCAGGCTCATCGCGCCATTTTAATGAAAGGGAGAGAAAGGAGGAGGTTATCATCAACTAAATAGCCTCCACCTTTGCTTTAAAAATCTTTGATTCATACTTCGCCTTAGGGCAACTTGTGATTGTTTTGTTTGCTCCAACTCATCCCTTGGCGATCGCCGAACCTGGTCCCCTCTTAGGGAATGTGCAATTCGACCTGGCCATTTTGGTAGTCATGCTGCTGTTATCAGCCTGCTTTTCTGGCTCTGAAACAGCGATTACTGCCCTTGATAACTTGAAGCTACGAGCTTTGATCAAAGAGCAAGGCGACCCCGATCGCCTTTTTCGCTTAGTTCTGGAGAAGCGGGCTCGCTTTATTACCACCCTGCTGGTGGGCAATAACTTAGTTAACAACTTCTCTGCAATTCTCACCAGCAATCTATTTGCCATTTGGCTAGGGAATGCTGGGATTGGGGTCGCTACCGCTGTTGTCACTTTCCTGGTACTAATTTTTGGCGAGATTACGCCAAAATCCATCGCTATTAATAATGTGATGCCAGTATTCATCTTGGCCGTTCGGCCTATTTACTGGCTCTCAGTGATTTTGCTGCCCATCATTTATTTTTTTGAGGCGATCGCTCAAAGCGTGGTGCGCTTGTTCCAGGAAAGTTCCGCCCAGCAAGGCGAGTCACTTCAAGATTTGCAACTGATGATCGAGATCTTGGGCGGCAAAGGTCAACTCGATCTCCACAAACATCAACTCCTCAATAAAGCTTTGATGCTCGATCGCGTCACGGCACGAGACGTAGTTAAGCCGCGAGTAGACATGCAAACGATTTCTCAAGCAGCCACGCTACAAGACTTGGTGAATTTTTGCCTAGAAACGGGCTATTCACGCATCCCAGTCCAAGAAGAGTCGAAAGATGAAATTGTTGGCATTGTGCATCTAAAGCGGGCTCTGCAACAGTTGAAACAACTGCGAAAAGCAGGGCAGGATAATGGCCTAGTTACAGAAGCGATGGACCCGCCTGTTTACATTCCTGAGAGCAAGCGAGTCACCGACCTGCTGAAAGAGATGCTGCAACAACAGTTTCACATTGCCATTGTGGTTGACGAGTATGGCGGCACAGTAGGCTTAGTAACCTTGGAAGATATTCTGGAGCAGTTGGTAGGGGAAATTTACGACGAAAGCGACTTTCCCGCCCGCTCTAAGGCAGCTAAAAGGCTAGGTCTCCTTTCCGGCAACCGTTCTAGTTCTTAGAGCAATGGCAGAGAATGAATAACGCCCATCTCGATGAACTCTAGGCATTCCAGTTCGGCTACAGTCTACGGAATTTTTTTAAGAAGTACTTGATTTCCCAAATCGTTGTGTTAATATAGGTTTCCGTGGGTGAACGGGTCGGTGCCCGAGTGGTTAATGGGGGCGGACTGTAAATCCGCTGGCTACGCCTACGCTGGTTCAAATCCAGCCCGGCCCATCCACGGAACGCACAAACCAAGTTCTTGATCTTGTGCGTTTACTAATGCCCGTGTGGCTCAGTGGTAGAGCACACCCTTGGTAAGGGTGAGGTCACGAGTTCAATCCTCGTCACGGGCTCTTTAGCTAAATATCAAAAAGTTGCGGCAGAGCAAATTTGTTTCTGCCGCAACTTTTTGCTGGCTGATAGTTTTTTGTACGTCGCGCAGGCATCTCGCTTTATGGTTTAGACCAATTCCTAAAAATCGGGCTACAAATGATTGGCTGTAGGGGCGAACGGCCGTTCGCCCCTACGAATATCTGTAAATAGAATTTAGAGAATTGGTATCAGATGCTTATAGCTATGTGAGCAAGCTAATTAAGCTAGAAAACCGCATCAGAGGCGCAAAAGGCGATCGCCCACTGTGGCCTTTTGCACTTTCGTACAAGATGCAAAGAACTTTACTAAAAGCGCCCCAGGTAGGATTCGAACCTACGACCATCTGCTTAGAAGGCAGATGCTCTATCCACTGAGCTACTGGAGCTAGCAACAATCAAGTTTGGCATTCGCCACAACATCAGACTGCAAGTTTCTGACAGCCCTAAAGTAATAGTATCAGAAGGAGTCACAGTTAGGTCGTGGGACAACTCGTGAACCTTAATTTAGATGCTCAGCTAATCGTTCATGACAAAGCTTGATCTAAATACACCAGCTCACGTAAATTTTATCTGTATTTTAAGGGAAAGCTAGAGTCGAGCAGCTTAACCGCTCGATGGGGTAGCACCTAGAACGGATTGATAGTAAATGTACGCTAAAAACCAGATAATGAAGCGTTGACTGAGGTAGTGTGTTAAGCAACGCGATCGCCACCTATGACCTTGGCCGCTATGACATTGGCATAGTAGGATGTCGTGACTAAGAAATGCATCGCCTGTAAGCCATCATTTCTGCACTAGCATGCTGTATATCAAAAGAGTTGCTCGGTTATTCCCCGCACAGCATCCCCGACCCGGATAGGAGTCAATTGGCAGCGTCATGTTTATTCTAAAAAGGCAGGATGTTGAAATATCAAGCGTTCAGCATCCCAAGCGGGATCAACAGATTCTGATTCTCCATTATCAGGGGCAAACCTTTCGCTTGATTAGTGTCTTTAATGCCAGTCAAGAAGAAGAGGCAAAAGCCTTTTGGCGAGACCTCACTGACAACCGTGGCAAAGCTTGTGTGCTGCTAGAAGAACCAGAGCGATATAGTGTCTGGGGCAAAGTTCGCATAGAACAGTTGGCAAGCGAGGGCGCTATTGCGGGAGATGCGACCGCCTCTTTCTTTACTCAAGCAGGCCTGCTAATTTTGCAAGCTCTCTACATTGACATTGAAGACTTGCTAGGGAGCCGACAAGCAGGCCTATTCCAAAAAGATATTACGGAAGTTTTGCGCCAGTGGCGGTTCCCCCAAGCAGAATCCCCAGAAGCAATCAATTATTTGCTGACTATGGACCCTGTGAGTGCCTTGCAACTACCACCTTGGCAAGAGCATCATCTCAATACACTGATGCAGGAGCTGCATCGCCTTGGCAAAGCCTATTTCGGTAATGCTACGTTTGCAGAGCGGGCTTTAGAGGCTTTGCAGGATATGTCTGCTGGAGACCGTGGTCAATTTCTGCAATGGCTGGGCCAGTCTCCGGTAGGGAAATTGTGGCAATAGCCTTAAGAATGTTTGATCACAGCCCCATAACCGACAGGGATGTGCGACGCTTGCAGACAATCTCGGTATTGCTGCCCTTTCCATTATTCAATTGCCAGTTACCCGGTTTTGACCTTCCATGAGCAGCCCTTCAAATAAGTCCGTTAGCCCTAAATCCCTCCTGTCAGTCCAAACGATTGTTCTCAGTGCGGTGAGTTGGGCTGTGCTAGCCCTCCTCTTCTTCTTACTGTTCAGCACTTCAGCACCCGGAGAAGAGCGCCCAGCTTGGTATGCCATTGGGACTTATATTTTTGAAGAGGTGGCCTATCTGGGAGCGGCGGTACTGTGCCTGAGAAATTGGCGCAGTCCCCAAATCGTGAGTGGTCGCAATGTCTGGCTAGGGATTGGCCTAGGGATGCTGTCTTATTTTCTGGGAAACTTGGTGTTGGGCTATTGGGAACTGGGCCTGAAGCAAGATCCTACGGTGTCGCCCGGTGACTTATTTTTTGTAGCGACTTATCTCTTCCTTGGTTGGGGCATGCTGTTAGCGGTGCTCTCCAGACGCTTGAACTTAGAGAATTGGCAGTGGATAGTCGTTGGCGCGATCGCAGTTATTGGTGGATTGTTGGCTTGGCTGATCGCTGCACCTACCCAAACGGCTCAATCATTCCTGATGCCGCCTGCGATCGCGCAAACCGCCCCAGCCCCAAAAACTGCTGCACCACCCAAAGCGGTGAAGGCACCTGCGCTAAAGCCAGGTCAATCCGCAGCCCCAGCGTCAACGCCTGCTCCAGCCACTTCGTCAACGCCAGCCACAACCGATCAGAAGGATGTACCTGCTTGGGTGACGAGCGTAGAGGAGACGTTAGCTCCTTTAGAAACTATCTTGGGCTGGTTCTATGTCGTCAGTGACTTGGCTTTGCTGATCATTGCCACTGTTTTGCTACTGGCGTTTTGGGGTGGGCGTTTTTCGCAATCTTGGCGCATGATTGCAGCTGCAGCCTTCTCGCTTTACATTGCTGATATTTGGCTCGGATATGCTCAAAAACACATCCCCAATTACCAAACAGGTAGCTTGCCGGAAGTATTTTGGGTGTTTAGCGGGGTGCTATTTGGCATTGGGGCAGCGCTAGAACATGACTTATCTACCCGATCGCGGCGAACCGGAGGCCGAAGACGAGCTTAACCACAGCTCCTAATCAATCCGGACGTAAAATGGTGGCGATCGCATCTAGAATTTATCTCCCTCTGTCGTCAAGGTACGACATAGAATAGATGAAGCTAGTTCTGTCATGAACAGCACACTCAGCTTTGCTAGGTTGGCACCGAGAAGGTGCATCTTTTCTAGCTAAGCGAGCGCTCCGTTGGAGAGCAAAATATTCCTTCCTCTTTTAATGTTGATGGCTAAACAATTTAGCCAGTGATTTTTCTTTCTGAAGCGGTGGCATGACTCCAAGAAAACTGTCTGAGTCGGATAAACAAAACATCTTGCATCTGTATCGGCATCCAGGAGAGACAACTTCGACCCTGGCAGAGCGCTATGGAGTCAGCAACACGACAATTAGCCGTGTTTTAAAGAGTCTGTTGCCTGAGCATGAATATGAAGCACTCGTGCAACAAAAGCGAGCGGCCCGTCCTCAAGCAGGCTTTGCAGAATTTGCTGCGGAACTAGCCTTTGAGGAATTTGAAACAGCGCCTGTAGAAGAGCCTGTTCAAGAGCCTATAGAGGTGAGTGAAGCTGCGATCGCTCAACCAGACATTTCAGTAAAAGCCGTAGAAGTAACCACAGAAGTAGAAGTAGCTGTAGAAGAGTTTATAGAGGTAAGTGAAGCCGCGATCGCTCAGCCTAAAATCTCGGTAGAAGCTGTAGAAGTAGCCGCAGAAGTAGCCGCAGAAGTAGTGCCTGTGGAAACGGTAGAAGCAGTTGCCACTTCAACGCCAAAGCCAGCGATCGCACCACCGATTACGCGACGACAGCGTAAACGTTCCGGTGCTGTTGATGAAATATCAGCAAACGAGTCTGAGCCTACTTCTGAACCACCGGAAGTAGTAGAGGCGCAGCTACAGCTTTTAGAAGTTCCTTCGGTTGCGCCGGAAGTTGAGAAAAAACCAACGAAAGCGCCACCCATAAAAGTCGCGGCAGCGCCAATAGAAGCTGAGCCGAATCTAGGGTTTACAGAAGCAAGCTTGTCGGCAGATCTGCAAGCGCAGGCCGCTGAGTTGGTTGACTTAGACGACGATGATGATCTTGACGACGACGACCTCGATGACGATGACCTCGATGATCTTGATGACGAGGATGAAGACGACGATGACGATGATTTAGATGATGCTGATGCCTTCATGGGAGGGCAGCTTCAAACTCAAGCGTTTGTACGAGTTTTGCCGTTAGCGGATGCCTCGATTCCCAAAACTTTCTACTTAGTTGTAGATCGAATGGCGGAATTGATTACTCGACCCCTCCGGGAGTTTGGAGATTTAGGACAGATTCCTAGCGAAGATGTTCAAGCGAAAACCTTGCCCATCTTTGACAATCACCGAATTGCTCGTCGCTTTTCTAAACGCAATCAGCGAGTCATCAAAGTTCCTGATGGCAGAGTGCTACCGAAAGTTAGCGTCTATTTGCAAGCGAAGGGCATTACTCGCCTGCTGATTGATGGCCAGGTGTACTCGCTCTAATAGATTACTGAGTTAATCGTTTAGTCAGGCACGGTCTAGTTCCACTGGATCTCACCTAAGTATGCAATTTTTGGTGCAGCTCTTCTGCGACCCGTTTTAGGCGTCGGAGTTGCGCCTGCATGTCTTCTTGAGTCCAGGTGGCGGCAAAGGTGTTGAAGCCGAATCGCACGAAGGCGTTAGGGATTTCGAACTCAAAACGATTGAGCAAATAGGTACCCCGGTCATTCGGATTACACTCCCAGCGATCGCGGCCATGAAAAAAACCGTCGAACTCCCAAACTACTAAACCAGGTTCGCGAGCAGCAACTACGCTACTCAAACTAGGCTGTAGGAAAGGAATCTGAATCACAAAACGGCTACGGCTACCAACGTCCGTACTCCACTCGCCTACGGGTTCGCAGCGCAGAGCAGGATTGAGCCAACGGTGCATCAAGCTGAGATCTGTAATGCATCGCTCTACAGCGGTGGCACTGGCGTTGATTTGAACAGACTGCTCGAAACTTTGCTGAAATGGCATTCGGCGCTGATTGGTCTTTTTCAGGGTGGGAATAGAACGCATCCTACCGCTATTACTAAACGACTTAAACATTCAGAAGAAGCAAGCCACCGATTGGCTCCAGCAACTGTTGACTCGTCTACTCTAGCGAGAACCCACCTGCTTCAGCACGCACGACCATTTCATCGAACTAGTTCACTAAATAAGTTCACAGTTGGTTGTTATCTGCGTAAAGATTGTCAATCAAACTCACCTTTGCCTAAGGTTTTTGGGCTAAGTCTTGAATAATCGTTAAAAATCAACGAATCCTAGCTTTTTACGTCTTAATTCTCCATATAGATAGATGAAAAAGCCAGAATTGGAGCTTACTTTATCAATGTTTAGTTCTACGTCGCCCAGCTTGTACTTTGCTAGCCGGATGACAGTAGAAACGTGGGGTGCTACGTAAGCTAATTCTCACAAATGAATCTATCGTGCAAAAGTCGTGTTCTTACTGGACTGAGGGGCTAAAGCTAGCTCAGGAATTATGATTAGAACTTGGCAAGAATTTACACAAATCGTCAACACATCTGTACCAATACCGCAACTTAACCTCCTATTGGCACAGGCTCCAGCGACTTCTCCCCCAGCGACAACTACAGCACCACAAGCGGACCCAGGGGCTTACCCCACGGGTGCAGACAGTTTCCTCCAGGGAATTGGCCTGAGTTTGGGCACTTCAATTCCAGCTTTAATCAAAGCTCTGCTGATTTTGGTAGTGGGGCTGCTCATTGCAGCGCTGGTCGCAGCCGTGGTTCGGGGCTTATTGAACCGCACCGATATAGACAATAAATTAGCCGCGCGTGTCATCCGCCACCAACCAGGAGCGCGACCACCCAACGTAGAAAAATGGGTAGGAGACGCTGTTTTTTGGCTAATCGTCGTGTTTACGGTTGTGGCCTTTTTACAGGCGCTCAACCTAACCGCTGTTTCTCAGCCTTTAAACACCTTCCTCGACCAAATTTTGCGCTTCCTGCCTAAGCTGGCAGGGGCTGGGATTTTGCTGGCGATCGCTTGGGCGCTGGCAACGGTGGTCAAGCTGATTGTGACGCAGGGACTCCATGCATTTGGCTTAGATCAACGGTTGGGTGAACAAATCAATGAACCACCCGCTAACCCAGATGCCCCGGATGCACCTGGTGCCACTCGACCGATTGCACCGCCGCCGTCTGATCCGCCATTTTCGTTGAGCGAAACGATTGGCAACGCGTTGTACTGGTTTATCTTTCTGCTGTTTCTCCCAGCGATCTTAAATACGCTGGAGTTGCAGGGGACGTTGCAACCTGTACAACAACTGTTGAATGAGATTTTGGCGATCCTGCCCAATATCTTGGCCGCAGTTCTGATTGGAGCAGCGGGTTGGCTGATTGCTCAGGTAGTTCGCCGGATCGTGACGAATCTGCTGGCAGCGGCCGGAACCGATCGCATTGGGACGCGCTTTGGGTTGAGAGGCACGACTGGGACTGGTGGCCAATCGCTGTCTTGGATTATCGGCACGATTGTCTATGTTTTAATCTTGATCCCAACGGCGATCGCGGCTCTGAATGCGCTGCGGATTGATGCGATTTCTCAGCCAGCCATTTCGATGCTGACTCAGATCCTCAATGCCATCCCCCAGATCTTCACGGCAGCCTTGATTCTGGCGATCGCTTATGTGATTGGGAAGTTTGTAGCTGATCTGGTCACTAATATCCTGACCAGCCTCGGCTTCAACAACATCTTCTACTGGCTAGGGCTACAACCAACTCCCTACTCAGCACCTCCAGTTCGTCCGACAGATGAATCCCCTGTGATTCAAGAGTTGGGTCAAGTTAGCCCCACTACTCCTAGAACTCGGACTCCTTCGGAAGTGGTTGGGATTGTAACGTTGGTTGGCATTTTGTTGTTTGCCACGGTGGCAGCGACAAATGTCCTCAACTTTGCAGGTCTCACCCTGATTGTGACTGGGTTACTAGTGGTCTTTGGCCGCATCTTGTCTGGTTTGGTGGTGTTCGCCATTGGTCTTTACTTAGCGAACTTGGCCTTCAACTTGATCGCAAGCTCTGGCAACGCTCAAGCTAGAGTTTTGGCGCAAACCGCTCGGATTGCCATTATTGCTTTTATTTCGGCCATGGCTCTACAACAAATGGGTATTGCGCCGAATATTGTCAACTTGGCGTTTGGTCTGTTGCTAGGAGCCGTTGCCGTGGCGATCGCACTGGCCTTTGGTCTGGGTGGTCGAGACATTGCGGCTCAACAAACCAGAGAGTGGTTAGATTCGTTCAAGTCGAAACGCTAACGATTACCTAACCCCCAACTCCTTCCCTATACGGAAGGGGTGCTAAATGAAAGCCCCTTTCCACACGGAGAGGGGTTTGCTATTTAGTCACCCAGGTAAATGCCTAAGCCCCGAGCGGTTTTGACTAAGGTGCCGCTAGGATCGACGGCTTGGTATTGGGCGATCGCCTCAGGAATGGGGACACTGACGACCTGGCGATTTTGCCAAGTGACCATGTGATCATATTTCTCCTCAGCGATCAGATCGACCGCAGCCACGCCAAAGGCTGACGCGACCAGGCGATCGAGCGGTGAAGGCGTTCCACCCCGTTGCACATGCCCCAGCACCGTCACGCGAGTTTCAGCGCCACTACAGTCACAGATGCGATCGGCTAAGTAGTCGCCAATTCCCCCATAGCGACATTGGCCTAGGCGATTGGTGATCACCACTGGGTCTCCTGCCTCCGTCCGCACCGCTTCCGACACGATCACCAGCAAATAGTTTTTCCCTTGTTCTTGGCGTTCTTTGATTTTGTGGCAGATGTTGGCGATGGTGTAGGAAATTTCGGGGATTAGGATCACATCAGCACCCCCAGCAATACCTGCGGTAATGGCAATATGGCCTGCATCGCGCCCCATCACTTCTAGAATCATGACGCGGCTGTGGCTAGCGGCGGTAAAATGCAGGCGATCGAGGGCTTCGGTTGCGGTATTAACGGCGGTATCAAAACCAATGGAGTGCTCTGTTACCCCGACATCGTTGTCAATCGTTTTGGGGATCGCCACTAGATTCAGGTTGCCTTGTTCGGCAATGCGTCGCAGAATTGCCATGCTGCCATCACCTCCGATGCCGATGATCGCATCCAGACCCAGTTGATGGTAGCCAGCAATAATGTCTTCTGAGCGATCGCAACGGGTGCCGTCAGGCATAGGAAAAGCAAAGGGATCACCTTGGTTAGTCGTGCCGAGCATGGTGCCACCCGCAACCCGCAGAGAGTCAACATTTTCCAGTTCTAAGCGAATTGCCTGGGGTGGGCTGTGCATGAGTCCTTGGGTCGCTTGCCGAATTCCCAGCACTTCCCAATCGTAGGTACCCACCGCTCGACACACCACCGCTCGGATGGCAGCATTGAGTCCAGCACAATCGCCTCCACTGGTCAGAATCCCAATCCGCTTTTGTCCCATATCGCCCACCGTCGCCTCAACGACAAATAAGGTCAGGCTGTACAGTACTGCTAAGCGGTGGCGTTTCTAAAGAATTCCAGGTTGGCTTTAGGTTTGCTTACATCTACTTCACCCTTTGATGTACAAGCTGCATGGTTGCTTGGGATATAGCGATCGCTCGGTCGCATTCAGGCGAATAGGACTAGCGCTGGCAACGCTACTATGGCAATATTGCGCTTCTCGGCAAATCAGCAAACGGTGAACAGGCGCAGGCAAAATCATACTTATGTCAGACCTATCAGATCAGTGGAGCATTCCAGTTGCGCCAGAAGGCTTTAAATCAGGCTTTGTGGGCATCATTGGCCGTCCTAACGTCGGCAAGTCAACCTTGATGAATTATTTAGTAGGGCAGAAGATTGCCATTACGTCGCCTGTGGCTCAAACCACGCGCAATCGGCTCTTGGGCATTCTGACCACACCAGATACACAGTTTATTTTTGTGGATACTCCTGGCATTCACAAACCCCACCATCAACTCGGCGAAGTGTTGGTCAAAAATGCTCAAATTGCCATTCACTCGGTCGATGTCGTGCTGTTTGTGGTCGATAGCTCGGTCGATGCGGGTGGGGGCGATCGCTACATTGCCGAGCTAATGAGCAAAACCGAAACTCCAGTGATTTTGGGCCTGAACAAAAGTGATCAACAACCCGCCGAAACAGAAGCACTAGACGCTAGCTATCGGGCCTTGGCAGAACCTTACGGTTGGCCGATCGCGAAATTTTCAGCACTGACCGGGGAAGGGTTAGAACCGCTGCAAACTTTGTTGGGCGATCGCCTGGAACCTGGCCCTTACTACTACCCACCAGATCTCGTCACAGACCAGCCAGAACGCTTCATCATGGGGGAACTGATCCGCGAGCAAATTTTGCTGCTGACTCGCGAAGAAGTGCCGCACTCGGTGGCAATCTCCATTGATCGAGTTGAAGAAGAACCAACGATCACCCGCTTGCTGGCAACGATTCATGTCGAACGCCAATCACAAAAAGGCATCGTCATAGGTAAAGGCGGCAGTATGCTGAAGGCGATCGGCAGTGCCGCCCGTGAGCAAATGCAGAAGTTAATCGCCGGAAAAGTGTACCTAGAGTTGTTTGTGAAAGTCCAACCGAAGTGGCGGCAATCACGCACTCGCCTCGCAGAATTGGGTTATCGGGTGGAGGAATAGTGGAACTCATTGAGCGCTATCGCGGAGCCTTGCTAGGACTGGCAACGGGGGATGCAGTTGGCACGAGTCTAGAATTTGAGCCACCGGGTTCCTTTGCCCGCATCACGGATATGGTTGGTGGTGGCCCCTTCAACCTCCAGCCCGGACAGTGGACCGACGACACCTCAATGGCGCTTTGCTTAGCTGAAAGCCTGATCGAGTGCCAAGGCTTTGATCCCAAACATCAACTAGAAAAATATAACCGTTGGTATCGCGAAGGCTATCTCAGCAGCACCGGACGCTGTTTCGACATTGGCAACGCCACCCGCGCCGCCCTAGAAGAATTTGTCACCACAGGAAATTCATACTGCGGTTCTACTAATCCTCGCGCTGGGGGCAATGGCTCAATTATGCGGTTAGCTCCGGTGCCATTGTTTTATGCCACGCAGCCAGAGGAGGCGATCGCTAAATCTGCTGAAAGTTCTCGCACCACCCATGCCGCCCCCACGACGATTGATGCTTGCCGTTATTTAGGCGCACTAATTGTCGGTGCGGTTCAAGGAGCCAGCAAAGAAGAATTGCTGGCAGACCATTACAGCCCGATTTCAGGTTCCTGGGAGGCTAATTCGCTCGTCCCTGAAATTGCTGAAATTGCCAGTGGCTCTTTCAAGCAGCGACACCCACCGGAAATTCAAGGCTCTGGTTATGTGGTGAAATCTTTGGAAGCAGCGCTGTGGGCGTTCTACAATAGCGATTCTTTCCAGGAAGGTTGTTTGCTGGCAGTGAATTTGGGCGATGATGCCGACACTACTGGAGCTGTTTATGGGCAACTGGCTGGTGCTTTTTATGGAGAGGCAGGAATTCCGGCGGAGTGGCGATCGCGCTTGGCATACCGAGAATTGATTGAATCCCTGGCTGAGAAACTATTGGCTCTCTCGCGAGCATTTTTGTGAGTATCGTCGAATAAAAGCAGACCTCTCCCCAAACCCCTCTTCTAAGAGGCGAGGGACTTTGAATTTGTCTCCCCTTCCCTACCAGGGAAGGGGCAGGGGTTAGGTTCCTAAGCCAATAACTCTGTCAATGCAGAAATGAGGGCTTGGTTTTGTTCCTCGGTGCCCACGGTAATTCGCAATTTGTCGTCGAGGCGGGGTTGCTTAAAGTAGCGCACCAAAATGCCCCGTTCCTTCAGGGCTTGATAGAGAGCGCCAGCCTTGTTATCGGGAGCTTGAGCCAGAACGAAATTGGCTTGTGAAGGACCGACGTTAAAGCCAAGTTGAGTCAGGTCAGCGGTGAGCTTGGCGCGAGAAGCCTTAACCCTCTCGGCGCCGGCGTTTTTGTGTGCTTGGTCTGCGATCGCCGCAGCTCCCACTGCACAAGCCACCGCATCCACGTTGTAGCTATCCTTAACTTTAATCAGCCCCGACAATAATTTTGGATTGGCAACGCCAAAGCCTAATCGTAAACCTGCCAAGGAATAGCCCTTAGAGAAAGTGCGGAGGACAATCACGTTGTTGTGCTCTTTCACCAGTTCCAAAGCGCTGTAATCGGCAAAATCAACATAGGCTTCATCGATCGCTAGCACTCCAGACAAATGGCTGGCTAACTTACTGAGCACATCTAAAGGAACTAGCGTTCCAGAAGGACTGTTGGGAGTAGCAATGAAGGTGATCGCTCCATTCGCGGCAATCAGTTGCTCGACGGGGAGGTTGTAGTCGTCATCGTAGGGAACCTCAACTACTTTCGTGTCTTGAATTTCCGCCAACGTTTCGTAGAGGACGTAAGTGGGGGTAGGATAGACGATTTTGCGATCGCCTTCCGTACAAGCCCGCACCAGCAAATTTAGAATGTCATCACTGCCATTACCCGCCAAAATCCAATCATGGGGAATGCCTAAAACCTGGCTCGCAGCGTGACGGAACGAATCGGCCATCGGATGAGGGTAACGCCGCAACAGTTCGCCATCGAAGCCACGCAGGACTTGCAGGGCCGCCTCCGAGGGAGGGTAGGGGTTTTCGTTGGTGTTGAGCTTAATGACTTTGACGCCTGGGGCTGGCTGTTCACCGGGTTGGTAGCCAGTCATCGCATCAACGCTAGGACGGAAGTAACTCATCGTTCTGCTTCAAGAATGAAATGTTGAGATTAGTGCGTGGTCAATATTCTTGCTAACCCCTCGCCAACTCCTCCCCGACGCAGAGAGGAGCTTTCAAGCCTTTAACTTCCCTCTTCCCTCGAAGGGAAGGGGGTTAGGGAGTTAGGTCTCAGGTTAGCTCTATTGCATAGTGTGAAGCACTTGCCGAATCGTATCCGCTGGAACTTCATCGGTAATGGTGACGGTGCCAATTTGGGTGGGTAGGATGAATCGGACTCGACCGTCTTTGACTTTTTTATCGGTTAGTAAGCTAGCTGCGATCGCCTCAATATCCAATCCTCCGGGCAACTTAGTGGGGAGGCCAGTTTTCTCAAGTAGGGCAAGCTGGCGATCGCTGGAAGCTTGCTCCCACATGCCTAAAGCTACTGCGATTTGCCCCGCTGCTACCATGCCGATCGCCACTGCTTCGCCGTGATTGACTACTTTGTATTTAGTCTCACTCTCGACAGCGTGACCAATCGTGTGCCCGTAGTTAAGGATGGCTCTTAGCCCTGATTCTTTTTCATCTTTGCTGACGACATGAGCCTTGGCTTGGCAGGAACGGGTTAGGATTTCTTGAAGCAGGTCGTCGCTAAGATAGCGCAGTTGGTCAAGTCGCTGGCTTTGCTCTAGTTTTTCAAAGAGTTCCGCGTCCCAAATGATGCCGTATTTGATCACCTCGGCCATGCCTGCCCGAAATTCTCTGGCTGGCAAGGTTTTTAGAGTTTGAGGATCGATCAAGACTAGCTTGGGTTGATGAAATGCCCCGATCAAGTTTTTGCCTTGAGGATGGTTAACCCCTGTTTTGCCACCAATCGAGGCATCGACCATTGCGAGCAGAGTAGTGGGGACTTGCACGAAGTTGATGCCCCGCAGCCATGTGGCAGCGGCAAAGCCTGCCATATCGCCAATGACGCCACCGCCTAATGCCAGAATCGTGGAGGAGCGTTCTAGACGGTTTTCTAGAGCTACATCGTAGATTTTTTGTAGGGAGGCAGGAGTTTTGTAGCGTTCTCCGGCGGGCAGAATGCACTGAGCGACGGTAAAGCCTGCTTGCTCTAGAGAGGCGATCGCTTGAGTTCCGTAATGCTTAAAAATCGGGGGA
This sequence comes from Trichocoleus desertorum AS-A10, assembly GCF_039962155.1. NCBI lineage: Bacteria > Bacillati > Cyanobacteriota > Cyanophyceae > Leptolyngbyales > Trichocoleusaceae > Trichocoleus > Trichocoleus desertorum. The sequence continues at coordinate 425,656 of NZ_JAMPKN010000001.1, read as the reverse complement.
CTGGAAACAAGGAGAATTTTTTTGCCGAGTTTGAGTGGCTGTGAGCCATGTCCGATGAGCCAGTTTCCTAGCTGCTCCAAACCACCGGATGCGATCGCAATATCATAAGACTGTTGTGGTAATTCGACAGGAATTACAGACTTCATTGGTTTCGTGCTGCCGCGATTAACAAATGCCCGTGGGCTGTATTCTACTACTTCACCACATCGGATGGTGGGGCTGGCGCAGCCTGCCTAGCCCATAAAACCAATGTGGTGGAATACTACTCCACTAAATGATTCAATAGTTTTGTTGGGCTTTGTGGAGAATTGTCAATGTCTGGTGTAATTACTTACGTGTTAGTGCTCGGTTCGTTCTATGCTGCGGCTCTTGGTTTGTTTTTTGGCCTGCGGGCTGCCAAGTTGATTTAGAACTGAGCCTTTGGGAGTCAGGTGTCCTCACCCATTTAGGTTTCAACCAAGCACGTCTTTACTAAGGTTCCAGCTTCTGCTCCCCAAGCAGGTAAGAGGCTAGAACATTGAGAATCCTATTCATTGAGTACAGACTTCACTTAGAAACCTACATGGGTGCGGGGCAGGTACTCGGCAGGTACCCTTAAGGGGTTTGATTCTACCCCTTCATCCCACTCCCCGCCTCAGTCGGCACAATATAATGCTGCATCACCAAAAAGAAGAATAAAATCGGCGCGATCGAAATGACAGAACCCGCCGCAATCAAGCGCCAATCCAGGGAAAACGTTCCTGCTAGCGTTGCGACTCCCAGCGGCAACGTATAGTACTCCGGGCGATCGAGCACGATTAAAGGCCAGAGGAAATCGCTCCAGGAACCGATAAATACAAAAATTGCTAGCGTCACCAGCGCCGGGCGAATTGAGGGTAGCATCACATGCCACCACAACCCCAGTTCTGAGCAGCCATCCATGCGGGCGGCTTCTTCCAACTCTTTAGGCACACTCTGAAACGCTTGCCGTAACAAGAAGATGCCAAAGGCCGAGGCGATCGCGGGAAAAATTAGTCCTAGATAGGTGTTTCGTAGCCCCAACTGTACGGTCAAGATGTACAGCGGAATCATCACGATTTGAAAAGGAATCATGATCGTTGAGACGACGAGGGTGAAAATCGCATCTCGGCCCCGAAAATTTAGCCGCGCTAATGGATAAGCTGCCAACGAACAAAACAGCAAGTTCAGCGTAACTGTCAGTATGGCCACCAGGGTGCTGTTGAACAGGTAGCGACCAAAGGGATTAGTTTGCCACACTCGAACGAAATTTTGCCAAGTGGGTTGGCTCGGCCAAAGTTGCGGTGGAAACTGAAAAATGTTCTCGGTTGGAGACTTGAGCGAGGTACTGACCAGCCACATCAAGGGCAACAGCATTATCAGCGCGATCGCTCCTAGCAAGCTGTACATGCCAGCTCGTTGCCATAAAGCCCGCCGCTTAGAACTATTCATGTTATTTAGTCGCTACTACTGCAATATTCCAAGCAAATCGCTTCATTAGGGGCAATTTCTTCAAGCTTTGGTCTGCTTTTTCCAACTTCAAATAAGTTGGTCTCAAGCGTTCATGCTCTAGAATAATTTTTTTCCAATATCGCTCTTTGTTCGGATCAACTTTTTCTACTAAGTAAAAGCGTAGAAAAATCCAAAGAGTAGCTAACCAAAAGGTGTCATATTCCGTTTTTGTAAATACAGATTGGACAAAGTTGACAATATTAATATCGAGGGGAGTTTCGTCCTCAGTCCGTACCTTAGTCGCAATGCGGCGGTACACATTAATCACTGGATTGTGTTTCAGCGGGTCCCAAAAACAAGCTTTACCACCTGGTTTCAGGACTCGATACATTTCCCGGATAACTGTTTTTGGCTGAGGAATATGGTGCAGTAAATTAGAGGCGTAGATAATGTCAAAAGTGTTGTCGGGAAACTCAATTTCCATCGCATTAATAGTGCGGCCTTCCACTGCAACATGGTTGCTGGCTGCTAGCTTGAGCGCGACATCTACCATGCCTGGGGAGTAATCAGCGGCAACACAGCGTGCCCCTTTGGTCGCAAAATAAACGCTGTTTTCCCCAGCCCCACAACCTAGGTCGAGTAGATATTTCCCTTTGACATCTCCTAAGTGCTTGAGGATAAAGCGATTCTCTGGAGCAGTGCAGGCTTCAAAATAATCTCGAACTTGAATTCCTTCGATGTCAATGGCCGCAGCCCACAGGTCGTGAAATTCGCGTTCGCGCTTGAGGAGGTCGTCTTGCATGACAGTTGTACTGACTGGAATTCCAGCATTATGCCAACTGGGAGATTGTTGGGCAATCCTATCGCGCTATAGAAACTCTTCGCTCCTCGCTTCCGGCTTCTGCTCCCTCCTCTTTCCTTCTGAGCCTGCGTCCTGCTTTTTTAGCTAGCGATCGCTTCAACATTCGCTGTACTAGCAGCCTGCACAGTTTTTTGCACCTCTGCTTCGGCGGTTAGGTATTCGGTAAGTTGCGCTTCGATTTCGTCACAGACGATTTGGCGATATTCGCTAAAGTGCTCGTTGTGGGCACAGACGGTCAGGTAGCGATCCCAGACTTTGGGGTTGTGCTTGAAGATGTTCCAAAGGTTACGCCAGAACTGGAAGCGGGTACTCCGAACCACGCCTTGCCGCCAGCAGACAGTAAGTAAGGCGCGGATATCAACCCAGGCTGGCATTTTTCCAGGGGCTTTGAACTTGGGTGATCCCATGATCAGGTGGTGGCGGTACACGCGATCGAGGAATTTTTCAGGGTCGTAAAGCTCGGAGAAGGCGCGCATGTATTCGCGGGCGATTTCTTCCAAGGGGCGGGTGGGGACGAAGTTCATCAAGGTAGTTTGGTTGATGTTGCCTGCTTCGCCGCGTAAGCGCCCTTCTTTTTTCAGGCGGTGCCAAAGGCCAGTGTCGGGAAGGACTTGCAACATGCTGAAGAGGGCGGTGGGGATCGCGGTTTTCTCAACGAATTGCACAATGCGATCGCCTGCACCCGGTTTTTCGTTGTCAAAGCCAATAATGAATCCCGCCATGACGCGCAGACCCACTTTAGTGATGGATTCCACGGCCTCGCTGAGAGAGTCGCGGGTGTTTTGAAACTTTTGGGTGAGGGCTAGGCTGTCTTCGTCTGGGGTTTCAATGCCTAAGAAGACGGCAGTAAAGTTGCACTCCACCATCAACTCCATCATTTCTGGGTCTTGGGCCAAGTCTACTGAAGCTTCGGTGAAGAAGGAGAAGGGATACTGGTGGTCTTCCATCCAGGTTTTGAGTTCTTTGAGGAACAACTTCACGTTGCGTTTGTTGCCGATGAAGTTGTCGTCCACCATGAAGATGCTACGATCCCAGCCGAGTTCGTAGAGGTAGTTCAGCTCGGCTAAGAGTTGTTGCGGAGCCTTAGTGCGGGGTTTGCGTCCGTACAGAACGATAATGTCGCAGAATTCGCACTGGAACGGGCAACCGCGTGAGAACTGCACCGCCATGCTGTCATAAGCGCTAAAGTCGAGCAGTTCGAAGCGGGGGATGGGTGTGGTGGTAACGTCTGGCTTCACCCCATTGGAACGAAAGACTCCCTGGGTTTCGCCACGCGCGATCGCTTCAATAAAGAGCGGCAAAGTGATCTCGCCCTCATCCAAAATCATGTAGTCAGCCGCTTGAGCTTCTTCCGGTAATGCGGTGGGGTAAGGGCCACCCACTGCTACGGGTTTACCTCGGCGCTTGGCTTCCTGAATCTGGGCCAAGAAATCCTCTTTCTGCACAATCATGGCAGAAAGAATTACCAAGTCAGCCCAAGCCCACTCGTCTTCTGTGACAGCGCGGACATTGCGATCGACCAGCTTATATTCCCATTCCTGAGGCAGAATGGCCGCCACGGTAACCAAACCTAAAGGTGGCAGTAAGACTTTGCGATCGACCAGTTCTAGAGTTTTTTCAAATGACCAAAAGCTTTTAGGAAACAGGGGGTAGAGGAGTAAAACTCGCATTTAAATTTAGCCTCACAGGTTAAGAGCCCGGTCAAAAAAAGCTTGGGCGAACTGCTGGATGGTTATTCACTTTTCCCGGAGAAGCTTCCACAAACCGGGCAAAAGTGGAGAATTCAGTTTAGCTCGCGATTTAGCTGGCGATCGCGTTCATGTTAGCGGTGACGGCTGATTTTGCAGTTTGAGCCTGCAACTTTGACTCAGCAGCTAAGTACTCTGCTAATTGAGCCTCGATTTCGTCCCGCACCGTTTGACGGTACTCCAAGAAATGCTCACTCAAAGCACAATTGCTCATATAAGGCACAAAGACGCTAGGATTGTGCCGCAGAATCGCAAAGAGCTGCCGCCAAAACTGCCAACGAGTGCTGCGTTTAATGCCCTGCCTCCAGAAAATGGTGAACACAGCCCGAAGTTCTACCAGTTCTAACATCCGAAATGGCACTTTGTGAGGCGATGGCTTTTGCTGGATGAAGTTGCGATAGACCCGTGATAAATAGCGACTGGGTTCGTACAACTCCCAAAAACAGCTTAGGTACTCACGGGCCAACTCTTCTACCGGACGGGTGGGGATAAAGTTGGTCAGCGCCATCTGGTGGCCCTGCGTTTCTTTGTTGGCCTCTAGCATCCGACCTTCTTTTTCTAGTCGGTTCCAGAGCGCCGTGTTGGGCAGTGCCTGGAGTAAACCAAACATCGCCTTGGGAATCGAGGTAGCTTCGACAAAATCGATGATGCGTTGACCCGCTCCTGGTTTCTCGCCATCGAAGCCCAGGATAAAGCCAGCCATCACATTCAGGCCCGCTCGATTAATCGTTTGCACCGACTCCACTAACGAGGTGCGGGTGTTTTGAAATTTGTGAGTCAGCGCCAAACTATCGGTATCAGGAGTTTCAATACCGATAAACACAGAACCAAAGTTGGCATCAATCATCAAGTCCAGCAGTTCTTGATCTTGGGCCAGATCAATCGAGGCTTCGGTAGCGAGGCGGAAGGGATAGTTATGAGCTGCCATCCAGGGGCCAAGTTCACGCAGCAACAGCTTGACATTACGCTTGTTGCCAATAAAGTTGTCATCGACCATAAAGATCGATCGCCGCCAGCCTAAGTCATAAAGGGTTTGCACTTCAGCAATGAGCTGAGCTGGAGTTTTGGTGCGAGGCTTCCGCCCATAAAGCACAATAATGTCGCAAAACTCGCACTGGAATGGACATCCGCGCGAGAATTGCACCGACATCTCGTTATAAGCCTTGAAATCTAGCAAGTCGTAGCGCGGAATTGGAGAAGTAGTGACATCTGGCTTTACCTCCCCAGCCCGGAGGACGCCCGAAGTTTTGCCTTCAGCGATCGCCTCAACCAGCATGGGAAGAGTAATTTCACCCTCATCCAATACCAGGAAATCAGCTCCAGCTTCCTGAGCTGCATCTGGGACAGAGGTGACATAAGGGCCACCCACTGCAACTAACTTGCCACGTTGCTTAGCCTGCTGAATCAAATTCAACATATCTGGCTTTTGGACAATCATGCCAGAGATAATCACCAACTCTGCCCAATCCCAGTCAGCTTCCGTCTCCAGCCGCACATTACGGTCCACCAGGCGAAACTCCCACTCTTGAGGCAGGATCGCAGCAACCGTAATCATTCCCAGCGGAGGCAGCGAAACCTTGCGCCCAATCAGTTCTAGAGCCTTGTCAAAAGACCAAAATGACCGAGGAAAAAGGGGGTAGAGAAGTAAAACTCGCATTAATTGTTAGCCTCTTATCTAAATGACGGCCTGTTCTCAGATATATTGATATGTCTATCTATCCTGAAAACTCTCACGATAAAAGCTTTCAGTCAATGAACAACGATTGACCAAATCAACTCGACGCGAAACAAGCCAATCCTCGCAATAAAAAGTGTATTCCTTCGAGCAAAGATCAAGGAACTTCCTATATCACTTGTACTGGAGTTTAACAGACGCAACTCAAAAACGTATGCTTTGAGCGATTCCAGGAGCAGCAAGTAGCACTAAAGACCAAAAAACTAGCTGTAGCAAGAGAAAAGCCAAAGTATCGAAACACCCACCCTCAGATTCTTCTGGAGGGAGCCTGAGGGACGTAGCCGTCCCTTAGCGGGGGTTTGAGGGCGAGTGCCCCCAATGGTTCGGTTCTTGTTTCAACAGATGTGATGCAGCCGAAATATGGGTTATTCAGCGATCGCCCGTTCTTTAGCTTCAACAGCCCTCACCCCACCCTGCCCAGGCACCCCACTAACTTTCAACACATCTCGAAATGTGGCGCAATAAGTCGGCAAATTGAACGTAGCTGGATTCACCACATTCTCGTAAGTGAAATGCCGATACTTCAAACAGAAACGGTCCCAAGCTGCCATCTGAATCCGAAATACTGCAATCAGCACATCAGCCAACACAGGCAACAGCGGAATCTGAAACTGAATTTTCTTCCCTAGATAATCACAAACTGTCTCTATCGCTTCGTTCACCGTCACCCGAGCATTTCCCAGCACCAACTGCCGTGGTTGGCCTAGTTCTGGCGGATGCTCTACTAGATGCTGCACCACTTGGGCAATATCACGCCCGTGAACGAAATGGAAACTACCATCAGCTTTGAGGAAGCGAATTAAATTAATCCACTTGACGACCTCTGGAATCCCAGATGTTACGGCTGAGGAAGGCTTATGCTCATCCCCACCAAACACCAAGGTAGGGAACAAAGTAGTAACTTTAGGAGCGATCGCCAGCTTTGATAACTGCTGAAAACAAGAGTACTTCGAGCTAATGTAGTCGGTTCCCAGTTGCCCTGCTTCTTTGAGCAAGTGGTTTTTGCGATCGAGAATACTGGCAGTTGAGAAGTAAACTACTTGTTCGCAGCGCTCTGGATCGAGCAAGCTCATCAACCGCAACGTCTTTAAAACGTTTACATCATAGGTTTCTTGAGCATTCCCCCAAGCAGTAGCCACCAAAATCGCCACATCCATTGATGCCAATAAGTCTTCCATGCGGTCAACATCCCGCATATTAGCCTTAATGATGTGAATCCCAGGACGAGCTTGGTAGTCAAACTTCAGCTTTGCAGGGTCTCTAACCAGCAGATGTAATTCATGCTCAGTGGACTGAATCAAAGCTTCCGCGATGTAGTGACCAATGCAGCCACTGGCACCCGTCATGAAAATTCGCTTGGGGAGCATGGAGGTATGAATGAATAGAGAGTTAAGGAGTGGAGCCGAGACCCCAGCTCCCATTACGCATGGGTAGTTCTAGACAGGTAATAATTTTGAGTAGTACACCACTCAAAATTATTACCTGTCTACCACCTACGCATGAACCGCTAGAAGTTTGTCAACTTGCTTTGCAGTTTCAAAGAAGTGAGCCACATTCTCCTCAAGAGTGCCTTGCAGCACCCCATGACCGAGGTTGAGAATGTGGCGACGATTGCCCGCTTTGCGCACTGTATCTAGAATGCGATCGCGGATGAAGTCTTTGGAGCCAAACAGCACACAGGGGTCAATATTCCCTTGCACACCAATGTTAGCGCCGAGACGCTGACGAGCTTCGGCTAGATCGACTGTCCAGTCCACACTGACGAAATCAGCGCCAGTTTGTGCCATCCGCTCCAGCACTCCAGCACTGCCATTGATGTAGAGAATCAGGGGCACATCAGGATGCGCTGCCTTAATCTTGGCAAATACCTGCTTTTGGTAAGGGACAGCAAAGGCATCAAAGTCTTGGGGGCTAAGCTGACCTGCCCAAGAATCAAACATTTGGATTACCTGCGCCCCACATTCAATTTGGTAGCACGCATAGGTAGCGATCGCGTCTGCAATCTTAGCCAGAAACTTATGCAGCATTTCTGGCTCGCTGAACGCCATACCCTTGATGATGGTGTAATCTTTAGAGCTTTTCCCTTCGATCGAGTAAGCGGCCAAGGTCCAAGGTGCGCCGACAAATCCGAGCACCGCTGCTTCATTGCCAACTTCTTGGCGCAGGGTTTGCAGAATCGTGCGAATAAAGGGCATCGACGCTTCTGGGTCGATCTCATGCAGATTGTTGATCTGCTCTAGGCTACGAATTGGCGGATCGATAATTGGTCCCCGGCTCTCCACGATGTCGAACGGAATGCCAATACCGGGTAGCGGCGTCAAAATATCAGAAAACAGAATCACGCCATCGGGCCGAAATGCCCGGAAAGGTTGCAAGGAAATTTCAATTGCCAGATCAGGATTCTCGGAGCGCTCCCGGAAGGAGGGATATTTGTCGCGCAAGTCTCGATACACCTTCATGTAGCGACCCGCTTGTCGCATCATCCACACGGGTGGCCGATCTAGAACTTCTCCACGAGCAGCCCGCAACAGATAAGGAATTTGGGTCGATCCGGCCATTGAAGCTTCACCATTCATTTCTTAAATGCATTTGTTAGCTTATCATTCCCCGATCCCCCTTTCTCGCTGTGAGTTTGAGAAAGCGACGGAATTAACCAGGTAATGGTGACAAGATCGGGCAGGATGGTGTCAATGCTTGTTTTGCTTGGCTTACCGTTACAAAACTTATGCAATTTGACCCTAGCTCATCAGTCCCTCCAGCACTAGCCCCACCCGCGCCGCAGCCTTTTCTAATTCCACCTGCTAAGCGACTAAGTTTTATTTGCGGGTTGACGCTAGCAACTGTCCTGGCTGGTTTGGTAGAGCTGGCTTTTAAGCGTGGCGTTGCGGGGGCGATCGCGGTAGACACACTCAGCGATTTTGCTGCCGCAATTTGGCGGTATATAGATTGGGCCATATCCAGCTTTGTCTTGGGGCTGGCTCAGTGGGTGATTTTACGCCAATATGGACTGACTCATCTCTGGATCGTAGCGACGGGCGTGGGTGGCCTCATCGCCCAAGCGGTAGGATTCGGGTGGCAAGCTAAGCTAGGGCTTGTCCTGAGCCGCCTAGGCTATGTTTGGTTGGGGTTAGCGCAAGGGTTTGTCTTACGACGTGATGCCAGGTCTGCTTGGCTTTGGCTATTCGTTCCTCCGGTTACGTTTGTGCTCTCTAACTTGCTGTTTTTGGTCATGCTAGGGCAGACCCCGACAGGAATTGCCGTAGGATTGCCAGGACCGTCCTATGTAGCATTAATTCCAGCCTTAACCCTTCAAGGATTGCTGCCCGCGATCGCACTCTGTGGCCTCCGACAAAAAGGTACTTCTGCCCATCGTCAGTCTAGTGATGCTGCGTTCCAGGCCACAGCAGAAATCACTGACTTAACCCAATTGCGATCGCTGGCTCAACAGCTACAGGCCCAGTTGCATCAAACGACTATTGCTGAGATGGCTGGGGATCAAGATCTGATTTACCTCGTAGATGTGACCGAAGATGGCGCGATCGCGATGTATCAGCCTGTAAACCAAGCCGCATTTGACTACGCAGATCAAACCCCACTCCCAGCTTTAGCTGAGGCAGAGCTAGCAGGGCAGGCAAGTCAGGCAAGCCGAGAAAAGTATGGGTTTGAGGCAGCCACCTTAGTGCGGTTTCAAGTGATTTTTCAGGCCACGGGTGACATCACGATTCGGTCCTCAAATGGGGAACCGTTGAGCTAAGCGAGGTCTCGTGGCAACAGTGGTAGGTGCACTAACCGCACTACAGCAATCAAGTGGTGGTTGATAAAATTTCTTCGTTTTGCACCTTAAACTTAGTAAAGATGACGATTAGAAATTGTGGGCAATAGGATCGTTTAATTCATGAATATTGTGGAGTTTTTCCAGCAGAGTGCTGGCAAGTGGTTTTCCCAGCGCACCAGTCACCACTTGGCTTTTAAGCAATCAGAAAGTGGCAAATCAGATATTGTGATTGAGATGTTGCCCAGCGATAACCCCGAAGTGGTAAAGCTGTGCGAACAATATGAAATTGATCCCACGCTGGCTCTCTGTGGTGCTCGCGTCACCTGGAACGGCACGATGGAATGGGACGAAGAAAAACACACTGGCTCCACAGTGTTGGTTCCGATCGCTGATCCAGAAAACCCCAAGGAAGGCAAGTTGTTGCGCGAAATGGGCTATGCCGAAAAGGCTCCTGTCGCCGGTCGTTACAAAATGGGCGACGACGAAGCCCTAACGCTGATTACCGAGTATGAATCTATGTACTCTGAAGAGCGCCTGTGGTTCGCTAGTCCCAACTTACGCTTGCGTAACAGCATCCTAAAACGCTTTGGTGGTTTCAGCATGGCCACCTTCTGCTCAGAAATTCGCATGGGTGGCACGCAACCTCAGGCCGAAGCTGCCAGCTCTACCACTAATACCTAGTAGGTTAAGGGTGATCGCGGGTTAATTAGTAAATGCCCTCATCTAGGCATGATGTAGGGCAAGCTCAAACATTTTTCAGGCCCGCTGACTCTTGGTTTCGCTAGGACTCAAGGGTTCGGATAGAACGAGGGAGTTTTCTTGGGGTTGAGCCACAGCCTTGAGCTTGCTATAGAACTCAGAGGATTCCGGCGGGGGTACAAACTGATGAATCGGTTCGGGTTTAGCTTGGCCTGCTTGAGCCATTTCTGAGCTAGAAGCTTCGCTGCCTGCGATTGATAAGTCAGAGAGCAGGCGATCGGCTTCTTCTAGAACAGATTCTAGGGCTCCATCCGAAGCCATGTCTGACTCAACTGCCATTTCAGCAAGGTAGGAGCTGGAGGTGAGAGGCAATGTCGGGTTAGATAGAGCGTTGGATTCTGCAACAACTTCAGACTCATCGATGCTCGGCCCTAGTGCCATTGATATCGGCTCTGCGGCCACAGCATCCATTGGGGCATAGCTTAAGTTGGAACCTGACGCGGCCACGGTTGGTTCGGAAGCGTTTTCTAACCTAGTAGCCCCAACCTGGTCTGGTTGCTCCTCCCCAGCGACAGACGCAAGGTTTAGTCCTTCATTTTGGAGCGGTGGCGAGGAGATTGCAATGGAGGGCAACTCGGTCGCCGCTACCTTAACCGGAGCCGTAGATAGGTTGTCAGTCTGGGTGACCGCTGCGGGCAGCAAGTAGCGCCAGTGAGACTGGGGCGGAAACTTGGGGGGTGGCAAAGCCACAATTTCCCTTGCAGTAGCAGGTTTGGGCACTAGCACCTGCGGGAATTTACTGCAAACAATGCGTTCAAATTCATGGTTGAAATGATAAAGCGGTTGCCCTCGACGTAGCCACAACGCCAAGATTTGCTCAACCGAAATCCCCTTGTAACGCCCTTGATACAAGGCTTCAATGACGGCTGAGCGTATCCAAAGCGGTTGGTAGATACCTGTCCAAGCAGCCACTAATTCATCAGCAGTGTAGCCATTGAGGTCAAAGCTGTAGTGAATCAGCAGAGCCGCTGCATTTGCGCTCACAGAGTCTTTTACTGATTCTGTCATCTCAATTGTTTACTGCATCCCCCTTTCAAATTAGCTTAGGCAAACTGCGATCGCTTTTCGCAGGAGGGTGGGACCTAGGTCTAAGCTGATTGACAACGGATCTTCGGCCCCAACGCAGTCTACAAAAGTTAGCAGACTGGAGTAGCGACGGATTTTGCCATTAAACCGCAAATCGCCCTTAGATTCAAATGACTTAAGGAGGATTAGTCGTTGGTGGGCCGCACCACACCCCCCTCTACGGGGCGGATACCAGTGCCCGCAAAGGGTTCTGTTCCGCCGCTCCAGTTGAAGTCACTGATGCGTAAGCCAATGGAACCAATCGATAAAACTGGGTTGTAGCGTGCCGTCACTCCATAGGTGCGGCGGCTGTATTCTAAGATGTAATCCGTACTAATTTCATTGCCTGTATCCACATTGATTGCAGTCTGAAATCCGAGGCGGAATGGGCCGTAAATTTGCTGCAAAATCCCAGCGGAGACGACTTTATCATCCACGACTCGATCGAATAAGAAGGGAGATTGACCGCCGATCGCACTTTGCGAGTAGCTGAGATTGAAACCTGTGTAGTCAAAGAAGCGCCGAGAAAAATGACCTACCTGTCCTTGCAACCCAATGGTGCCAGTTAGAGTCGTTTGGCTGTCGCCACTGGTATAGCCGTTGGCAACCCCTCTGACTCCAGTAAATAGTTGCAAATAAGGCACTACCGGAGCGGGAGTATATCGTAGACCTTCGGTAGCAGTGGGCGGTAAAGCTTTGCCTTGCCAAAGGGAGAATCCTTTATTCAGAGCAGCGCTGGCCTCAAAACGTCCCAAGCTCAACCGATTGTTACTGCGATTGACATCAAGTAAATCCAGGCGATCGCTGTCAGCCGTGACAAATTGGGCTCCCGCTTGGTAGCTCAGGCTGATTCCGGTATTTCCTAAAGGCACCACCGGAGAAATCAAGAAGGCACCCAAGCTACTCTGCACATCCTGATAACCCAAAGAGCCATTGAAGAGGCGATCGCGGTAGCTATAGTCAAGCGCTAAGGTGTGGTTGCCTGCGACTTGGAGTTGACGCAAACGCACATTCGCTCGTGCTTCTTCATCAAAATCGCTGGGATCTAAGCTGTTCAGTGTTACGGAGCTGGTCAGCGTGGTGCGAGGGCTGAGATTAGCCGTCAACTTGGTTTTTAAGCCATACACAGAAGGATCAAAGATGGCCCCATTACTATCTGTCAGGGCTTTTTGAATAAAGAACTGAGGCGTGACGCTAAAGCGAATCTTCTCGTTAGAAATCGGCTCAAACGTACTTTGGACAAACAAGCCGCCCCGATCTTCCTCGTCGTAGCCAAACTGTAGTAGAGCAGGATCGCGTTCCCGGCGATCGAGTATCACCCGCGATCGCAGCAGCGGTAGAGAGAAGCGTTGGTCAAACACTAGCCGAGGCCGTTTGGCTCTCACTTCATCCCGGAGTGGAGAAAGGTTAGTCAGTGTCGCCTCATCCGCACGTAACTCTAGTTCGGGGGGCGAGAACGGGTCATTGGTAATTCGGACATTCTGGGCTTGCCAACCTCTCGGGTTGAAGGCGATTTGCCCCGCCTCAAACCGCAGCCGCCGCACAGAGCCTCCCTGAACCGCAGTGGGTGCATCTTGACCCACACCTGTTCCTACATTGATTCCCCCAGGGCTAGAAACATTTTGAGTCGGCTGAGCTGCGGTAACGCGATCGCTCAACGGGCGGTCATAGGTGACGCCAGCACTCACATCCGTTGGCAATGTGGGGGCAAAATCGGTGCTTGCCGACGGCAAGAAAATCTCACCCTTCGCACCTGCAATCGTGCCTGTGTTTTGCACAAAGTTGTACTCAAAGCGATCGCCGCGTAGAACTTGCTCGCCACGAGTGAGCGCTACGTTACCTTCAGCGACTGCTAGACGATTCGGAATATTGACTTGGAGGCGCTCGGTATCGAGGACGGCTCCTCGAAATCGCATCAAAACGTTGCCTTCAGCCGTGAAGACCCGCCGTTGTTCGTCATATTCCTGGCGATCGGCACTGAGTTCGATCACGCCACTGGTGGCAGGGTCAGCGCTGGGCTGCGTACCAGGGTTGGGAGGCGTGACCACAGGTGCCGATTGGGGTGGCACGGCTGGCGGTCTGGATTCTGGTATGACTAAGGTCGGCGTATCCGATGGAGAAACAGTAGGCTGAGGGCGAGCAGGCGGAGTGGCTGGGGTGCTTGGAGCAGTCGCAGGAGTAACCTCAGGAGCCGTTTCTAGAGCTGGCTGAGGAGTAGGTCGCTCTTTGACAGGTTGAACGGGAGGCTGCTCAGCGGGGGTGACTGGAGGAGGTGTTGGTTTTGCCGGACTCAAGGAGGGCAGCTTGGGGCCAGAACTCGGCTTGCTATTGCTCGCAGGAGGCGTAGCCACAATCGACCAACCGGATGGCGCAGGCGGAGCGAGCGCCACAGTAGATGGGGTTGGGCTAGAAACTGGAGTCTTGAGCGGGGGAGTGGGTGCGATCGCCGCAGAGCCGGACCTAGCCGTAGAACGGGGACTAGATGAAGCCGTAGGGCTAGGGGTGAAGGTTGCGATCGCCGTAGGTTGCTTGACTGCAACGCTGTTAGTGTAGCGAGGCGGCAGCGCTGGAGCTGTAGCGTTGATGTGAACGTCAGAGTGGCGATGGTTAGCAGATTGGGCAGGCTCAGTGAATGAATTGGTCTCTGAAGCTGCAACCGATGTATCTCCAATCTCAACAACTTGAGGCGAGCCTAAGGCCGCAGCCGACTCAGCATGACTTTCCGCAGCAGGCGGGAGAGCTTGAGGAGCTGCTATCTCAAGTTCGGCTGCTAATACCGCAGGCAAAGCAAGCTCATCGGAAGGCTGATCAGCGGCAGAATTTTCAGGAGCAAAAGTTTCTGGTGGGGTAGGGGCGCTTAAGGTCCCTACCACGACAGACTGAGCAGCTTCAGAAACATTTTCCGATGCATGGAATGCAGGCTCAAGTACCGTCGCTGCAACCGTCACTGAGGATTTGTGTTCCTCAGGCGGCAAGGAATTGATAATAGCGGGCGGCTCAGGGGGTAGGACCGGGTAGGGCATACTTTAGCAGAATGATTCCGACAAGACAGCCCGGACACGTTACCTCAACCGTCTCAGAGGCAATTCTATGGCCTGAGGAATGAATCAGTAGCTGCTTATTCCAAATCCCGCCGACCAGGGTTGCGAGTAGGATCGCTGGATAGAAATCCAAACACAAATAAGCAGATAAAGAGTGTAACGACGATATAGACCACAATCTTGAGGGTTGCCATACCAGGACCTTGAGAGACAAGTCTCTCTAATCATATCGGAATGCTGCCTCAATTTTGAGTCTACTCAGCCGTCTTAGTAATCCTCAGTCTGGCTCCAGGCTTCAGTCAGCTTTGACGCCATTCCTGACTAGACGTTCCCAGCGGTTGAGACTAACCGATTTACAGCAGGGACTGCTTGGTTACATTAAGTCTTTTTGGGGCCTTCCTACAACTAGGTAAATGTAATTACTTTCATCAAAACCAAGACTACTTGCACCACAACTGTTGTAACCATTGCCCAGCTAAGAGCATGACTTCTTCAAACCAAAGCATGGCGCGATCGAGCCAGCCGAGAATCCGCTCTAGAGGATGCTTGACGTAACCAAGCGTAGTGGCTTCTGCCTCAATCCAGGTATTGCTAAGTTCGCCGTAATCTTCAGAACGAGCCGCTAGCTCTGCACCGGACATGGCTAAGTTACTAGCGGTGAGCTGATCCCTGGTTGCAGTTGTGACAGAGCTTACATGGGGCAATCCTGTTGCCGTAGGGGTGCTGTGAGTCGCCCTAGCCCTACGGCTCTGCAACGGAGTCACAGCACTTGTCTGAGCAGATTGAGGAACTAAATCCTGGGATGAGCCGAGAGTTGCCACGATCGCGCCACCATCAGCTCGTGCATCACGATGCCAAAATCGGTTCATCAACCCAGCCCATAAATTCTTGGCTGTCGTCATGGGCACTTGCAGCGCTGGCGACAGAGGAGCGGGGGAAACGATCGCCTGTTCGGGTAAAGCTTCTAATAAAGCATTCGGGGCAGCCGGGGGGCGATCGCGCTTAGCTCTTAGAGTCTGACCGAAAACATCCTCATAACTCAACCAAGGATCGGGGTGCCAGTCATAGTCGCCCGTCAACAAGCGATCGCGGGTGGCCTGATCCCCAATCATTTGGGTTGGGTGAGATGGATTGCCTGTTCCTGACAAGCCTAGATGGCGATCGCCAAAGAAATAGTCAACTGCCGCCCGCAGCAAACTTTGTAGTGGCATGGGTGCCGCTGCAACTTGGGGAGCCATCTCAGGGTCCACAGTAGAGCGATTGAGGGTGGGGAGCGAGGCTAGCTTGGCTCGTACCGTGCTGAGTAACCCTTGCCCTCGTTGCACTAACCCATCAGTCAGTGTCAGCACTGGCGGTAAGGAGTGAGCCTCTAGCTGAGCGATCGCTTGGTCGAGAGGCGCTAGCGCTTCGTAGGGAATGGGTGGAATAGGCAAGATTCCAGCCGTGAAAGTCGCAGAACTACTAAAGTATGGCTCCTCTAAGTGGATGGGCTGGGCTACCGCAGTCGATTCTTGAAACCAGTTGAGCGCGATCGCCACAGGCCCAGTTTGTACCCAAGCCATCATCTGCCGCACCAACCGCATTGGCGGTAAAACTTTGGAGTCGTCGCTGGGAAGCGGGAGCGGGGAACGCGATCGCTGGCGAACCAATATCTGTAAGTAGCGTTGATAGTGGCTGACTTCCCAAACAATGCGTTGGTAGAGCTGTTGTTGTTGCTCCAGCGTCAAAATATTCAGAATCTGGTTTTGGCAGGTGACTAAAACCAAGGTTCGAGTTTCTAGAGCTGTAGCCACCCCTTGAATTGCGATCGCTGACTGCTGACCTAGTGCAACTGAAGTCTTGGTCGCACTGAGAGTTGCAGCAGCGGATGATTGGCTGGAGCGCACCACAGCCTGGTCCCGAGAAACCGCTAAACTGCCATTAGCTGCGATTGGGGGTATTACAACTTCCGGTAAGGCAAACGTTTCGACCACCTGTAAGACGTTACAAACTACCTGGTTCGCCGAAGGTGGTCCTGAGCTTGCATTGCTTGCCGCTGCCTGGGCTGCATCTAGAAAGGGTCGTTCCATCTCAACCGAGGTTTGAATCTGCTTACCCACCAAGCGGGTGGCTTGAAACATAGCGTAGATCGGGTAAAGCAAAATTTGCGCTCCCCAAACCGTCGCGACTTTGGCATGTCGGAAGGCGCGATCGCACTGATCTACAAGCTCACGCGATTGCCGAGAGAAAAAGTTGAACAACCGACTTTGATAGCGACCAGAAGAGGCGGAGGACATGGCAGTTGTCAGCGGGGCGGCTGCTGTAAAGTGAGGATGGTGTACAGGCTGCCACGGCGTAGCGACTTCAGCGTGAATCAGGCTGTACAGCTAGTGACCTGATTCTATCTAAAGATGGCTGACCCAGCGAAACTCCAAGCCCAAATCTCTGAGGCAATTACTCAACTTCGGCAACTCACGCAGCTTAACGTCCAGACAGGCTGGCATCTGTGCGGGGAGGATTTAGCGATCGCTGAGGCCAATCAACCGCAGCGCTGGCAGTCTTGGCCTTTGGTAACTCTCAATGCCAGAGAGCATGTTGCTTGGTCCGAGGGACGACAGGTCTTGTGGCTAGGTCAGAGCTTGGTGATTCCTGTTGACTTGCAAGGCTACCCACTGGAGGGGCTAGTTTTGCGTTTGGCCCTAACTTGGTGGGCTGAATCTGCCCAGATTTTTGTCAATGGGCAGTTGGTGCAAGAAGGTGATTTGTTTGACTGCTCGGCCCGGATTTTGTTAAGTGCTGCGGCCCAACCTGGAGAAACCATCACCGTAGCTCTGCGCTTAGTTAGTCCTGGGCATGACGATGGAGCCTTGGTGCGCTCGCTTTGCGTCTATGAGGTGGCATCTGGCTCAGCAGCCTCAAGTTCCGCAGTCTTGGGCGATCGCGTGGAACCAAGCTTCGTCGCTGATGAACTGATGGTTCTCCAGCAGTATCTCACCGCTTTTGCGCCAGAGAAATTAGTAGATTTGGCAGCGGCGATCGCAGAGCTGGATTGGACCGCTCTTAGCCAGAGCGATCGCTCACCCAGCCAGTTTGACCAATCTTTGCAGCAACTCCGCCAAACCTTGCAGCCGTATAGTGATTGGATCAAGCAACGCCAAATTTGCTTGTTGGGTCATGCACACCTCGATTTGGCTTGGTTGTGGCCTGTGAGCGACACTTGGGAAGCCGCTGAGCGCACCTTCAAGTCGGTGCTGCAACTCCAGCAAGACTTTCCAGAACTGATTTTCTGTCATTCCACTCCGGCGCTCTACGCCTGGATCGAGACCAACCGCCCTGCGCTGTTTGCTGCTATTCAAGCGCAAGTAGCAGCGGGACGATGGGAAATTGTGGGTGGCTTATGGGTGGAACCAGAACTCAATGTGGTCAGTGGGGAATCGATTGTGCGTCAAGTGCTGTACGGACAGCGCTACACCCAAGAAAAGTTCGGTCAAACTAGCCCAGTGGCTTGGCTACCCGACACCTTTGGCTTCTGTTGGCAGTTGCCCCAAATCTTAAAGCAAGGCGGAATTGAGTCCTTCGTCACCCAAAAGCTGCGTTGGAACGACACCACACAATTCCCCTATGAAGCCTTTTGGTGGCGATCGCCGGACGGCACCGAAATTTTTAGCTTGATGTCCGCTGCCATTGGCGAAAGCATAGACCCCATCAAAATGACCCAGCACGCCTCAATGTGGGAAGCCAAAACAGGCAATCTCGAAACGCTGTGGCTACCAGGAGTGGGAGATCATGGCGGTGGCCCCACGCGAGACATGCTAGAAATGGCCCGACGCTGGCAAACCTCGCCGTTCTTGCCGCAGTTGAAATTTGCCACAGCAGAGGAGTATTTGGAGAAGGTGAGGAGTGAGGGGAGAGGGGAGAGGAGCCCCACCTGGAACGACGAACTTTACCTCGAATTCCACCGAGGCTGCTACACGACACACGCAGAGCAGAAACGCTGGAATCGTCGCTGTGAACAGTTGCTTTACCAAGCAGAATTGTTTGCCTCATTGGCAACGCTGACGGCTGGCATTGCGTACCCCAAAGCAGAGCTAGAGGTGGCGTGGAAGAAAATGCTATTTAACCAATTTCATGACATTCTGCCAGGGTCGTCGATTCCAGAAGTATTTGTCGATGCTAATCAGCTTTGGCAGGAAGCAGAGCAGACGGGACAGGATGTATTACAGGAAAGTTTGCAAGCGATCGCCGCTTCCATTCAACTACCCGAACCGCCGATTCCTGATGCCCGACCAATTGTGGTGTTTAATTCCTTGAATTGGTCGCGATCGCAAGTGGTTTCGATTCCAATTCCATCGGGCATCGAATCAGGCTGGCAAGTACACAACTCAGCGGGTGCAGTGGTGCCTTGCCAGGTCACAACCTATAACGAGCAAGGCGAATCAAACCCCACCCTACTGTTCTGGGCAGAACAAGTTCCTAGCGTGGGATATTGCGTTTTCTACTTAAGTCCGCAAGCCATCGCCGAACCCTCTATAGCTGCTTTGCCCGCTGGTGAATGGGTTTTAGAGAATGCAGCTTTGCGCGTGACCGTTGATCCAGAAACAGGCGATCTAAAGAGTGTTTGGGACAAAGTCCAGCAGCGAGAAGTGTTGAATGGCGCAGGCAATCAACTCCAGGCTTTTCAGGACCAAGGGCAATACTGGGATGCTTGGAATATTGACCCCAACTATACCCAACACCTATTACCACCCACCAAGCTGCAATCAATTCAGTGGCTCGATCGCGGCATATTGTTACAGCGAGTGCGAGTGATACGGCAACTGGGCCAGTCGGAATTTTGCCAAGATTATGTGTTGCCAGCCGACGCTTCGGTACTCAAGATTGCTACCCAGGTTGACTGGCAAGAACGGCATGTGATGGTGAAAGCCGCCTTTCCCTTGACCGTGGCATCAGAGCAGGCCACTTACGAAATCCCTTATGGCGCGATCGCCCGTCCCACCAACCCCACAGAACCGAGAGATAAGGCCAAGTGGGAAGTACCCGCTCTCCACTGGGCTGATTTGAGTACTAATGACTATGGGGTGAGCCTGCTGAATGATTGCAAATACGGCTACGATGCTCAACCGAATCAGCTCCGCCTTACCCTGCTACGTGGGGCTACTTGGCCCGATCCGGAAGCCGATTGCGGCCAGCATCAGTTTACCTATGCCCTCTACCCTCATGCAGGAACTTGGCAAACCGCCCAAACCGTTCGCCAGGGTTATGAGCTAAACATTCCTTTGCAAGCGATTTGGTTAGAAACTGAGCGATCGCTAAATTCCTCAATAACCACACTGCCTGCTGAAGGCCAGTTTTTAGATCTGCAATCTGAAAACCTGATTTTGAGCGCTTTCAAGCAATCCGAAGATCATCCGCAACGGTGGATCTTGCGGTGCTACGAGTGCCACGGCCAACCCGCCGAGTTAAGGCTAAAAAGTGATTTAGGCTTAGCGATCGCTCATCCCGTCAATCTTTTGGAGCAAGCGATCGAACCGGAGAACTCATCAGGAACGCTGCAATCCACCCAGATTGCTCCCTGGAAAATTGCTACTTTCAAAGTCTCTACCTAACCTAGAATACCTGTGTGACTAGCTTGGCAAGGAGATTGGTGTGGTTGTTGCACGCAGAAGGCCAGTAGGGTTGAGTTTAGTTGCTGCTTTAGGGGTAGCAGTAAATGCGATCGCGCCATTTAGTGGCCTGTCTAGTGCGATCGCCCAAACAACTGGTTTTAGTGATGTACAGCCAAACAATTGGGCTGCTGCTTGCATTGGAGAATTAGCGCAACGGCAGATCATTAAGGGATATCCAGATGGTCGGTTTCGTCCGGCTGATCCAGTAACACGAGCAGAGTTTGCGGCGCTATTGCGGCAAGGTTTTCCGAATCAACCGCAAGTCAGAGAGGCCATCGGGTTTGTGGATGTCCCAAGCAACTATTGGGCTGCCGCTGCCATTCAGGAAGCTTATCGCCGGGGGTTTCTTTCCGGATATCCTGATCGCAAGTTTATCCCGACTCAATCAATTCCCCGTGTCCAGGCTCTCGTGGCGCTAGCGAGTGGCCTAAAGTATGCAGCAACACAGCCAACAACAACAGTTCTAAATGCGGCTTATGCGGATGCGGGAGCGATTCCAGCCTATGCACGCAATGCCGTAGCAGCCGCCACCGAGAAGAATTTGGTTGTTAATTATCCTAAAATTCAACAGCTAGAGCCTACCCGCTTCGCTAGTCGGGCGGAAATAGCCACATTTTTATGTCAAGCGCTTCAGCCTGGATTGGTGCCAACGCAATATATTGCCAACACTCAGCAATTTTCGACGGAGACCAAGACTGCTGAGGAGGGAAATGTCCGGGTACAACTGACCTATCGACCCCGTGAGCCTTTAGCTGACAATTTTCGGATTCAAATTAGTCGCAGCGGTCAGACAGTTCTAGAAGCAGCGATACCAGTGGAAGAAGGATTACAGCGCTTTTCTAATCTGGAAGTGCGGGATCTGGATGGCGATCAGGAACCGGAAGTCGTGGTGGATTTATTCAGTGGTGGCGCTTACTGTTGCACGTCTTCTTATATTTATGGCTACAATGCCACCCAAAACGCCTATCGGAACGTCAAGCAATTTTGGGGCAGTCCCAGCTACAGGCTAGAAGATTTAGATCAAGATAATTTGCCTGAATTTGTCAGTGGTGACCCTCGCTTTGATGCTCAATTTACCGCTCACGCGGCTTCCGGGCTGCCGATTCAGATTTGGCAATATCGGCGATCGCAAATGCAGAACGTAACGCGCAATTATCCTAAATTGATCTACGAAGATGCCGTGCAACATTGGCAAAACTACACCTTTAGCAAAGACCTTGGAGCCAGCGCCACTCGGGGGTTTTTAGCGGCTTATTTGGCCGATAAGCACTTGCTCGGTCAAGGACAAGAGGGGTGGCAGTTGGTGCAGCAGGCTTATCCATACGACGATCGCCGCCAATATTTCATTGACTTAAGAGATTTCCTGCAAAAGAACGGCTACATCACTACCACGTCTCAGTAAAGCGTGCCAAGACGAAGCATTCCAAGCCTCAAGAGCTGGCAAATCAACATTTTGTAAACCCGTACTTTCAGCTACAGTCTTACGCCTGGTCCTAGCCAAGAATAGGAACTCAGACAGCTCTGCCAAGCTCCGGGTTCGCTATGGAATCTCGCATTATTGTTTGTAGTCTGGGTCGAACTGGCTATCAAATTTTCTCTTTGTTGCGGCAACAGGGCATCCCAGTGGTTGGGATTCATGATCAACCCCTGAGCTTCGCCGACCCAGATGTGATTGTCGGGGACTTAAAGGCCACGCCAACTCTGATGGCTGCGGGCATTGAACAGGCGCATACGCTAGTGATTGCCAGCTCAGATGATGCTTTGAATCTGGCCATTTTGATGCAGGCTAGAATCTTGAATCCTCAAATTCGCGTGATCAATCGCTTGTTCAACACTAGTTTGGGCGATCGCCTTGACCACACGCTCACGCATCATGTCAGCCTCAGTGTGGCAGCTTTAGCGGCTCCTGTGTTTGCCTTTGCCGCGTTGGGCAGCCGAGCGATCGGGCAGTTGCGATTGTTTAACCAGACTTGGCCGATTCACGAAGAATACATTGATGAATACCATCCTTGGCAAGGCCGCAAACTCAGCGAGCTGTGGGATGAGCGATCGCGCATGTTGATCTATTACCTGCCTGCCGACAAACGGATGGACTTAGTCTCTGCGGTCATTCGAGGACAAGTTTTGCAAGTCGGCGATCGCTTAATTATTGGCAGTCAGCCGAATGCTAGCGTTCAAGCGGTGCGACGATCCTGGCGACAGCGTGGCACTAAGCTGGTGAATAACTTACGCCAATTTCAGCGCTACGGTCAGTCAATGGTTGTCGTCACCTTGGTTTTGCTAGTGACGATTTTGATTGCCACACTCACCTATGTTTGTTTCAATCGCCATACCTCCATCATTGATGCCCTCTACTTCTCCGTCGGCATGATTACAGGGGCAGGCGGTGAAGAGCAAGTTATAGAGCAGGCTCCTAACAGCATTAAAGTTTTTACCGCGTTAATGATGTTATTAGGAGCGGGAGTGATTGGGATTTGCTATGCCCTACTTAATGACTTTGTGTTGGGCACTCGCTTTCGCCAGTTTTGGGATACGGTGCAAGTTCCGGCTCATCATCACTACATTGTCTGTGGTTTAGGCGGAGTTGGAATTCAGATTGTGCAGCACTTGCGGAGTTGTGGCTATGACGTAGTGGCGATCGAGCAAGATGCCAACTGTCGGTTCTTAAGCATTGCTAGAGCCTTGAAAGTGCCAGTTATTTTAGGCGATGCCAGTTTACCGACTACGCTCAAAGCAGCAAACCTGGCTCATGCCTCTGCCTTACTAGCCGTGACTAGCAACGATACTGCCAATTTAGAAATTGCCCTCACTGCTAAGGGTCTAACTCCCAAAAGTACTGCGATCGTGCGTTACCAAGATCCTACCTTTGCCCGGATGGCCCATCAAGTATTTGCCTTTGAAGCCGTCCTCAGTCCCACAGAACTGGTAGCTCCCACCTTTGCCGCTGCGGCCCTGGGAGGCAGAATTCTAGGCAACGGCATGACAGGGCATAGTCTGTGGGTAGCGTTGTCAACCTTGATTACGGCTGGACATCCTTTTTGCCACCGAGTTGTTAAAGATGCCGCTATGGATGCGGATTTCGTCCCGCTGTATCTGGAAACCGGGCAACGCAGAGTGCATGGTTGGGACTTACTCAACACCTGCCTTCAAGCGGGAGATGTTCTGTACTTAACGATGCCTGCCACTCATCTCGACCAGTTATGTTCTGTCCCAGCCCCAGAAATGTCAGAAATGATGGTGTATTAGACCGCATCCATCCAAGCTAAACATTTTTGCATCTGCTGCTGCATGGTGGCGCGATCGCTGTGGTAGCGACGACCATGCCCAGGCAACACCCACTCAAAGTCATATTTAGCTAACTTGTGCATCGATTTCACCAGTTCTGGCCAGGAGTACCAGCACACATCCCTAAAAGCCACTAACTGCTGCCGGGACTCAGACCAAGCTAGATGATCGCCTGTGAACAGGAACCTATGGTCATAGAGCAGAACGGTATGACCTTTCGTATGCCCTGGCACAGCAATAATCAGCAAATCAGGAGCTAGTTGCACAGGTTCCGCACCTTTGAGCTGGATTTCTACATCCTGCGTCCCATGATTAATTTCATCTTGGTGCAAGATGCGATCGCAGCCAAAGTGGTCATGAAACTTACGATGGTCGGCCACATCATCTCGATGGGTTAGGTAGAGATAACGCACACCACCAAGTTCTTCCAGTCGCTTTACCAATGGCGGCGCAAACCGGGGAGAGTCTACTAACACGTTGCCTTCGGGTCGCTGAATTAAGTAACTAGCAGCCCCATAGGAGCTTTCTGCGTGGTAGCCACAGTGGTAGACATTGGCTTCTAACTGGATTGGCAAGCTATGCTGAGCGGTTTTAATATCTGTGGGCTTCTCTACGGTGCCAATGGATGAGGTGGGGCAAGAGAGCAGGGCTTGCATGGCCCGCAATCGCTCAGTTTCATCAACAGGCTGGTGATAGACTACTGACTGCTCATCTTCGCGATGAAACACTTCCGGGGTCATCCAACGGCAGGTATCGCAGTCAATACAAGTTGTATCAACATAAAAATCACCGTTGATATTTTGGGGGTGGCGCTGCTGCAAATGAGCCATAATGGCACCTCACCGGGTCGGGTTATCTCTAGGCTAGATGGTGGAGTGAAGTTTGCGCTCCTGACTTCTGACTCCTCACTTCTCTCCCCTCACTCCTCACTAATGAAAAATGAGAGACCTGTTTACAAATTAGATACAGGAACCTTAATTTCTCAGTTCTGTCTCTTGGATGGGAATAGGACTGATCTAGAGGAAGAGTCGAGGGCTATTGCTGCTACAGTACATTGCAGTTCAAGCAGTTAGCGGAGCTGAAGTACGGAGATCCCCTCTACCTTTGTGCTCCTGAAAGGCAACTGTTTCTTGTATAATTCAGCCATCAATTCTGAAAAATACTTTTCAATACTTAATATTTTTCTTCACATCCTTTAACAAAAAATCGTAAAAACCGTTATGGAAACTAGAAGATTGGCCCGATTGATTAAATTTCTGCGAGAGGAGTTGGCAGTACCCGCCGCTGCGATCGCGATTGGGTTACGCCATCGGGAGCAAGATATGAGTCAGCTACCGATGATTCTTTGGCAGTACGGGTTGATTACCCTTGACCAGCTCAATCGCGTATTCGACTGGATGGAAACGGTATAGCGGATAACCACCCCTTCAGCAGGTTTACCCGGACGCTCTTTGACTTCTAGAATTCAAGCAATTGCTTTAAGAGAATTCAAGAGCTTTCAGAAATGCCAATTAAAAAAGATCAGCCTCAAGCTCCCCGTTCTCGCCAAATTGGCAATATCTTGCTATTGCTATCAGGCTTATTTTTGTTGGTAAATCTATTTTTCCCAACTTTATTTGCCTCCCAAGTACCTCGAGTTCCATACAGCTTGTTCATTCATCAAGTTGATGAACAAGAAGTCGCTAGAGCTTCCGTAGGCCAAAACGAAATTCGCTATCAGTTGAAAGGAGAAGGTGACCAACAGGGTCAAGTTCTCAGCACTACGCCCATCTTTGACCTCAACTTACCTAAGCTTTTAGAAGAAAAAGGAGTTGAGTTTGGTGCGACTCCACCACCTAAGAATGGCTGGATCGGTACCCTCGTCAGTTGGGTGATTCCCCCGCTGATCTTCATCGGCATCTGGCAGTTCTTTATTGCCCGGAGTGGTGGTGGTTCTCAAGGCGGCGTCCTCTCCATTGGCAAGAGCAAAGCCAAAGTTTATGTGGAAGGTGAGTCTGCCAAAATCACATTTGCGGATGTGGCAGGCGTAGAAGAAGCCAAAACTGAACTGGTTGAGATTGTGGACTTCCTCAAGACTCCCGATCGCTTCCTGCAAATTGGCGCTCGCATTCCCAAAGGTGTGTTGCTCGTCGGCCCTCCCGGTACAGGTAAGACTCTGCTGGCTAAAGCAGTTGCAGGTGAAGCTGGAGTGCCTTTCTTCAGCATCTCTGGCTCTGAGTTTGTCGAAATGTTTGTGGGTGTCGGTTCTTCCCGTGTCCGTGACTTGTTTGAGCAAGCCAAGAAACAAGCACCTTGCATCATCTTTATTGATGAATTAGACGCGATCGGTAAGTCCCGCGCCTCCGGCGGTTTCTACGGTGGCAACGACGAGCGCGAACAAACCCTCAACCAGTTGCTCACTGAAATGGATGGCTTTGCGGCGGGTGGCGCGACTGTGATCGTTCTAGCTGCCACTAACCGTCCTGAGAGCCTAGATCCAGCGTTGCTACGCCCAGGCCGTTTCGACCGTCAAGTGTTGGTCGATCGCCCAGACTTATCGGGTCGTGAAGAAATCCTCAGTATTCACGCCAAGAAAGTGAAGCTAGGTCCAGATGTGAATTTGCGAGCGATCGCCACTCGGACTCCTGGCTTTGCGGGTGCTGACTTGGCCAACTTGGTCAACGAAGCTGCTCTCCTCGCCGCTCGTCAAAATCGTCAAGCTGTAGCGCAAGAAGATTTTGCAGAAGCGATCGAGCGGGTGGTAGCAGGCTTAGAGAAAAAGAGCCGCGTCCTCAACGAAAAAGAGAAAAAGATTGTGGCCTACCACGAAGTCGGTCACGCTTTAGTTGGTGCTCTTATTCCTGGCAGTGGTCGCGTGGAAAAAATCTCGATTATTCCACGCGGTATGGCAGCGCTGGGTTACACCTTGCAGCTCCCTACTGAAGATCGGTTCTTGATGGATGAAGGAGAACTGCGCGGTCAAATTGCCACGTTGCTGGGAGGTCGCTCCGCTGAAGAGATTATCTTTGGCAGCATTACCACAGGCGCTTCCAATGACCTTCAACGCGCTACCGATTTGGCAGAGCGTATGGTCACAACCTACGGTATGAGCAAAGTACTTGGGCCGCTCGCCTATGACAAAGGTCAGCAAGGCATGTTCCTAGGGGGCGAGGGCATGAATCCTCGCCGCATGGTGAGCGAAAAAGTGGCCGAAGAGATCGATCGCGAAGTTAAGGACATTGTCGAAACGGCTCATCAACATGCCCTCGACATCTTGAACCAAAACCGAGACTTATTGGAGGCGATCGCCACTCAACTCCTCGAAACAGAAGTGATTGAAGGCGAAACGCTGCACAAGCTTTTAAGTCAAGTCAAGTCAGCCGACAGAATCCCTGCTGGTGTTGCTTAAGGCTTTTCTAGTTAGCTAAACCTAATAACTGATCCGAGGCTGAACTACCAAGAATTAGGTAGTTCAGCCTTTTTCTGTAACCACCAGTTCTAGCTGGAATAGTTGGAATAGTTGAACAGCTCTAAGATCTCGCGGCAAAATCCTTTTAGTTCTTGAGCAATTTCGGGCACAGGCTGAGTCGTTCCTTCAAACGCCCAGTTTTCTATCGTCGAAAGCCGCCACTGTTTACCTTTATGGTCGAACCCGACTGCTTCCACCCCGATCGCTCGCCGGATTTTCGTCAGCGGGTCTTGATACAACCGGATTTGCACCAAAATACTGCGACTTTGAAACAAACGACTGCGCCCCGGAAAGTGAAACCCAATGTCAATTGAGTCCGGGTCTACTAAGTCCCTGGTATCGGAATCATTCGCCCAAGGCTTGAGATCAGCTCTGGCATCAGGAAACTTTAGCTTAAATAAATTAACCACCGTTGCGATTTTGCTGGCGGTTTCAAGGTCGAGGGCCTGTTCGGCTGCGTTCACCTGAACCACTCCTTCCGACATACCAAAGGGACGAGAAACAATAGGAACTTGGTAAGTAATAGTGCCAATTGTTCATCAATGGGCAGACTGAACTTGGCAAAACTGCGATGCTAGGTTCATTTGCAGCTCTGTATATAAGCAGTTCAACGCCGAACTATCAGGAGTTCAACCACATGGCTACACCCTGTCACATCATCGTAGAAGGTAATCCAGCAATCATCTACGCCAGTAGAGAAGGAACTCCCACGAAAATTTTGCCTCGGCTTCAGCCTTTCTTAGCAAAATTTTGGCAGGAAAGAGACAGCTCTGGAGAATACTGTGATACGCCAGAGTGTTTAGTGGCTCAGTTGGTCGTGAGATTTGGGTATGAAATGTGTGAGGATGACTTCTCCCATCTACGCGTAGGACTCACCTATCGCCCAGAAGTTGATTACCTTTACTACATTGCTACCAACCGCACTGTACGTATCTGGGTTCCTAGCGCGGCTTATCGCAGCACTCCCAGCTTAGGGCTCCAAGGCTGCGAGCTGCTAGTCAATGAATTTTGTTAACTACTAAAAATAATTCTGTCAGCATAGCCTTCTGAGTGCTCTTTATGACCAAAGGGGCAGGGCTCTAGATCAGTAGCAAGTTTACATTTAAAAATAAAACTTACTTACTATGTTTTCTGAGTCCCCTTCAGTCAAAAAACTCTACGAGCGTCTTTCCCAGAAAATCAAAGTTGTTTCTCAAAATATTGACGACAAAGTTCAGAGCGCCATTGCAGATCGGGTTAGCGCTCCCTCTAATAATTTGAATCCACCCACTTACTTGGATGAAATGCTCATCCTACAAACCCTCAAGACCATTGAGAGTAAAGCCAAGGACCAGATAGAGCAGTCTGACAACTCTTGGTCGTAGTATCGCGATCGCCCACAACCCAAAAGCCATGCCTAGGTTTGGCGCAAAGGAATTTCAATCAAAAACTCGGTGCCTTTTCCTGGGGCAGAATTACAGTGCAGTACTCCCCCATGTTTATCAGTCACAATCTGGTAACTAATTGACAACCCCAACCCTGTTCCTTTGCCGATAGGTTTGGTCGTAAAGAAGGGGTCAAATAATCGCCGTTGATCGGCTTTAGCAATGCCAGGACCATTGTCAGCAATCCGAATTTCAACGGATTGGGAGCCTAGCTGGCGGGTGTGAATTACAATCGTGGGGGTTTGCGGAGGTTCAGAAGCTGGAGTTTGGCCATCCTCTAAAGCATCGATCGCATTGCTGAGCAAGTTCATAAAGACTTGGTTGAGTTGCCCCGCATAACACTCGACGAGCGGCAGATTTCCGTAATCTTTGACCAATGCAATCTCAGGGCGATCGCTCTTGGCTTTGAGCCGATTTTGCAAAATCATTAAGGTGCTATCAATCCCTTCGTGGATGTCCACCGCTTTCATCTCGGCTTCGTCCATGCGGGAGAAGTTCCGCAGAGACAAGACAATCTTTTGAATCCGGTCTGCGCCTACTTTCATGGAAGCGAGAAGTTTGGGCAAGTCTGCTAGCAAGAAATCAAGGTCAATTGCTTCTATTTCCTCAGCAATTTCAGGAGTAGGGTGCGGGAACTGTCGCTGATAAAGCTTCAATACCCCAGTCAGGTCTTGAATGTACTCTCCAGCGTAGTTGAGGTTGCCGTAGATGAAATTCACGGGGTTGTTAATTTCATGAGCTATGCCTGCCACAAGCTGGCCTAGGCTGGACATTTTCTCGCTTTGTACCACCTGAGCTTGGGTTTGTTGCAGTTCACGCAGCGTCTGTTCTAGCTCTTGCGCCTTCTCTTGCAGTTCTGCGCTAGTCTTTTGCACTTCCGCAAACAAGCGGGCATTATCCAGAGCAGTGGCAATTTGGCCAGCCAAGGTATTGAAGGTTTCTAAATCCATTGGGCTGAAGCGATCGCTCTGCTTATCCTCAATGTTGAGCACGCCTAGCAAAGAGCCGCGCGTCACCAAAGGCACTACCACTTCGGAACCTAAAGTTGCTGAGTAGACACCTTTTACCTCAGGGTTGGAATTCGCCTGATCCACACAAATAATCTTTTGGGTGCGAGCGGCAGTGGCAATCAAGCTTTCGTCATCATCTAAAGCAATTCGAGTTGGTTGCCCTAGTCTCGTAATATCTTCCTGGCTAGACTCAACTTCCTTATACAAAACTTGTTTATCAGGGTTGAGCAAGTAGATTTGGATGTAGTGCAGGTTGAAACGACTTTGCATCAGAGCGATCGCTTCTCGTAACAAGCGTTTGGGGTCCAAGACTACCCGCGACAGCTCGGTGACAGCCCCCGTCACTTGTTGGCTCACTTCTAGCTCTTGTGTTCGTTCCTCTAAATTTTGCAGCAGCTTACCTACTTGCTCGGCCATTTGGTTGAAGCTACCTGCTAGCACCCCAATTTCATCTTCGGTCTGGATGGTACTACGAGCTTTCAGGTCACCCGCTGTAAAGCTGGTAACGATGCTAGTCAGCCCAATTAGGGGTTTTGTGAGCAATTCGCTGAGGGTAATGGCAGCAGCTGCGACTAAAACTGCGATCGCGATCGCCAACAACAGGGTTGCCCGGATTTGAGCTTGGATAGGCCCTAGAAACAAACTCTGTGATTCAACAAAGACGACCGACCAAGGCTGAGTTTTTAACTTCGTCACCGCTGCTGAATTTAACTCATCACTATTAACGGCTAAAGGAGTTGTAAAAAAAGCAGATTGATTAGTATTCTTAAGTCCCTGCTCAAACGCTGGCAAGTTAGTCGCTAGCTCTGCTGGAGTTCCCTGCGGTAATCGTCCTGCTGCTTGTAGCGCTTTAACTTGTGCCGCAGGCAGC
This sequence comes from Trichocoleus desertorum AS-A10, assembly GCF_039962155.1. Classification (NCBI taxonomy): domain Bacteria; kingdom Bacillati; phylum Cyanobacteriota; class Cyanophyceae; order Leptolyngbyales; family Trichocoleusaceae; genus Trichocoleus; species Trichocoleus desertorum. The sequence continues at coordinate 395,539 of NZ_JAMPKN010000001.1, read as the reverse complement.
GGCGTAACCGACTTAAAAACCAACTCCGGAGCATACCCTTGCGCCAAACGAATCTGGTTCTCGTCTAATAAAATTGCAAACGAGCCTTTGCCGCCCGCCACTAGGGCACTGTTTTGCGCGACTAATCTTTGAATGGCATTGGCGTTGTAACGCACTCGTAAAATGCCGATCGTCTTGCCCAATGCATCACGGATGGGACTCGTGAAATATAAGCTAGCTACTCTATCACTGGCTGAATATTGGATGGGCGAAACGTAAGGCAAACCAGTTTTGAATGGTTGCTGGAAGTAGGGACGGTCCGTTTCGCTATTGCCTATATTGACTGTGTAAGTATCAATTACATTTTGCCCTTGTGCGTCAAGTAAGGCATAGGACAGGATGTTGAGCGTATCTTTACGACCTAAAGCTAGCAAGGTAGTTTCCACCTCAGTTCTCATGGCCGTTCTTTGTACAGCAGGCAGACTCAGATACTTAGCTAGAATAGGGAGCTGGGCTTCAACTCGGACTGCATCAAGATTGGTTTTGATGAACGAATCTAGGCTCAGGGCCGTTTGGGAAGCAGCGCCCAAGAGAGCCAAGTTAGCATTATTAGTTAGAGCTTTTTGGGTCGATCGCTGGTTCAGCAGGGCCAAGATTAAGATCGGCAATAGTGCGACACCCAAAAGCGAAAAAATGAGTTTGCTACGCAGTGTGGAGAATTTGAGGAAGTTCATTATGGCTGTTCCTGACTGAGCGCCTGCACAAATGAGGGAACAATTAACTTCTCAACTTCGGGGGCAGTACTCAATCCACCAGTACGAATAAAGAAGTCAGCATACAACTGAGCTGTGTAGTAAAGAGACTCGGTGGTGGTACCGGGGGTCAGTGCTTTGAGATTTTTGGGTAGCGTCATCAACTGCACCCCTGCGGTGGAGACATCTGCTGTCTTGAGTTTGAGCGCTTGGGCAATTAAGGCCGCTCCTTCTTGAGGATGCGTTAGCCAGTAGTCCTGAGCCTGAAACCAAGCCTTCATAAAGGCTTTTAGCTCTTGGGGGCGATCGCGAATCACTGAGCTGTGAAACACAATGCCACTGGGAATCAAGCCTGGTGTTTCCTTGCTAGTAAACAGAGTATGAGCACCCGTTCGGACGGCTTGGGTGGCATAAGGGTCCCAGGTGTGTCCTGCTTGAATATCGCCGCTTTGCAGTCGAGCTGGTACTGACTCCCCTTCCATATTCACCAGAGTAAAATCATCGGATGTCAGGTTGTGAGCTTCCATTAACTGCCTGACAAACAACTCGCCAAAATCCCCCAACTTGGCTCCAATTCGCTTGCCCTTCAGGTCTTTTGCACCAGTAATTTCAGGCTGAACCACTAAAGCATCAGAACCCGCAGACTGATCGGTGAGCATGACCATTTGAATATCTGGGTTCTGCCCAATGATGCCCATTAAGCTACCCATTGCCAGTGTCACCCCATCGGTTTGGCCTGCACTAAAGTTAGAGATCGGTTCTAAATAGTTTTCAGAATAAACAGGTTCAACGTTCACGCCTTGCTCAGCAAAAAACCCTTTCTCTTGGGCAATTACCATCGGGAAGTACCCAGGCCACAGACTATAACCCACTTTTAGGGGCGGTTGATTCGACTGTGGTGTGACTGAAGTAGAGCTGTGGCAAGCAACGCACAGCAGCATACTTAATAGAAATAAACTTAGAAGCTTGAGAAAGTGGGCTTGAACTTGACGCAAGGAGATCACCTGAATAAACCGTAGGGCCACCAAGCTGCTCATGCTCGGTTAGAGCATCACTGGCGATCGCTGAGTTCTCCCGTAAACCCACCAGCTTTTTAGTGACCTAATATCTAGTTTTTCCCATTTAATTCAGGGCTATAAGCCCGGAGTCAAGGATATTTATCAGCCATGTTGCTGATCCTGCCAAATTAAGCCCGCGATCGCGGTTGTAGAGCCCCGCATGCAAAGATGAAAATTGCAGGTCTAAAGCATGGCAATAGTATTTCCGACGAATTCTCCACCCGACCTGGAGCGAAAACGATTAATCTGGATAAGTGGGAAAGCAGCAGTTTGCTTCCAAACGCACCTCTGGATTGAAGACTCATTATCTGACAGTCATTAAGTTATGTTTGACGCGCTCGCTGAACGCTTAGAATCTGCCTGGAAAACCCTGCGGGGTCAAGACAAAATTTCTGAATCGAACGTTCAGGAAGCCCTGCGGGAAGTTCGTCGCGCTCTCTTGGAGGCGGATGTCAACCTCCAAGTGGTGAAAGATTTTGTTGCAGAGGTGCAGACCAAAGCCCTAGGCGAAGAGGTAGTTGCTGGCGTTCGGCCTGACCAGCAGTTCATCAAACTGGTTTACGACGAGTTGGTATCCGTGATGGGGGAAACCAATATTCCCCTGGCAGAAGCTAGCCCAACGCCCACCGTGATTTTGATGGCAGGTCTGCAAGGAACGGGGAAAACCACTGCGACCGCTAAACTGGCTTTGCATCTGCGTAAAGAGAATCGCAGCACTCTTTTAGTGGCTACCGACGTTTACCGCCCTGCCGCGATCGACCAGCTCGTCACCTTGGGTAAACAGATCGAAGTGCCCGTGTTTGAACTGGGCAAAGATGCTGACCCTGTTGAAATTGCTCGCCAAGGGGTAGAACGAGCTAGGGCAGAAGGAATTAATACTGTCATTATCGACACTGCGGGTCGTCTGCAAATCGACCAAAACATGATGTCGGAGTTGGCTCGCATCAAAGAAACCATTCAGCCTCATGAGACGCTGCTGGTCGTAGATGCCATGACAGGGCAAGAAGCCGCCAGCTTGACTCGCACGTTCCACGACCAAATTGGCATTACTGGAGCGATTCTCACCAAGATGGATGGCGACACCCGGGGTGGGGCGGCCCTCTCAGTTCGCCGCATCTCTGGTCAGCCCATCAAGTTTATTGGGGTGGGGGAAAAAGTTGATGCGCTGCAACCCTTCTATCCAGATCGGATGGCTTCCCGAATTCTGGGCATGGGAGACGTGCTGACCCTGGTAGAAAAAGCCCAGGAAGCCGTGGATCTGGCCGATGCCGAGAAAATGCAGGAGAAAATCCTCTCGGCCAAATTCGACTTCACTGACTTCCTCAAGCAAACTCGCTTGTTGAAAAACATGGGTTCCTTGGGTGGCATCATGAAGCTGATCCCAGGCATGAACAAGCTGAGCAGCGAGCAACTCCAGCAAGGAGAAACCCAACTGAAGCGGGCTGAGTCGATGATCAACTCCATGACGCCTGAGGAGCGCAAAGACCCTGATTTGTTGGCAGGTTCTCCTGGCCGCCGTCGTCGTATTGCTCGTGGTGCGGGTTATGCCGAATCGGATGTAGCCAAGTTGGTAGCTGATTTCCAGAAGATGCGATCGCTGATGCAACAGCTGGGACAGGGCCAACTTCCCATGCCTGGGATGTTTGGTGGGGGACCGTTCGGTGGCGGACCTGGCTATGGTGGCAACCAACCCCCACAACCCGGTTGGCGTGGCTATCCTGGGGGAGCTCCTACCAAGAAAAAGAAGGAGAAAAAGAAAAAAGGCTTTGGCAATCTGTAGCAATTAGCATTGGGCAACTAACTACGAGCGATCAGCCTTTCGCGCGTTAGCACTTAAATCACCCAGCCATCCTTAACAGTCTCAAATAATTTGAGCGTAGTAGCGGGTGAGTCCAGGCAAATGGTATGATGATCAATTCAGTAGTGCTTATTGTGTAAAGCCTGATAGGCGATCGCTAAAAGCCCATAGCTATTAGCTTTAAAACTTGTAATTTCCTAGGAGCAAACCCTTCAAGCATGATCAAACTGCGGTTGAAGCGATACGGCAAAAAGCGTGAAGTCAGTTACCGGATTGTGGCAATGCATAGCACCACTCGCCGGGATGGTCGTCCCCTGGAAGAGTTGGGCTTTTATAATCCCAGAACGGATGAAGTGCGTCTAAAAGTTGACGCGATCGTCAAACGGCTCCAAGAAGGAGCTCAGCCTACCGAAACGGTACGCAGCATTCTTAGAAAGGCCAATGTCTTCGAACAGGTCAATGCCTGAGTCATCCAGTCGAGAGGGGTTGGGTCACTCAACTCCGCCTCGCTCTGCTTGCCCCAACTATGTTGAATTGGTGCGGTTCCTAATTCAACCTTTTCTGGAGTCGCCGGAGTCCTTAAAAGTAGACTGTGAGCTATCTGCTAGCCGACCCAAAATTTGGATTCGGTTAGCTTTTGATAGCTCGGATAAAGGGCGTGTATTTGGTCGCGGTGGACGTAACATCCAGGCCATTCGAACTGTCTTAGAAGCTGCGGCTCAATCTTCGGGCCAAGCCATCTACTTAGATGTTTTTGGTGGTGACCCAGTAGGCAACCGAGACGAAGCAGCGGAGCCAGAGTCTAGCTCAAAGTCTCAGCCTCCTCGCTCTGCACCCCCCAAATCTGCTCCTAAACTACGGACTCAATAAGGTATAAATTAGGAACGTGAGCAGGACTTCCGCCTGCTTAAAGTGCGGTTGCGTTTAAAACACAGCCCTATCCTACAAATCCAAAGCAAGGAGGTGAGCACAGCGAGTGGCAGAAGTGCGTCTAGGTGAAAATGAATCCATTGAATCAGCGTTAAGACGCTTCAAGAAGAAGATTCAGAAAGCAGGAATTTTATCTGAAGTTAAACGTCGCGAACGTTACGAGAAGCCTAGTCTTCGTCGTAAGCACAAGTCCGAAGCTTCCCGTAAGCGTCGCCCTTAAGTGCATGAGATGTCAATTAAACCCCGATGTAGATAGCAAATACACGCTTTTACAGTGGTTTCCAGGGGTAGCAAAATATTAAAGTGAGTAGACGCCTGCCAACCAAGATTGCATTCGGTTCAGGCGTCTTTTTGTGATTCAAAAACGATTTTTTATAACACTTTGGTTCACGATTAAGCAAGCTGGCGCAAAAACCTTTTTAGGAGCACCGATATTCGCATGGTAGAGGCTGCATCCATTCAGTTACCCACGGCTGAGAGTGCGATCGCCCTGGCTGGTTTACAAGAAGAAAATCTTAAAACCCTAGCTCGCCAAACTGGAGCCACGATTGTTCTCCGGGGACAGGAGCTATTGATCTCTGGAACCGCAACTCAAGTTGATTTGAGTTGTAAAGTGGTGCGATCGCTCGAAGACCTTTGGAGCAAAGGTAAAAGTATTTCTAGAGCCGACATTCTCACCGCTCGTCAAGCCTTGGACACCCATCGCCAAGATGAGTTCAACGAAATGCAGCATGACGTTTTAGCGCGGACTCGTCGAGGGGAAGATATTCGAGCTAAAACGTTTCGGCAACGGCAATACATTCAGGCAGTCCGCACCCACGATCTCACTTTCTGTATTGGCCCAGCGGGGACGGGTAAAACCTTTTTAGCGGCGGTGTTAGCGGTACAAGCGTTACTTTCTAATCAGTGCGAACGCTTAATTTTGACTCGTCCGGCGGTAGAGGCGGGTGAGAAGTTGGGGTTCTTGCCAGGAGACTTGCAGCAGAAGGTTAACCCTTATTTGCGGCCCCTCTACGATGCTTTGTATGAGTTCATTGACCCGGAGAAGATTCCGAATTTAATGGAGCGGGGGGTGATTGAAGTCGCTCCGATCGCCTATATGCGAGGCCGCACTCTCAGCAACGCTTTTGTGATTTTGGATGAAGCGCAGAATACAACTCCGGCTCAAATGAAAATGATTTTGACTCGGCTGGGGTTCAAATCGCGCATGGTAGTCACGGGCGATTTGACTCAGACGGACTTGCCGACTCAACAGACTTCGGGTTTGGCGGTGGCTCAGAAAATTCTGCAACATGTCGAAGGCATTGCTTTCTGCCACTTCTCTCAAGCCGATGTGGTGCGCCATCCTTTAGTCCAGCGAATTGTTGCTGCTTACGAACAGTACGAACAATAATTGATTGGTTCAACTTAGCCATTAGCGTAGGGAAGTTTAGGAGCCGATCGCAGTTGAAGCAATGGAGTTTTGATTGGCGCAATCTGCTTTGGTGTTGTCTCAGCATCTTGATCATGCTGTGGCAACCGATCGCGCAAGCAGGGCCTTTAGGCGATCGCATCGCAGCTTTTCCGCAGTGGCAGGAACAACCCCCCGTTCAAGCGGCTAAGGGAGATCTGGTTTACCCGGAATGGTTGGCGGGCAACTGGGATGTGACTAGCACACTGGTAGATTTAGTGGCACCTTTAGCTCCAGAGGTAATCACCCCAGGTTTTGAGAGCAATCGTCAGTATTTGCAACAACCCGTGCAATTTCGGGTGCGATTTGCGCCAGCAGCAACATCCAATAAACCTAAGTCTTTGCTCCTGCCTACGACCAGACCTGAAAATGGAGTTGAAGTGGTGGCCGATCGCGCCTTTAATGGCTTGAATATTGCTAAAGCTTATTTGGGCGATCGCGCTGTCTTAGCAGTCAAAGTGGACCCTCATTCTCCTAATCGTCAAATCACCTTGTTACGGGGCGATCGCCAATTGATTTCGATTGTGACTGGACGAGCGACTGAAACTCCCCAGGCTGATCAATTTATTACGACTGAGGTGTTTCAACAGCAATTTCGCGGGGCACCGCAGCTTTACTTCAATCAAGTCGAGACAACTACCTCTTATCAAAAATCTGCTCAAAAATCTGCCGCTGCTGAAAACCCAGCGATCGTAGCTGACCAGATCACCGCTGTTTATCTTTCTCCCCAAGACCCTGATTACTTCAAGGCTGGAGGATTAAGCAATCGTCGTCCCGTTGCGTTATATCGTTATCGATTAGACTTCTTTCCGGCTAGCTCCGCCGCGAGCGTCATAGGCACTTCAACGGTAAAGACAGTGCGGTGATTAGTGCTCTCTACATAGACCTGACCTTGCAGATGCCTAGCTAGTTTTTGCACCAAGGCTAAGCCTAAGCCAGTGCCACCTTGCTTCCAGGGGTCCGCACTAGGAACCCGATAAAACTTGTCAAAAATTCGTGTCAGTTCATGAGCGGGAATTTCTGTTCCCAGATTAATTACCTGAAACCGTATCCGCTCGGCTTGGGCTTGCACCTTCACGGAAATGCGATCGCCCGGTGGTGTGTACTTGCAAGCATTATTTAGTAGTTCGCCAAGAATGCGCTCCAAGCCTAACAAGTCAGAAACCACAGGAGGCAGCTCAGGCGCGATCTCTACTTGTAAAGTTTGCTGCCTAGCTCGCATCCGCTCTTCAAAAGGTTTTACCAACTGCTCGACCCAGGTATATAAATCAATTGTGGTCAAAGTGAGCGGTTGAACTCCTACTTCTAAGCGCTGCAAGTCGAGCAAGTCATTGATTAAGCTGATTTCCCGTTCACACTCATCCTGCAAAATCCGCAGATAGCGCTCAGACTTTTGGGGCTGGTTGCTGGTGGGGACTTCTTGCTTCAGCGCCAACTCCAACATCCGAATTGACATTTTCATATTGGCGACTGGAGTCCGCAACTCGTGAGAGACCGTGCTGAGAAAGTCATCTTTGAGTTGGTTCAGTCTTTCTAGGGCTTCGACTTGCGCTTGAGCGGCTTGATACAGTCGAGCTTGGCGAAGCGCGATCGCCCCCTGATTGGCAATCTGCTGCACTAGGCGAATCTCTTGCTCCGTAAAGATGTACTCTGGCCGATGCCGCAACCATAAGTCACCCAACACCCCTTGGTCATCTAGGACCGGACAAGCCAGCAGGGCCGCTTGGTCTTGGCGAGAGGAGGACATAATGGAGCAAAATTGCACACACTGACCTTGCAACAAAGGTTGATAAATTTCTGGAAAGGATTCTAGGTGCAGACGTCGGCCTTGGAAAGCAAAGGTTGAGGTGGTGTACTCATAACAAACGTCTGCCGTCCCTTGCTCCAGGTCATAAAGCGCCGCGTTACAACTATCTGCCTGTAGCACAAGTGCCAGTTCTCGGACGGCAGTTTGCAGGATGTGGCCCTCATCTAAGCTATCCCGCACCTTATCAGTGATCCGTTTTAGTACTGCCTCAAAGTTGAGCGCTTGCTGCAACTGTTGCATCCGTTCTTGGACTTGGTGTTCCAAGTTGGAGTTGAGTTGCTGGACCTGTTGGTAGAGCTGGGATTGTTGGATGGCGATCGCTAACTGAGCCGCTAGCTGTTTTAGCAGATCAATTTCTAAAGCTTGCCATTCATGCGCTGAAGCACAATGGTGAACAACCAATAAGCCCCACAGTTCCTCGCCTTGCAAAATTGGGATGACCAAGTCTGCTCGGATTTGGAACTGCGTTAACAAATTCAGGCAATCTGGTTCTAGGGGAGTTGCATAAATATCTGACAGTGAGGATACTTGGCCTGCCCGGTATAGCTGCACCAAAGCTTCCTCCAAGGGGGGAACCACCGTGCCTTGAAGGGAAGTCCACTCTGGAGCGACCGACTCTACAACAACAACTCCACTCTGATCAGCCTGAAACTCATAGATGATCACTCGATCGGTTTGTAGGAACTGTCGCACCTCAGCAACTGCTGTGTTGAGGATCTCTTCTAGATTGAGAGACTGGCGTAATCGCTGAGCGATCGCCCCAATCAAGCGTTCTCGGTCGGTTTGCTGCTGCAAGGCCAGTTCTGTCTGCTTCCGCTCAGTCACATCCATGTTAGTGCCCAGCATCCGCACAACTTCGCCTTGATCGTTCAAAAGCAGCTTGCCTGCTCCTGCAATCCAGTGAATAGAACCATCGGGCCAGGTGACCCGGAACTCCTGAGCGTAATCTTTTTTGGTCTCCAGTGCCTTAGCTACCGCTTGGACAACTTGGTCGCGATCGCCAGGATGAACAGCTTCTAGAAAAGTTTCGTAAGTTTTGCTAAAAGTGCCTGGAATCAAACCTAATAATTGTTCGGTTTTACTGGACCAACTTACAGTTCCGGTGGGCAAATTCCAATCCCAAATTCCTGCTTGAGAAGCATCCAGTGCCAAGCGTAATTGCTCCTCACTTCGCTGTAGAGCAGCTTCTGACTGCTGACGTTCAGCTTCGGCACGCTGGCGATCGCTGATGTCGCGGACCAGTTTCGAGAAGCCACGCAGTTCTCCTGCTTCATCCCATAAAGCAGTCATTAGGAGATGAGACCAAAATCGAGAACCATCTTTGCGAACCCGCCACCCCTCTTCCTCAAAGCGCTCTTGGGCGATCGCTGCCGCTATGACTCGTTCTGGCTTCCCTTGGGCCACATCTTCTGGAGGGCAAAAACGGGAGAAGTGTTGGCCGATGATCTCTTCGGCCCGATACCCTTCGATCCGCTCAGCTCCCGCGTTCCAACTCATCACATAGCCTTGAGCATCTAGCAGATAAATGGCGCAGTCTTTAACCCCATCGACCAGAAGCCGATACTGCTCTTCGCTAGAGCGCAAAGCCTTTAGAGTGGCTTCACTGCCTCTGCGCGATTGGTGCAGAACTTCATTTACCCAGCTCAAGCCAATCCCAGCTACGAGAAACAGCCCTAATAGAATCAGGTTTCGAAACCCCACTACGTCTGTACCATTTGACCGTAGCCAAAAGTAATGAATGATCCCGGCGCTCAGGCCAGTCGATAGCAAACCTGGCCGCAAACCGCCATACCAGGCACTAAATAGTACAGCTAAGATAAATGGCAAGAATGGTGCTGCATTGCCCAACAACGGGTTGAGCAGTAATCGCACTACAGTTGCCGCTACAACCACTAATACGGCCACACCATATCGCAACCATCGGAAGTGCTTTAAAGCCCATCCGTCTTTATAGTTCATAGTCACTGATGAACCAGATAATCGGAACTGAATCGTTGGTGGAGGGGATACAACAATTGAGGAGGCTCACTGAAATTACGATACAAACTGAGTGCTAAAGGAATAGATAGTCGCTGGCTTCAAGCAACCTCTAAGCCTTCTTTCCCAACTAACAAGCCGGATCAGCTCTAAACCAGAATTTTCTCTCGCGCCTGATTGATACTGGTAACCCATTTATTATGAGTTCAGTATGCCCACTTAGAGAAGGCGGATACTAAATTCTGACTGTATTTTAATGAAGCCTCAGCGATTCAACGGTATTCCACATATTGTTTTAGCTCTCGTGCCATTCGTTTCAAGCCCTGCTGCTCGTCAGCCCGAATAAACGGCCAAAATATGCGAGCCAGCCAACCTGAAAAAGCTTCTCGATGAATATACTTAGTGCGCTCTCGATCAATTTCCTGAAGTTCAAACACATGCTCGTTTTGCAAGCCTGGAATCGCCGAGAACCACTTCAAACAAACTTCTGGTTGAATCAAAGTAACTAAAGGTTCAAATTCGGTTTCTTCTTCGCCTGGAATTCGTCGTAGAGAAAGTAGCACTTCCTGACCTTGCTTGAAGGGGCGCGACGCATCACAGTCGTACAAAAACGTATTCCAGTACATCCACTGATCTTTTTGCATGAGCGCTTGCCACACTTTTAGTTTGGGGGCATCAATTTCAATTTCAGCGTAAAGGCTTGGCATAGCTGCAATTCAAACCTATCAGTGTGACTCAGTACAATCGTGGGTCTTTAATTTCTTTAAGCTAAAAATGACCACAAGACTTTTGCCTCTCTCCCACTCCATCTAACAACGTCCTTGAGCCAGCAGAGGAAACGACAGCATTATGGTGAATTTAACTCCTAATCCTAGTTTTAGCCTAACGATTCGTTTCCAACTGCCTAACCGGGCGGGCATGTTGGCTAGCGTCACCCAAGCGATCGCCGGGGCTGGAGGCAACCTGGGCCACATTGATTTGATCGAGCAGACCCGCCAGTTTTCTTTGCGCGATATTACCGTTGATGCAGCCAGCACTGAGCATGCGGAAACCATTGTTCAAGCAGTCAAAGATTTGCCAGACATCAAGTTCATCAACGTTTACGATCGCACCTTTAACTTGCACCGAGGCGGCAAAATTCGGGTAGAAAGCAAAATCTCGCTCAAAAACCAGGGAGATTTGGCGATGGCCTATACCCCAGGGGTAGGTCGTATTTGTCATGCGATCGCCCAAGACCCAGAGCAAGCTTATAACCTAACCATTAAGCAAAACACAATCGCCGTGGTGACAGATGGCAGCGCCATTTTAGGGTTGGGCAACCTTGGGCCTGAAGCGGCTTTACCTGTGATGGAAGGTAAGGCGATGCTGTTCAAAGAATTTGCTGGAATTGATGCCTTCCCGATCTGCTTAGCAACCCAAGATACGGATGCGATCGTTGAAACCGTGAAGAATATCGCGCCTGTGTTTGGCGGGATCAATCTAGAAGATATTTCGGCTCCTCGTTGCTTTGAGATTGAAGATCGCCTGCGGCGTGAACTCGATATTCCGGTTTTTCATGATGATCAGCATGGCACTGCCATTGTCACCCTGGCAGCACTGACCAACGCTCTAAAGTTGGTCCACAAACCCCTAGACCAAGTGCGCATTGTGATTAATGGCGCGGGGGCGGCAGGAGTGGCGATCGCACGTCTGTTATGTAAAGCCGGGGCGACCAGGATTTATATGTGCGACTCTAGAGGTTTGCTTTGCCTGGACCGCCTTGACTTGACACCAGAGAAACGAGAATTTGTCGTTACCCAAAGTGGCACCCTAGCCGATGCTTTAGTTGGGGCAGATGTCTTTTTAGGCGTTAGTGCTCCTGGCGTTTTAACGCCTGAAATGGTGCGATCGATGGCAAGCGATCCGATTGTGTTTGCTATGGCAAATCCAATTCCAGAGATTCAACCCGAGTTAGTCGTGAATGATGTTGCGGTGATGGCGACGGGCCGCAGCGACTACCCCAACCAAATTAATAACGTCTTGGCATTTCCCGGTATCTTTCGAGGTGCCCTAGATTGTCGAGCTGCCGCCTTAACTACCAGCATGTATCTAGAAGCCGCAGCAGCGATCGCCTCGTTGGTTAAGCCTTCTGACCTAGATCGAGAACATGTAATTCCGTCTGTCTTTGATGAGCGAGTCGCAACTTCTGTAGCGGCAGCAGTGCAACGGGCGGCTCGCCAAGATGGAGTTGCCCGCAGTTAAACCAGCTAAACAGCAAACAAAAAAAGGGGTGTAGCTTTACACCCCCGCCCTCTCTTGAGCGTTTTCTTTCAAGCCTGAGCCGTAGGTTTAGATCATGCCAGGGCCTTTGCCACGACTGTCATGTTCCATTGACAGTTGACCGTCCTTGTCTTGATTGGCTTCGTTGATTTCTCCCGTACGCTCAGCTTTTAGCTGTGCTTCTTTTTCTCTTAAATCTCCTGGTTCATCCACATACATTTCTGGCTCAATCGCGTAGTTATTAATTAAGCCTTCTTTGTCGGAGGTGTAACCTTCAGTTGTTTTGATGCTGTTGCTATCGGTTTCATCATCATTTCTAGCCTGCTGCTGGCTAGCTTCAGTTGGGTGTTGCTTAAATGCACTACCTTCTCTTTCTTTACGGGCAGCTGTTTCGGCGGGCACAATGCCGCGATCGTAGGTATCTACTTCAGCACGACCTTGACTATCAACAGCGGGTGAATTTTTATCTGTTTTATTATCCATAAATCTATCCTCAAACAAGATTAAAAGTGTTGACTGATACAAGTTCAGCTTAATCGACGCAATCAGTCGAAAACTATTAACCCAAGGACAGAGAAAAAATTATACCCTCGCTCCAAAGTGGTAAACAAATCGACAGAATTCTTCAACTTAGATGAAATCTTCAAGCTGAATTCAGGCATGTAACCCTGCTATAGTGCGCGCTCTAAAGAACCTGCATCTAAAGATAGATTCGCTTGAATAAGATAAAAATAAAAGTCAGAAACTAGAGGTGAATCTATTTAGTATTAGTTTGAAAATTTTTATAGCTTTTATAGATTGAATAGAGCGATCGCCCCATTGGTCGCTAGAAAGCTATTTTAATGCTTTCGATAGACTCAACCTCTCATCGCGATTGAAATAATAAAAGGGCTTCACGCTAAGTTCTATTGATGAGTAATTTTTCAAATGACCTTTAGTTTTCTAGATCTATTTTGGGTTTTTCTATTAGTTTCTTCGCTACAACCGATGTGGCAGCGTCGCCGCATTGAATCCTCTCGCCTGCAAGCTTTGCGGGGGCTAGAGCAACAACATAACAGTCGAGTAATTCTCTTAATTCACCGTCAAGAATCAATCAATTTATTAGGAATTCCTTTATCTCGTTACATCACGATTGAGGATTCCGAGCAAATCCTACGAGCGATTCGCCTCACTCCACCCGATATGCCCATTGACCTTGTTTTGCATACTCCTGGTGGTCTGGTGCTGGCGACAGAACAAATTGCTAGAGCCTTGATTCGTCACCCTGCCAAAGTGACAGTTTTTGTGCCTCACTACGCCATGAGTGGCGGCACCATGCTAGCTTTAGCTGCGGATGAAATTGTCATGGATGCCAATGCAGTACTCGGTCCAGTAGATCCGCAGTTGGGTAACTTTCCAGCCGCTAGTGTCCTAAAGGTGGTCGAAGAAAAACCAATTAGTGACATTGATGATCAAACTTTGATCATGGCTGATTTGTCTCGCAAGGCGATTCAGCAAGTGCAAAAATTTGTCAGAACCCTGCTCAAAGACAATGTGCCTCAGCAGAAAATTGCAGATGACAAAATTGAATTGATTATTGACACCTTAACCACTGGCAAAGTCACTCACGATTACCCAGTTACCGTGGAAGAAGCAACTGAGTTAGGTTTACCGATAACCGTAGGTTTACCCACCTCGATCTACAACTTGATGGAGCTTTATCCTCAACCTCAAGGCGGCAGACCTACCGTTCAATACATTCCTACGCCTTATGAACGGCGGCCAGCTTTGCCAGAACCCAAGGGCAGACCCCTGCCAGAAGGAGCCCGGATCTAGCCTCTCAAGTGTCTTTAAATCGATAAAAGCAGGGGTGGTTCAAAGATACCCCTGCTTTTTAAGGTGCTTTTTAATGGCCTTGAAATTAGAAACGCGAATCTAAGAATTCATCAGCATTGCTGCTGGCGCAGAGGAGCGAACATCCAGTAAGACCAACTTGCGAACAGCTGGGTTTGGTTGATGTCCTTTGCGAGCTCCTAACAACAATTTCCAAGCAGCAGGAGATGCCGTAGCGGGTAGCACCATCTGAAGACCATTCACAATTTTCTTTTGCTTCAAGGCGACTAAGCCCCAATGCAGGCAGAGATAATGACGGATATCTTGAATGGCTGGAATCGCTGAGCGATATTTTTCATTCACCAACGCATGAATTCTTTCCTTCATCAGGATGTTTGTATTCATGCGAGTTTCTAGGGCAATCTTTTGGTCGTATCCACCTGGCCAAACGGTCCGGTAGGTCAAACACTGATTGATGAAAATGGCATCGCCATATTTGGCAATTCTGATCCACGAATCAATATCGTCACAGCTCGTTAAGCTGGTATCCCAACCCCCAGATTCTAAAAATGCGTCTCTCCGGAAGGCAACCTGAATCGGGGTACCGAAGGGAACTTGCTCCAGCAACATCCCATAATGAATGTCTTCTTGCGGGATGTAGAAGGCCTGCCCTGGCCCCACCTGTCGCGTTCGGCTCAGTTCAACTCCGTTGTCATCGACTTGAGCTGCTTGGCAAGAACAGATGGCAGCTTGGGGGCGCAGAGCGATCGCCTTGGCCATTTCTTCAATGCAGTTAGGTGCTAGATAGTCATCGTCATCTACGGGTTTAATCCAAGTACCCTTGGCAACTTTGACTCCAGTATTCACTGCTCCAGAATGACCCAAGTTGGCGGAATTGCGATGATAAACAACCTGGTTGCCTAAACTGCGCACATACGCTTCAGTGCCGTCTGAGGAGCAATTATCGACAACGACAACCTCGCAAGGCACCGTTTGGTCTAGGGCTGAAGCAATCGCTCGCTTCAACAGAGACAAGCGGTTGTAAGTTGTGATCACAATGCTGAATCTCATAGCGGCAACCTGAGGGATTTCAATCAGTACGAAAGGACAGGGTTGGACCTTAGCTTGAGCTTGGCTAAATCAGCGAGGCAGAGTTTCGTAACACTGTCTTAACACATCTTCAGCTCACTCGTTCTAGGAGCAGCCCCTATGGCGCTGAAACCCTGCTAGCAGCAAGTAGTTATCTTCTAATCTTGCTTTAGCTACAAATACCTAAGTATCTATACGGGCTTTTCTGTCCCATCTTCATCCAAGTGCCGAGAATCAGCCATAGCTGGCACACAAAGTTCATCAAGTCTTTAAGATAAGCAATCAGTGCTAATGAACTTGAGGTGGTGCCAGCTAGGCGATCGCAACTGGGTAGAAACCAGCGCGTGTGAGGCATTCCAGGCTAGCGATCGCGTCCAAAGTAGGCAGGGGTGAAGGTACCATGCAAGCCGTAGGGCACATGATGCTTCAGATGCAACCGCGCGACGGGTCCTTGGTTGAGGTCGCGAGCATCCAGAATCACGACATCCGATCGCTCCCGCTTCGAGTCATAAACCAAGGTCAACACCCAACCGTCATCTTCTTCCCCGGTCATCTCAGCCTGCGGTAATCCTTGCTCGTTATAACCCGAGCGGGGCACAAACACGGGTTCACCGACATAGCCTTGGGGCGCTGCACTCCAAAGTTGGCGATCGCTCGACTCCAAATCTACTTTCAGGATCGCTTGCAAAGGTGCATTCCCAGTTGCTGCATGGGCCGCGCCTAAATAGGCATAACGGTAGGGACGGCCTGCTTTGGATGGATGCACAAAGGGAAACTCGCAACAACGGCTTTCTATAAGTTGTCGCTCAACTTGCTTGCCTGCGAGATCTAGGTGGAACCGCCACAGATGCCCCGGCGCTAAGCTGGCAAAATCGACTTCTCGGAAATCCGAGCCAGGTTCTACTTCTGGAAAAGCTTCGTAGCAAACCGAATCAACGTAGATCGACCCATCTTGCTCAAAGGCATTGGCATGGTGGAAGACAAATCCCGATTTGGTTTCTAAGATCTGCATCGACTCTGAAGTGCGTCGAGGAATTACCAAGATTCGGGTCGGTTGCTCTGGTTGGAAAGTGATGCACTCTGCGGCTCCGCGTAACCCCAAGGCAAAGGGCAAGGGATTAAAGTGCACCGGATTTTGGAAAAACACACAATAGTTTGGTGTAATCGCAAAATCGTGAATGAAGGCAAATCCAGGCACTGAGTGGACCGATTGCCGCACGACTTTACCGTCTGGATTCAGCTCATAGACCGTAATGTTGGTCGATAGCCCAGGTTTAATCGCGAAGTTAACTAAACAGGGAGCGCCATTCTCTTGAGCACAGCCCGGATCAATCCACGGGTGAGCAGCAAACGCTGACCCCGGAGACAAGACGCCATCCAAATATTCTCGGCCTAAAGTCTCTAGCGTCTGTGGATCAAGCCGATGTGGTTCGGCTGCTTCCCATAGCGCCAACAGCTTGCCACCCCAGTAAATCACTTGCGTGTTGGCAATATTTTTGAGGTTGAAGTCAAAGGCATTCGCCAGTGGTCCCCCTGGCCTTTGGGTGCCAAATACGCCGCGATGGAGGATTTTGCCAGCTTTTTGTTCTTTCTGGAAGCCTTCGGTACGAACAAAGCGATTGCGGAAATGGGCTTGACCGTCCTTAAAGGCGATCGCGCAGATCATGCCATCGCCATCAAAAGGGTGGTGCAACAACTGACCATTGACGTCAAGCAATCCTGGGCCGTTACGGAACAAAGTACCTTGGAGCTCGGGAGGAATTTCGCCCTCCACCTCATCAATGCGGTAGTCGTACTCCTTAGGTAAGGAACGATAGCCTTTTTGCCAATCCTGAGGATTGTAAGGATCAATTGGGACAGTTGTGGCACGCTCTTGGAGCTGAAAACTCTGCATAGTCCGTAATCAGCGAAGTTTAATTAAAACGAGTTCAAAACTTGCAAACCAAATGATTAATCAATGGTTTCTTCCACAGGCTCCCGCATCGACTGCGGTACCCATTCCGACATCAAATCTGGCAAAAATGGCTGACCTAATTGCTTGGTAGTCGATAGGTCTCGCTCAATAGCGGGTGTGGCTTGCAAACTGGCAGTCCCAGACTCTGTCTTCGGGTCAGCTCCTGGCAGCCAACCTAAAAATGGTAGTGGCAACAAGGTACTGAGATTGGTAATTAGCACCAGCAACCAGAGAGAGCTGAAATTGGTTTCGGTAATCTCTAACCAGTGCATCAACACAGCTCCCAGTTCGTAGGACACCAGCCCTGCTAGATTTGTAATTGACATTAGCAAGGCAAACAGAGTCGCTTCTACCCCCGCAGGACAGAGACGTGCCGCTAACACTAAGACGGGCATGTAGGCAATCTGGCCCATCACCGTCAGAATTAAGCTGTCGCCCAAGCTAAACCAATGGTCATCAATTCCTAAAGCTCGGTTGGCGTGGGTTACAAGCAGCAGCATACTCATGCCCAACACAGCCGAGAGCAATGTCGTCCAGCCGAAAAAGGCGCGAAACGGTACTTCTTTGAAAAAACGCTGAAATAGCCAGATTCCTACCAAAGACGCCAAACTCGTGACCAACCGTACCCGCCCTAAGAACTCGGGTTGAAATCCCAGCTCATTGGTTGTGAAGTAGAAAAAAGCAGAATCAGCAGTGGGGGTGGCTTGCCAAAGAAAGAGAAAAGCTGTGGGTAACCAAATTGCCTTCTGCGTCACTGCTTGGCGCAACTGACCTAATTGATGACTCACCACTGACCAGTTGGGCCTGGCACTGACGCGGGACTCAGCGATCAGGCCAGCTACGGCTGAGACAATGAGAGGAAAGGAAGCGGTAATAGCGAAGATGGTATGAGCATCAAAGCGCTGTAGCAAGGAGCCACTAAAGTAAGCAGTCAACAGCCCCCCTAGCGCCGAAGAGCCCCAACACAAAGATTGCAGCGACCCCGCAGTACTCACCGACTCCTCGCGGGCTCGCTCTACCACCAGCGAGTCCACAATCACGTCGCTAACCGCTACAGACAGCGAACCAAGGGCGATCGCGAGTGTAGCAGCCCAAGCCGTATGCACCACCGTAGCCAGAGCAATCCAGGAGCTTGCTCCTAGCACGCCCGACAAAATTAGGTAAGGGCGGCGACGATAGCCAAAAATGGGCAACCCATCGGAAACAAAGCCAAAGACAGGCTTAATCATCCAGGGCAGCGCCGCAATCCCCATCAAAGCTGATACTTGCGCTGGACCAATCCCTAACTCATCTTTGAGAAAGAAGCTAATGGCTAAGCGAGCCAAGCCGAGAATGCCTTGCACAAAGTAAACCAACAAAATCGCTGTTAACTCTGCGCTTGGCTCCTGCCCAAAGAAAACTTTTTCTGTGAAAGATGACTTGATTTTGGACCAACCCGATTCAGAAACAATCATTGATAATTGTTCATAAATATCAATGCCTACCATGATAGCCGTCTGTTCTCTAGGCTGTCCCTAAATCCGCCTTGCGACCCATAAAGCTCTAGTCAGCCTAGGGCCACATCCCCTCATTACAGTATGTTTGAACAGGAGCAAGCAGGGAGTTAGGAGCAATGGGGGCCTCTTTGGGTGCTGCGCCCAATCGTCGTTATGCAATTTTAGGTACAGGAGCATTAGGGGGCTTTTATGGAGCCCGACTTCAGCAAGCAGGCACAGAAGTTCATTTCTTGCTCAGAAGTGACTACGAACAGGTGCAGCAGCAAGGATTAATGATCGAGTCACCTGAGGGAAATTTCACGCTGCCTCAGGTCTTTGCTTACCGTCGAGTCGAGGAGATGCCTCGCTGCGATGTAGTGGTGGTGGCACTCAAAAGTACCCACAATCACTTGTTGCCAGCCCTACTTCCTCGGGTGCTCAAAGAAGATGGTGTTGTCTTAGTGCTGCAAAATGGCTTGGGCTTAGAAGCGGAAGTAGCTCAAGTTGTTGGTGCGGAGCGCGTCATGGGTGGACTGTGCTTTATTTGTTCCAACAAAGTGGGTCCTGGCCACATTCGCCACCTTGACTACGGAGCCATTACCTTAGGTGAGTACGCAGCAAACTATCAGGCGGGTGGTGTCACAGAGCGCATGTCTCAGATCGCTCAAGACTTTATCCAGGCGAGCATCTCGATCCAGTTGGCGGCAGACCTACTCCTAGCCCGCTGGCGCAAGCTGGTTTGGAATATTCCCTTCAACGGCTTGTCAGTGGTACTCAACGCCACAACTGATGCGCTGATGGCCGATCGCTACACTTATACTTTGGCAGAGCAATTGATGCGAGAAGTTGCCTTAGGAGCAAAAGTGCAGAGTCGCGCGATCGCCGATGATTTTATTCAAAAGATGCTGGATGACACGATAAAGATGAAGCCCTACCGCACCAGCATGAAAATTGACTATGACGAAGGCAGATCTCTGGAAGTTGAGGCAATTTTTGGCAACCCACTACGAGCTGCCCAAGCCGCAGGAGTGGAGCTTCCGCAGATTGCCATGCTCTACCAACAGTTAAAGTTTTTGAGCAGTAGAACTTACAAGACGCCTTTAGAGCTAGGAATAGTGTGAGCCCGACGGGGATCGGTTTCTGTAGCAACGCGCAAAGCACGGGCAAAGGCTTTGAAAGTAGCCTCAATAATATGGTGTGAGTTGATGCCATCTAGCTGACGGATGTGCAGCGTCATCTGGCTGTGATTCACCACTGCCACAAAGAATTCCCGTACTAGTTGCGTGTCGTAAGTGCCGACTCGTTCGGTAGGGATTTGCAGGCCATAGCTAATGTGAGGCCGACCAGACAAATCTAGAGCTACCTGGATTAGAGCTTCGTCCAAGGGCGCGAGGAAATTGCCAAACCGGACAATGCCTTTGCGATCGCCCAAGGCTTTAGCTAGAGCTTGACCCAGGGTAATGCCCACATCTTCGTTGGTGTGATGGTCATCAATTTCTAAGTCACCCGTCGCTCGCACCTCTAGGTCAAACAGCCCATGCGAAGCAATCTGATGCAACATGTGGTCGAGAAATGGAATACCTGTGGCGGCTACACAGCGACCCTGTCCATCCAAATTAATGGTGACATGCACATCTGTCTCACCCGTTTTGCGACTGACTGAGGCCACTCGTCCTGAAAATACGGGTTCTAATGATGCTCCGTTGGCCTGCTCGAAGGCTGTGCGGTTCTCTTGGGAAGACGCTTCATGAATGCTAGTCTGCATAGGCCCTACTCAATAGTGGGAAGTAAAAACTGAGAAGTAGAAACAGGAAGTAAGAAACTTTGAGCCTGCACAGGCAGGCCAAACGGTTGTAGTCACTGAATGGCAACCACTACATCCCCATGATCTCATAGCCAGAATCAACATAGAGGATTTGCCCTGTCATACCGCTGGACAAATCACTGCATAGGAACGCCGCTGTATTGCCAACTTCTAGTTGAGTCACAGTGCGCCGCAGGGGTGCCACTTCTTCCACATGATGAATCATGTCCAGAATTCCCCCAACCGCAGAGGAGGCGAGAGTTCTAATTGGGCCCGCAGAAATGCCATTGACTCGAATATTGTGGGGGCCTAGTTCTGCCGCCAAGTATTTAACGCTCATTTCTAAGCCCGCTTTGGCAATGCCCATAACGTTATAGTTGGGCACCACACGCACCCCGCCCAAATAAGTCAGAGTGACAATGCTGCCGCCTTCTGTCATCAGGGGTTTAGCGGCACCACTGAGCTGAATTAAGGAATAAGTGCTGATGTCTAAGGCTGTGGTAAATCCTGGCCGCGAGGTGTTGCTAAAGTGGCCAGATAAGTCATCTTTGTTGGCAAAGGCCAGACAGTGAACCAAGATATCTAGCTTGCCCCACTTCTCCTTCACAGTCTCAAAGGTGGACTGAATCTGAGCATCATCTTGCACATTGCAAGGCACAAACAAGCTGGGTTGTAGCGGTTCAACCAATTCTGCTACTTTTTTTTCCATCTTGCCCCGCTCATCGGGCAGATAGGTAATCCCTAGGTTGGCACCCGCTTTATGGAGTTGTTGGGCAATTCCCCAAGCAATTGAGCGATTGTTAGCAATGCCTGTGACTAAGGCATTTTTTCCGGTCAGATCCAGCATGGCAATCTCTTCGTTAAGGGCAATTACGAGAATACTCAAAGATGGGGGCTTAAAGATATTGACATCGACTGTTGCTGGTAGGGTGATACGCTGCCTTGAGTCCTATCACGAGATATCTGTCTTTAGGGGGAGTAAGATAGGGTCTAAATAGGCCGCTGACAGCCAAGATCCGTTCGTTTGTGGTCCTCGAAACAGCAGTTAAATTCTTCAGCCATTGGCGATCGCTGGCAGATTGTGTATCAAATAGAACAAAAAATGACTCTAGAGTAAGTTTAAGTGTTCTAAAGTCATCAATTGCTTACAGTTGGCTCACCTTCGTAAGGTTCATCTCCAGACGAGCGGCCCATGAAGGTTGGAGAAGGGCATCGAAAAGGTAAAAGGATATGGTAATGACGCAGGATAGGCCGTTAGCATCTGTGTTTCGTCAACTGGGAGGCGGAGCATTTCCTCCCGTGATCGAAACGTTTGATCGAGGCAAGACGATTTTCTTCCCCGGTGATCCAGCGGAGCGTGTCTACTTTTTGGTCCGAGGTGCGGTCAAACTGTCTCGCGTTTATGAAGCGGGCGAAGAAATCACCGTAGCTTTGCTGCGAGAAAATAGTGTTTTTGGGGTTCTCTCGCTGATTACGGGCAATCGTTCCGATCGCTTTTATCACGCAGTTGCTTTTACTCCGGCGGAATTACTGTCGGTGCCCATTGAACAAGTGGAAAAAGCTCTCAAGGATAACCCAGAGCTGTCGATGCTGATGTTGCAAGGGTTGTCTTCGCGCATCTTGCAAACTGAGATGATGATCGAAACCTTAGCCCACCGGGATATGGGATCACGCTTGGTCAGCTTCTTGCTCATCCTCTGTCGTGACTTCGGCGTTCCTGGCCCTGACGGGATCACAATTGACTTGAAATTGTCGCATCAGGCGATCGCAGAAGCGATTGGTTCCACCCGCGTCACAGTCACGCGCCTACTTGGAGATCTGCGACAGGAGAAGATGATTTCCATCCATAAGAAAAAAATTACGGTTCATAATCCCGTCGCTCTCAGTCAACAGTTCAGTTGATCTGCTATGGTTAACCTCTAGTAATAACAAGCGCTTACAGCGACTTGAATACAGCTCTCTGGCCGAGGAAGGTGCTTCATGGCACTCCTGCGAGGAAACAAAGAGAGCCGTGATGCTCTCCTGACGCTGAGGCAAGGCAGCAACTTTTGCTATCTGGGTCTGCTTGTTGTCGTCCTACAGGTGTGATGGCACACAAAACTTCCAGGGCATGAGATAGGCTGTATCTGAGTTGGGTGTGAGCCAAATGGCTTCCTGAGGGTAGATGACCAGCGGGTACATCTTAATTGTGGCAATCTTGGTGTTGGGGGGTGTGATCGCAACGGTGGGCGATCGCATCGGTACGCGCGTAGGCAAGGCTCGCCTCAGCTTGTTTAACTTGCGTCCCCGCAAAACCGCAGTCTTGGTGACGATTGTCACGGGTGGCATCATTTCCGCTTCTACACTCGCCATTTTGTTTGCTGTGAGTGATCAACTCCGGACTGGCGTTTTTGAATTGGGCAAAATTCAGAAAAACCTCTCTAGAGCGCGAGAAGATTTAGCAAAGACGAGAGTTCAAAAAAATCAAGTTGAGCAAGAGCTGACCCAAGCCCGCGCCGAGCAAGTTTCGGCTCAACAACGGCTGGATCGAATTAATTTGTTTCTTAAGGCCGCGATCGCCAAGCAAGCGACGACAGAAGCACAGCTAAATCGTACCCAAACCCAGCTAGGCCGAGTCGAGACTGAAAGAGCCCGCACCGAAGCTCAGCTCGATCAAACTCAGAGCCAACTGAGCCGCGCGGAAGCAGAAAAGGATCGGATTGAAGATGCCAAAGACCGCACCGAAGCAGAACTAAACCGAACTCAAACGCAACTAAGCACTGTTTCTCAGCAAGCAACGGGACTCCGCTCCGAGATCGACCGACTGGATAACGAGCGCCAAAACTTGATTAAAGAAACTAAAGATTTAGAGGTTCAACAGGCCAATCTAGAGAAAGCTGTCCAAACCTTGCAGCGGTACTACCAGTACTATCAAGCGCAGTATGAAACCCTACGCCAAGGCAACGTCGCTCTCTTCCGAGGACAAGTGTTGTCAGCAGGCGTCGTGCGGATCGTTTCTCCCACGGGCGCTCAGCAAGCAGTAGACCAATTACTGCGAGAAGCAAATCGTAACGCTATCAAGTTGACCCGTCCTGGTGCTGGTCAAGTCAGCGAACAGATTATTCAAATCACCAGACCGGAAGTAGAACAACTGGTTGACCAAATTGAAGATGGTCGCGATTACGTCATTAGAATTCTCTCAGCGGGTAACTATGTCCTAGGAGAAAAGAGCGTTCAGGTGGTGGCGAGCGCTACGTTCAACCAAGTGGCATTTCTGTCTGGTGATGTCATTGCTGCCGCTTCAGTTGATCCATCTACCCTAACTGAAGCCGACATTCAAAAGCGGATCGAACTGCTGCTAGCCGCCACGGAGTTTCGAGCCAGAGGCGCGGGAGTACTCACGGAAGGAGTACAGATCGCTGCGAATGGTCCTAGCGTCACGGCAATTTTGAGCTTTGCTGAGCAGTTGAAGCAATATCGCCAGCCGCTCGATTTAAAGGTTGTCACTACGGGTGTGATCTACACAGCAGGCCCACTGAAGGTGGAGTTGTTAGCGATTCAGAATGGCCAAGTGGTGCTGAGTACTAGTCGGGACATTCCTCAACCCAATCGTCCTCAACCCAACAGCAGTCCATCTCCTCAACCCAACAATGCCACTCCTAATCCAAACAATCCAAACAACAGCGTGACTCAAGAAGACGCTAATTTTGAGTTTCAACATTCAGACCCTTACCCTGGAAAGGCCCCCAATTCCAAGCCGTCCGATTCCTCTCCCAGTCCCTTCGTCAGTCCTGACGATTTGTAACGGCAGGTCGTTACAATGAAGCAGAGTAACGCTGACAAGTTAGATCGTTTCTTCGTTCTGCTGGCAAATGATTAGAATTTCATGGTCTTGAATCCTCCCCCCAATCCTGATCAGCCGATCATCTTAGGCTTCGATCCTGGTCGCCACAAATGTGGTTTAGCTGCGATGGGAGTAGACCGGACGCTACATTACCACCAAGTTATTGCAGCGGATGAAGTGGTAGCTACGATTCAACAGCTCCAAAAACAGCTACCCATCTCGATCGTAGTGATGGGGGATCAAACGACTGCGAAAACTTGGAAACAAAAGCTAAGTGATGATTTACCCGATCCGCTCCGGGTCGTCTTGGTAGACGAGCGCTACAGCAGCTTAGAAGCTCGCGATCGCTACTGGAAGATGTACCCCCCTAAAGGCTTGTATCGTTTGATCCCTCAAGGGATGCGAACCCCACCGCGATCGCTCGATGATATTGTGGCAATTCTATTGATTGAGCGTTACTTAGAACGCCTAGTCGCATCTGCTTAAACTTAAGCTTAGAACTGGGCGCGAATCGTGAACGAGTAGTCACCACCCGGTTCTAGTTGATAGTCACATTTCTCTAAAAAGCGCCCTAGAGGTTCTTGGATCAAAGCTCTACCGAGAGAAGGCTGCACTAATAAGCTGCCTTGCTTAAAACACCACTGAAACTGCCACTCAAATTGATTAGCTCTGACTTCCCCCTCAATTTTGCCCTGATTCCACGACTGATGCGTGATCCGGACATGAGCAATGGTTTCAGGTAGACGGTTAGCACTCACAGTCTCTACTTATCTCACTACAGGCTTACTAGCCAACTGGGCCTCCGCTTCCAGCACCCACAATACCAAACCTTTCGCTACCTGAGTAAAGACAACCGCATTACCTTTGGTAAGCAAACGTCCAGCCGCCCTTTGAGCTGTTTCCAGTGAGGGAAAAAACCGAACATAACTATAAAAGCACCCTTGATAACAAATGGCGCTCATCGGATTAGGCATGTCAGGCAGCTGAATATGGCACCGTTTCACCAGCCTTTGATCTAAAATCGCCAGTGATGTAGCAGCGCTCTCAGCCATGAAGAGAGGGTCGGAACTATCCAGCATAAAGGCTTCTCCTGCAATGGTGGCAAAACCAAAGACCTGATTTGATCTGCCTTTGGTACGAATTGAACTAACCCCTATCTGAGGCTAGTTCGACTTAGTGGGGCCATCCAGTAAATGCCAATGTACCGGAGTTCAGTTTATTCAGCCAACAGTTAAAACACAGATTCAGCGTCTAATACAGAAGTCGTTCAAACTTTGGTACTTACAACAGAACGACCGTTGTAGAGGCTCATGGCTTTTTCAAAGCCTTGCTTGAGACTTAGTTCTACAGCGTCTACGGTCATCTCTAAAACTTGAGTGATGACTTGGGCCTCGGTAGGCGCAAACCGACCTAAGACGTGAGATACGGCATCTTGAGTAGCCGTATTTTCGTCCTTGGGACTACCAATGCCAATTCGCAAACGAGGGAAATTCTGGGTACCTAAGTGAGCGATCGCTGACTTCATCCCATTTTGCCCACCCGCCGAGCCAGACAGACGCAACCGGATTTTACCCACAGGCAAATCCATATCGTCATAGATCACCAGCACTGACTCTGGGGGCAACTTATACCAATCCAACACAGCTCGAATCGACTGTCCTGAAAGATTCATGTAAGTCAGCGGCTTGAGCAAGCGAATTTTACTGCCTTGCAGACCTGGCCCTTCGCCAAATACACCTTGGAACTTACGATTTTCCGATAGCGAAATGTGCCAGGTGCGGGCTAAAGCATCAATAGCAGCAAAACCAATATTATGGCGGGTTTGCTCGTACTTAGCGCCCGGATTTCCTAACCCCACAATTAATTGCGGCACCACCAGTTTGGGCGTCGAAGCAGGCTCTGTCATTGGCTTTCAATTACTAATCTACAGGCAGTAAATCTTGACGCTAACAATTCAGGCTAGCTCTTTACTTCGTCTGGAGAAACTGCTGCCACGACCTCATCCGTCTCTGCTTGAGCGGTAGTTTCGGTAACCGCAGGAGAGAGCACAGGCTGAGACGGAGGTTCTAGCTTGGCCTCCATTGGCTCAGTGACAATTTGCTCTAGTCGTTCGGCTTCTCGCTTAAATTCATTTTCAAACTCCTTAGAGGCGTCTTGAAAACCGCGAATCGCCTTTCCTAAACTCCGACCGATTTCTGGCAGCTTCTTTGGCCCAAAAATTAGCAGAGCCAAAACCATAATCAGTGCCATCTCCGGTAGGCCGATGCCAAAAATATTCACGCAAATTCCTCCTAGTCAAATCCCGGACGGCTCAGTTTCTCTGTGGAGCATTGCTCAGTTTGGCCTTCTTTATAGTATAAAGCCAACAAAAAACCCGGTCGAAGCCGGGAACATCTAGATACTGAACTTTAAGCTCTAGGCATTCAATAGCCCTAGCCGCCTAAGCTTCTCCAGTCCACATCGACGTTTTCAATCAATAGCGAGGAGTTGTAAACCTGCAAGATGATCAACAAGAAGACAAAAAATAGCAGCATAAAAACGCCCATCAATGGCGTGGTACCCCAGCCGGGCGCGACCTTACCATATTCAGAATTCAAAGGTTTGAGAACATCTCCCAACCAAGTGCGTTGAGCCATGGGTCACCTGTATGTGGATCTCGACAGAACTTTTTAATGCTTCGTAATATTATAGAGGGAGAGTCCTCATAATCGATCGAACCTATGGAACCCGCAACAGTTCTTAGCATTTCCGTTTGTGCCATTGTCATTGCCATTACAGGGCTTTCAATCTATACCTCTTTTGGTCCGCCTTCAAAGGAATTGAGCGATCCCTTTGAAGATCACGAAGACTAGAGTTTGTCGGAGGAGCCAGACAGGTGCTGAGTTCTCACTTAGACCGAATTAGAGCCAACTAGCCTGCCCTTGCAGGCTTATTTTTCGAGTTTTCTAAGATTCATTTACAAGACTACTTAAATTTTTACTCATAGCTTTGAGTGCACTTTATATTGGCAAGTGCTTCACACTTACAGACTTCCTGTATTGCCCCACTGGCGATCGCGCTCTAAGTTATAAGTACAGCGAGGATCGCAACCTCAGGGGCCAAAAACTAAGTTTTCAGTATAAATACTAGCGATTTGACAAATACTTGATGATCAAGCCTGAGGATGGTACTGAGTTCTAGGCTTCATCCGACGCGTTACGCTCTGAGTATAAGTTATGCTCCGGGTATAAATAGTGCTACTACTAACCAAGGCGCTAGATGCTAATGGGTGATCTTGTGAGAGATGATCAAGGAACTCTGACAGCAACCGAGTCGAATGAGGGGATTCAGACCATTGGAGATAACCCTCAACAGCTAGTTGCCAACAATTTACTCAGGCAGGGAGCCGAACGACTCCAGGTAAATCAGCCTGGTATAGCTTTGCAATTTTGCCACGAAGCTTTGATCCTCTACCAAGATTTGAAAGATCTAAGAGGGATCGGACAAGCCCTAGGTAGCCTTAGCAATATTCATTACGACTTGGGCGAATATGGCAAAACGGTTGAGTATGCTCAGCAAAGGTTAGCGATCGCCCGTCAACTTCAAGACTGCCGCGCCGAAGGCCAAGCACTAGGTCATCTCGGTAATGCTTACCGCCACGTGAAAGATCACTCCAAAGCGATCGAATATTCTCAGCAAAGCTTACGAGTGGCTCAAGGAATTCAAGACCGTCGCGCCGAAGTGGCAGCTCTCAACAATTTAGGCTTGGCTTACAAGGCTTTAGGAGATTGCAGTAAAGCCATTGAATACCAGCAGAAAAGCTTACAGATCGCACGAGACCTCCAAGATGGACAAATTGAGGGCCAAGTGTTGCGCAACCTGGGCAATGCTTACTACGCCCTTGGTGATTACAGCAAAGCCATCGTCTACTACGAACAGCGCTTAGCGATCGCTCAAACCAGGCAAGACCAGAAGGCTGAGGGACAAGTTTTAAGGAATCTTGGGAGTGCCTACTCTGCATTAGAGAACTACCCTAAGGCGATCGAATATCTGCAAAAGCGACTGGCGCTCGTTCAAGCAGCCAAAGACCATCGGGGCGCAGAACAAGCGCTGGGTAGTTTGGGGGTTGCCCACGAATCCCTCGGCAACTATGCCAAAGCGGTGGAATATTATGAGCAACGCTTAGCGATCGCCAGACAACTCTGCGACTCTAAGGCAGAGCGTCAAGCCCTTGGCAGCTTAAAAATAGCCTGCTATGCCTTGGGAGATTACGCGAAAGCGGTGGAGTATTCCATCAATTAGCGCTCAGATTTAGCGTCCAGCATACGCACTCATTGGCTCCTTGATGAAGCGAATGTAGAAATGCCTAAACGTAGACTTGAGCACGCGAGGCATGGCAAAATCGATCGCCATCATGCGGGTGGGTAGCTGCCAATCCAGAATTTTAAGGTCTTCGGGGCGCAAATGCGGAAACTGCATATCTGCTGGCTCTACGTTTAGCCCTAACCGTTGAGCTGCCGCTGTGATAGGTACTGTGGCAGGGTCAACATTGAGAATTTCGAGCAAGGCGCGATCGAGGGCGAAGACGTTGGTGGAGGCCCCAATCACACCCAGATGGCGAGGTTCACCACCACTAGGGCCGTTGCCTTCGTGACCAATAATGCCATCAACGATCGTGAGGTCAGGGGCGATCGCTCGTGCCGTCTCGACCAACATTTCACCAAAGCGCTGGCTATCTTTGCCTGCTTCCATGTGCCACCAAGCTTTCATCTTGCCAGGGACACAGCCAAACAAATTCTTGACTGCGAGTGTCAAAGTCAGTTGGACGTGGGATTTCACCTTTGGCAGGTTGATCACCACATCCGCATCCATCACTTCCTTAGACAGCAACAAATGATTGAAGTTTTCACTCACGGTTTCGTACCGTTTGCCACTGAATTCTACAATCGGCAAATTCAGCTCTTCAATCAAGGGCAAATAGCCATTAGCTACTGCGACTCCTCTGGCACTACCAAAGGCAGGGCTATCTCCTAAAAATGGCTGACCGCCCGCCGCTTGAACCATTTGAGCGACACAGTAAACCAATTCAGCGCGAGTAATACATTCTTTGCCAGGACGCGCACCTGTCAGTAAGTTTGGCTTCAGCAGGACGCGATCGCCCGGTTTGATAAAGGCACTCATCCCGCCCAAAGGCTCTAGTAATTGCTCCAAACTGGCTCGAAGTTGACTCAGTTCGTAAGAGTCAGCTCGCAGCAAGCTCACACAAGGTTGTAATGATGTCATAGTCAAGCGGAATGATGGGTGAAACACAGAAGGTGAATCGAGAAGCAGCCAGGGCCTGCGGATGCTAGCCTCTATCAGTTGCGATTAAAGGCATAGAACCTACCTAAAATTCAGCCCTGTTGCATCTGGGAAGTCAATCTCTATCGAGGCCGATTTAGGGCGGTCACCCACTGAGCTTCTGAGAGCACTCCTTCTCCTTCTAGCGAGGTGATCGGTGGCTTCATCTCGATTTTCACTACCTGGCTGGCATTGATGAAGAGGGTTTCGTCTGGTAGTTTGACGACCCACCACCCTTCACTCAGAAACCGCCGAATTTCTTGCCGAATGTCTTGTCGCGTCACTCCAGGCTCAGTCAAGTGATGAATGTTGAATGAGTCTGACTGACCGTTCAAGTAGTGAAAGGTAATGTAAGTCGGGGTTGGCTCGGATTCCTGGCTATACATAAGCCCTCTTACTAGTGTTTGCAATCCAGAAATGATTCATCTTAAGTTGAACCGCTCAGAGATGGGAATTTCTGTACCTTTTCTTTGAAAATTGCGGGCATTTTCAACCGCAACGCTTCAAGTCTCTAAGCTAGTTTGGCAGGGGCGATCGCCATCATGCACTCTCTGGCTTAGGCATCGCGCTCATTTGCTCTAGATCTAGAACTTTAGCTATTTCTTCAGGGTTCATCAAACCTTGCTCTAGTACGATCTGGCGCAGGGATTTGCCTGTTTCTAAAGATTCTTTGGCGACAGCGGCGGCGTTGAGATAACCGATGTGAGGATTCAAAGCGGTCACCAAGGCGAGGCTACCTTCGGCGTAGTAAGCGCAGCGATCGCGATTGGCTGTAATGCCGTTGATGCAACGTTCTGTCAAAGCTGCCAATGTGTTGCCTAGAATTTCGATGCTGTGGATCAGGTTGTAAGCAATCAACGGCATCATCACGTTGAGTTCCAGTTGCCCTGCTTGAGCCGCCAGCGCGATCGCTGCGTCGTAACCCATGACCTGAAAGCAAACCATTGAGGTCATCTCAGCCATTACCGGATTGTACTTCCCAGGCATGATCGAGGAACCAGGCTGCACTGGGGGAAGTTGAATTTCCTTCAGGCCAGTCTTAGGGCCAGAGTCCATCAAGCGCAAGTCGTGAGAGATTTTGACGCAATCTTGAGCCAAATTCCGCAGTGCTCCCGACACGTTCACAAACGGAGCCATGCTCTGCATCGCCGCCATCAAGTGAGGTGCAGGACGCAGCGGTTGATCGAGCAACTGGGACAAAATTTGGGCTAC
This sequence comes from Trichocoleus desertorum AS-A10, assembly GCF_039962155.1. Classification (NCBI taxonomy): domain Bacteria; kingdom Bacillati; phylum Cyanobacteriota; class Cyanophyceae; order Leptolyngbyales; family Trichocoleusaceae; genus Trichocoleus; species Trichocoleus desertorum. Next base: position 365,041 of record NZ_JAMPKN010000001.1, on the reverse strand, counting down.
GCGATCGCAATATTGCGGATGGGTATTCAGCCCCGTTCCCGCAGCACTGCCACCCAAGCCCAACACCATCAAATCTTGGGAAGCAGTTTCTAGGCGAGTCAAATGGTCCGTGAGGATCTGCGCCCAAGCTCGGAAATTTTCACCCAAGCGCACCGGAACCGCATCTTGTAAGTGGGTGCGACCCGATCGCACAATATCTTGGAACTCCTCGGCTTTAGTATCCAGTGCCGCGATCGCCCCAGACAAAGCAGGATACAGAGTATGCTCTAGTGCCAGCAATCCACCAATCCGAATAGCAGTGGGGATGACATCATTGGTTGATTGGCCATAGTTGACGTGGTCGTTAGGGTTGACCCGCTTATAATTGCCTTTCTCGTCACCCAAAAGCTCCAAGGCTCGGTTCGCCAAGACTTCATTCACATTCATGTGGTGCGAGGTGCCTGCGCCTGCTTGATACACATCCACCACAAACTGATCGCGCAACTTCCCAGACAGCACTTCATCGGCTGCTTGAACAATCGCCTGAGCGACTTCTGGCGTAATGCAACCTAGCTCACCGTTAGCGATCGCGGTTGCCTTTTTAATCAGTACGCAAGCATCAACATAAGTTGGTAAGGGTTTGAGACCACTAATGGGAAAGTTCTCGATCGCTCGTAGAGTTTGAATTCCATAATAAGTTTCTGCTGGAATCTGTCGCTCTCCCATCGAGTCGCGCTCAACTCGAAAGGACATATTCCCTAGTGCATTCATCATGACTTCCCCATTCAATCCTGGTGTAAGCAGCAGCCAAAGCTTAAAATCCGCAAAATGCCTGAGACAGTTGAGACATTTGTCTGATTAGTTTATCTGTCTCCGCCTGCACTATAGAAGTACCCAAGCTGTATCTAAAATTTCAGGCTCAATCAGGTGTGAGCTTTAGGCCCGAGCTGGAGTTATGGGCCTGGTGTTAAAGCACCTACCTGTAATCTCTAGAAGGCTACAGACAGAGCCGATTTGATAGGACTAAATAGGTTTGGCAAAGAACTGCGGAGCATGATTATTCAAATGGTAAGAACAGCAGAGCAAATTAATCCTGCCGCAGGCGAGCATGAATCTGTTACCCTTCAGCTCACTCAAGTTGCAGCGAGACAGACCGCAGAGCTTGCTCAAGCCCTCAATGCTGGGGAACAAATCACACAATCTGTTCAAGCAGTAGCCGTCAACGCTCAGCAAGCTACCGAAATTGCAACGTCGACTGGGCTGCAAGGAACAGCCATAGATAAAACTGTCAAGCGCCTCCTCAAACTGCGCGAAACGGTGGCTCATACAGCGAAGAAAGCGCAGCAACTCGATGAGTCTTCTCAGAAAATCTCGCAAGTCGTTTCGTTGATTCATCAAATTGCGCTACAAACCTCCTCATTGAGCATCAACCCTAATTTGGAGACAGCACCACCTCAAGCTGGAGTTCTGGAACTGCATCCTGCATCAAGAGAGCTAGACATGGAATCAATGAACTTAATGAGGGGTATCCAGATGGAAGATGCCCAGCGCAGCAGCATAGAACAGATTTTGGAGGCATCTCACCAGGTTGACCAATTAATGCAAACGATTGCTAAAGCAACGCTCTCTCATACTCAAACTGCTCAAACAGTTGCTCAATTGATCCAAGCGATCGCCTTAGCCCCAAAACCTAACCCTGAAACAGCTCAGATCGCTTCGGGCTCCCTTCCTCCATTCTCTAGCCCGATGAATTGTTGGCAGAACCTGTAAATACACGCAGCGAGCCTGCAAGCTCTAAGCAAGGTATAAGTTCTGTTGGATACTCATATAAGTTGGGTAGCTTAAGCTTATAAGCCCCATCACTAAACTGATATAACCTAGGCTAAATTTGAAGTCTAGCTTTCGGTCACCAACAAACATTCTTATGATTAAGGCAGGCTCTACCTCATGCTGCGGTGCAATATGAGTCCAGATCAAGACTCTCGTGCCTGGTATAACCACGGAAACACCCTTTATGGGTTAGGCCGCTATGAAGGGGCTATCACTAGATATGACCGAGTGCTAGAGAAGCAACCGGATGATTTTGAGGCTTGGAGTTATCGCGGGTATGCTTTGTCCCACTTGCGGCGTTATGTAGATGCGATCGCCAGTTTTAGCCAAGCCATTGCTCTGCAACCAGATTTTGTCCTGGCTTGGCATGGCAAGGGCATTGCTCAAGCTCAAAGTCATCAATATGAAGGTGCAATCGAGAGCTTTGCTAAAGCTTTAGAGCTAGAACCAGAAGATCCGAAAGCCTGGTATAACCACGGCAATGCTTTAGTGCGCTTGCGCCGACATGCCGAAGCCATCCTCAGCTTTGATCGCACGCTACATCTCAAGCCTGATTACTACAGAGCTTGGTATCACCGAGGAACCGCTTTAGCCGAGCTGACTTTTTATGAAGATGCGATTAGCAATTTCGACCGGGCTCTCATGATTAAAGCGAATTGCTACTACGCTTGGAACTACCGAGGTATTGCCTTAGCGAAATTAAAACGTTACAGCGAAGCGATTGATAGCTTTGACCAATCACTCGCGGCGAAGTCGCATAATCCAGGAGCTTGGTACAGCATGGCCCGCTGTTACATTGCCCAGGAAAATCTCAATCAAGCGTTTAAATGTTTACAGAAGGCAATCGAGCAAAGCCCGAATGTATACCGAACAATGGCTAAGATAGACGCTTGTTTTAAGCCAATCCGCCAAAGTCTAGACTTCCAAATTTTAGTGTTAGGAAGAAATAATTAATCCGGAAGGGATAATGTTATACAGGAATTGACTCAGTAATGTTTTAATTCCAATCTCGGTGATATGGACCAGAGTCAAGGGTCTCAGACTTGGTATAGTCAAGGGCATGTTTTGAGTGAACTCGGACGCTATGAAGGCGCGATCGATCGATACGATCGCGTGTTGGAGCTAAAACCAGACAATTATCAGGCTTGGTGCGATCGCGGCTATGCTTTAGAACATTTAGAGCGCTACGAAGAAGCACTTGTAAGTTTTGAGCGAGCTATTTCCTTAGCCCCTAAATTTGCTCCAGCCTGGCATGGCAAAGGCATTTCCCTAGGTAGACTGAACCGTTACGAAGAAGCGGTGGTTTGCTTCGATCGCATTATTAAATGGAGTCGCGATGACTACCGAGCTTGGTACAACAAAGGCAATGCTCTCAGTCATCTTTGCCAATATAAAGAAGCGATCGCGGCTTTTGACAAAGTTTTAGAATTTAAGCCTGACAAGTACCAGGCATGGTACAAGCGCGGTGTAGCGTTGGCATATCTAGGGCGCTACTCGGATGCACTCACCAGCCTTGAAAATGCCGTGACGATCAAACCCCGTTGTCACTATGCTTGGAACTACCGGGGCATTGTGCTAATCAAGCTAGAACGTTGCCAAGAGGCTCTAGCTAGCTTCGAGCACTCTCTAAACAGTGAATCCTCCAATCCAAATGCCTGGTATGGCAAAGCCTGTTGCTACGCTTTGTTAGGGGATGTAGAGTTAACTATCAACAATCTGTATCGAGCTTTTGACCTTAGCCCCAACCTGCATCGACTGATGGCTAAAACAGAGCCCATTTTTAACGAGATGCAGCAATATGCGGAGTATCAAGCGCTATTTTGAGGCTTGCAAGTTTGTAGCACGAGCTGCTGATCAGTTACTTGAGTAGGCTAGGCCCGGCAATGAGTCAGAATTCTTTGCTGGTCAACTCTAGTTATCGGCCAGATTATTCAACTTTTAGGTTGCTTAGTTTAAAGAAGTGTTTTATTGGTTAGCTCTAAGTATTTTTTTAGATCCAAAACTCAACTATTGCTAAGTTTTCCTGTTAAAGCAGTCACTCAGCGACTATAGCAGTCTTAAAATGATTTATAAAATTGGTGGGCTGTGAAAGGCACATCCCATTTGAAATCGCGATCGCTATATAAATTAATGTATTTGTGACAGTCAAAGCAGTGACCTAAGGCAGAGACAGTAGTCTCCAGGTTTACTTATACTGGTAAAGACGTAAAAGCCCTAGCAAGTTTTGCTTCTGTCAGGATTAACTTCCTTTGATAGAAATTTGTCCCATCTGAGCCTTACTGCCCTATTAGCATTCAGCTCAGATTTACTGAATAATTCAAGCCATGCTTGACACAGGTCAACTTCCCCTCAGTGGCGAACCTCTACTCTGGTTTCAGCAGGGTCTTCTCTCTGCAACCCAAAAAGAGTACGAGCAAGCGGTTGTGAGTTATGACTGCGTTCTTAGAGTCAGACCAGATTGCTTTGATGTCTGGTATGAACGTGGTTTGGCATTAGAAAACTTAGGTACTTACAACGATGCGATCGCCAGCTACGATAGAGCACTACAACTACAACCCCCCAAAGATGTAGCTTGCGTAATTTGGCAAAATCGCGGCGATGCTCAACAATATGGTTTGGGGCAGTATGCCGACGCGATCGCCAGCTATGACAGAGCATTACAAGTTAATTCAGGACATTACCAAGCTTGGCAAAATCGCGGCAATGCTCTCTTGTATGGGTTCAATCAATATGTCGAGGCGATCGCCAGCTATGACAGAGCGTTACAGCTCAAGCCAGATTATTACTTAGCTTGGCGCAATCGAGGCAATGCTTTGATTGAACTTACTAGGTATAGTGAGGCGATCGCCAGCTATGATCGAGCGCTAGAAATTGAACCTAACGACCAAGCGGCTAGTTATGGTCGTAGCTGTGCTCTAGAGCGATCGGGTCTAGCTTACAAGCAACCAACCACCAATCCTGTTTGGTATGGTCGGGGCTATTCAGAGTTAAACCCCTTAGACGAAGCTGCGATCGAAGCAAATGAAACATCCGTTTTTATTGCTCATCCAGGGACCAACGATACCCAGCAGCAACCAATTTTTGTTCTAGAAGATGAGCAGGGAACTAGGGAAATCACCCTTGGGAAATCTTCCTACTCCATTGGTCGCGACCCTAAAAGTGATATTTGCCTACACTCCCAGTTTGTGTCTCGGCAACATGCAACTTTGCTCAAGATTCTTCGAGATGACGGTACCTATATTTACCAGATTGTAGATGGTGCTTTAGGGGGTAAGCGCAGCACAAATGGCCTAATGATTAACGGTCGTAAGCATCGAGCGTGGGATTTAGCTCATGACGATGTTGTGGTATTCGGACCTCAAGTCCGAGCTTTGTACTTTACTTCACCGCAACCACCACCGGATTCTAGCCCGGATTAATACTCACAGGTGGCTGTTCTTCGTGGTTTCTTTATCGGAAGCCCATCCTTTTATTAGTAGCTTTACGGATTAAACCAGCAATCTGTGAGATGTTGGACTTACGCAACCAGAGCCTGAACTTGCTCAATTCATCGCTTTGCGTCCTAGTAGGTCACCTTTCACTTCAGGGTCGCTGTAATACTTCAGGCGACGACTCGCCTAGTCCTCAATCGTTTTGAATTCGAACTTTAGAGGGAGGGTGGTTTATTCGCTCTAGAGTTACAAAGCAAGGCGTGTCGCCTTATTTTTGGTCTAGGCGCAGGGTTCATCTCTCATAGAAAAGGTAAGCCACCCCCAAAAACACTGATCTCAGACTCGAGTCTGGGTGACTCCTGCAAGATACTTCTTGTAGTGTTCTACTGCCAGGGTTGGGAACTAAACCTAATTAGGACTTGGTTGAGTCGTAATATCAGCTATCTATTTTGCTGATCAAGGGATGTGCTGTCGCTGATGCGAGGCTGGAGACTCTCAAGCTTTCTCAGACAACATCTAGCTAAAAATTACTTCAGCGAAACATCAACACATATTTATTGACACTGATACAAGTGAGTAAAGGGAGTTGACATGTCAGAACTGATTCAGGCCGTTCTAGACAACAATGAGAAGACGGATCTGCGCCAATTTCTTAGGGACCTACGCCAGCAAGAGCAGCGCTACCTATTACGCAACGAGATTTTGAATGCATTTTCGGCTTATTGTAGCCATCATGAAAAACCTGAACAGTTTTGTCATGGTTCTCATCTCGGTAAGCTGATTGCTTACACGCAAGAAATTATTTTGGATGAGGGCAGCTTCTGTTTCATTGTTCGTCCCAAAATTGCCAGCCAAGAAGTTTTTCGCCTCTCTGAAGATGACCTCACCGTTGATGTGATGACGGTACAGGAGTTGTTAGATATTCGTGACCTCTTGGTTAATCGCTTCCATCCCAACGAAGGGGATGTCTTAGAGCTAGATTTCCAACCTTTTTACGACTACTCGCCAAGCATTCGCGATCCCAAGAATATTGGTAAAGGCGTTCAGTTTCTCAACCGCTTTCTATCCAGTAAGTTGTTTCAAGACCCACAGGAATGGTTAGAAGCGCTATTTAAGTTTTTGAGTCTCCACCGTCACAACGGAACCCAACTCTTAATTAACGAACGCATCAAAAGTCAGGGTGAGCTTTCTTCCCAGGTCAAAAAGGCTCTGCAATTTGTCAGTGGGCGTCCAGATACGGCTGCGTACGAAACCTTTCGCTTTGATTTTCAATCAATGGGTTTTGAACCCGGTTGGGGGAACACCGCGGGTCGGGTTAAGGAAACCCTAGAGCTTTTAGACGAACTAGTTGATTCCCCAGACCACCAAACTTTGGAAGCTTTCATCTCTCGGATTCCAATGGTGTTCCGAGTGGTTTTAGTGTCTCCTCACGGTTGGTTTGGTCAAGAAGGCGTATTGGGACGACCAGACACAGGCGGTCAAGTTGTCTACGTGCTCGACCAAGCCAAGAGTTTAGAGAAGCAACTCCAAGAGGATTTGTGTCTGGCTGGATTGGATGTGACAAAGGTAAAACCTAAGGTCATTATTCTCAGTCGGTTAATCCCCAATAGTGATGGCACTCGTTGTAATCAGCGTTTAGAAAAAGTCCACGGTACGGATAATGCGTGGATTTTGCGAGTTCCTTTCCGGGATTTCAATCCAAATCTGACTCAAAGCTGGATTTCCCGCTTTGAAATCTGGCCTTATTTGGAAACCTACGCGATCGATTCTGAGAGAGAGCTTCTGGCAGAGTTTGAAGGCCGACCTGACTTGATTGTAGGCAACTATTCAGACGGCAATTTAGTGGCCTTTTTGTTAGCCCGTCGTCTGAAAGTCACGCAATGTAATGTTGCCCATGCTTTGGAAAAGTCAAAGTACCTGTTCAGCAACCTCTACTGGCAAGATTCCGAGGAGCAATACCACTTCTCGCTCCAGTTCACGGCAGACTTGATTGCCATGAACGCTGCGAATTTCATTATCAGCAGCACTTATCAGGAAATTGTAGGGACACCTGACAGCATTGGTCAGTATGAGTCTTACAAGTGCTTTACTATGCCAGAGCTTTACCATGTGGTGAATGGTGTGGAGCTGTTTAGCCCTAAGTTTAATGTGGTCCCGCCAGGAGTAAATGAAGCGGTTTACTTCCCCTATACCCGCAGCGAAGATCGCTTACCTGACGATCGCGATCGCTTAGAGGATTTGCTTTTCACGCTGGATGACCCAGAGCAGGTCTATGGAAAGCTTGATGATCCGAGCAAACAGCCCTTGTTTTCCATGGCGAGACTCGATCGCATTAAAAACTTGACTGGGTTAGCCGAGTGTTTTGGTCGCAGTCCAGAACTGCAAGAGCGCTGCAATCTGATTTTGGTGGCAGGTAAGTTGCGGGTAGAGGATACAGCAGATCGCGAAGAAGCTAGCGAGATGGAAAAGCTCTATCGCATCATTGATGAATACAATCTTCACGGCAAGATTCGTTGGTTGGGGGTGCGTTTGCCCAAGACTGATTCCGGTGAAATTTATCGCGTCATTGCGGATCACCAAGGCATCTTTGTGCAGCCAGCACTGTTTGAAGCGTTCGGCTTGACGATTCTAGAAGCCATGATTTCTGGTATACCCACGTTTGCCACTCAGTTTGGTGGACCCTTAGAAATTATTCAGGATCGGGTGAATGGCTTCTACATCAACCCGACAAAACTAGACGAAATGGCTGAGAAGATTCTGGAGTTTGTTTCTAAGTGTGAGCAAAATCCAGACTACTGGCAAGAAATCTCTATCCGAGGCGTAGAGCGGGTTTACAGTACTTACACTTGGAGAATCCATACCACGCGCTTGTTGTCGCTGGCTAAGATTTATGGCTTCTGGAATTACACTTCTCAGGAAGACCGAGAAGATATGCTCCGCTATTTAGAGTCTTTGTTCTACCTACTCTTTAAACCTAGAGCTAAGCAATTGTTAGAACAGCACATGCATCGTTAACGGTTTAACTGAACGCAAAGTTTTTAACAGTAAGCGATCGCCTCCTGCAACGTAACTCCAACGTAAACAGTGGGCGATCGCTTTGTTTTACCACTTATTTAGTACAGCTCCAGATTTTGATGCTGCCGTCGGTACAACCGCTGGCTAAAGAACAACCATCCGGGCTAAAGCTAACTGTACTCACCCATTTGGCATGACCAGGCAGTAGACGGTTCCAGGACTTACCGAAGGTTCGAAGTAATCTGCCAGTTAGAGGGCACCAAAGCTTCACGGTTTCATCGGCACTACCACTAGCTACGATTTGTCCATCAGGGCTAAAGGCTACGGCTAAAACATCACCTGCGTGTCCATTCAGAATTATTTGCAGTTCACCACTGGCCCAGTTCCACAGCCTGATTGTTTTATCCTCACTAGCACTCGCCAAGATAGAACCGTCGGGGCTAAAAGCCAGAGAAGTAATTCGATGGGAATGACCAACTAACGTACTTAAGAGTTCGCCTGTCTTAAGATCCCAAAGCTTGATGGTTTGGTCATAGCTGCAACTTGCTAGCACTTGGCCTTGGGGATCGAACGCGACGCCACTGACTGTATCCGTATGGCCCAAGAAAGTTTGCTGCAACGTGCCTGTAGAGAGAGCCCAGAGTTTAACGCTATTGTCATAGCTGCCACTAGCTGCTATTTGGCCATCGGAAGCGATCGCGACAGTCTTAACTCCAGCCATATGGTCTCTTAGGGTGTGTAATAGAGTTCTGCTTCGTAGATCCCAAACTTTAATGGCGTCCTCATCAGCACTACTACTAACTAAGTAGGGATGGACTTCTTGGGCAGTTTCTAGCTGGTCATCTGGAGCGGTGCCAATACTGGCTAGCTTAGCGTTTATAGCTATAGAGCTAACAGCGATGGAACTGACAGAACCAATATGACTCGGAAAGCTATTAAGAAGTTTTCGGGTTTGTCGGTGCCACACTTTAATGGTGTGACCAGGTTGCCCACCCCAAGCAGAATGACCACAAATTAAGGTCTGTCCATCTGCACTAAAAGCAACAGATGACACCAAGGCTGGATAGACCGAGAAAGTAGACTGGAGCTGAGCCTGCCGCCAAGCTGAGCCTACTTGGTTTCCAACCACTGAGACGTTGCCTTTTAGGGCATCCAGAACGGCTTGAGTCATTCCTGACTTTAGTTTTGAAGCAGTCCAAGCCGTTAAATCTACCAGACCACTCTTTTGAGAAATTTGCTTACCAGTCATTCAGGCTTGTTACTCCAATCAGTCAAGGGTGAGGAAGACAGACTTTCAAAGAAATGCCCTGAGCCACTCACTAGTCAGAAGTAGATTGGGTGCCTGAACAATGAGTATCCGGTTTTACTCAGCGATCGCATTTGAGCGCTCAGCTAAGATTTACACGCTTCAGAGCTTTTCTAAAGGTTCAGCCAGGTTCTTATCAGAAACACACCTGGCAAACTATATGTATGTTTCCCAACTAATTAGTAAAATCTGCTACCTAAATTTTTTACTACTGACTTAATAAAGTACTAAGCAACTCAGTGTCAGACTCATGACTTTGTCCTTGTGAGACATTGCTCTTAAAAATTAGGAGGCAAAGACATTAAGTTGCGTCTTTACCTCCAGAAATAGATTGAGAAGCTATAGCTCGTCTGGTAATTTCGCTAGATCAGACCCTCGACTACAGGGTGAAAGTAAAAAGCAAATCCTAGAACTAAGTAAGCAGCTAGGAGCAAAGTCCCCTCTAGCCAATTAGAGCGACCATCCGAACTAATCGAGTTGGCAATTAGAACAGCAACGGCAACGGCAACTAGCTCAAAAGGATTGAAGTTTAGATCCATCGGCTGGTCCATCAGCCATCCTGCTAAAACCAACACCGGAGCCACAAATAAAGCAATTTGCAAGCTAGAACCGACCGCTACTGATACGGAAAGATCCATTTTGTTTTTCATGGCCACGGTCACAGCCGTTGCATGTTCTGCAGCATTACCGACAATGGGTAATAAAATCACTCCTGTAAAGAGAGAAGTCAGGCCGAGGCGAGTTGTAGCGACTTCTAGGGTGTCCACTAGCAACTCTGATTCCACTGCAACTAAAAGCGTGGCACCTAACAAAACTCCGATCCACAAGGGTAGATTGACTTTATGCTCAGAGCCATCCGGGGCTAAGTTTGCCTCGGCAAGTTCTTCGGGGGCCAGTTCTGCCAGTCCCACATCATAGAGATAAGTGTGGGTCCGCATGGAGAACAAGAGAGTCAGGCCATAAACCACAATTAAAACTAGAGCTACAGCGATCGATAGCTTCTGAATAGTGATGGGGCTGATCCCGGTTGAGGTGACATTCACTGCGGTGGGTAGCAGCAGAGCAATCACGGCTAGGTTCATCGAAGACGCGTTTACACGCGCCACAATAGGTTGAAATTCCTGCTCTTTGTAACGCAACCCGCCCAGCAGCATCGAGAGGCCCATGACGAGGAGTAAGTTGCCAATGATTGATCCCGTGATGCTGGCTTTGACAACATCAATCAATCCTGCCCGCAAGGCGACTAAAGCAATAATCAGTTCTGTGGCATTGCCAAAGGTAGCATTGAGCAACCCACCCAAAGAAGGCCCAGCCACAACCGCAATTTCTTCGGTCGCAGTGCCCATCCAAGCGGCTAGGGGTAGAATTGCTAACCCAGCGGTGATAAAAACCACTAGCGATCCCCAGTCCAACAAATGAGCGGCGATCGAAATGGGCACAAAGATCAGTAATCCAGTAAAAACTATGTCTTTAATTGTCATTAAGGTTGAACGCTATAGATTTGCAGTTAGGTGAACGAATCTCGACTCTAGAATACCCAACACCGCACCGGGTGCTAATTTCGGCTCATTATCTTCCCAAAAGCTACTATTTCAAGACCAAATTAAGTAACAAAACCTTGCTTTTGGTGTTTTACGTGCAATTCCTATTGCGAATCCTTAACTGACTGTTAAATTTATCTGGCCTTTGCGGTTCAATCGGGCTATGTTACCTAGCAATGTTTTGCTAACTTTCGTGCCTTGCATCGCTGTCTGGTCTTTGATCCCCAAAAAACCTAATTCTCAAGGCTCAGTTTCAGGACGCTTAGATTGTGCTTTTAGTCAGATTGTTTAGTCGTTTACTCTTAGATAGAGTGCTACCTGAATCTCCGAACAGCCTTGGTGCGATCGCAGCTTACCTGTCGTTCTCTGTGCGTTACCTTCTCCAGAAACCACTGGTCAAGCCAGGCTGACGCCCATTAATTATTCCTTTCACATCCCACAGGATCACATCTCACAAGGCTTGTTGCTATTGCTAACTCCTGCCATAACACCGTGGTTCCGTGGTGGCTAGGTAAGTTATTTCTGTCTCGCTCCCTTCTTTATTTGGATAGACCTAAGATGACTTCACACTCCGATGCTTTCACCTCAGAGTATGAGGAATCTGGGCTGATGGATTTAGCTGAGTTCTCACCATCTCGTAAGGGTGAAGCCACTCATTCTGGCTCCGTTGCTGCTCAGGTGTCTCCTGGAAATGATCCCCTGCAAACGGCATTGGGAGTCTACGTGACAGTTCATGGTCATTTTTACCAGCCGCCCAGAGAAAACCCTTACCTAGATGCGATCGAGCGCCAGCCGAGTGCGGGGCCGTTTCACGACTGGAATGAGCGGATTCATCATGAATGCTACCGTCCCAACGCCTTTGCCAGAGTGCTAAATGACCAAGGTGAAGTGACTGGGATCGTCAACAACTATGAGTATTTGAGTTTTAACATTGGCCCCACGTTGATGAACTGGATAGAGCGTCATGACGTGGAGGTGTATCAACGGATTGTGGAAGCAGACCGCAAAAGTTGCGATCGCCTGAATGGTCACGGTAATGCGATCGCTCAGGTCTACAACCACATCATCATGCCTTTGGCGAATGAGCGAGACAAATACACCCAAATTCGGTGGGGCAAAGCAGATTTTCGTTCTCACTTCGGTCGTGATCCCGAAGGCATGTGGCTGGCAGAAGCAGCAGTAGATTACCCAACTGTTGAGGCTTTGATTGCCGAAGGGATTCGCTTCATTGTGTTGGCTCCTTCCCAAGCAGAACGTTGCCGCCCCTTCCCGCGTGAACATCAACCGCACCCACAATGGCATGAAGTGGGAGGCGGTCAGATTGATTCCACCCGTCCCTATCGCTGCTTCTTACCGGGGGGCAATCCCAATTACGATTACATCGACATCTTCTTTTACGACGGCCCCATCTCACGGGATATGGGCTTTAGCGACGTGCTCTACAACTCGAACCATTTTGTGGGGCGGATTGGTCAAGCCGTACGTGGGGATCAACGGCCTGCTCAAGTCCTTTCGGTTGCGACCGATGGCGAAACCTTTGGTCACCACAAAGGCGGCACAGAGAAAACCTTGGCTTACGCCTTCTTGAAAGAATTCGCCAATCGCGGTTGGACTGTTACTAACTTTGCCCACTACCTCAGCATCCATCCCCCCACCTGGGAAGTAGAACTCAAGCCTGTGACCGCTTGGAGCTGTGCCCACGGAGTCGATCGCTGGCAAGACGACTGTGGCTGCGGCGGTGAAGGTGGGGTTTGGCACCAAAAATGGCGGCGACCTTTGCGCGATGCTTTGGATTGGCTACGGGAGCAGTTGATTAAGGTCTACGAGGACAGCGGCAAAAAGTTTTTCCGTGACCCCTGGCTTGCCAGAGATGAATACATTCAGGTGATGCGCGATCGCAGTGCCAGCAATATTGAGTGCTTTATGGTTCGCCATCGGACTCGCAAGCTAAGCGCTGCGGATCAGGTGGATGCTTTGCGGTTACTGGAGATGCAGCGTCATGCCCTCTTGATGTATACCAGTTGCGGCTGGTTCTTTGAAGAGTTGTCTCGACCGGAAGGAGTGCAAATTCTCCGCTATGCGGCGAGGGCCCTAGAGTTGGCAGGTGATGTCGCAGGTGTTCAGCTTGAGAAAGGATTTATCAAGCGCTTAGGCACAGCACCTAGCAATATTGAGTATTTCCGGCATGGATCTGGGGTGTACCGCCATTTGGTAACCACCGCGCAAATTACCCTAGAGCAGGTGGCAGCCCACTATGCCATTAGCTCTCTATTCACCACTTACCCGCCAGAGCACCGAGTTTACTGCTACACCGCTCATCAACTCGACTACCAATTGCAGCGCATGGGATCGCTGACTTTAGCCGTTGGGCAGGTACAACTCGTTTCTGAAATCACCTGGGAAAGCACTCACCTGACCTTTGCGGTGCTGCATCTAGGCGGATGGGACTTCCACTGCTGCATTCAAAACTTTTCGGGACGGCGGGACTACAGTCGGCTCAAAGACAGTTTGTTTGCTGCTTTGAAACAGGCCAGCGCTGCCCAGACTATTTTGGCGATGAATCGCATTTTTGGGGATCAGTCCTACAACTTACAGAACCTGTTTGAGGAAGAGCGCCACCGGATTATGCAGTTGCTGACCCAAGAAACTCTGCTCCGTCTCGATCAGCTTTACACGCAGGTTTACCGAGATAACTACGGCGTATTGATGGCCTTCCATCGCGACAAATTGCAGGTACCGCAAGAATTGCAAGTTGCCGCAGAGATTGCCTTGACGAACCGAGCGATCGCGTCGTTGCAAGCTCTGGAACAGGAGATGAGCGATCCTACCACTGCACCGCCCCCTTGCCTCAGTCACATCGCTGAGCTAGAAGCGATCGCCACTGAAGCGAACCATTTGCACTGCCACTTGAACCTGAGCGTAGGCAAAGAAATTCTGGAGCGCTTAATCTTGCGATCGCTTTGGAACCTGTTGCACAACTTCAGGCCAGAAGCGATCGCAGATGAGATGAAGCAACTACAACGCTTGCTAACAACTGGGAAGCAACTGAAACTGGCCCTCTCAATCGACCGGGCTCAAGAGCTTTATTTCTCATTTTTGCAAAGTCACATTTTGCCTGTCTGTGTCGATTTACTACAGCGACAGGCTCAGGGGCAGAGCAGAGATAAACTCCAGTTCCATCTCAAAGATTCTGCAACCCCTATTAATTTAAATGGCCTACAGCAACTACTCCAACTCGGACCCGTTCTGCTGGTGGATACCAGCGATTGGCTAGCTCAGTTAGCAGCCCTGAGTTAGCTAATCACTGGTTGGCAAGCTGGGGAAAACTATGAGGCAGTCCCAAAGGACTGCCTCAGCGAGTGGCTAAAGATAAATAAAGTCAGAGCGCTCTAAAAATTCGGTAGGAAGCTCACTCATGGAGCCTTCTTCCATGTTCTTGAACAGAATTGTAAAGGCTCCTGCCCCTAAACCTGAATGGGGCCACATGCGATAGCAAGGAATGTCTGTTAAGTGGGATTGAGCTGCAACCAAATGGGGTACGACCAAAGCTTGAAACTGAGGAAATTTAGCTAAAAACCACTCACTCACCTGCTCATTTTCCTCGGGTGAATAAGCACAAGTCATATAAGCTAAATAGCCTTGAGGCGCGACCAACTTTGCTGAGTTTGCCAGAATTCGTTTTTGTCGATTGGCATTTTTATTAATCAAAATTGGATGGAAGCAACCTGGGGCTTTACTACCTTTTGCCAATAAAGACTGACCTGTACAAGGAGCATCTACCAAGACTAGTTGAGCAGTATTAGGAATTAGCTCAGCCAGTACTTGCGAATCTAAACTAAGGGCGATCGCAGGGCTAATATGACAGCGTTTTAGGTTAGAAATCAAAGCTCCCTTGCGCTTGCCAATTACCTCATTACTAATCAGCAACCGAGGTTGTAGTGCGGTCCAAGCAAAGACACTCTTACCTCCCGGTGAGGCACACATATCCAAAATCAGATCAACAGGTTGCTCGATGGTCAATAAAGTAGAAGCAGCAAAAATTGAAGAAAAATCTAGGCAATAGAAATTCCCGGCATCGTGGAGAGGATGCTTGCCTGGCTTTTCATCTAAGACCAGTCGTTCAATAAAATTTGGTTGCCAAAGCGTCGGTGGCGCTAATTTAAATGGTGATATCTCAGGCTGTGCTTGACACCACAAAATAGCTGGATTGAAGGGCTGAGGATTTACCAAAGCATTGATAAATTTCTCTTGATAAACTTCATCTTTGAATAAGCGCTGGCTAAATTTAACCAACAGATTAGAAGGCTTTTCCATAACACCCTATATAGCCAAATCACTATAGCTAAATCAATAAGAAAGAGAGAAGCGCAACTCCGGAGGTAGATTGTGGACTTTAACGTCTGAGGTCATTAAGTGGCAGTAATACTGATAGGCATTGGTTGAGAAGTTATTAGCCAATCCTGAGATTTTTCCATTAATAACGCAGCGCTAGCAGTTGGCGAAGCATCGGCAATGTCGATTGAGTGAATCGGGACACCTCGCCGTTGCAAATCATGGGTATAGGTTTTGTCGTAGTAGTCCAAAACTAAATCAATTGCAGTAGTCAAGTCACCTTGATGAATCGCTTCGACGGCTTGTTGAGTCCGCAAGCCACCTAGCTTTTTTCGTAAACGTTCCGTGGCTTCTATGAGTTGTTCTGATTTGACCGAACCATAGACCTGGCGCAAAATCTCAATTCGTTTAGGGCGCGATCGCAGAATTTGCAACACAGGGGCTTGGAGCATTTGCTGAAAGATTTCGTCTGGAATCCGACACAGCCCAATCCGCCGACTTTCCGCCTCAATCCACACAGGCCGTTGGTGATTAAATTGGCTCCAAACCAAAGCAATGTGGTTCTCAAATTGCTCGGTCGTGGGTTGCGCGGGTAACCCCAAACTGCCGTAGCTACTGCCCCGGTGGTTCGCTAAGTTTTCTAAGTCCAGAACTTGCTCTCCCTGTTCTGCCAGGGCCGCTAAGATTTCTGTCTTGCCAGTGCCTGTCATCCCTCCCAAAATTGCCAAAGTTTTTGGAGTAGCCAAGGTGGAGCGCACCCAATGACGAAAGTTTTTGTAGCCACCGCGCAGCAGAGTGACTTGAAATCCTGCCGTTTCCAAGAGCCAAGCCATACTGTTGCTCCGCATCCCGCCTCGCCAGCAGTGCAATCGCACCCGACAATCAGGGGCTAGGGCTTTGGCTTGAGTCACAAAACCAGCGAGTTTGGGACCGACGATCGCCAGCCCTAATTCAATCGCTGTTTCTTGTCCCTGCCGTTTGTAGCACGTACCCACCTCGGCCCGTTCGTCATTACTAAACAACGGGAAACTCTGCGCACCCGGAATGTGCCCCTGAAAAAATTCTCCTGGGCTGCGAACATCCAGAATCAGGCTAGGGCAATGCAAAAACTCAGCAACATCAACGATTTGGGGCATGAATCAAACCAAACAGCAAGCAACCCTACAGTTCGATCGTAATCGGCTCAGAGGATGAAGTGGAGGGTAGAACACCGCCGATCGCCCGACTTTGCTGATAATCCAATGACTGGAGAGCGCTAACACAATCGCTAGCTCGCTCTGCGGGAACAGCAGCAAGCAGACCACCAGAAGTTTGGGGATCAAATAGCAAAGAGGCTTCTGGGCGATCGCTAATCTCCGACCAATTTTGTACTTTTAACGCGGCCCGTAAGTTTTGGGGTTGCAGCGAACTCACAATGCCTTGTTCTACAACCGTTCTGGCCCCTGCCAACAGTGGGATCGCTGCCAGCTTTAGTTCCACCGCAACTTGAGAAGCTTGGGTCATCTCAGCCAAGTGTCCTAACAGCCCAAACCCCGTAATATCTGTGCAAGCACTGGCTTGGTGCTGCATCAGACACTCAGACGCCGCTTGATTCGACCGCAACATCGACTCGACGGCGGCATCAATCCAACGACCTTTCGCTTGGCGCTGCATATCTGCCGCAAACAAGGCTCCCGTCCCCAACGCTTTTGTCAGAATCAGAGCTTGTCCGGGCTGCATTCCCGTTTTTCTCAAAAGGCGATCGCGCTCAGCCAAACCGTTGCAAGTTAGGCCAAAAGCCAATTCTGCTCCTTCTGTCGTGTGACCACCAATTAAAGCTGCACCTGCCTGATGCAAAGCTTTGAGTGCTCCAGAGAGCAGTTGGTAGAGCGTTTCTTCTACCTTGGCTTCTAAAGCGTAGGGAACCGTGGCGATCGCTAAAGCACTTTGAGGCATGGCTCCCATCGCAAAAATATCGCTGAGGCAGTGGTTGGCACTAATTTGACCAAACACAAACGGGTCGTTGATTAGGGAGCGGAAGTAATCGATGGTTTGCACCAAAACGCGATCAGCAGGTATTTGCAAGACGGCTGCATCATCCGGGGCATCTAACCCGATGAGAATATCGGCGCGATCGCTAGGCTGGGGATATTCTTGCTGAATGCGCTGGAGGACTCGCTCTAAAACGCTGCTACCAACCTTGGCCCCACAGCCACCACACCGCATGAGATTTTGAATTTTACTATTAGATTCTGGCTGTAACTGTGCAGCAAGAGTTGAGGCGGGCTGCTGCATCATCTCTGGCAGTTGGCTGAAGCGC
The DNA here is from genome assembly GCF_039962155.1 of Trichocoleus desertorum AS-A10. Taxonomy (NCBI): domain Bacteria; kingdom Bacillati; phylum Cyanobacteriota; class Cyanophyceae; order Leptolyngbyales; family Trichocoleusaceae; genus Trichocoleus; species Trichocoleus desertorum. Next base: position 347,308 of record NZ_JAMPKN010000001.1, on the reverse strand, counting down.
TCCATAAACCGCCGATCGATCGCGTCTTTGAGTTGCCACAACCAAGGAGCCTCGTACCCCAACGATCCCCATGAGGCGATCGCTGCATTGTGTTGATTGGAGTCAGAATCTTCGCTGGTGCCGATTAAGCTGAGATAACGCTTCTGGGGAATGTAGGGCTTGAGCCGCTGCCCCTGCAAGGTTCGGCGCAAATTCTCAAACAGTGGCTTGCCTTGACGCACTGCAAACACCCCTGCTTTGGGTCGGGGATGGTTTTTGATGGTGGCGATGTCGCCTGCCGCAAACACAAAGGGATGAGAGAGCGATCGCAGATTTTCATCTACTCCAATAAAGCCTTGAGCATCAGTGGCTAAGCCAGATGCTTTTACCCAATTTGGTGCTGTAGCCTGCGTGACCCAAAAAGTATGGTTACAAGCGACCGTCAAACCCGATTCACACCTGACTTGATGCGCTTGGATTTCAGTAACCGTTTCTCCGAGATGGAGGTAAATGCCTCGCTGCGTCAGGATTCTGTGGAAGCGATCGCCTACCCAACGGCTATACCCTGGCATCAAAACGGTTCCACGCTGAAATAGATGTATGGTTAGATTTTCTGTGGCTTGTTGCGATTGCCTCAAAACTTTGTGCAAATTCCGCTGGACTGCTAGCGATAGTTCTACGCCACCCGCACCACCTCCGATAATTCCGATGCAGATTGGTTGCTCAGGATTTTCTGCTACCTGCTCAATCAGCTGATCCCAATGTTCTAGAAAGCGACGAATCGGTTTTACAGGGATACTTGACTCCACAGTCCTAGCAATGTCTGGAACCGTTGGGGTGCTGCCAATATCAATAGAAACGACATCAAAAGCCACAGGCGGACGATGGGCACAAATCACTCGCTTGTTTGGTAAGTCCAAGCCCACCACGCGATCGAGATACAGTTGCGCTTGAGCAAACTGAGCGAGTGGGCGCAGGTCGATATGGCATTCATCGTGGCTATAAAAGCCCGCAATATGTCCAGGCAGCATCCCCGAATAGGGAGTATCTGAGGCTTCTGTGAGGAGCGTAATCCGCACCCCAGAGAGAGGCTGCATCCCCAACATGCGTAAGGCGATCGCATGGCTATGACCTCCACCTACTAGTACCAAGTCTTTGACGATCGGCTCAGAGACTGGGTTCATCATCAGCATCAGTAGCAGGCATTACAGGAGGGACAGGATCATAGCCACCGGGATGGAAAGGGTGACAGCGAGCAATTCGGCGCAGCGCTAACCCACCACCTCGCCAGGGGCCAAAACGCTCTACCGCTTCCAACGCATACTGAGAGCAAGTCGGGTAAAAGCGGCAGGCAGGCAGCAGCAGTGGTGAAACTAAAATCTGATAACCTCGGATCGAGCCGATGACTAAGCGCTTCATAAATTCCATTTTAAGTCGCTTGGTTTTGTCTGTATTTCTCGCTGGCAGTCCTGAACGATGGCACAACAGGCAGCTTCAGACTAATTTGACGTAGCCTCTTTCTTGTTCTTAAAACAGGGTCTATACTGGGATCTTTGGGTAAATTTTAGTTTGAGGAAGCTACATGTCGCGATATAGAGGCGCTCGCCTCAGAGTTGTGCGTCGTTTGGGTGACCTACCTGGCTTGACTCGGAAGTCTCCCAGAAAGGCGTATCCACCTGGACAGCACGGTCAAGAACGCAAGAAGAAATCTGAATACGGTGTCCGTCTAGAAGAAAAGCAAAAGCTGCGCTTCAACTACGGTATCACCGAGAGACAGCTGCTTCGCTATGTGCGGAAAGCTCGTCGGGCTGCGGGTTCTACCGGACAAACCCTGTTGCAGTTGCTAGAAATGCGCCTGGACAATACCGTTTTTCGTCTCGGTATGGCTCCTACGATTCCTGCTGCGCGTCAGTTGGTCAACCACGGTCACATCACTGTGAATGGTCGTCCCGTAGATATTGCTAGCTACCAGTGCCGTCCCGGCGAAGTCATTGGTGTTAGAGACCGCGATCGCTCTCGTCAGTTGATTGAACAAAATCTACAGTATCCTGGCCTCGCTCACCTGCCTAGCCACTTAGAGTTCGATAAAGGCAAGCTCACTGGCAAGGTGAATGGTGTGATTGAGCGGGAATGGATCGCACTCCAAGTCAACGAACTGCTTGTGGTTGAGTACTACTCTCGCCAAGCTTAATCGTTCAGAACTCTTTTCAGCATTCTTGTGTTACCGCGGCATTGAAATATTTGATCAGCAGCTCCCGAACCGTCATTTGGGAGCTTTTGATTTTTTAAACCTTAGTTTTTGGATTATTTTGGCTTAGCCACCAATTTGCGACATCGTGCGACTATAAGCGCCCGATTGAGTTCCAGAGTCGCGTTGCTTGAAGTTGATTTCAGGCTTTAGTTGCAGAAGTTTTCTGACTTGGGCGCGTAACTGAGCAGTAGGGACCCCAGAACGCAAAGCAGTTTTTAAGTCAATTTGCTCATCTTCATTCAGCAGGCAGGGGCGGAGCCAACCGTCGGCAGAGAGCCGCATGCGATTGCAGCGATCGCAAAAGCACTCGGACATTTGACTAATAAAGCCCAGGGTTCCCTTCGCGCCAGGAATGCGGAATACATCGGCAGGGCCGTTGCCTCGCACTTCGCCTTCCGTCAGACCCCAGCGATCGCGAATCTGCTGTCTTAATTCCTCTGAAGCAATCCAACCGCGATCGCCAAACAGCGAAGCATTGCCAATCGGCATAAATTCAATAAACCGGATGTGCCACTCGCGATCGAGGCTCAGAGCCGCCAAGTCTAAAACTTCTTGGTCATTTACGCCCGGAATCACCACGACATTCAGCTTCAGCGGGTTAAACCCAACTCGATAAGCCGCTTGAATACCGTCCCAAACTTGCTGCCAGCGCGATCGCCCCCGATGACCAATAATTTTGTCGAAGGTTTCTGGCTCCAGAGAATCCAAACTAATATTGATTCGTCGCAAACCCGCATCGTAAAGCTCCTGCGCCAGGTCTGCCAACAAAAAACCATTGGTGGTCATGGATAGATCTTGAGTTTCTGGCAAAGCCGCGATCGCCCTAACAATATCCACCACCCCTGGACGAATCAAGGGTTCGCCTCCGGTCAAGCGAAACCGAGTAAACCCAACTGGAACAAACACTTCGTTGATTAAAGTGAGCAACTCAGCATGAGTTAGCAAGTTTTGCTGAAGTGCGTACTCTAAGTCTGTACCCTCCGGCATGCAGTAAAGGCACCGGAAGTTGCAGCGATCGATCAAGCTGATGCGAAGGTAATCTACCTGATTCATCTACAACTGGTATCCCCAGACAACCTATTCTATTGAGTCAGGAATAGGTAATGGATGTCTTTATTGTGCCTGATCTGGGAAGGTCGTGGCTTCTACTGCTACAGCTTGCGGTTTGAGGAGCAAGGGCGATCGCCTTGGTATTCTCAAGGCGTTACTCAAACCCTGTGCGAGAGCTTGCACCGCCTGGCGAACTGAACGTGGACGTTGCTCCCGAACAAACAGCAAGGGCAAAATTGCCGCTAAGCGAATGACGCTGGAGAGGGCAAACAGTCCCAAGATGCCACCAGAGTTGGTGAACTCGATCAGAAATCCTCCTGCGGTTGTTCCTAAGGCTCCGCTGACTCCTGCTACGGCTCCGGCGATCGCGAAATAGGTAGCCTGATGCTGGACGGGTGCAACTCCTAGCTGAATGTTATTGATGCACAGATCGATCGCGGCCCAAGTGCCCCCCGCCAAAATATGCAGCAGTGGAAACCAAACGAGTAGGGATGTTAAATCCGTCCCTGTCCCTAGCCACAGCAAGGGAGTAACCGCAACTAAAATGCCCACTAATACAAGGATGGGTCGATTCCCAATGCGATCGGCTAATCTGCCCCACAGCACCAGCATGAGTAAATTAGCTCCCGCTCCCAGGCTCGTATAAGTAGTCACCCAATTGACATCTAAGGACAGGGTATCCAACAGATAAATGTTAAAAAAAGGAGCGCTTAAGTTGACTGAGAAACTCCACAAGGCAAAGTAGAGCAAGAACATCAAGAAGTTTCTGTCTTGCCAAAAGCTTTTACTCTTAGAAGTCTCAGCTGCAACTGCATCCAAATCAGCAGATTCCTGGGCCAATGACTCAGCATGTTCCTGTTGCTGCGCTTGAGGATTGACATCCACCATCCAGTACTGAAACCCGATGCTAACCAGCCCGACAATCACGCCCAAGAATAGCAACACTCCATATCCCTGGATACTACCTCCTGGCCAAGCCGTCACCGCCAGCCCCACTAAAGGGACACTAAGCAGGTTAGTCAAGCTAATGGCACTATTGCGAATGCCAAAATAGCGACCGCGCAATTGCCGAGGCACTAGAGCTGCCACCCAACTGAACCAAGAGGCTCCCCCCAGAGCCCCTAAGAAATGAGTCAGCACGACGATCGCCAAAGCCCATTGCACTAAAAGATGGGGAGGAGTTGGCTGAAGACTGGCGACTCCAATGCCCAGGACAAGAATTAACCAGAGCAATCTAGCCGGAGCATAAATCCACAAACCGTAGCGGTGGCGACTGGTAGTGCGGTTGGCTAAGTAAGCTCCCAAAGGTTGCAGCAGATTTGCTAGCAGTGGAATTGAGGCCAACATTCCTAGCTCGACAGGGCTGGCATCCAGCTCTACCAAGAAGTTGCTGAGTAAAACCCCACCTGCCACATTCGAGAAGATGGTCGCAAAAACACCATCTAGGGTGGAGGCTCTAAGGCTGGTTCGAATTGCTTGCTTAGAAGGTTTGCGAGAGACCGTTATAGGTTCCGGATCGGCAACCGGATCTAAAATCTCAGACACAGGAACCGCTGCCACCTCAACAGTTGTCAAATCCACTGCTTGTCTCAGCATGCTGAAGCTAGAAATCTTGATTTGTTAAATATTTTTACTAAGTTTGTAGGCGCAATACCATCAGCCTGTGGTTAAGGCTGCTCAATTCTTTTGACAGTATTTTGGGCGATCGCTCCTAAACACCATCCAGGCGAAAGATATCTTTCTCAAACTATTGCAATAATTCCTAGACCTCTCAGCCGCTTGCCCAAAGGTTCTAGGCTGTACATGGTCCTAAGCAGTCTGCTGCGTTCGCATTTCTAGGTCAGTATTACCAGTTACATAACTCATGCGTCGCGGAACAGGGATGTTTACCGGGATTTTAGCCGCCGATTTAGCCGCTACTGCTTGAGCTGCCACTGATTGTTTCCGAGCCCAACTGTTGGTACGCAAAAATAGCTCAAATTCCTGCTTGCACAAGTCGCTCCAAGTTCCTAAAGTCACGGCACGCTGACGGCCCCACTCCGTTTCCAAGGCCACCCGCGTCACCCGGCTCATGGACCAGATAGATAGAGATTTGTTCAAGCTCGTCGCCAGCTTAATTCCTGCTAACAGGACGCTCACTCCTGCTGGCTCTACTGCCTCTACATGCAACAAATCTACAATCACTGCACTCGCTGCCCCTGCCAGTGCCTGCTCTAGCTCCTGTTGAAATCCTGGACTACTAGCCGTGTCCAAACAACCCTGCGGTTGCAGCACAACAGTAGGAGTCGTTGCCTCCTCTTCTACGCCGATTTCATCGGAGTTAAGAGTATTCGTAGTCGAGTTTATGACGGTTTTCATTGGGGTCTCCAGGAAACGTCACAAGAGAGGCGGCATTGAGGCTGGACGTTGAAACCCCAACTGCCAGAGGACAGACTCCTCCATATCCAATCTGAACCTAAAATTCTTATAAAGAAACTGTGATCAATCACTTACTTTTCGTGATTTTTGTCACAAAAGTATATTCACGGAGTTGGACTGAGGATTTTTTACTTGACCGAATTACGAACTGGATACACGCTGCCTGTCTTTGCTGCCGCTGCCGCGATCGCTGCCTTACGATGGCTCCACCAAGGCCCCCAAAGCATCCCTTCCGTTGACCTAGATTTAGTCGAGCCTGCTGAAACGGTGACAATTCCCATTGCTCAGGTGGCTGGACTCACGTCCAACTCGGCTCTAGCGATCGCCCATAGTGACCCCGGCGATAACTTAGACCTGACTCGCGATACCCCTATTTGGGCTTTAGTCGAGCGGGGAGAGCCAAATCAGTCAGAGGCAGTCGTGCTCCAAGGGGGAGAAGGGGTGGGGCGACAGATTAATGCTGAAAATCATGAGAATCAGGCGGCGATCTATGCCTACGCTCAGCGGCTCTTACGAACTAACTTGGAGCGGCAGTTAACGTCAGGTGAAAAAATTCGAGTCACGATTATTTTGCCAGAAGGACGGACTTTGGCAGAACGCACTTCTAACGCGGCTTTTGGGGTTGTGGAAGGATTATCTCTTCTTGGCACCACAGGTATTTCCCAGCCCTTGAGCGCTCCCGGACAACTTGAAGCCTTTCGGGAAGCGCTACACGCCAAGCAATCTTATTTCGATGGTTTGGTCTTTTGCGTGGGCGAAAATGGCTTGGACTTAGCCACTCAGATAGGCATTAATCGGAATCGCTTGGTTAAAACTGCGAATTGGATTGGCCCCATGCTAGTTGAAGCAGGCTTAGCAGGAGTGCAAGCGGTGTTGTTATTTGGCTACCACGGCAAGTTGATCAAGTTGGCTGGCGGCATTTTTCACACGCATCACCACGTTGCTGACGGACGACTAGAAATCTTGACCGCTCACTGCGCTAATCTAGGCCTACCCAGTCAAACTCTACCCACCATATTTGCCAGCGCTACGGCTGAAGCTGCCTTAAACCATTTGCGATCGCTCGATTCCACTTCCGGTACTACCTGGGTTCAACAGGTTTATGGCGCGATCGCCCAACAAATTGATCAACGCTGTCAAGCCTACATCTACACCCACAGCGAACGCGCAGTCCAAGTTGGCTCGATTTTGTTCGATCGCGATCGCCAGATTTTAGTGCGAAGCGAAATCGCGCAGAAATTATTGTCCCAAGTCTGTTAATCTAGCTTAAATGGGCTTACACTTGATTTAAAAGTAAAGAAATTTTTAGGATTCGTTTTTGGCATTGCTTTTGTGCTTAGGCACGCCATAGCAAGGGTTTATCTCTACATCTACCCCAACTGCATCAGGATACGTCCGTGACTCTACAGACTGAACCAGTGATTCAAGCTGAAGATTTAAAACAGCTGGATCGGCAAATTATTGTTATTTTAGACTTCGGCTCTCAGTACTCAGAGCTAATTGCTCGTCGGATTCGCGAAACTCAGGTTTACTCTGAGGTGATCTCTTATCGCACCACGGCAGAACAGCTACGGCAGCTCAACCCCAAAGGCATTATTCTCTCTGGTGGTCCTAGCTCGGTCTATGACCAGGGCGCTCCTCACTGTGACCCAGAGATTTGGCAGTTAGGCATCCCAGTTCTAGGCGTCTGCTATGGCATGCAGTTGATGGTGCAACAGCTCGGTGGCGAAGTGGAGCGGGCCGAGCGCGGGGAATATGGCAAAGCAGCCCTCGTGATTGATGATCCCACGGACTTGCTGACCAATGTGGACGATGGCACCACGATGTGGATGAGTCATGGTGACTCGGTAGCCAAGTTACCAGATGGCTTTGAGTTGCTGGCGCACACAGATAATACTCCCTGTGCGGCGATCGCTCACCACGAGAGGAAGCTGTATGGCGTGCAATTCCACCCAGAAGTGGTGCATTCCCTCGGCGGCATGCCGCTGATTCGCAACTTTGTTTATCACATCTGCCAAGCCGAACCGACTTGGACCACGGCTGCTTTCGTTGAGCAATCGATTCGGGAAATTCGGGCCAAAGTTGGTGATAAGCGAGTGTTGCTGGCTCTCTCTGGCGGCGTTGACTCTTCGACGTTAGCCTTCTTGATGCACCGAGCCATCGGCGATCAGCTCACTTGTATGTTTATCGATCAAGGTTTCATGCGGAAGTATGAGCCAGAACGATTGGTGAAGCTGTTTGAGGAGCAATTCCACATCAATGTTGCCTACGTCAATGCCCGCGAGCGCTTCTTAGCCGCAGTGGATGGAATTACCGATCCCGAAGAAAAGCGCAAGCGGATTGGCCATGAATTCATCCGCGTATTTGAAGAAGAATCCAGACGGTTAGGGCCTTTCGACTACTTAGCTCAGGGTACTCTCTACCCGGATGTGATTGAGTCTGCGGATACTAATGTTGATCCAAAGACAGGCGAACGGGTAGCAGTCAAAATCAAGAGTCATCACAACGTCGGTGGCTTACCTAAAGACTTGTGCTTCAAGCTGGTTGAACCCCTCCGCAAATTGTTTAAGGATGAAGTACGGAAGCTGGGCCGCTCCGTTGGTTTACCTGAAGAAATCGTGCAGCGGCATCCCTTTCCTGGGCCTGGTCTCGCCATCCGCATCCTAGGAGAAATCACCGAAGAGCGCTTAGAAATTCTCCGTGACGCAGATTTAATTGTGCGTCAAGAAATTAATCGGCGCGGCATTTACCATGATTTCTGGCAAGCCTTTGCTGTATTGCTGCCAGTTCGCAGTGTGGGTGTCATGGGTGACCAAAGAACCTACGCTTACCCTATTGTCCTGCGATTGGTTTCCAGCGAAGATGGCATGACCGCAGACTGGTCCCGCGTTCCCTACGATCTGCTAGAAACCATTTCCAATCGGATTGTGAACGAGGTACCCGGCGTCAATCGGGTAGTTTATGACATTACCTCTAAGCCCCCCGGCACAATTGAGTGGGAATAGATGCGCTCTAGCTTCTACTAGTTCACTTACTGCGATGCCGAGATGACCGGAGATAGCTAATTCTGCTTATCAGCTAGGTTCTACTCTACTGATCCATCTCGCTAATCACTGCTAATAAATAGGGTGCTGCTATTAAAGAAATAAATAGCGGCACCATAACTCTTATAAATTTTTTGTGGAAAACAGGGCTAAATCTGTGGAAAAACCCCTTGATCTGTGGAAAACTATAGTCTTTATTAACTGTTTATTAAAAATTAATTAAAAGCTTCATAGGAAATCTAACCCTTTCCTCATGAGATGCAGATTTTTGTTTCTAAGCACCAAGTCGGTAACTAAGACAAATCATTTTCGTAACTAATTTGGTTAGACATGTAGGCAGGAGGCTCTACATGAATATTAATTCGCGCTGGGCCATATCGTTCTTCGAGTCGTGCTTCTAGGGCTTCGGTAATTTGGTGAGCTGTTTCAACATCCGTAGCATCTACAATCAAATGCATTTCGATGAAGACCTGCCGACCTAAGACCCCTCTTGAAGCAATACTGTGACAGTTGATCACGCCAGGAACTTGGGCTGCGATCGCATGAATGGCTTCCGGAGCGATCGCCATTTCATCCACTAGCCAAGGCAAGTTAGACCGCAACACTGACCAACCACTACTAAATACCAGAATCGCTACTGGAAACGACAACGCCAAGTCTAGCCATTGCAGATTCCAAGCCCAAATCCCGACCAAACCAGCCAGTACACTAATCGTTACCCAAACATCGCTCATGGTGTGTTGCGCATCAGCAATCAGAATGGGGCTGTTGACTCGTTGCCCGACTGCCCGCTCATAAAAAGTGACAAAAATATTAATCCCCAATACCGCCAGCAAGAGCCACAACTCGGAGGCTGAGATGTTGACGGGTTGACTACCTTGGAGTAATCGTTCGACCGTTCCTTGCAAAATCTCGAAGCAAGCGATCCCCAAAAAAGCTGCAATTCCTAAAGCACCTACAGCTTCAAATTTCTGATGACCATAGGGATGATCACGATCGGGTTCGGGAGAGGAAAAACGACTAGCTACTAATCCCAAAACATTGTTGACGCTGTCTGTGACGCTATGCAAAGCATCAGCCAGCAAGCTCAGTGAACCTGTTGACCATCCCACCAATGCTTTTAAGAGCATCACAAATAGATTGAGCACCAAGGTAATGAGCAATACCTTGCGAACTTGTGAACGGTTGTCAACGACCATGATCGAACTCTCCTGAACCCGGATCAGAGTTCTCTGGCCTTCAGTCTAAACGAGATATCTGTTCAGATCACTAGTATTGCGCAGGCCGTTTCCCCGGTACGATAAACACTCAGACTCTCAAAATAGACCGCTTATGGCTGCGACTCCACTCACTCTCAATTTGGGCGAAGGCTCTGTTGCTTTTAGCTTTACAGCTCAGGCGGCTCAAGAGCTAAAAGCTGCTTTAACAGGACTGTTAGAAAGCTTGAAAGCGGTTGCAGCAACTACTACTCCAGGTGGCAGACCTAATCCACAGAAATCAGTTGAGTATCGTTACACCGGGGACGTGTTTTTAGAAATCTTTTGTAATCCCAACATTTGGCCCACTCCCTTTGCTGCCAAAGTGCTGGTCACGTTACGCGACGATCGCATTCGGTTAACGACTGAAACAGAACTAACGCGTTTAGTCGAAGACGTAAATCAGTACCTAGAGCAGGTTGCCTAATCGTGACTTACAGTAAAATCGAGGCAACCAATCACCATTAGCACATAAATTTCTACCAATGGATTCTAATAATCTGACTTACTTACTGCAAAAAGGATTACGGGTCACCCTCGGGGCAACTACTTCCTTGATTGAAGTGTTGCAAGATCCCCAAAAGCGGGAGCAAAACTTGAGCCAGCTAAGAACTGACCTCAGTCAGTTGGCAGAGGAATGGGATGCTAAGGGCGCTATGACCGAGCAAGAAGCCCGCAACTTTGTTGATACGATCTTAGAGCAGCGTCAGCGTCAACAAGCTCAGCCGCCTTACGATGCTACGACTCAAGCTCAGACAAACACTGCTACAGCTACCCCGGCTGCCCCTCCAGATGTGCAGCTTGAGTTGCAAGAATTAACTGCCCAAATTGCCGCAATTCGAACTGAATTGGAGAAACTCAGAAGCCAAAACCCAACTGAATAGTAGGGTTGTAGCGATCGCCTTTTCAAATTAACTGGCTCATCTCACAGGAGAAATATAGCGAGTGAGGCGTCTTCGGATCAGACGTCTAGACTTGATATTTAGGGATTATTTAGTCGTTTTCCCAACTTTCGCAGCTAATCAGATCTCCAATGCGGTCTCTGAGCAAGAAATTGCTGCGCTCTAGTTCGCATTCCACCAAGGCCCATTCACGGGCTGGAATGTATTTGCACAGGGCATAAATCGGCTGCTGACGACTTACAACGCCTTGCTGCACCAGGTGCAACGCTTCATCTTGAATCAAGTTAATAGAGTATTGAATGGACTGAATCATATTTACCCTTTTGAGCGCAACTGGAAAACTACAAAGGATCCAAACAAAATAACGTAGTTAGAAAATTTGTAGCTCAGATAACTTTGTAATCAGCTATACTGAATGTTTTTTATTTTCACGCTAGTTTTTACTCGATTATATTAATAAACATTGCAAAAGTCATTAAAGGTTGATGTTTTCTGCATGTTTATTTTCGCAATTACACTGTCTTGAGACAGATTTAGTTTGATTGGAGCAAGTTTGCAGCTTCAGATTCATGAGTCTTATGGGTCTAGGATGACCTCAAGTTCCAAAAACTTAGCGCCGACTTAACATATCTACACCATACGCAATCTGTTTTAACAAATGGCAGGGCGATCGCTGCACTGGATCGAGCTAGCACTGCCATCATTGTCTGGGCTTCATTAGCAATACCCAGATCAGGTGCGTTTATTTAGGTTGATGGAAAAGACTTCATTCTGCGCCCCGCTAATTCCGCTGCCAATTGCACCGCAGCTTTCATACTGTTAGCGTTGGCAACTCCTCGACCCGCAATATCAAAAGCAGTACCGTGATCGGGAGACGTGCGGACAAAGGGCAGACCAATCGTTGTGTTAATAGCTCGGTCAAAAGCTAGCAACTTGACAGGAATTAAGCCTTGGTCGTGATACAGCGCTAAGTAAGCATCATGAGCCGAGGAATCTGCACCAGCGGCACCATACCAAGCTTGTCCAGGCTTCACCCAAAGCGTATCGGGAGGGACTGGACCTTCGAGCTGTAACTGCGGCCACTGACAGCGGGCTTGCTCCAACCACGGAATCAGCCACTCCTGCTCTTCTCGACCTAACTGGCCTTGCTCACCGCTATGAGGATTCAGACCGGCGATCGCAATTCGAGGGGTACTGAGACCAAAATCCTGTTGTAAGCAGGCTGCTAATAGCTCTAACTTAGCCGTCATCAACTCTGGCGTTAGAACGTCAGGCACTTGACGCAGCGGAATGTGAGTAGTTGCAAGCAGTGTTCGCAGGGTCCAATTGCTGTGAGGCGATCGCGCTACGAACAACATACCGAAGCGTTGAGTTTCAGAGCGCTCTGCCAGCAATTCTGTCTGCCCAGGATATTCATGCCCTGCTGCTTTCCAGGCCGACTTGGCAATGGGAGCCGTGACGATACCATCAAACTCTCCTGCCAAAGTACGGGCGATCGCCGTTTCTAAATAAGCAAAACTTGCAGCTCCACTAGCAGCATTGCCAGCCCCTACCGTGATCTGGGATTCGGTTGCTTGATTCAGAAGCAAATCTAAAATCAAAAGTTGCTCTGGATCTGCTAGGGGTTCAGCTTCGCGATCGCCCAAACTCTGTTGCCGCTTCAATTGCAGATAAGCTTGGCGTAGTAATCTTTGGCTGCCTACCACCGTGACCTCGCAGGTTGAAGTCAGTCTAGGTTCAGCCAATGCTTTCAAAACAACCTCGGGACCAATTCCCGCCGGATCACCTAACGTTACAGCCAACCGAGGACGCTGTGGCAACGCTGTTGTAGGCAGAACAATTGGAGTAGATTGAATCCTCATAGAACCTGGGAGCTTGCCGATACTCAGAGCAAGGATTAGGGGTCAAACTGTTCTAAAATACTGACTGCGGGTTTAACAAGGAGCATTAAAGCGATGAATGGTGAAATTCTCAATGCAGCTGTTTTGTCCTTTACCTTGATCTTGGTCGGATTGGGCATGGGTTTCCTACTGCTCAAAATCCAAGGCGGCGAAGAGTAGGTCTGGCCCTCTAAGATAGCTCACTGCTCTTTACAAGACGGTGATAGTGGAGCTTAATTTAGTCTTCCGGTTCATCCAAATGATCAGCCACCTCTCGATATAAGTTCAGCACGTGGCTATCTTTGAGGCAATAAAAAACATTGCGACCTTGCTTTCGATAACCCACCAAGCGCATAGTCCGCAAAGCCCGCAACTGGTGCGATACCGCTGACTCACTCATTTTGACAGCAGCAGCGAGATCGCACACACATAACTCTTGGACTGCCAAAGCCGATACAATTCGCAGGCGGTTAGCATCTCCTAATAACCCAAAAAATTCTGCCATGCGTTGGGCTTTATCCACGCTTAGAATATCTCGATGTAGTTGCCGCACATGGCTCAGATTCACCGGGTGCTGGTCTTTGCAATTGAGATCGTCTGCCACTGGTGCTGTAGTAGTTGGGGCGGAGCAAACAGACAGAGACTCAAAATTAGACATAGCGGGTTAAAAACTCAGTCGTGGATTGATTGTAGAGCTCGAAGAATAGCCCTTTGCAACGCTAAAGCTTGCAGAAAAAGCTCAGTTTTTATTTGTTTTCTGCTGTTTCAGGGACCAGTAGGAACCAGCAGTTCTGTCCAGTCTAACGTTATCGCAGGAAGCCAACGAATCGTGCTGGCTCTATTTACACCAGCACTGCGATCGCAGGCTAAGCTGCCATAAAACTCCGCACCAAACTCTACAAGCTGAATTAACAGCGATCGCCTGTTATATCCTCTCATTTTTCATCCTTATTGGCTCTTGATCCCTGAAGAGGGCTTCATACGTTAAGGGTAGACGATGCCGTTGAGATAGCGAATTGTAATCGCTGTCAAGAAACCAACAATTTCTGATAATATCTTATAAAAAGTTAACAAACTATCATTCACCCTTCATGCAGTTATTAGTTGTCGGTGCCACTGGTACCTTGGGAAGGCAAGTAGCTCGTCGGGCCCTTGATGAGGGACACCAAGTTCGTTGCTTGGTTCGCAGTCTCAGGAAGGCAGCTTTCTTGAAGGAGTGGGGAGCAGAACTCATCCAAGCAGACTTGTGTGAACCGGAGAGCCTCATCCCAGCGCTTAAAGACGTTACAGCCGTTATTGATGCAGCCACTAGTCGTCCTACCGATTCTCTGAGTATCAAGCAAGTCGATTGGGAAGGAAAAGTAGCCTTAATTCAGGCGGCTCAAGCAGCGGGCGTCCAGCGTTTTATCTTTTTCTCAATTTTGAATGCTGACCAGTACCCAGATGTACCATTGATGGAAATCAAGCGGTGCACCGAGCTATTTCTAGCTGAATCTGGTTTAAACTACACAATTTTGCGGCCTTGCGGATTTTTGCAAGGATTAATTGGGCAGTACGCCATTCCAATCTTGGAAAAGCAGGCGGTTTGGGTGACTGGAGAAGACACGCCCATTGCCTATATGGACACTCAAGATATTGCCAAATTTGCGATCCGAGCCCTCTCCGCTCCGGAAACCGAAAAGAAGGCGTTTCCCATAGTAGGTTCACGGGCTTGGGGCAGCTACGAAATTATTCGGCTTTGCGAACGCCTGTCTGGAAAAGAAGCAAAAATTACTCGGATGCCGATGGGTCTGTTGCGCTCGGTACGCCGGAGCGCTCGTTTCTTCCAGTGGAGCTGGAACTTAGCCGATCGCTTAGCCTTTACAGAAGTTTTGGCAACTGGAAAACCACTCAAAGCTTCGATGGACGAGACCTACAGTGCTTTTGGAATCGATCCTCAAGAGACAACAACCCTAGAAGTTTATTTGCAAGATTATTTCAGTCGCATCTTGAAAAAGCTAAAGGAATTGGACTACGAGCAAAACCAAGCTACTAAACAAACCAATAAAAAGACAGCTTTCAAGTCTGGCTTTTTCAAATAACTGGCATCAGGGCAGCAGTGCCTATTGCCCTTAGTCCGTTATTTGGACTATAAAAAAATGTATGAAAACCGCAACCAATCATTGTTCTAGCCATTGCTATGGACTTAACTGGTTATTCCGATTCGGTGGCTTACTTGAGAGGTCTACTTCCTACGGTGACCAACCTGGTACCATTAGAGCTATTGGAAAACTCAAAAGCTTAGCCCCTCCGTCATTAAAGATCGAGTTTTAGCTTTGCCTATTAGCTCTTAAAGCTGCCGCTTGCAACATCTTGATTTGTAAAAGATCACAGGTTCCATTCACCGCCCTGCAATGGATTGAGTCTCTCACTAGTCATAGATAACGGTTGCAGTTGAGTTTCTTCCTAACCCCTTAAATTGACTTATAAGCTGGATTTTAAGCGTGCCCAAAGTCGGCATTATCTACAACGACATCAAACCTATTGCTTGTCGCATGGCTGAGGAGCTAGAGGACAAGCTCACCGCAACTGGGTGGGAGGTTTGCTCAACTACTGGTGCTGGTGGAATTCTTGGATGCTCTGGACCAGAAGGGCCGATCTGTCATACCCCGATTGAGCATCTGATTCCAGATGGGTTTGATGAAACGATGGACTTTGCCATTGTCTTGGGAGGCGATGGTACAGTGCTCTCAGCTTTTCGACAAATTGCTCCTTGTCATACCCCCTTACTGACCGTTAACACCGGACACATGGGGTTTCTCACTGAAACCTACTTAAATTATTTGCCACAAGCCTTAGAGCTGGTTTTAGCGGGTGACTATGAAGTAGAAGAGCGGGTGATGCTCTCGGTTCAAGTCTTTCGCAGCGATCGCTTGTTGTGGGAAGCTCTGTGCCTGAATGAAATGGTCATGCATCGAGAACCCTTGACCAGTATGTGCCACTTTGAAATCGAAATTGGTCGGCACGCCCCGGTAGATATTGCCGCAGACGGCATCATTGTTTCCACACCCACCGGATCTACAGCTTATTCTCTTTCAGCGGGCGGTCCTGTCATTACCCCAGGTGTCCCGGTTTTGCAGTTAGTTCCTATTTGTCCCCATTCTTTGGCTTCTAGGGCCCTCGTTTTTGCAGATAGCGAACCTGTGACTATTTTTCCTGCCAACCCGAATCGGTTAGTGATGGTGGTGGATGGCAACGCAGGATGTTATATCTTGCCAGAGGACCGGGTCCGGATGGTGCGATCGCAGTATTCAGCCCGTTTCATCCGCTTGCAACAGCCAGAGTTCTTCCATTTACTCAGAGAAAAGCTCGGTTGGGGGCTACCTCACATCGCCAAACCCACCTCGGTTGAACTGCCTTAATCGTCGGTTCTAACCACATAGTGGAGAGTCGATACCTGACGGACGTGCTACAACAAGGGAAGCACGTTAAAAGTATTAATACTCACTCCTTCGCAGGTTGCCCTGGCATTTTGTATTCCTTCTGCTGATTGAGTAGGTACTTGTAGAAGTTGGGCAAAGCCTATTTCATCTATCAGCTTCATCTATCAGCTTCATCTATCAGCAAACCTAGTGAGTGTATTGATTGCTAGTTGAAGCCCCTAGGGGTACGAAGACCAAAGCTCTCTACTTCACTTCTCTCTCATCAGGTGTCATGAGTACTCTTAATTCTGACCGCAGTCCTTGCATTTTGCTAGTTGAGCCAGATGAAGCTTTAGCTCAACATGTCATGATTGATTTAAAGGAATCTGGCTATGAAGCTGTGGTTGTTCATGACGCTACCAGCGGCCTGCATCAAGCCCATGCATTGCAACCCGCTCTTGTTGTGATCGATCGCATGCTGGCAGGAGAATCAGGTTTAAAGCTATGCAATCATCTCCGGAATACAGGGGCTAGGGTGCCAGTCCTAATGTTGATGGCGCGTGATGCGGTAGATGACCGCGTGGCCTGCTTAGAGGCAGGAGCAGACGATTACTTCCTTAAGCCTTACCGTACAGAAGAATTTTTAAAGTTAGTGCGGCTTTACCTCCAGCCTGACACGCATAGCACTGAGCAGCTACGGTTTGGTGAATTAGTCTTAGATTTAGCTACTCGTAGAGCCCTTCGTAATGGTCGAGCCATTGAACTCACCATGAAGGAATTTGAATTGCTCAAATATTTAATGGAGCACCCGCGAGAAGTTTTGACCCGTGAACAAATTTTAGAGAATGTCTGGGGTTACGACTTTTTGGGAGAATCTAACGTCATTGAAGTCTACATCCGCTACCTACGGCTGAAGATCGAGGATGAGGGTGAAAAGCGTTTGATTCAGACTGTGAGAGGTGTTGGCTATGTTCTTCGAGAAGCGTAAGGCAAACGAGTTAAAGCTATGTATGGGACTGCCGCACCTCACAAGCCTTCAGCTAGAACGAACAACATTTCCCTCTCATGAGTTCCCGCAGGAATACAGCGCCGTGAAGTTTGGGTCGAAGTTGATATTTATCGGTTTAAGCAGTTTGTTGTTAGCCTGTGCAGCACCCTCTTCTACAGTTGCACCCACAAGCCAAGCTCAGCGTCAGCCTACTATTCAGCCAACCGTAGGTCAAGTTAAGCAGAATAGGGGCCAGCAATTGCCGATCGCCGCTCAAACCAAAATTAAAGGGCAGGTCATTCAGTTAGAGGTGGCTCAAACTCGCCAGCAGCAAGCGATGGGTTTGATGTATCGGACGGCATTGGCCGCAAATCGCGGGATGCTATTCCCCTTCAATCCACCCCGATCGGTAGGTTTTTGGATGAAAAATACCTTGATTCCGTTGGATATGGTTTTTTTGCGTAATGGTGAGGTAAAAGCAATTCGGGCTCAAGTTCCACCCTGCAAGGCTGATCCTTGCCCTTCCTACGGTCCTGGCCCTAACATCATCATTGACCAAGTGATTGAGCTACGGGGTGGTCGAGCGGCTCAGCTGGGTCTGAAGGTAGGCGATCGCATCAACCTACAATTTCTGCCTGGGTATACCCGTTCAACCACGCAATCCTAGATCAGGATTGTGACAAAAATTCTCTCAATTCAATCATCATTGAAGTTTCATTACATCAAGAGATAATACGCTATACAAAGTTTGAGGAATTTGTTATTTTTGCTCTTCTAGCCTGATGAAGTAAAAAATACTTGTCTCAAAGTTCATGGGTTCTATATGAGTTCTTTACTCTTTACCTAGCAACAATCAAGTATTTTTTAGGTACTCTCTCAGAGGGCGATGTAGGTGTGAGAGAAGCAAGTTGAAGCTGTTTAAGGGCTAAGCGCTTAGGCTAAGAAGCTTAAAGTCACAAACCTTCCTGCTCCTTTAGATTGCTGGAGATTTCAGTAATCCTATCGAGCCAAGCTGTTGATCAGCTTAGTTAGCTATTCACCCTGGCTGGGGATCGTAAAGGCAACTCCACCCAGCAAAGATTGGTTTCAAGGTACAGCACAACCCTTGGAGCTAATTTGGTTCGTGTAGCAATTTGGTCTCCTTTCTAAAAAGTCCCTGCTTAGGGAATGGACAGATTAAAGAGTGACTACTCGTTTTCAAAAACTTTATTTCTCACCATACAAAATTGGATTTAACAAATTGAGGTCACTATGGCACCCGCAACGTATTCACGCTTTATTCGCTTCCTCCAAGAGGATTTATCGATATCTGCTGCTTCGATCGCGATCGCCCTCCGTCACCGAGAGCAAGATCCAGGACCTTTGCCGATGATTCTTTGGCAGTATGGCTTAGTCACCTTAGAACAACTGGAGCGCATTTTCGATTGGATGGAGGCTGCTTAAAGTCTTGCCGCAACACAACCCCTGTAGGTTGTGTGAGTGAAGGTTCAGCAAAAATCCCCTACTCCTGAAATGATGCTGTATCAACCAACTTCCTGGCGAGACTGTTTAGCCCAAGTGATAATTTCTACTTTGAATAACACTAAAAAAGCGGGTTCACGAACTCGCTTTTTTAATCGATATTACGAAATGAAGGCTTACGAAGCTTAGATCAAAAAGTTTTTTAGCTCCGCCGTCGAGCCAAGAAAGCAGGTAGGTCCACCTTCAAACCGCGACCAAATTGAGAGGAAGTGGTTGGGTTGGAAATCATCGGCTCTGACGTTTCAGCTAATTCTGGCTCTGCCATGAGTAGCTCTGATAAATCTTCTGGGGAATTTTCTGAGCGCTTTGCTAGCTGTTCTTTTAGTTGTAGCGCCTGACGTTGGCTCCCGGCACACCGATCTTTCCAATGCTGAACAGCAGTCTCGTATTCATTGGCTTGCCGAGCCTGTTTGAGAATTTGTTCTTGCATTTCGGCAGCTTGTTGTTCTAAGCCTAAGACCCGTGATTGATAGCGATCGCGCTCTGCCTCCAGTTCTTGGCCTGCCTGTTGCAGCTTAGCTTGCAACATGACCTGTTTAGCCATCTGAGTTTCTAGTTCTTCGATCTTGCCGTGAGCTGTGACTAAATCTTGTTGTAATGTGGCAATGGTTGTGTGCTGCTCGGCCAAGAGGGCTTGAGCCTGCTGCATCTGATGCAGCAATAGTTGATGCTCCTCCAAAGCTAAATGCGCTTGATCTAACTGCATCTCTAACTCAGAAAAAGCTGTCTGACGCTGACTTAGGTTGGCATATAGGCTTTCGATTTGCTGTTGCGCTTCAGCTAGTTTCACCTCTAGACTTGCTGCCAGAGTGCGGGCCGCTAATGCCTGAGTTTCCATTTCTAAAACATGCTGCTGTTGGCCTTGTGAGGCTCCTTGCAAATCGCAGAGTTGCTTCTCTAAACGTTTTTGCTGTACCTGCATTTCAGAGCGGTCTTGCACAATTTGGACTCGCAATCGCTCTAATTCTGCTTGCTGAGTTTGGGCGATTGCCTCAGTTGCTGCTAAGAGTTCCTGAAAGGTCTGGTTTTGAGCCTGAGCCTCGGCAATACGAGCTTCCAGGATTTGCTCTTGCTGCGTTAACTGGAGCTTGAGCTTAGTAATCGCCTGCTGCTGCACATGGGAAAATTCTTCTGTGGTCGCTAACTGGTCTTCTAAGACTTGTTGGTCCCTCATTTGCAACGTGAGGTCGTTCAAAGACGTTAGCGCTTGGTCGAGCGCTTGCTCTAGCAGGGAAATCCGCTCTAAGCGATTGTGCTCTAGCGATCGCAGTTGCTCCAACTCAGCCAGTAGAATTTGGCGCTCTTGCTCCCACTGAGGCTGAAGTTCTTCAGGGATTGACTCATGACCAGCAGCTAAGTCCGGTTCCGACACTCAGGACCTCCCCAGCATTAATAACTGTCCCACAGACTCAGCAAGACAAACTAGCCAATAGAATAACCTTTACAGCAATAAGGCACCATAGGTCTCCAGAAACAAAGCAGGATCGGCTTTAAAAAACTCTATTTCGCGTCAACGGCTAATTGCCTTTGGTCCTGCGATCGCTTGAGACTATTCAGATGGAGCCGTTTTTTCTGCTTCTATATTATTGAGAGACCAGCGATATTCAATCGGCTGGTTAGCACGTTGACAGTTTTCTTCCAATCGCTTTTGCTGGGACAGTGCTTTACGCAGAGTGCTAATGAGTTCGTGGACTTGATCACTTTGAAGTGACCTTTGCTTGACAGCAAACATCGTTTGCCTTTCTAGCAGCTGTAGTAGCAACTCATAATGAACGTGGGAAGGAAGAGGAATCGGCTCCATGTAGGCTGATCTACCTTAAAGTAATGGGTTACTCTACTTACCTAGTCAGGCAAATAGGGCTGGAGAATACTGTGAGAACACTCTTCTTAGATTCAGCCACTAAATCAGAAGTTTTTGTCATCGATTCCAGACCGAAACGATTGCTTCTGATTTAGCCGATGGTTTATACAGCTGCTTCTGGGGTTGGCACAGCTGCGGATGATGCTAACATCTGCCGTAAAGCCTGCGCTGGATCGCTTTGCTTGACTAAAGATTCGCCAATTAGAACTGCTTGTGCCCCCGCTTCAGCAACCAAGCTTAGATCAGCAGGCTGATGCAGTCCCGACTCACTCACCACTAGAATACCTTGCTCTTGAAGTTGCTGTTTGCGAGCTGTAAGGATTTGACAGGTGGTTTGCAAGTCAACGGAGAAGTTTTCCAAGTTGCGGTTGTTAATGCCGACTAAGGTGACACCTGTTAATCCCAGAACTCGATCCAGCTCTTCTAAGGTATGCACTTCAATTAAAGCGGTCATGTTCAAGGCGTTTGTAATTTTGACGAAGTACTGTAAATCTTTGTCCGAAAGAATCGAGGCAATGAGTAGCACCGCATCTGCACCGTGGCACCGAGCTAGGTAGATTTGGTACGGGTAGATAATAAAGTCCTTGCAGAGTAGAGGCAGGTCAATTGCAGCGCGGACCTTGGCAAGATTGGCAAAACTGCCTTGGAAAAATTTTTGGTCGGTTAGAACCGAGACGCAAGTTGCGCCACCCTCTTTGTAGGATTGGGCGATCGCCACTGGATCGAAATCTTCCCGCAACACGCCCTTACTCGGAGATGCTTTCTTGACTTCTGCAATCACTGCGGGTTGAGTAGTACTTTGGCGTATTGCTTCCACAAAATTGAGGGCAGGAGCAACGCTTAGAACCTGCTTTTGCAGCTCCAGTAAAGGCTGCTTTTCTCGCATTTGATCTACTTCAACTTCCTTATGCCAAACAATTTCTTCCAAAATGTGGCGCGGCGTAGCGTCTGGCAAAACAACCTGATAGCGCAATTCTTGAACAGCAATTGCAGGATTCGGTGAACGACGACGAATTTGCATAAGAAATTAATTTAAGAACAACCAAATACTAGAAACACAAAAAAGCGAGTTCCCCTTCCTGGCAAGGAAGGGGCTGGGGATTAGGTCACCGTTTAGTGAGCCGCTACCGCTCGCTTGAAGGCTTCATCCAACACTTCGGAAAGTGTGGGATGAGTATGCACCATGTGAGCCAGATCTTTGACAGAGTGGCGCTGAGCGATCGCGTTGGCGGCTTCTTGAATCAGGTCAGAAGCATGCAGGCCAAAGATATGTACACCTAGAACTTCGCCTGTGTCTTGGCGGTAAATGACCTTGGCAACGCCTTCTGTTTCGCCTTCTGCCAGGGCTTTGGAGTTGCCCTTAAAGTAGGTCTTAGAAGTTGCTACTTTGAACCCTTCTGCTTCTCCCAAGGCTTTCGCTGTAGGTTCTGTCATGCCGACAAAGCTAATTTCAGGATGGGTAAAGGCAGCCGCAGGAATGCTGTGGTAGTCCACCTGGCGATCGCGACCACAAATATTTTCAACCGCGACAACTCCCTGAGCCGAAGCTGCATGGGCTAGTTGCATCTTGCCTGTAGCATCGCCGATCGCCCATAAATGAGCGACAGGTTGGCCATCCACTAGCACTGCCATCCGGTCATCCACGGGAATAAAGCCACGGCGATCGATTTCTACGCCAACTGCCTCTAAACCTAAATTCTGCGTTGCAGGGATGCGTCCAGTCGCCACCAAGCAAGCATCTACTTCCAACACTTCGACCACTTCCTTGGTTTTGGCATCGGCCAGCTCAATTACCACTGGCGAACCAGGAATCACTCGCTTCGCCAGCATGCCAACTTTGGTTTCAATGTCGCGGGGAGCAATCAGCACCCGTTGCGCCAGTTTGGCAATATCTGGATCAAACCCAGGCATTAGTTGATCCAACGCCTCAATCAGAGTAATTTCTGCGCCTAGAGCTGAGTAAACGTCAGAAAACTCTAAGCCAATGTAGCCGCTGCCAATAATGGCAACCCAAGGTGGCAAGGATTCCAGTCTGACCGCGTCATCGCTGGTAAACACGGTCTTGCCATCCACTTCTACCCCAGGCGGAACCCAAGGCACAGAGCCAGGAGCCAAAATCACATCTTGAGCCGTGACTACCCTTTCACCAGTCGAAGTTTCAATCGAGACTTTCTGTGGGCCTGCTACTTTACCCCAACCTTGAATCACATCTACGCCCAAGCGCTTGAGGCTGTTGGTGAGGTCGCCTCGAATTTTGCTGACCAAGTTGTTGGCATGGTCGGCGATCGCTTGGCGATCAAACTCAACCTCACCGACTTGAATCCCCATTGCCTTGAGGTGATGAGCATTGCGCAAGTCCCGTACCCGCCCCGAAGCTGCCAGAAGAGCTTTGGAGGGGATGCAACCACGATTGACACAGGTGCCGCCCATATCAGCCGCTTCGACGATGGCAGTCTTCAAGCCACAGCTCACTGCATGCAGTGCCGCTCCATGTCCTCCAACTCCTGCGCCGAGAATAATTAAATCGTAATCAAATCCCTGACTCACTTTGCTCTCCTGGAAAGGCAAACCTTCCTACCATACCGCAATGCCCGAAGCCCAAAAAGTTAAAGGCTTGGTTTTAGCGTTTTGTCTTTATCCTTAATTCAATTTTCAACTAGATTTGGTTGATTAGACAACACCCACTCAAAGCCGCACAGCAAGCTCAACCATAAATCAGGATCATGCTGCGATCGCAACGAAATTGGGCACCCTGATAGCAGCCAGCTTCTAGAGTCTTGGTCGCTTGACCTCAGTTAAATTACAAATAGAACGCTGGCTCAGCCATATTTAATATCTTTTCTACGTCTTTTAACGCTTGACCCCCTGCCGTTTTAAAAGCCAGGATGGCAAGCAGTCTGAGTCCTAGATTCTGAATTTTTGGAGTCCAGCTAATGGAGCAGCATCAGAACGAGCTTCGTCGCGCCGCCGCCCAAGCCTTTGCTGAATCACTTGATCAGTTGCAAAAAACCTTGCAAGCCGAGGGCAGACCACCCACAACGGCTCAGCCTCAGCCAGAAAAGGCGGCTCCGGTGTCTAATGGCAACTCTAAGGCGACTCCAACTCGGCCCGCTCTGGCTGATTGGGAAGCTGCAGTCGCTGATATCGAACAGTTTATCGAGGCGCGACGCTCGAGCTAAAGCAGCTCGTTGGGCCTCCTTCTCATCTGCTTAACTGGAAAGGGCTTCAGGATTAAAGCCTCGTTGTCGTTGGGCTTCATATAGCATTAGGGCAGCAGCGATCGCCACGTTCAACGACTCTACCCCCGGATAGAGAGGAATTTTGACCCGTTGGTCTGCTAGAGCTGCTACTTCTTTAGATAGTCCTGCGCCTTCATTACCCAGCAAGATTAAAGTAGGTTGCCGCAGATCAGCTTCCCAGTAGGTTAGAGCTGCATCTGGCAGAGTGGCTACAATCTGCATGCCTTGGGCTTGGTAATCAGCAATGACCGTTTTCAAATCTGCGCTAACAGCCATCGGCAGACGGAACCATTGTCCGGCGCTGGCTCGCAGTACCTTAGGGTGATCAAGATCTACACTGTCAGCACTGAGCCACAAACCTTCTGCTCCTGCGGCGGCAGTAGCCCGAATCATAGTGCCCAAATTGCCTGGATCTTGAATGGTTTCTAACACTAGACCTAGGCTGGTAATTTCGCTTAGTTGAGTCTGCTCTGGATTACGTGGTGCCGTCACAATTACACCGTCAGGCTCTACGGTTGTCGCGATCGCCTTCAATACCTCAGGACTAACCAGTTCTACGCGCTGGGCGATTTGACTAACTTGCTGCCATAACTGTTCATGATTGGCTTGCCACTCTGGAGTACAACAAAGGGTTGCCAGCGGATAATTCACGGCACAAGCCTCTTCTAGTAAGTGCGTACCTTCCAGCAAAAACAATTGCTGCTCCCGGCGATCTCTAGCCCGGTGTAACTTACGAAGTTGCTTAACGAGAGGATTTTGCAGACTGGTCAACATAATTCTGTGCCACAGAATAACGTAGCGTTGAAGCAGCTTCACTCTACTGCTGAGCGGACAAAACTCCAAGATCCCGCACTGTCTTCAGGACGGCTTTCTTGTTTCGCGCCTAGATTTCGAACCTTGAATTAGAATCTGTAATTCTCCGGTTATTTAAATATTCTTACAATCAGCAAAGGAACCATAAGTAGATCTGACCAAAGCCTCAGTTACCCAAAGCAGCTTCGGGGAAGAATAAAAAAGCAAACCGCTTGATTTCTCATGAGGTTTGCTCTTAAAAATTATGTAGATTGAAGTAACCCTTTCAGGCCGAGATACCTGGCTTTTAGATGCGGAACCCGGGACTTGAACCCGGAAGTCTTTGCAGACACTAGAACCTGAATCTAGCGCGTCTACCAATTCCGCCAGTTCCGCTTATGGTGCAGCTACGGACTGCGATTTACCAATGTAGTGAAATCCAGAAGCTTTGTCAACTTTCTCAGAGCCAATCTCTTTTAGGTTAAAGTGCTCGTTCAAGCTAAACTGTTTCATCGCTTGAGATCGGAGTTCTGGACATCTGGAATCTTTCCGGTAGAATCGAAACCAAATTTGTAAGTTCTAAAAGTATAAATTGACTCGGAGGATAGGCCCATAACTCCCTCTCACGGACTGCCAGAAACCCATTCTTCACCTGAAGAAGATAAGTCAGTACTTCAGATTTGGGGTAAATCTTCGCTCAAAGGACATGTCACTATTAGCGGTGCCAAAAACTCCGCCCTCGTTGTGATGGCGGGTGCCCTGCTCTGTCCCCAAGACTGCCGTCTTCGTAACGTTCCCTCTCTGGCAGATGTCTCTCGGATGGGGGAGATTTTGGCATCCTTGGGTGTCAAGCTGACAAGACAGGGCGATGTTCTTGATATCAATGCGAGCTACATTGGCCAATCAACTGCTCCTTATGAGCTGGTTAGCCAACTGAGAGCTAGCTTCTTCGTCATTGGCCCCGTTCTAGCTCGCTTAGGCGTGGCCCGTGTTCCTTTGCCCGGTGGCTGCGCGATCGGTGCTCGTCCAGTAGACCTGCATGTCCGAGGTCTGCAAGCGATGGGAGCGGATGTCCATATCGAGCATGGCACAGTCAATGCTTACGTCAAAGGCCCCAGCCGCCGCCTCAAGGGAGCCAAAATCTATTTAGATTATCCCAGCGTTGGCGCAACCGAAACGCTGATGATGGCGGCTACCCTAGCTGATGGGGAAACCATCCTAGAAAATGCCGCTCAAGAACCTGAAGTGATCGACTTGGCCAACTTCTGCCGCGCTATGGGAGCCAAGATCCAAGGCGCAGGTACGAAAACCATCGTAATCTCAGGGGTGCCAAGTCTGCACTCAGCCGACTACGCCATTATTCCAGATCGCGTTGAGGCGGCTACTTTTCTAGTAGCAGGAGCTATCACACAATCTGAAATTAGCCTCTCTCCGGTTATTCCTGACCATTTGACGGCTGCCATTGCCAAGTTGCGGGCGATCGGTGCTTTGATCACCCCAGAGTCACCTAACTGTTTGCGGATCAGTCCGGGGCATGGCTTGACCGCTACTGATATTGAGACCCTACCCTATCCAGGTTTTCCTACGGATATGCAAGCTCAATTTATGGCTTTGCTGACCGTCAGTGAGGGCGACAGCATCGTCACAGAAACGGTGTTTGAAAACCGCCTGCGCCATGTGGCTGAGCTGAATCGGATGGGAGCTGATATTCGGGTGAAGGGCAATCACGCCGTGATTCGGGGAGTCCCGACGCTCTCTGGGGCTCCTGTGGTCGCAACCGATTTAAGAGCATCAGCTGCTTTGGTTGTGGCTGCTTTGGCCGCAGAAGGTAAAACCACGATTCAAGGATTACACCACTTGGATCGCGGCTATGAAAACCTCGACACGAAGCTCCAAAAACTAGGGGTGAAATTGCAGCGCCTTCAAGGAGACTCTACTACAGAGGTGGAGACAGCTCCACTGACACCGATCGCGCCCAACTAATTTCCAGTCACAGTCGCACTGAGTGAGACTTGATCCTGATTGCTCTTAGCTTGTACCCGCAGGCCAAGAGCAATCTCGTTATACTAGCTATGTATCGGTGATAAGCATCGGTGGTAAGCGATCGCCACGCAACTCGTGTTTGCAATGCGATTTGCCTCGATGCTTGTCTTGACCTCACTTCTCATGGCTGCCCCAGCATGTCTCCTGCAAAGACTCCTTTAATTGGCTTGAAGGCGGATCAATTTCGTCATCCTCTCGATTTAGAAGCAACCCAAGCCCTCAAGCAGTTGCCTGGGCTGGACTTGATGATTCGGAGTTTGCTAGGGCCACTAGCCGAACAAGTTTTTTACCTTGACAATATTGCCTCCAGCATTTTGGTTAGCGACCAACAACTGCCGCACTTACACCAACTGCTAATCGAAGCTTGCAAAATTCTTGATCTGGAGTTGCCTCAGCTCTACATTCGGCAACACCCTGTCCCCAATGCTTACACATTTGCGATTCGCGGGAGACAGCCTTTCATCGTAGTTCATACCTCTTTGCTAGAACTACTGAACCCCGAAGAAATTCAAGCGGTGATCGCTCACGAACTAGGGCACTTGAAATGTGACCACGGAGTTTACTTAACCCTAGCCAACATTATGGTGCTAGCCGCAGGACAACTGCCTACTTTGGGTGGCATGATTGCTCAAACCTTGCAGTCCCAAATCTTAGAGTGGGTCCGCTGTGCTGAATTTACTTGCGATCGCGCCGCTCTCTTAGTCACGCAAGACCCGAAGGTGGTGGCTTCCCTGCTGATGAAACTGACTGGGGGATCGCCGACCTTGGCATCTAAGTTAAACCTAGACGCTTTTCTATCTCAGGCGCGTTCTTACGATGACGTTAGTAACAGTGATCTGGGTGAGTTGCTGAAGCAGGCTCAAGTTGCACCTCTGACTCATCCGGTCCCTGTAATTCGCGCGCAGGAGATCGATCGCTGGGCTGGAAGTAAAACTTACCAAACCCTGTTGCAAAACGGAAAAAATGAGTATAATAGTGAAGCTTCATCCAAGGGCGGATGGCGGAATTGGTAGACGCACCACACTCAAAATGTGGCGGTTTCGGCCGTGAGAGTTCGAGTCTCTCCCCGCCCATATCATCTCACTAAGTACCAAATAGGCTCAATGTCTGAAACGATGGGAGTCACCGCGCCGTGAAGGTCGGAACTCCAAGGGTAAAGGCGGTTCGGCTCGTTAGAGACAACGCAAAAAGCAAATGCAAGTGCTGCGGCGAAAGCTCAAAGAGCAAAATGATGCCAAAGAGCAAACTAACCAAAAAAACAGGGAAGAGACATCAACTCTCTTCCCTGTTTTTTTATGTGCCTAAGGACTAGCTTAATGGCTCGTTCTGCCTACTTAACAGGTGGTAAAACTCCATCTTGCCACACTTGAATCAACGTATCAGAGCCACCACTAGCTAGAGTTTGACCATCCGGACTGAAGGCAACAGACTGCACCCAATCTGCATGCTCAGTCAAGGTATTGATTAATTCCCCTGTCTCTAGATTCCAAAGTCTGACCGCATCTCGCCCTGCACTGGCTAAAACTCTACCATTTGGGTTTACTTCAACATCCATGACCCAATTAGTATGACCTGCCAGTGTTTGGAGCAACTCTCCCGTTTCGGAATTCCACACTTTAATCGTGGCATCTCGGCTGGCGCTAACTAGCGAGGTGCCATCAGGTGTAAAGGTTAGAGAATTAACAACCCCTGTATGACCTGGGAGAGTTTGTAGGAGCTGCCCACTAGCTAAGTCCCACAGCTTCACAACGCCGTTGTCTTCCCCACTAGCTAGGTATTGCCCAGAAGGGCTAATCGCTAGGGCATGCACTTCATGTCGCTCGTCTTCGAGCGTGGACAGTGGGCGTTGTCTTTGTAAATCCCAAAGTTTAATGCCATCTAAGCCGCCACTGACTAAAGTTTTACCATCGGGGCTAATAGCTAGTGCCAGAACATGGCTCGTGTGATCTAGGAAAATTCGGCTCGATTGTTTCGTCTTTAGATTCCAGAGATTCAGAATATAGTCAGTGCCACCACTGACCAGCGTTTGACCGTCTGGCGTCATAGCTAGCGCTGCCACCATCGTTTGATGGACTCGCAACGTCATCGCTTCTCGACCGCGCTGGAGATTCCACACTTTAATTCTGGCGTCGTTGTAGCTACCGCCACTAAACAGGGTTCGACCATCAGAAGCAAACAGCAGAGAATCCACAGCTCCTTTATGCCCTTTCAAGGTGCGGACTAGCTGGGGCTGCTTCCAACCACCTGGGGTGGATGAGCCTGTCACAGTAGCGGCTACGTCTACCTTGGTTACAGGGGGTGTAGGCAGCGCTTGGCTCACATGAGCGATTTGTAGAGAGCAAACTACTCCAATACCCACTGCTCCCCAAAATGCCAACCGCTTATGAAGAAATACACGCAGAGGAAAGCTAGGAGATGGATATTTCATAGTTCGACTGAATATTGGGGCAGATTGTTTGAGTGAGGCAATGAGCTGGAGGGTGTCTTCCCAAACGGAAAGAATTCCTGGCGCTTCAACTTTCAAGGTTTTGAGAGTTTCCATTTGTTGAGCGATCGCAGCCAACCCAGTCTGCAAGCACTGCTTGACTTCAACGTAAGGCAGTTGCTCTTGCTCAGGCACGCTCGAAATTTCTTGGATTTCAATTCAGCTCGAACTTTAGGGTTGAGCTCGCTTAATGAAAGCCAAGCGATGAAGCACTGAACGATCAAAAAGACGGTAACTCGCCTCAGAACGTTCCGCAGTTAGCATGAGTAAGCTAAATGGTATGGAATAGCTCTAACTGAGACCTAACCGAGAAATCAATTTAGTGAGGTGGTGGATTCTTCTTAGAAACCGATAGCACGGGCATCTGCGGTCGTGAGGAGCGAGGGGGTAAGTAATATTGCGGTACTTGTTCTGGTTGGTCTTCTTGTTGGCGCTGCATCAACCACCACCGCAGGGCGATCGCAAGCCCCACGGTTCCTAGACCAAAGCTAAATAGAGACCAGCGGCTATCGAGTCCGCCAATCGCTGCATCTACAGCGCCAACCGTAATTACAAAGCTAGAGATGGGCTCCTTACGATAAGCTGCCCTTAAAAACCGAGGCCACACAGCATTCATCACAGTATCTCTCTGACTCAACGTATCAAGAATTTTAGAGTTTTAAAGAAACAAAACACTTAGAAAGTTACGTAATCCGTATCGGTTTAATGGGACTGCTTATTTCTAATTTAGACTCATCCCACAAATTATGGAGAACTATAGAAAAAACACATCTAGGCCTTAGGTACTTACACTACCCTTCATCATCTCTTCACGCTAAACTCTCCAGTTCTTCCTCATCCGAGCGAACATTTTTTGATCTCTGTGGCGTTGTCTATTCAGTCAGCGGCAAACGCCCCGGAAGAACTGGCAAAGTTTTGGTTTTATCTCAGCCCTAGCCAAGTTAAGACGCCTTGTCCAGTCACGTACTCGATGGCAACGGCGATCGCGAACCCCAGCATGGCAGCTCGGCCATTCAGACGCTCGGCATATTCTGTAAAGCCGACTTTAGGTTCAGCTAATTTAGGCGTTGTGGTGGGTTGTATTTGGGTCATTGCTTTAGAAAAATTGACGACAGTTCTATTAATTCAGACAAAGGGTAAAGCAGCACTAAGAAAATCTCACTCAAGAGGTATGTCTTAAGTTAGGACTTTTGGGTTCTATTGATGACATTTACAATTCTTTATCTCTTTCATCTATTTTAAGGAGGACTGTCTCTGCGTCAACTCATCCTTTTGGATGGCCAGCTAAGGGCGATCGCTCAACTTCCTTAGGGCTTTGCTCTCTAGCTACTTTTACAACCAGCTTAAGCTAGAAGCATAGGGCATTCAGAGGTTTCGTATGGAAATCGGCGTTCCCAAGGAAACAAAAGACCAAGAGTTCCGAGTGGGGTTGAGTCCGAGCAGTGCTCGCGTTCTAGTAGACAACGGGCATAGCGTTTTTGTCGAGACCCAAGCTGGTATCGGCGCAGGCTTTAGCGATGCTGATTATGTTCAAGTAGGAGCAAAAATTGCTCCCAATGCAGAGGCTGCTTGGAATCGGGAGTTGGTGATTAAGGTCAAAGAGCCGCTAGCACCGGAATATCAGTTTTTGCAAAAAGGCCAACTCCTGTTTACTTACCTGCATTTGGCTGCTGATCGCGAACTAACTGAGCATTTGATTAGCTCTGGAGTGACCGCGATCGCCTATGAAACGGTAGAACTGCCAGATAAAAGACTCCCTCTCTTGACCCCCATGAGCATTATTGCTGGGCGGCTATCGGTGCAGTTTGGCTCTCGATTTTTAGAGCGTCAACAAGGGGGACGGGGCGTACTTTTAGGTGGCGTGCCTGGAGTGCAACCTGGCAAAGTGGTGATATTAGGCGGTGGAGTGGTAGGCACAGAAGCAGCCCGGATTGCCGTCGGGATGGGGGCTCAAGTCCAAATTTTAGATTTGAATGTAGACCGTTTAGCTTATTTAGAAACTTTATTTGGTTCCCGCGTGGAACTGCTCTACAGCAACTCCTTACAAATTGAGACTGTTGTCCCAGAAGCCGACCTGCTGATTGGAGCCGTGTTAGTACCTGGTCGCCGAGCCCCGATTTTGGTGGGTCAGTCTTTAGTTGCCAAAATGCGGCCTGGTTCAGTGATCGTGGATGTGGCGGTCGATCAAGGTGGCTGTATTGAAACGATGCGACCCACATCCCATAGTCACCCTACCTATGTCGAGGCAGGTGTGGTACATTACGGCGTGCCGAATATGCCTGGAGCAGTGCCCTGGACAGCGACCCAAGCTCTCAATAACAGCACCTTACCCTACGTCCTGAAGCTAGCCAATTACGGTCTATCTGCTTTGGACTCCGATGCAGTTTTAGCCAAGGGAGTTAGTGTGCAAAATCAGCGGTTAGTACATCCCGCTGTACAGGAAGTATTTCCTGACTTAGCTCACTGAAAAATTGACGAGGAATAGGAGGGCAATCGCTTTCCTGCTTCCTCAATTCCCGTCTACGGTCCAGTCTCCTAACTCTCGAGAGTTGAGGTTTTCTTCTTAGTGCTACTGGTACCTGATTTTTTCGTAGTGGTCTTGCGAGGTTTTGTTTTACTCGTGGTGGCCTCGCTCTTAGCAGCTGTCGCCTTGGTCGTTGACTTCTTCGTGCCACTGGTGGACTTGGCGGATTTGCGACCCGATTTGCTGGTTGACTCTTTTGTGCCCAATAACTCTAGAGCCGCCTCTAGCGTGATGGACTCCACCGCTTGGTCTTCGGGCACCGAGACATTGATTTTGCCATGCTTGATGTAAGGACCGTAGGGGCCATCGTAAATATTGATTGGCTCTTCATCAGCAGGGTGGGCACCGAGCGATCGCAATGGCTCTTTCGATTTGCTCCGAGCGCCTCGACGACCTGCCTTTGGTTCTGCCAGCAACTCCAAAGCGCGGTCTAGCTCAACAGCCAGCACATCGTCTCCCGCTTTCAAGGAACGATACTCTTTCCCTTCCTTGCCTTGGTCATGCAGTACATAGGGACCAAAGCGTCCTAGCCCTGCCTGGATTTTGCCATTTGTTTCAGGGTGAACGCCCAAGGTTCGGGGCAGAGACAGCAGTCCCACGGCCATTTCTAGCGTGACATCATCCATGCCTACACCTTTAGGCAGCGAAGCCCGCTTCGGCTCGACATTGGTCTCCCCTAAATCTCCCAGTTGGACATAGGGACCAAATGGTCCAATCCGTAAATAAATCGGTTCTCCCGTGTCTGGGTGCAGCCCTAGCTTATCGGGGCCTTCGGTTTTTTGGCGCAGCAGCACTTCCACCTGAGCAGGGTCAAGGTCCGCCGGAGTCAAGTCCTGAGGAATGGTGGCTTTAACGATGGCATCGTCTTTTTCAGTTTCTAAATAAGCTCCGTAACGACCAATGCGAATTTTGGCAGCTAGATCTTCTAGCTCAATCGTGCGGGCTTCAGTGGGATCAATTTGGCTTTCCCGTTCCTTGACTTGGGTTTCTAAACCCGCTTTCCCTAAATAAAACTCCTTGAGGTAGGGCAACCACTTCACCTCACCTGTAGAAATTTCATCTAAGGTTTGCTCCATGCGAGCCGTGAAGCTGGTATCAACCAAATCGGGGAAGTGATTTTCCAATAAAGTGGTCACAGCGAAGGCGGTAAATGTCGGCACCAGGGCATTGCTGACCATTTGGGCATAGCCTCGGTCAATGATGGTGCCGATAATGCTGGCGTAGGTACTGGGCCGCCCGATCCCTTCGCTTTCTAAGGTTTTCACCAAAGAAGCTTCGGTATAACGAGCAGGAGGTTGAGTTTCGTGACCGATCGCCTCTAAAGCCTTGCACGCTGGCTTGTCACCCACCTTGAGCGCAGGCAGAATCACTTCCCGATCCTCGATCGCCGCATCGGGGTCATCAGACCCTTCCACATAAGCGCGGAAGAAACCAGGAAAGTCAATGCGCTTACCGCTAGCTCGAAATCCTGCTTCTTCGACTTGGATTTGCACCGTGATATGGGTCTGCCGCGCTTCAGCCATTTGGGTGGCAACGGTACGCTTCCAGATCAAGTCATACAGCTGAAATTCTGCTCCTTTTAACCCTGTTTCTTGAGGAGTGCGGAAGCTGCTGCCAGCGGGACGAATGGCTTCGTGGGCTTCCTGGGCACCTTTGCTCTTGGTGGAGTACTTGCGAGGTTCGGAGCTGAGATAAGCTGCGCCATACATGTTCTCTACACAAGTCCGAGCTGCCTCAATTGCCTGCTGCGACAAATTCACCGAGTCGGTTCGCATGTAAGTGATAAAGCCTTGCTCGTAAAGGCTTTGGGCCACGCGCATTGTATCTCTCGCCGAGAGGCGGAGTTTGCGGTTGGATTCTTGTTGCAGCGTCGAAGTAGTAAAAGGTGGTGCAGGCTTGCGAGTGACAGGCCGTTCTTCGATATTAGAAACGGTCCAAGCCTTATTAGTGATTTGCTCTTGCAGCGCTCTGGCTTCCGCTTCATTCAGCAGGAGGACATTGCGACCCGCCGCAATTTGCCCCGTTGCCTCGTCAAAGTCACTGCCTGTCGCCAAACGCTGACCTCGCAGCGTTACCAGGCGGGCTTCAAACGCACTTTTATCTTTTTCTAGGGTGGCTTTGAGATCCCAGTAAGTACCTTGATGGAAAGCCCGACGCTGCCGCTCCCGTCGTACGAGTAGCCGCACTGCTACAGACTGAACCCGTCCAGCTGACAAGCCCCAGGCAATTTTCTTCCACAGCAGCGGCGAGAGGGTATAGCCCACCAAGCGATCTAAAATACGTCGTGTTTCTTGCGCCCGAACTAGCTTCTCATCTACAGTGCGACAGTTTTTCAGCGCTTCTTTGATCGCTTCTTGGGTGATCTCATGGAACACCATGCGCTTGATCGGAACTTTAGGCTGCAAAAGTTGCAGCAGATGCCAGCTAATGCTTTCTCCTTCGCGGTCTTCGTCTGTGGCCAGTATTAACTCGTCAGCATCTTTGAGCGCATCTTTGAGCGCCTTGACTATTTTTTTCTTGTCTTTGGGCACTACATAAAGCGGCTCAAATTCTGATTCAATATTCACCCCTAGCTTTGCCCATTTTTCTTCCTTGACGTTCGCAGGGATTTCGCTCGCCGATTGCGGCAGATCGCGCACATGTCCCATTGACGCCTCCACTCGGTAGCCTGCGGGCAGGTAGTTGCGAATGGTGCGTGCTTTGGTAGGAGATTCGACAATGACCAGGGTTGACATGGGATCGTTTAACTTCAGGCAAAGTGGTAGCGAGCTAGGCAGTCTTAGACATGGAAGATTTTGACAGGGATGTCAAGACTAGGTAGCAAAATTGATGGCAAAAACTTGGGAGACTAGCTAGACAAATTAACGTAACTGCACTGCGATCGCTTCATCCTAAAAGAAGACTCCCTTAAAAAGAAAATCAAGGAGAGGAGACATTCAGCATGCCTTGATCTCTACTTATAACCAATATGGGTGGAATCCTCAGTTTTGACAAAATTTTTTGCAGTTATCCCTCTGAGCCAGACACAAGCAAAGTTGAGTCGGGAAGTTAGCCGGATCAGAAGGCAGACGAGCTAGAAAGCCAACCTAGTCTTACATTCACCCTTTGGCAACAGGGCCAGCTAAGGGCAAAAATTCTGGTGTCTTTTTAGTTTATGAACAAATGTTAAAACTTTAACTGCGATCGCTCTGAGCTGGTAGCCGTTGGTCTAGGAACAAATACTGATTCAAAATAAGCGTAAGCGTTAAGATAGCGCGATAAGATCACAGGTTAAAGGCCCAAATTACTGCTTGAGGGTGGTTCAACTGCTGGAAAGCATCAATGGATGACTCACTGGCCTGACTTTTTATTGTTCTTTAGTGCTGTTTAGTCTGTCGAACCCCTATGGATTTTGCTAATCTTGCAGCCCAGTTGAATGCGGGGACGATCGTACCAGAGGGTATTGTCATCGTGACGCTGCTCTCGGTGCTGGTCGGTGACTTGATTGCTGGACGTGCTGCCTCCCGCTGGACTCCTTATTTAGCGATCGCGGGGCTGCTCAGTGCTACGGCTGCTCTCTATTTTCAATGGGAAATCACCGATCCGATTTCTTTCTTGGGCGGTTTTAACGGCGATGCCCTGAGTGTCGTCTTCCGAGGCATCATTGCGCTGTCTGCCGCCGTGACCATCCTGATGTCGATCCGCTATGTGGAGCAATCGGGCACCTCTCTAGCAGAATTTATTACCATTCTGCTCACCGCAACCGTGGGAGGCATGTTCCTCTCTGGTGCAGACGAGTTGGTGATGGTATTTGTCTCCCTAGAAACGCTCAGTATCGCTTCCTATCTGCTCACTGGGTACATGAAGCGCGATCCCCGCTCTAACGAAGCGGCCCTAAAATATTTGCTGATTGGTGCTTCTAGCTCGGCAATTTTCCTGTACGGCGTGTCATTGCTGTATGGGTTGTCGGGGGGTGAAACTCGCCTAACTGAGATCGCGGCTCATATCGTGACTGATCCCACAGGTCAGTCGATCGGTCTGGTGATTGCTTTGGTGTTTGCGATCGCCGGGATCGCCTTCAAAATTGCGGCGGTGCCCTTCCACCAATGGACTCCCGACGTTTACGAAGGTTCACCTACTCCAGTGGTGGCCTTTCTGTCGGTAGGCTCTAAGGCGGCTGGCTTTGCCTTGGCAATTCGGCTCTTGGTAACGGCTTTCCCAATGCTGACCCACGAGTGGAAGTTTGTCTTCACCGCGCTCGCCATCCTTAGTATGGTCTTAGGCAACGTCGTAGCCTTGGCGCAAACCAGCATGAAGCGGATGCTCGCCTACTCCTCCATTGGGCAAGCAGGCTTCGTCATGATCGGCTTGGTTTCCGGGACTGATGCGGGCTACGCCAGTATGGTGTTCTACCTGCTGGTCTACCTGTTCATGAACTTGGGAGCTTTCACCTGCGTGATTCTGTTCTCCCTCCGTACGGGCACCGACCAAATCAGCGAATACTCTGGTTTGTACCAAAAAGATCCGTTACTCACTTTGGGGCTGAGTGTCTGCCTGCTATCGTTGGGTGGCATTCCTCCCTTGGCTGGCTTCTTTGGTAAGCTCTACCTGTTCTGGGCAGGCTGGCGCGCTGGGGCTTACGGATTAGTTTTGGCCGGATTGGTTACGACTGTAATCTCGATCTACTACTACATTCGCGTGGTGCGGATGATGGTGGTGAAAGAACCTCAGGAAATGTCGGATGTGGTCAAGAACTATCCTGCAATTACCTGGAACTTGCCTGGAATGCGGCCTCTGCAAGTGGGTCTAGTATTGTCCTTGGTTGCCACTTCTTTAGCTGGAATCCTCTCCAATCCTCTGTTTACGCTAGCCAATGACTCGGTCACCCATTCTCAAATTCTGCAATCGGCCATTTCTAATACTCCTGGCAGCACCCAAGGTGTGACAGGCTACATCAAACCTGTCCTGTCAAGTCAGGTGCCTGTCGCAAAAACTAACACTGGTCTTTAATCTGGCAGACTCGGCGCTAGACAGCGCTTCGGTTTGTTGCAATCACCGCCTGACTTTGTCGTTGGGCGGTTTTTATTCCCTTAAATTTTTGCCATTTCCTTCTTGATTTTGACTACGACTAACAACACTTTGAGTTCTTTACTGTTTCAAGACTTTCAATCGTTGGCCGCGATCGCCACGACTCCCGCTGGCCTCAAAAAACTAGCGGCCCTGTGCCAAGCTCATCCCATCACTCTCTGGGTGCCAGAATCTTTAGCCGAATTAGCTCAAGCCCAAAACCTTAACTCGAAGATTTATTCCGGTTCGCTCAAAGAACAGGTGGCTCAGTTGTGGCCGCAGTACCAAGGGTTTGTGTTTTGTCTAGCCACAGGTGCGGTGGTGCGCTTGATTGCGCCTTTGTTGCAGCACAAGTCTACTGATCCAGCCGTGGTGGTGGTAGACGAAGCGGGGCAATTTGTCATCAGCTTATGCAGTGGGCATCAAGGAGGAGCCGATCGCCTGACCCAAGCGATCGCCCTACAACTCAATGCCACCCCAGTTCTAACGGGCGCTGCAAACCGTTTACAGCTACCGGGAATCGATGTTTTAGGCGTGCCGTTTGGTTGGCAGAAAGGGGAAGGAGATTGGACAGGCGTGAGTGCCGCGATCGCTCGTCAAGACTCGGTGCAAGTGATTCAAGAAGCGGGAACAACGCTTTGGCAACATCACTTACCCTCGGAGCATCCATTTCAATTCAATGAGTCGGAAGAGACTGCGACGGCTCCAATTCAACCAGCTACTCCGAAAGCTAGGGTTTGGATTAGTCCGCTAGCACGACGATTATCTCCAGACTCCGGCATTCCAGAAGTTCAATGGCATCCGAAAGTTTTATGGGTGGGGATTGGCTGTGAACGAGGCACCTCTCGTCATTTGATAGAAAGCGCGATTCAGCAAGCCTGCCAAGCTCACCAGTTGGCCGAAGCCGCGATCGCTGGAATCGCAACCCTAGACCTGAAAGCCGATGAAGTGGGTTTGGTCGAGCTATGTCGTGACCGCCATTGGCCCCTGCGTTGCTTCTCTGCCGAGCAACTCAAATCAGTGCCAGTTCCGACTCCCTCCGAAGTAGTTGCTGCCGAAGTGGGCACCCCTAGCGTCGCTGAAGCCGCCGCCCTCGTAGGGGCAGGTCTTGTGCCTGCCCTCTCTGCACCTGACCTAGAAACAGAGCAGCAAGCGGTGTCCCTACGGGTTACTAAACAAATTATTCGGGCAGCAGATCAACCAGGAGCAGTGACGATCGCGATCGCCCAAGCTGAGCAAGAATACACAGGCCGCAGCGGAAAACTGTGGCTAGTCGGCACCGGCCCCGGACAACTAGAGCAAATTACCCCTGCCGCCCAAACTGCGATCGCTCAAGCGGATGTGGTGATTGGTTACTCGCTGTATGTAGACCTCGTCAAGCCGTTGCTACGTCCAGGGCAAATTGTAGAAGCTTTGCCGATTACTCAAGAGCGCCAAAGAGCTAAACGCGCGATCGAGTTGGCGAACTGGGGCTTAACCGTTGCCGTAATTTCGTCGGGAGATTCTGGCATTTATGGCATGGCAGGCTTAGTGCTAGAGGAGCTGCGAGCCCAAAGTTGGGACGGCAAAACCCCAGCAGTGCGAGTGTTTCCAGGCATTACCGCTCTCCAAGCAGCGGCTTCACGGGTAGGCACACCCTTAATGCACGATTTTTGCGCTATCAGTCTCAGCGACTTGTTAACGCCTTGGCCCGTGATTGAAAAGCGTCTAAATGCTGCTGCTCAAGCAGACTTTGTTACCGCTCTCTATAACCCGCGCTCCAAAACCCGCACCGAGCAGATTGCGATCGCCCAACAAATTTTCTTGCAGCACCGTGATCCTAGTACCCCAGTCGCTTTGGTGCGATCGGCCTACCGCGAAGATGAGCAAATTACGCTCACAACGCTAGGCGAATTGCTAGAAGCACCGATTGATATGCTGACCACAGTTTTAATTGGCAATGCCAGCACTCGCACCTATGCCGACTGGATGATTACCCCACGTGGCTACTTAGGGTTTACACCCGATGCAGAACCTAATCAATCGCTCTAGCAAACCAACCCAATACAGTGGTGGCGATCGTCAGGACAATGGAGCCGAACAGCGCGGGAATAAAACCAGTGATGTCAAAACCGGGAGTCAAAGCAGCCACGATCCAGATGGAGAGAGCATTGACCACAAACAAAAACAACCCCAGCGTCAAAATCGTCAATGGCAAGGTGAAGAATAGCAAAATCGGTCGCACGATCGCATTGACTAAGCCCAAAACCACCGCCGCGATCGCCGCTGCCACAAACCCTGTCAACACAAAACCGGGGACGAAATAAGCTGTCACTAGCAGCGCTAAGGCTGTCACCAACCAAGTTAAGAGAAATTGGGGCATAAACTTGCCTGAATGCGACTACTCTACTAACTATAGGTTTGACATTGATGTGACATCGAAATTTTTATGATCTTTCGGTATCTCGCTGCATTTGTATTGGCGTTTCTGGTTTGGAGCGGGCAGCTAAGCGCGATCGCCCTCAGCCAATATGCCCCACCTCCGTCCTACAGCAATGCGGAGTTGCGTGGACGAGATTTTTCGGGCCAAAACTTGCAGGTGGCCGAATTTTCCAACACCAATCTCACGACTGCTAACTTTGTGAATGCCAACTTGCGGGGTGCGGTATTTAGTGCCTCGGTAATGACTGAAACTAATTTGCAAAATGCTAACTTGAGCAGCGCCATGATGGATCAAATCACTTTCAAGCGGGCTAGCCTCAAAGATGCAGTTTTGACAGATGCCATTTTGTTCCGCTCTACTTTTGAGGACACCGATATTACTGGAGCCGATTTTAGTAATGCTTTGCTGGATGGCGCTCAGGTCAAAAAATTGTGTGAACGAGCTAGTGGTGTGAACCCAACCACAGGCACAGCCACTCGCGACTCCTTAGGTTGCAAATAGATCGGTAGCATGGGTTAGGCGTAGCCGTAACACATGAATTCACAGGCATCAATGCACACAAATTTTTGCTCAATGCAGTGCGTGATGCTGGCTAATTCAATCGCTCTAGACGGTGCCTTTGGGTAGGATGAATTGCAACTGAATTCGCAGGGTAAGGCCCATCCAAGGAAATTGAGGTATAAGGTTCTCTAGGGCCAACAATCACATAACCCAAGCTGGTTAAAAACTCATAAATTGTGCGAATACTGTAGGGCTTGTTGACGAAGAAACCAGGCAGTGTTTCAAAGTAAATAATTGGGTAATAAATCGTCAAAACTGTTTTGCTGCCCAGCAGTACGTCATACTCCATCCCCTCAACATCTAGTTTAATTACATCTATTTTTTTCGGTTTTTCTTGCGCCACCCATTCATCCAAAGGTAAAACTTCTACAGTGGTTCCTTGGTCGTTCTGAAATAACCCACCATTGCCCCGATAAGTTTGGTCTTCAAAATAGGAAAGCTGACATCGCTGCTGACCTAAACCTAGCGGCACAACCTGCACGATATCCTTCAGGCTAGAGTTCAGATCTAGATTGGATTGAAGGCGCGATCGAATGATTGGACCTGGTTCAAAAGCATAGATTTTACCTGTTTCAATGATGCTAGCGGCGACTAACGTAATGGCACCACAGTTCGCGCCAATATCGAGAAAAACATCATCTACTCGGAGTACTTGTTGTAGGAATCGAGTGGTAGTAGGGTCATAAGTACTTGCTAACCAAACCGATGCCTCAATAGGGTAGGTCGTATCTACCTGCAACTGGAAATTTCTCGCGTAGTTTTTGACTAAATGCTGCTGAGATTTCGGTAGAAATCGAACGAATTTTCCGCCACCTCTACCCGTCAACTTGACAAATAATTTGACCAATATTTGGAGTGATTGACTATAGAGAAGAATCAGAATTTGTGGCATGGGACATCGTTGCGTTATAGAACCGAGGAAGCCAGGTTTAACTATCTTGAATTGAGTGACTGTAGTTGACGCTAAGAGTGGCTGATTTTAGCGTAATATAGCGGATTGCTACCTTAAACTCGGCACGCTCATGGTTTCACCGCCCACCCCTGACTCCTTATCTTCTAACGCTTCAGAAACAATGTCTGCTTATCAGTCGGGATCTCAGCCAGTGCAACGAGTGGGCGTGATTGGTGGAGGCCAGCTGGCTTGGATGATGGCAGGAGCCGCCAAGAAATTAGGGGTACAGTTAGTGGTCCAAACCCCTCATGACACTGACCCTGCTGTAGCGATCGCAGCTGATACCGTTTTGGCTGCGGTGGCCGATGCAAACGCCACCGGAGAGTTAGCAACTCGTTGCGATGTAATTACCTTTGAGAACGAGTTTGTCGATTTAGAAGCATTGGCCCAGTTGGAAGCCCAAGGAACCCGCTTTCGGCCTCGGTTGACGACTTTGGTGCCGCTGCTAGACAAATATCATCAGCGCTCTTACCTGCGTAATTTGGGCTTGCCAACCCCTGAGTTTTTGGCGTTGGAAAACGAACTTAATCCCACCGATTTAGAACAGTTGGGATTTCCGCTGGTTCTGAAGGCACGTCGTCATGGGTATGACGGGCAGGGGACGTTTATTCTTCGCAGTCAAGCAGAGCTAGAAGATATCTGGCAAAAGTTAGACCACTCCCCCGCCCTGCTGGAAGCCTTTGTGCCTTTCGAGCGCGAACTGGCAGTGATTGCTGCCCGCAGCACCAGCGGTGAAGTATCGGTTTATCCAGTGGTGGAGACTCAACAAGAAAATCAAGTTTGTCGGCGCGTCCTGGCTCCTGCCGATATTCCTGAAAGCGTGCAAGTTGAGGCTGAAGCGATCGCCCGTACCTTACTCAACAGTTTGCAAGCGATTGGAGTTTTTGGCATTGAGCTGTTTCTCACTGCGGACGGCCAAGTATTGGTGAACGAAATTGCTCCTCGCACGCACAACTCTGGTCATTTCAGCTTGGATGCTTGCGTCACTTCCCAGTTCGAGCAACATCTACGAGCCGTTTGTGGTCTAGCACTGGGCAACCCTAGCTTAAGCAGCGATGGGGCTGTGATGGTGAATTTGTTGGGCTACGAGCAGTCCCATAGTGATTATTTAGAGAAACGTCAGCAAATCGAGAAAATTCCTCAGGCCCACGTACATTGGTACGGCAAAACTGAATCTCGTCCAGGCCGCAAATTAGGTCATGTCACTGTGTTGTTATCCGCTCAGACGGCACCTAGAGAGCAGGCTCTGGCGATCGCTCAAGAAGTTGAAGCCATTTGGTATCAGCGTTAAGGTTTCTAGATACGTTTGTTAAAACTTGGTCGTTCTCGCCCAAGGCCGCTAAAATAGGTGAGAGGTTCTACTGCGGCGTTGGTGACTGCCAATAATGTTTTATGATCTATGCTTCGCTAATACGGGAACTGATTTAAGCGTCTAGTGGCAGTAGACCGGGCACGTACCCGGAAACTTAAAACTAGAGCTAAGGTACCCACCTGGATTTATTCCAGGTCAAAAACTGAGGTAAGACGGCGTTGCGGGGAGCCCAACTAAATATTTGAAAAAATTCCCTTGTCTCTTTAGGCAGGGGAATTTTTATTGCTTGTGCCTGGTTGGGCTAGGGCAAATTTGTATCAAGCTTTTCGAAACTAGGGAGCATGAAGCGCTACGATGGTCTAATTCGAATTCACTTCGAGTTTGATTTAAGTAAGCAAGGTTGTCACAGCTTTTGGTCGGTTCAAACTTTCCCGCCAATGTTTTTCAGCTGGACAATGGGTTGACGGTAATTCACCAAGAAATTGCTGCCACGCCTGTTGCCGTCGTAGATGTCTGGGTCCAAGCAGGGGCGATCGCGGAGCCAGAACCCTGGTCTGGGATGGCGCACTTTCTAGAACACATGATTTTTAAGGGCACCGATCGCCTCGCTCCAGGTCACTTTGACCACGCAATAGAAAGTCGAGGTGGGGTGAGTAATGCCGCGACCAGCCATGATTACGCTCACTATTTCATTACTACCGCTGCCGAACATCTGCCTGATACACTGCCCCACCTAGCTGAATTGGTGCTGCATGCCGCGATTCCTGACGAGGAGTTTGACCGTGAACGCGATGTGGTGCTAGAAGAAATTCGCCAAGCCTACGACGACCCTGATTGGATTGGTTTCCAAGCCCTGATGGAGAGCGTGTATCAACGCCACCCCTATGGCCGCTCAGTTTTGGGCACAGAAGACCATCTATTGCAAAACTCACCTGAAGCGATGCGCCGCTTCCACCGTAACCACTATCAGCCCGAAAATATGACGGTGGCGATCGTTGGGGGTTTGGATGTAACTGCCGCCACAGAGCTGGTCAGCCAAGCCTTTGGGGAATTTAGCGATCGCACCGAATGCCCCATTGGTGAAATTGAAGCAGAACCGCCGATTGTGGGGATTCGTCGTCAAGAGTTGGGCTTACCTCGCCTAGAGCAAAGCCGCTTGATGATGGCTTGGATTGGCCCCGGTGTCGATCAACTTCAGCATGCCTACGGATTGGATTTATTGTCGGTTTTGCTCGCTGATGGTCGCTCCTCGCGTTTAGTGCGGGAGCTACGAGAAGAACGTAATTTAGTGCAAGCCATTCAAAGCGGTTTTTCGCTGCAACGGGAGTCCAGTCTATTCACGATTAACGTCTGGTTAGACACAGAAAATTTGGAGCGAGTGGAAGCGATTATTTGCGATCGCCTCTCCGAACTATTAACCACTCCGGTTCGGGATCAGGAACTGGCTCGCTGTAAGCGCTTGTTGTGTAATGACTATGCCTTCTCTACCGAAACGCCAGGGCAATTAGCAGGGCTTTACGGCTACTACAACACGATCGCTAAAGCTCAAGTTGCGGTCACCTATCCCCAAAGGATTCAAGCCTTTCAGCCAGAAGAGTTGCAACATCTTGCCAGCCAATATCTCTCTCCTTATCACTATGCAGCCACTATCCTGCGACCGCTAGACTAGCAGAAGCAAATCCGTAACGTTTTGTTGAGATACTAGATGGGGCGATTTACGCGGTTTAGCCAGAATCAAAACAGCCAAAACTTAGTCAAACCAGCATAGTAAGGATCAGTTTGCTCGTGGATCAAAGTGTGACCCCTTTCCTGCAAAACCGCCAAGTTCATCGCACAGTGCTAGAGAATGGCATGGTTGTCCTC
Source organism: Trichocoleus desertorum AS-A10 (assembly GCF_039962155.1). Taxonomy (NCBI): domain Bacteria; kingdom Bacillati; phylum Cyanobacteriota; class Cyanophyceae; order Leptolyngbyales; family Trichocoleusaceae; genus Trichocoleus; species Trichocoleus desertorum. The sequence goes on along the minus strand of NZ_JAMPKN010000001.1, from coordinate 303,518 downwards.
GCTGTAGAGAATCCTGCCGCCGATATTATTGCTGCTCGGATCTTCATTCGAGCCGGAAGTATTTGGGAGCGTCCTGAGCAAGCTGGGTTATCTCACTTGGTCGCTTCCGTCCTAACGAAAGGTACCGATCAGCTGTCTTCTTTAGAAATTGCCGAGCGCGTGGAGTCGGTGGGTGCAGGCCTCAGCACGGATGCAGCCACTGACTACTTCTTGATGAGCTTGAAGACCGTTTCCAGTGACTTCGTGGAAATATTGGAGTTAGCAGGGCAACTGTTGCGATCGCCCACCTTCCCTGAGTCCGAGGTAGAGCTGGAGCGTCGCCTCACCTTGCAAAGCATCCGCTCTCAGCAAGAACAGCCTTTTGCCGTGGCAATGGAGCAACTGCGGCAAGCGATGTACCAGGACCACCCCTACGCCTTGTCCGCCATCGGCACCGCAACGAGCGTCGCGCAACTTAGCCGCAGCGACTTGCAGCAATATCACCAAACTTATTTTCGTCCTGACAATATCGTGATTAGCTTGGTCGGACGCATCACGCCAGAAGCCGCGATCGCTCAGATTCAGGAAGTCTTTGGAGATTGGCAAGCCCCAGACAGCTCTATTCCTGCCCTGACGCTACCTGTGGTGCCCGTAGAGCCGCAGCAGGTCGTTACAGCCCAAGAAACCCAGCAATCCATTATTATGCTGGGCTACCTCGCTCCCGCTGCCAAGAGCCAAGCCAGCACAGAAGAAGCGGCCCTCGACTACATTGCCTTGAAGCTGCTCAACACTTATTTGGGCAACGGTCTCTCCAGTCGCCTGTTTGTGGAGCTACGGGAAAAACGTGGTTTAGCCTATGAAGTGTCTGCTTTCTACCCCACGCGCTTAGGCCAATCCCAATTTGTTACTTACATGGGCACCGCTCCCGACAATACGGCTACTGCCCTAGAAGGATTGCAGTACGAAGTTCAGCGCCTCTGCGACTCTCCGCTGAGTGAAGCAGAATTGCAAACTGCTAAGAATAAATTGTTGGGGCAATACGCTCTCGGCAAGCAAACCAACTCCCAAATTGCTCAGGTTTTAGGTTGGTACGAAACCTTAGGGCTGGGTGTAGAGTTTGATGCTCAGTTCCAGAAAGCGATCGCCACAGTCACACCAGAAGCCGCACAACAAGCTGCTTGTCGCCACTTCACTCAGCCTTACGTTTCTTTAGTGGGGCCAGCCGCCTCAGTCAATGCGATCGCGGTTCCGGTGACACTTTAAAGCCTAACCCCCAGCCCCTTCCCTCTAGGGAAGGGGAGCTAGATTCAAAGCGCTCCTGTTGATTTATTCAGTAGTGGGAGGCAGGGTTTCTGTGTGCGATGACTCAATCACTTCGGCTTCTAGTGCTTCAGCGTTGCCAGCAGTTGCATCAGCAGATTCAAGGTACTGACTATCGAGCAGAAACTTACCGCCGCTAAAGTGGATGCTCCAGTAACCGCCGGGGCGACGGTCCAAAATTGTGCCTTCTTCCCCAAGCTGAATGACATTGGGGGGCCGCAACATCGGCATGGGGTCAGCTGTCTTGACATAGGGTGGCATCATCACAACCCGGACGCGATCGCCAACAGCAAATTCTTTAGACATAACTTCTTCTAGTCCTGGTGATTCCCCAATGGGTTAGGTTACTTGATTGCTGCATCTCGGAGCAACTGAGCCAAGCCCACTCCAGTCATCAGCGCCATCAGTAGCCAAACTAAGGCTAACCCAACCACCTCCCCTAAAAACAAACCTGTGATCGTGTGCAGCCAGCCACCGATCACCCAACCACTACCAAGCGCGATCGCCCAAGCTAAGACACTGACGCATATCCAGACTTTTGCATCCGCAAAACATTGCCGCAACACCAGCCATTGGCCCACTCCGAGTATGGCTCCCATCTTCATGCCATCCACCAGCCCGTAGAACAATCGCAACAAATCTGAGTGGGTTTGCGGCACGACCCAGCCCAAAGCCCCTAATTTGCTAGCTCCTAAAACAGTCCAGCAGAGGGTACTAGACAAGATCCACCAGCCTGCTTGAGGACACCAGCGTCGCAACACTAGCCACTGCGCTAAACCAATTACAGTACCGCCGATCGCGCCTTCCAAGCCTTGCAAAGCGGCTCTTTCGCCCACTTCTAACCAATAAAGGCTAATCAAAAATCCTAAAATATTGCCGCCTATCCATTGCAGGCAAAAGCGGTAGGCCAACCTTTGTCCAGGCTGGGCTAAAAATAGAGCGGGAGTTGAATAACCCATCTAGCGATTTGTCCTGGGGGGTTGAGCGGGCGCAACAAACAAAGTTTTGAATCCTTGCCGCCGCATCTGAGGCGATTCAGGCGCAATATAGCTCCACAAGCTCTCCCAGTAAAAAAAGGAGACACCATCAAACCCTTGCTCACGCGCAGCCTGGACTTGTTCCTGAATCTGCTGCATGTTGACGGGCTGCCCCCAAGAGCCTGTGTGAATGCCGATCGCCACTGGAATCCGTTGACGCGCGAACTGCACTGCAGGTTGCTTTAGTTCCGCCACAAAAGTAGACAACCTTTGGCGATAGACCTGTAAAACCAGTTCTTCAATCCAGCCCTGCCGCACCCAGGTTTGCCAATCTTGCAGGTAGGTTCTGTAGGAAAACCCTTGAGAGTTTGGGGATAGCGTGATTAAGCAGTAGGGCCGCACCACTTTCACGGCGCGAAAAATCTGCTCCATCAAAGCGGTAATTTTATTTGCTCGCCAGCGCATCCATTCCGCGTCTAGCGGGTCCTCAGGAGGCGGTTTACCCCCATGTTCTTGCTGGTAAAGCTTGACTGTAAAAGCGTCGTAACCAAAATCTACTGGCAACCCAAAGTGGTCATCTAATTGAATCCCAGCGACATCGTAGCGAGTCACGACTTCTACAATCAGATCTACCATTAGGGCTTGTACCTCTGGGTGCAGCGGGTTCAGCCAAACTCGACTGATGCCAAACGGCTGCCGCAGTTTCTGCTGAGCTAATTCTAGCCAGGATGGCGATCGCGACTTTGTAGCATTGGGTAAAGCTAATTGCTCCCAATCTGAGCGAATGGCTGTGGTGCCATCTTGACGGCTAGTGAGCCAATCGGGGTGCTGCTGCATTAACGCCGAGCCAACGGGAGCCATAAAGCCGTACTCAAACCAAGGAATGATCCTGAGTCCCTGTTGATGGCCCTGCTGAACCATCTCCGCTAAGACATCTTTGCCTAAACGCAAACTCGTTAGCATGGGGTCTTGCGATCGCCCAATGCTCCGCTTGAGCACAAAGCTGGGATACAGGGTATGCCCCCGATTCCAGACGACGGGGTAAACCGTATTGAAGTGGAGCTGAGATAGCTGCTTGAAGGCTCGCTGAACTCCCCCAGGCCGAAACAGGACCGCACTTGCCACGTTGGTGAGCCAGACTCCGCGTAACTCGGTTAATGCTGGGGCCGCTGGTGGCTTAGGTCGCTGTGCTGGCACAACCAAAAGCACAACCACCAACATCAAAGAGAGTAAGCAGACTAGTCCAGTCTGAAACTTCTTGTCCATCCCCTTGCATTAACCAACCTTCTAGAGTCTAGCTGGCGATCGCTTTAGTGGCTCTAGGTCTTTAGGGAACTTGCCAAATTCTCTCGTGATATTGAGCGGGTTCGGCGTAGGGGTCAACGGTAGGATGATCGTGACCATGCCCGTGGCCGTGCTCATGTCCGTGAGCCTGCTCATGATTATGACCGTGATCGTGACCATGCCCATGATCATGCCCGTGGCCATGACTGCCACCATTAGCAACAGCCGCTAAGCGAAACTTACACATCTCGCAGTTCATCTGCACTTGGCCCAGTTGGGTTTCAATTTCTCGCTCCCGCAAAATGGAGAAGAGTTGCGGATGCAAGCCCATTTCTGGCAAGCAGGTCATGGAGATGTCGGGGTGCAGGTCTTGTTGCTGCGTGGTGATGTCAAAGATTTTCTTCATCAGCAACCCAGTAAACAAGAAGTAAGGCAGGACGATAATCCGCTTTGGTTCATACAGGCGGGCGCGACGGAAGCCTTCTTCTAAGCGGGGATGGGTGATGCCAATAAAGCAGGTTTCGACGGTGCTATAGCCGCTGCCTTCCCAGAGAATCCGAGCCATTTTGTAAACATCACCGTTGGCATCTGGGTCGCTGGCTCCACGCCCCACAAACAGCAGGACGGTATCTTTGCGCTCGATGCCTTGGGGGTTCCATTGAGGTTGGTCGAGTTCGGCTAGGCGCGATCGCCACAGGTCTAGAATGCCGGGAGTGATGCCAAAGTGCCGACCGTAGTGGAACTTAACTTGGGGATGCCGCTGACGAGCGCGATCGAGTTCGTTGGTGACATCAAATTTGTTGTGGCGGGCGGCAAAGAGCAAAATTGGCAAAACGGAAAATTCGGTGTAGCCTTGCTCGACGCACTGATCAACGCCTTCTTGAATAGACGGGGCGGTAAGTTCGAGGAAGCAAGGAACTGCGGGGCGGGAGGTATCTAGAGCTTGGTACGCTGCGGCAAATTCGAGAAAGCTCCGCCGTCCATCTTCATCCCGACTGCCATGCCCAATCAGCAGTAAAGGTCGCTGCATGGGCAGAGGCGGTAGTTGTGCCGCCGGGGCAGCAGCATCGATTGTATTCAACAGGGTTGAATTGGTAGTTAACATGAGTCAAATCCTCTTTCCCGTGCGACGCAGGAAGTGAGTGAAGTGGTAACAGATAGGCGTTCTGGCTGAGGAGAGCTGACACTCTACTAAATCCGAATTTTCAGCTCCATTGACAGCTGCGGCACAGCACCGGACTCGCACCGGATTTTCCCTATCTGGCTACTGTTCACGTGTGCTTCGTTATCTTATCCCATCTGTTCTTGGGACTGTATGCGGGGGAGGGGGTTGAGGGCGATCGCTCGATGATCTTTTGGTTGGGTGTGCAGGCACATTTACTAGAACCAAACCCTTGGGGGCGCTTGCCCCCAAACCCCCGCTGAAGGACGGCTGCGTCCTCCAGACCTCCTCCAGAAATTGGTTTTAGGACACGGTTGAGTTTAACTATTCGAGTAGCTATTAGTGGCTATTAGATGGGGGATTAGGTATTCGCGAATTGCTTGGAACTTGGGCGATCGCTCCTTGGATGAGCCATGAGGCGATCGCGACACTACTTCTACCTAAGATTTACCTAGGATTCGATCCTGACGGACAGGATTTTGTCGTCTTTACGAATCGCATTCACGACATCCATATTTTCCGTTTTGCCAAACACAGTGTGCTTGCCATCGAGGTGAGGCTGAGGCGAGTGGCAAATAAAGAATTGACTTCCCCCAGTATCTTTGCCAGCGTGAGCCATCGACAGGCTGCCTGCTTGGTGCTTGTTGGGGTTGCCAGCCGTTTCGCAGTTGATTTTGTATCCTGGACCTCCGGTGCCTGTGCCTTGAGGACAGCCACCCTGAATCATGAAGTCAGAAATTACGCGGTGAAAGGTCAGCCCGTCGTAAAACCCTTTATTCGCAAGATCGACAAAATTCTTCACCGTGTTAGGCGCATCCTGCTCAAACAGCTCTAGGTTGATGGTGCCTTTGGCAGTTTTCATTATGGCGCGAGTCATGGTCTCTCCTTAATAAGCCGAGGCTGATTGCGTCTGCCAGCCAATTCATCTCATCCAGCTTAGAACAAAAGTCGCGATCGCTACATTTCGACCCAACCGCAATGGCTCAAACTGCCCTTTGACTGGCTTATCTAAGCACAAGTTTAAGCAGATTCTGGATTCAGCTTTGCCAACTCCCAAGTCGCATAGGTACCAATCGGGCTCCAGATTAAATAGGGAATGAGGAGGGCAGCGGCAGTAGCCGAAACGGGTGCAACCACCGCTGCCAGAATCCAACCTAGAACCGCTCCAGTACCACCAATGAATGTGCCGATGGTGAGGTTACGCAGCCACAACGTCAGAGGTTGGTAGACAATTGTCACGATTTCTAATAGCAGATAGAAACCCATGAGAAACCAGGTTTTCGAGCTGCCGGGGTCTCGTTCCCAAACGTTGTAGGCAGACCATGCGCCACAGACAAAAACCACCGCCCAAATCACTGGAATGGCAGGTTCAAAGGTGAGCCAGCTTGGACGACGTAAGCGCCGAAACCATTTCACATCACGGGGCCGAATTACACTACCACCGATCGCCACTAAAAAGGTTACGGCTGCAATTACCATCCAAGACTTGATCATGCTGTTTGCTTCCTCTGGGCCACACGCTGCACTTTGCCCAAATAAGTTCCGAGGATTCGGAGCAAAGATGAGTATGAAGCGATTGTGTCAGGGCATTAGGTCAACTGGAATCGACCAGCGGAAAGATTAGTGGGCTGCCTCAGGGTTGAGTCGCATCATTTCCAATGTGGCATAGGTGCCAATCGGACTCCAAATCAAGTACGGCAGGAGCAAAAGCACTGCCCAACCAGAAATTGACAAAATCGAGCTAGCGAGGAAAACTCCTAAAACCACACCAATACCGCCTAACACCACCCCGACTTTAATATTTCGCAGCCTGAGAGTAAGCGGAATGTAAGCAACAGTAATTACTTCTAGTAGTAGGTACAGCGCCATGAGGAGCCACATTTGCAAGCTGCCTGGATTCTTTTCCCACACTAAATAGGCAGAAGCAGCCCCACAACTAAACACAAAAGTCCAAATCACCGGAATTAGGGGCTCAAAAAAGAGCCACAAAGGACGCTGTAGCTCTACTGCCCAGACGGTATCGCGGGGTCTGATCCAAGCTGCCCCTAAAGCCACCAAAAAGGTGATGCCACCAATAATCATCCAAGATTCCACCATGTCTCTGCCTCCTATGCTGACCCGCGCCACTGACTCAATCCGTCAGCTTGTGTTTATGGTCGCAAGTCCAAGCGAAAGCTTACTCAGTCGTGGGTGGGAACCTGATGGCACATCCCACCCATAAATATTTGTGGCGAATATATCTCTAGCCAATATGGCTGTTGCTATAGCTTGGGAGAAGGTGGCGCATCGAACTGCTAGGGGGCGGCTGATAGGAGATAGTTTAGGCAGTGGCGATCGCTTCTGGAGATAGCCCCTTCTCAGCTAACCAATCTAGATTGAACAGCCGCGACTGATACCGGGAGCCGCTATCACACAAAATAGTCACAATGGTATGTCCGGGCCCCATTTGTTTTGCCAGTGCCACTGACGCAGCGACGTTAATCCCACTGGAGCCGCCCAAAAATAAGCCTTCTTCTCGCAGCAGGCGATACACAACTTCTACACACTCTTGGTCATGAATGCGAATGGCATCATCGGCGGGTGCACCTTCCATATTGGCTGTAACGCGGCTGTTGCCAATACCTTCAGTAATGGAACTCCCTTCCGAGCTGATTTCGCCTGTCTTGACATAGCTGTAAAGACCGCTACCCATTGGGTCAGCTAATACTGCTCTGATGTTGGGGTTCTTTTCCTTGAGAAACATTGCCACCCCAGCATAAGTTCCACCTGTGCCAGTCGAGGTAATCCAAGCATCGACTTTGCCCTCAGTTTGCGCCCAGATTTCTGGCCCAGTCGTGTGGTAATGAGCCAGCCGATTCGCTAAGTTATCGAACTGGTTTGCCCAAATGGCATTCTCCATCTCTTCTGCAATGCGGCCAGAAAGCCTGACGTAGTTGTTGGGGTCTTTGTAAGGTACGGCAGGCACAGGACGCACCTCAGCGCCTAAAGTTCGTAGCGTGTCAATTTTTTCTTGGGATTGGGTGTCAGGGATGATGATCAGGCACTTGTAACCCTTGGCATTACAAATATGCGCCAAACCAATACCTGTATTGCCTGCGGTGCCTTCTACTACGGTGCCACCAGGCTTGAGCAACCCTTTGCGTTCGGCATCTTCAATCATGTATAGCGCGGCCCGGTCTTTCACAGAGCCACCTGGGTTCAGGAACTCGGCCTTGCCTAAAATTTCGCACCCTGTTTCTTCGCTGAAGCTGTGCAACCGAATTAAGGGGGTGTTGCCGACGCTGCCGACAAATCCGTTTTTAATATCCATGCTCAATTTACCTATTGCTTCCCTTTAAAAATTTTGACTCATAGATGTGACAGGATTGCGGTTTTAGGGGGCGATCGCCTTAGCCAAAATTCCCCAAAAAATAAGGTGGGCATTGCCCACCTACAGAAATTAACTTGACCGCAAGCCGCTTATTTGTCGGGTTGGGGGGTCATGCGGAGGTAAGGTCTGATTTCGGTCACACCTTTGGGGAACTTCTGCTTTGCTTCTTCGGTGGGGATAGAAGGTACGACTACAACATCATCGCCATCTTTCCAGTTCACAGGAGTGGCAACGCTGTAGTTGTCGGTCAGTTGCAGAGAGTCGATGACCCGCAAGATTTCTTGGAAGTTACGACCAGTGCTGGGGGGATAGGTGATCGTCAAACGCAGTTTTCTTTGAGGATCGATCACGAATACGGTGCGAACCGTCAACTTGGCATTGGCATTGGGGTGAATCATGCCGTACAGATCAGACACCTTCTTGTCGTCGTCTGCCAAGATTGGGTAGTTAACCGTGGTGTTCTGAATTTCGTTGATGTCACCGATCCAGCCTTTGTGGGACTCAGCATCATCAACACTTAGCGCGATCACTTTAGCGTTGCGCTTGTCGAATTCAGGCTTGAGCTTAGCAACTTCGCCAAGTTCGGTGGTGCAAACTGGCGTGTAGTCAGCAGGGTGAGAGAAGAAAACAACCCAGCTATCGCCAGCCCAGTCATAGAAGTTGATTTCGCCTTCGCTGGATTGCTGCGTAAAGTTGGGAACTACGTCACCAAGTTGGAGAACCATAACCGAGATTTCCTGTGGTCTAAGTATGCGAGTCAGAAGCAAATATTCTAACTTGTGATCATGACATAAAACTCCGGTTTTCCGCTCGGAGTTTAGATCTTTTTATGATTTTACTGCGGATGGGTCTGTCTTTGGCCTTTGACCTAGGGCGATCGCAAAAGACCCTAACACCACAAAAATCGCCCCCACAATCCCTAAAATAGTCAATTGCTCCGGGGCAATTAGGGTCGGCCAGAAGACAGGCAATCCTAACATAGTGCCAATGGTCACAACTGGAGTGAGCGAGAGAACGGCACTAACTCTAGAGGCCTCCCAGTGATCCAGCGCTTCTGCAAAGGCACCATAAGCAATCAAAGTATTTAAAGCGCAAAAGAGCAAGGCAATCCAATGAAATGTATCCAAACTGAGAAGTTTCTGTGGGGCAGCAGTTGGAGTAAACAGAAGCGTCGCCCCACCATAAATCGCCATCATGATTGTGGCTGACGGCAAGGTTTGGAGCAGTTGCTTCTGAGCTAAGGCATAAACCGCCCAAGCGATCGCAGCCAAAACCAACAAACCACTCCCACCCAAGTATTGAGCCGAGCTAGTCACGAGTGCTTGCAGTTGCTCATGAAAAAACAAGGAAAATCCCAGCGTCAGCAGAGCTAAACCTGTCCACTGACGCAAGCTGTAACGCTCCTTAAACATCCATAGAGCCCCTAAACCCATCGAAACGGGAGCCAACTGAATCAGCACTTGGGCATTAGCGGGTGAAGTTTGAGCCAGCCCTTGTAGAAACAGCAAATAGTTGATCGCCAGAAATACAGTCGCGATCGCCAACAGCTTCCATAATCCGGGCGATCGCAGCTTTTCTAGAGTGGGTAATTGTTTGCGGCTTGCCAAATATAGCGCCAGCAGCCCAAAGGAAACCAGGAAACGAAACCAAGTGACGGTGTATACATCCAACACCTGCAACGTCACCATTAGCGCTACTGGCAGCACTCCCCAAAGCAATACGGTCAGCAGGGACAACGCTAAGCCCAATCGCCAACGCCCCGAACTATGGTGCAGTGGCATAAACCCCCAGATAAAAAGCAGATAAAAACAGATGCATCCAACGGCACAGGCTTTCTAGTCTAGCGATTGCTAATTTTGGAATTAAGACAACCCCATCAACCGACACGGCCAGAAGGGGAGATGTCTCAAAAACTTTTACAAACCACTTGCATTTCCTGCGATCGATTGGTAATTAAAACTAATCGGTGGCATCAGTACTTCTTATGTTTGACACCCTCTTGATTAGCCTATTGCAACTGCTGTATTTCCTGATTCAGGTTATCCAGCCAATTCTGATTCCTGTTTGCTTTATTACGGCTTGGGGTCTAGTTGTTTTAGTGAGTTGGAACACTTGGTCAGCCGTGCGAGATGGTGTAACGAGTGCCAAGCGCATGCACCAAATCCCTTGTGCCAACTGTGAATTTTTTACCGGAGACTATCACCTCAAATGCACTGTGCATCCCGCCACAGCCCTTTCTGAAGATGCGATCTACTGCCCTGACTACGAACCTACCTCCCAGCCCCTACCCGTTTCTCATTACTAAGGATTGCTTCTAAAGGTTATGAGAGCGATCGCGGCTTATATTCTAGAGGTTCAATCATGGCACTCGTACTCTACAATCGTTGCCAGCGATCGCGTGAGACTTAGGAATGTTAGTACGAAAACTCTACGACTGCGAAGAATTTGTAGCTGGCGACAGTACCCTACTGCGAGAACTCCTACATCCCGACAAGCAAGCGATCGATTTACGCTACAGCCTCGCCCATGCGATCGTTCCGGTCGGGGAAACCTCCACGCCTCATTCTCTCACTACCTCTGAGGTCTACTACATTCTCAGCGGTCGAGGAGAGATGCACATTGGAGACGAAACCCAAATGGTGGAACCGGGGGATGCCGTTTATATTCCACCCGACGCTAAGCAGTTTATTCGCAACACTGGCAGCGAACCGCTTGTGTTTATCTGTATTGTCGATCCCGCATGGCGCAAAGAAGACGAAACCGTTTATTAAGCCAGACTATGTCTGAGAGAGTGATGTTAGGAGCCGTGTCATGGACGTAAAAGCCGCAGTTGCCTTTGAAGCTGGGAAGCCGTTGACTATTGAAACGGTACAGCTAGAAGGCCCCCAAGCAGGGGAAGTGCTAGTCGAAATCAAAGCGACAGGAGTTTGTCACACTGATGCCTTTACGCTTTCTGGTGCTGACCCAGAAGGCTTGTTTCCAGCCATTTTGGGACACGAAGGTGCTGGTGTGGTGGTGGAAGTTGGCTCAGGAGTCACTTCGGTAAAACCTGGCGATCATGTGATTCCGCTCTACACTCCCGAATGCCGCAATTGCGAGTATTGCCTCAGCCTCAAAACCAACCTGTGCCAAGCCATTCGAGGCACGCAAGGCCGAGGTTTAATGCCCAATGGCACCAGTCGCTTCTCGATCGGCGGCAAGATGATTCACCACTACATGGGCACCTCTACCTTCGCCAACTACACGGTGCTGCCTGAGATTGCCGTCGCCAAGATTCGTGAAGATGCTCCCTTCGACAAAGTTTGCTACATCGGCTGTGGTGTCACCACCGGGATTGGTGCCGTGCTCTACACCGCTAAGGTAGAACCAGGAGCCAATGTCGTGGTGTTTGGCTTGGGTGGTATTGGCCTCAATGTAATCCAGGGTGCCCGGATGGTAGGGGCCAACATGATTGTGGGTGTGGACCTCAACCCCCAGAAACGCGCCTTGGCCGAAAAATTGGGCATGACCCACTTCGTCAACCCTAAAGAAGTGGAGGGCGATCTGGTAGCTCACCTAGTAGAGCTGACCAAAGGCGGAGCAGATTACAGCTTTGAGTGCATCGGCAATGTCAACGTGATGCGGCAAGCCCTAGAGTGCTGTCACAAAGGCTGGGGCGTCAGCGTCATCATCGGGGTGGCAGGTGCAGGTCAGGAGATCAGCACAAGACCGTTTCAACTGGTAACTGGCCGCGTCTGGAAAGGCTCTGCGTTTGGGGGAGCGAGAGGCCGTACCGATGTACCTAAGATTGTGGATTGGTACATGGACGGCAAAATCAACATTGATGATCTAATCACTAATGTGGTGCCAGTCGAGCAAATCAACGAAGCCTTCGACCTGATGCACAAAGGTGAGGCAATTCGGACTGTCGTGACGTTTTAGCGATTTAAACTTGCTCTTCTGAAGAATTGGCCTTGGCTTGCGCCCGCTTGGTAGATAGATCCAGCTTGGCCCGCAGTTCATCTTTAATGCGACCCAAAATTGATTCTTCGTCCAGAGAAGCCAAAATCCGGGTCACGACTGCTTTTGGGCCTTCTGGTCCCCAGGTGGCTCCGTTGGCAAGGTAGGCTTTGGTGATATGACCAATCCCATAAGTAGAAACGCCTGCTACACCCGCCTGGGTAATGGCAACGGATAGGTAAGGCGCGATCGCCAGTCCTCCGGTGGCTGGAACCGAAGCACCCAACAGCCCTTTCAGAGAACTCAATCCAAACGTCACCAGAAGCTCACTGGCACTGATGCCACCCATTGTCAGCGCAATTTTTTGCAACAAACTAATGGCGTTTTTTTGAGTCATAGAGATGCCGTAAAGCTTCGATAGCGTCAGAATCAACGCTACATCAATGGCGGCACTTCCCAAGACATCGATCACTGTGATGGGGTTGAGGGCGATCGCTACCGCTTTGGTCATGACTCCATTCCAAATAATTTGGTTGGCACTGCGATCGCGGATTTCCATCTTCCGCTGCACCAGTTGCTCGTTGACATCATCGGCATAGAGCATGGTGTTCAGGGCCACCAAAGATTTGCCTTCTCGGTGCAGAATCTCCAGAATTTTGAGCTTCAACTCGCCAACTTCCGGAATGCCTCGGCTCAGTTGAGCGGTCATTTTGCCATCTGGGTGACGTACAGCTTTGGCAATTAGAGGAGAAGCCGCTGCCATGACAATCTCTTCAGGAGAGAGCAACTCTTTAACTCGTTCGTCTCGAATTTTCTGATAAATTGCCGTGCGGTCGGCGTCAGGATATTGGTCAATCTTGTTAAATACCAACAGAATTGGCTTGCTGGCTTCCCGCAATTCTGACAGCGCTTCGTACTCCACTTTAGTCATGTCACCCGCGACTAAAAACAGAATCAAATCTGCCTGTTTTGCCACTTGACGCGCCAAAGCTTCGCGCTTTTCACCATCCACTTCATCAATACCAGGCGTATCAATCAGCTCAATCCGAGAATCGCCTACTCCTGGCAACGCTACCCGAATAATATCGCGATCGCTTCCTGCTACAGCCTCCCGTCGCAGGCTCCAGTCTGCGCTCTGAATCACTTGCGTCACCCCATGAATAGGGCCAACCTCAAAGAGGTCTTGACCGAGCAGCGCATTCAGTAAAGAAGACTTACCCCGCCCCACCATGCCAAACACAGCAATATGCACCACAGAACGGTCTAGCTTATCCAGCATGCGCTCTAGACCTTGAATTTCTGGCTCTAGGCCAGCGCGTTCTTGCGGTGTTAAATCCAGATGACCCACAATCTCGCGTAGGGCATCTTGGGCTTGCTTGTAATTGAGTTCTGCCTGAATGTCTTCAAAGCTAAAGATGGCATTTTCCAGTTCTGCGTCCAAGTTGGTCTGCTGCCAATCCCCACTGGTTTGGTCAGCGGCAACTAAATTGGCATCAGGATCAAATTGAGGCCGAGAACTATCCAAAGTGAACCTCCAGGAAAATCAGCGCTTTCTTTAAAGACAATAAACGCCTAATTTCATCGTAGCCAGTTCTGTTAAGTGTCGAGCAGGGCGAACAGAGAGTTATCCGTTTAGACCAATCCAGATGTAGGCACTTTAAAGAGCGTTCTAGCAATGAGGAAGCGATCGCGAACTTTTTGTGAAGATCCTGGGACTACCTCTAAACAGAGGCTAAGATACCTGAGAAATATGTAAACTTGTGTTAAGTACAGTCCTACATCTTGACCATGACCTCTCGTCGTACGTTGCTCGGTGCTCTCTTCGCTTACGTTCTCGCCATATTGGCGGTCTTTAATCTAGTACCAGCAGCCCATGCGCTCGGCGGCAAGTTGCCAGAACTCAACCGACCTGCGCCAGAATTTACCTTGCCGACCAATACGGGAGATGGAGCAATTTCGCTCGCTGACTATCGAGGTAAGTGGGTGGTTGTCTACTTCTATCCCAAGGACTTTACCTCTGGTTGCACCTTGGAAGCTCGTCGCTTCCAGCAGGATCTACCAAAGTACTCAGCCAAAAATACCGAAATTTTGGGGGTGAGCGCTGATTCTGTCGATTCTCACGCAGAGTTCTGTGACTCAGAAGGCTTAAAGTTTCCGCTCTTGGCGGATGCAGATGGCAGTGTGAGCAAAGCTTACGGCTCTTGGTTAGGTTTCCTCTCAGCGCGGCATACCTTCATTGTTGATCCGCAAGGAGTTTTGCGGGAGCGCTTCACAGGTGTGAATCCTGTTGTCCATAGCAGCGAAGTGCTCGCTCGCCTAAATGAACTGCAAGCCACGACAGTTTCATCGGCCACGTAAGTTAGGGCAGGAAAATAGGTTGAGTATCCTAGGATAGAAGCAACCTTGTTTCCTGCAAGAAAACGCTCCATGAGCTTGGAATCTCAACCCACGTCTGCTTCTTCACAAAAATTCTGGGACTTTGCTGAGCCGCCAGAGTTTGCTGAGCCACTGCTACCGCAAACGATTGATCTGCTACCCCCCCTAGAGCTAGCTCCTGCCTCACCCAGCTTAGAAATTGCCGCTGACTCACCCACAGCGATCGCCTCAGACCCCATTACTGCTGAACCAACGGCTCGTCCGTGGAGCTTACCAAGTGCAACAGAGCTACAACCTGCTCGTCTACGGGTAGGGCTATTTTTTGTCGGCTCTGGTGCTACATCCTTGGCGTTGCTTTGGCTCTACATTAAGTGGGTTTGCCCAGAGTTTGGCCCTGCTGAACAAATGACCTACTATTGGCAGCCTTACATCTGGTTTGTGGGCTTAGGAGTGGCAGGGCTATTTATGCTGGGTCGAGAGGTGATGCGAGGGAAGCCTTAACTTCTCACTTTACGTCTCACTTCACAAAGCGCGATCGCCCTTGCTGAGTTTGCTTCAGTTTGTCTACCAAACCATCCCAGTTCTCTTGCTCCACAGCTGCCATGATTTGATCGAGTTGGTTCCGGTAGGCAGCAAGCGATCGCAACAGAGCAGAGCGATTATAGCGGGCCATCATCAGTCCCAGCTCTGGATTTCCTCCCCCAACGCGGCTTGTATCCTTGAAGCCAGAGCTGGCTAAAGCTTCGGCAAGTTCTAGGGTGGTAGGGTCTGTCTCACTCATGCAAGCTGCGATTAAGCTAGAGCTGACCATCACAGGTAAATGAGAGATCCAAGCCACAGCCCGATCATGATCCTCAGGCCGACAGTGGTAGAGGTGAGCACCCAGCGATCGCACTAGCAGTTCCAGCGTTTCAATCGCCACGGGTGGGGTGCTGGCTGTCGGCGTTAGGACGTAGGGTTTTCCAGCAAACAAGTCGGATTGGGCTGCCTCAATGCCATTCTCTGCGGTCCCTGCCATCGGGTGCCCACCAACAAAGTTGGGCCAGCGTGAAGTGATGCTATCCACCACGGAGGTTTTGACCGAGCCAACATCCGTTAGAATCGTGGTCGCAGCCAGGTGTGGGATCAGCTGGATGACGGTTGCTTCGATCGCGGAGAGAGGAGTACAAATAAAGACCACATCGGCAGCAGCCAAGAGCGTTAAGTTGACACTGGCATCATCGACGGCTCCCCTGGCGATGGCTCGCTGGCAAGTGTGCTCTTGACGACTCACCCCCAAAACCTGGTATCCGCGCGATCGCAAGTCTAGCCCCAACGAGCCCCCGATTAAGCCCAGTCCAACAATCCCAATATTCATCTGCTATCCTGCCAATATTCAGTGCTTACTGACTCAACCAGCTACTTAGGCTCACGTAGCTCAACCATGACTAGATGCCGCCTATCTCCATCATTTTTGGATCTCTAAAAGGAAATCTTGATGAACGCAGAGGAACTCCTAAAAAAATACGGAGCGGGAACTAGAGAATTTATAGCGGCTGACTTACGTGAGGCTAATCTCAGTGGCGTCAACCTGAGCAAAGCGAACTTGAGTCAAGCGAACTTGAGTGTATCAAATCTCAGTGGCGCGAATTTAAGTGAAGCTAACCTGAGTCGAACCAAACTGAATGTGGCAAGACTCAGTGGCGCGAATTTGACCAAGGCTGACTTGAGCGGCGCTAACCTCAACGTCGCCAATTTAATTCGGGCTGACTTAAGCGGGGCCAACTTAACGCAAGCAGCGCTGGTGCGGGCAGAGTTGGTGTTAGCAGACCTGAGTGGTGTGAACTTAAGTCGAGCAAATCTGAGTGAGGCGAATTTACGCGAAGCTAAATTGCGTCAGGCCACATTGCTCCGGGCCAATCTCAGCTCAGCTGATTTAAGAAGTGCTTCTCTCACAGGCGCTACTTTAGAACAAGCAAACTTACAAGGTGCAGATCTAAGTAAGGCAGACCTGAGTGGTGCCAATCTAAGTGGAGCGGAGCTGCGGCAGGCTAACCTGAATCAGGCCAATCTCAGTGGTGCTGACCTCAGCGGTGCAAACCTACGCTGGGCTGACCTCAGTGGCGCTAAATTGCATGGAGCCGACTTGAGCGGGGCCAAGCTCAGTGGCGCTGATCTGAGTCGGGCGGATCTGAGCAACACCAATTTGATGAACACCAGCTTGGTCTACGCAGACCTGAGCCAAGTGAACTTAATTCGAGCTGATTGGATCGGCGCGGACTTAACGGGTGCGACTCTAACCGGAGCCAGAGTGCATGCAGTATCCCGTTTTGGCATTAAAACCGAAGGAATTACCTGTGAGTGGATTGACCTGAGCCCAACAGGTGACCAAAGCCAAATTCATCGCTTTGCCGCTGAAGAACACAAGAAATTTTTCAAATCGACCCCGCCTACGGTGCAGGTGGTCATCGACGCGCCACTAAGCTCAGCAGGGCACTTGGCATTGGCTGCGGCCTATCACCAAATTTCACAGCACTGCAAAACGTTAGGCTCGCCTCCCAGCATTGATGTCGGTCGGCGGCGCACTACGCTTACCTTTGGCCTCAACGGTGATGAACAGTTGTTTGCGATCGCCTATGTGGCAATTTTGCCGTTTCAAGACGCCAAGACAGTGCGACAGCAAATCCTGGGGCTGCTAAATATGGTGCGATCGCAAGGCACTCAAGAGTTAAGCGTCAAAGAATTAGAGCGGCTAGAGCAGCTCAGTGCCGCCTTGACCCAAATCAGCCAGCAAACCGAAAAGATTCGGATTTCGCCACCTTTACCCAGCCACGAACCAACGCCTGCTGAAAAGCCAGCCTTAGAGAGAGAAATCAACTTTTTTGCTGCGCCTACTCAAACCATTCTGACTAATTCCAGCGATCGCACCCTTACCGCCTACTACCACCCAATGTTTGGCAAACGCTTCATGAGTCCTTCTAGCTTCGCTAAAGCTGGGTTGCAGAGCGCCACTGCCAATAAGCCAACTCTACTGCCCGTAAGTGTTGTGATCGATTTTCTCCGAGGATTCTATTACCTGGATCGTTAGCTGCCTGCTAGAAATGGATCTCTGAATGCGGGTCTGTAGGGACGGATTTCTGGGGTAGAGCTTTGGGGCTAAACCTTGCTAGAAAATAGGAATGCTGCCCACGTTTACCCTAAGGTAGAGAGTCTGAAAACTGATGACTACTAAAGTAAGCGATAGGCAGGCGGTAACCTGTACTAGTTGTCTTTAGCAGCGAGGTCAACCATGAGTTCTTGGCGCGATCGCTTTAGCCAAATGAGTGGACGCACTCGGTTTGTTGTTTGTCGGCTCATGCTGCATTTAGCAGGGCAAGAAGTTGCCCCGGTCCTAGGTGTGCTCAATCGAGCCGCTCGGCAGGCAATGGACTCGGATGGTGATTTGCAAGTCCTGGGAGAAGGGTTGGTCGAAGTTTGCCAAACTTTGTTGCAAAACGACCTCTACTGGCAAACTGCCGCTAACGAAGGGGATGTGTTTTGGAATGAAGGAGAAGCGGGAGACTTTGTCACTGACTTGTTCACAGATTCAGCCCAGCGGTACCTCAGCGAGCCAGATCTAAGCCAATCTCCAGAAGTGGAGCCATTAACCTTACCTGTCACGCGCAACCTGGTGGTGATGATCACGGTCGCTTTTACAGGGGAAGTCCCTGAATTGGAAACCGATCTCGCTAGTATGGAAGCAATGACAGCAGCCTTAAAAGCGCTGATTAATCTACATTACCAGGGCAATCTGCGAGCCATCCAGGTGCATTTCTCACCTGCTCAACTTGGTGATGAACTGACCTCAGATCAACTATTACTCAACTTCGCAGAGTTAGTCCCCCTCTAGGGACCATGAGTAATGACTACCAGTTGCAAGAGATGGCTTCACCCGCTAAATCCATCCCATGCCATTTAGCCACGATGCTGGATGGTTCATAAAATCAATCTTGAAATGAATACAGTAATTCACCCACCTATGTTTCGTCGATTTGTAATTCTAGTTACGGCTGTGGCGTTGTGTTGGACCACACTAGCTTGTGGTGAAACTCCATCAGTTCAGTCTCCAGCTCCCAGCGTGAGTGCTTCGACCGCACCCACTCGCATACCCAGTGGTCAGTATCCTGTACAGCAGGCAACCTATAACGACGCTAACGGCGAATATAGCTTGGTCTTGCTCAATACACAGCCCGGAGTACCTGCCGTTTTTCGGACCCCCGATTTGCAGATGGCTCGCCTCACCGAGGCTGAGGTTTCCTCCAAACAGCAAAACTATCTAAAAGTTGATGGGGGCAAAGCGTCCCTCCATGTGGCAGAAGATTTCAAAATTGAGTACGTTCACAACGTGGTCGAGAATCAAACCGATCCTCAGACTGGCAGACAAGAAACAGTGGTTGTGCGTCAGCAATCGAGTTTCTGGACGCCTTTTGCAGGAGCTTTGGCAGGACAGGTCGTTGGCAATCTCTTGTTCACCCCACGCTACTATGTGCCACCTGTCTACCAACCAGGCGGTTTAAGGGGATTCGGTGGATATGGCGATACTTACGGCCAAGCTGTGAACAGCTACCAATCGCGTTATCAAGCGCCACCTCCCGCTGTGCGCAACCGTCAAACTTTGCGGACTACCGGCCGTTTGAGAACTCCTACTTCTGGTCAACCCAGTACGGTACGGCGACCTTCTACCGCTGGCAATCGCTCTACTGGGTCTGGATATGGTTCCAGTACGCTCCGCCAATCTGGGCGATCGCAGCCTAGAGTCAACCGGGGTTCTGGTGGTTTTGGCAGCAGTCGCTCTACTGGAGTACGGCGATCGCGCTCAGGTAGCCGACGGCGCTAATCCGGGTTCAAACAAACCTGCCTAAAAGCCCCTGTCTTGGCTAACAGTTGTCATAATTGATCAAGCATCATGTTGCAAAAATCCCTGCGGTGACTTTAGAACCAGCAGGGATTTTTAGCGCCTATGTCAGAATAAAGGTCACGCGGTAATCAAACGCTCCTGGCTTGTGATTGAAGTAGAAGTCCACCAGCAACTCCGTGCTTTCCTCCGAGAACAAGGTGAGCCCTACTGGCCCCATCACTTGACGATGGGACGTTTGGTGGCGCGAGCGTTAAGACTTGGTCGTAGTGCCTTGATCCAAGCAGGCGCTCCTTCCGGTAGCCACGGACGCTACCGCCTAAGTTATTTGGTGCCCTTACTCATTTGGCCAGGTTCAGCCGTATTGGCGGTGCCGGAAGAAGTACAGCAACGCCTACTCATGGTCGAGATCCCACGACTTCGGCAGTGGATTCAAACCCATAAGCCAATTTTGACGGGCGATCGCTGGCCTGGGCCAGAGTTTCAAGGATTACTCTTAACGACACCCGAAGAGTGGCTCAGCGATCGCTTAACCGATCAAAGTCGCTTTCCTCAAGGCATTCCTACCATCGTGGATGGCGTAGATGATCTAGAAGCTTGGGCGCAGAGCCAATTGACAGCCCGCCTAGAGCCGAGTCACTGGAACGACCTAATGCTGGCCCGCCCTGAACGAGCAGAAGCCATTCGAGATGTGCGAGTTCAGCTAACGAGAGCGATCTTTCAGCACCCCGCCAATCCCTACGAATGCTACTTGGTTGAGTCAGAAGAACGAGAAATATTGCACGATCTCTTCAGGCAACTCAATGCAGGGCAAGCTCCAGTTCAGGAGACAGAGGCATCTGGTGAGCCATCTAGTCTCGTTACCGAACTGAATCCTCCTCTACCTTCACCGACTCTGCCTGACGCTTGGAGCTATTTTTGGCAGCGATTGCAAAGTCCTGAGCAGCTTGTCTGGGCGACGATCGCACGGCAGCACGGGCAATTTTCCTTGCACTGTGGCCCAGTTGATGTTGCCCCCGTCTTAGAGAAAATTTGGCCTCAACAGCCTGTAGTCTTAATTGGCGGTGCGCTCGATTTAGAGGCAGAGGCAACAATTTACCGCCAACGGCTGGGTCTGAAAGATTTAACCTGTCTGAAATTTGCTCCCGATCGCCAGAGTGAGTTAGTCCAGCTTTATTTACCAGATGGGCTTCCGATGCCCAACACACCTCAATTTCAGACAGCGTTGCTCCAGGAAGTGCGAGCTTTGTTGAATATTAGCCTCACTGCTCCAGGCCTAACAGTGCTGCTAGTGGGGGATGTACCTCTAAAGGCCCAAATCGGCTCGGTGTTAGCAGGAGAGTTTGGCTCCAGAGTTCAGGTGGAGAAGACTTGTCTGGATGACAACGGCATCTTAGTCACAGGCTGGGAATTTTGGCGGCAGTACCAGCATGTTTTACCTGCACCGCATCTTTTGGTGATCGCAACCCTACCCATTCCCTCTCTAGAACACCCGCTGGTGGCAGGCCGAGTAGCTTACTACAAACGCCTGCGGCAAGATTGGTTTCGGCTCTACCTCTTGCCCACGGCGCTGAGTGAATTGCAGCGGGCGATCGCGCCTGTGAGGGAGTGTCAGGGGGTGGTTGCGCTGCTAGATAATCGAGTTTTACATCGCAGCTATGGTCATCAAGTCCTTGCTGCCCTCAGCCCTTTAGCTCGGATCAACTATCTCGATCCAGGCTTGTTTAACCAATCTGACTATTCGGTTTTGGACTAATCCTTTACCCATTTGGGGTAAGAAGATTTGTAGATGCCTCAGCTTTGAAACGCCAACTGGGTCGTATCCTGAGTGTAAAGACTACGATCAAATTATTCGTCAATATTTACCTCTAGAGTCATGGGTGATTCAAAGCGTCGCAAAGAAGCATTGGGAGAAAAATACGGTCAAGAACCGAGTATCCTCTCTAAATTCTCATTTACAAAAAAGCAATCCGAACAATTCGTCAAATGGAGTTCTCAAGGCGCTTGGGTGGGGATTGGACTGCTAGTTGCCTACTGGATAACGGTTCGTTTTATTGGGCCTAGCTTGGGATGGTGGCAAGTTAACTAAGCAATCTTAGTTAGTTCAAACCACGTAATTAATGTGTTTTCAAGCACAATCTTTGTCCATTGATACAGATTGCAAATCAGGACTATATGAATCTCAAATCAATGATTGAGATTGTGTTCAAATTGCAAGCTTTGTATACATTCCGCCTTAAAACTACTTGTAATTTAAGTCAGTCCAAAGGCGGAATCTTATTGTTTGAGCTTGATTCACTATGAAAGAGTTCATCTAACTGTTGTACTGGATACTTCCTCAAATGAAGCCGTCCGTTAACCTGAGCAGGTGATGTTGGGAGCGTAAACTTTACTAAAAGAACTGGGCATTCTGAACAGTAGAGATCCCAACACCTGAAGATTGACTTCTTAGGAAAATCAAAATTCTTAAGAAAGTATAAAAAGGTCTAGAATGAGGTGTGGTGATTGGAGGACGAACGTGTTTCTAAGACTTGCAGAACAACACCGTCAATTTGTCCAGGACTTGGTTATGAGCTTACAAGCCCTGGCTACTGTACTCGAAAATCGAGGCTACCTAGCTTCTTGCTACACCTGCGGTGGGCAAATGAATAGTGCCTCCTTCATGGTGAGCTTGAGAGATAATCATTTAATCCGATTTTTGGTTTCTGACTACGGGATTACCTGGACCGAAATGCGGGACGACCGGGAATTGATGAAGCTAGAGGGTGCTGAAGCCATTAGTCAGTTGCAAGAGTTGGCTAATCTAGTGAAATATCAAATCAAGCCAGCAGAATACCGTCCGACTGTGGCTCAAGAAGTCTAGGACTGCGCGATCGCTTGAGACTTGAGCACAGGAATCACTAGCCTTAACCTTGCAGTCATCGATCAACTGCCAAGCCAAATTAGAGGCATAATTCAGAGTGGCTTCCTACCCCAAGGTTAGCCATGCTGGTATGCAGAAAAGGTGCTGATTTGACATGACAGTTGAAGACTCTGGTTGGCATCATCAATTTGTAGAGACAAACCGCATCCGACTCCATTGTGTGATGCAAGGAGAAGGGGACCTTGTAGTTTTGCTGCACGGTTTTCCAGAGTTTTGGTACTCTTGGCGGTACCAAATTCCTGTGTTAGCTCGTCACTTCAAAGTTGTCGTACCTGATCTCAGAGGCTATAACGATTCTGATAAGCCAGAGCATGGCTATGACCTCGATACCCTGAGCGCTGACATCCGGGGGTTGATAGAGAATTTAGGTTATGCCCGGGCTCATGTTGTGGGCCATGATTGGGGCGGAGTAATTGCTTGGCATTTGGCGCAACGTTTTCCTCACTATCTCGATCGCCTAGCAATTTTGAATGCACCTCATCCGCAACGCTTTATCCAAGAGTTAGCGAGTAACTTGGATCAAATGCGACGCAGCTGGTATTTTTTCGCCTTTCAAGTGCCTGGTTTACCAGAGTGGGTAATTCAGCAAAATCTGAAAAATTTTGTGCAGGATTTTTTCCGAGGGCAGGCCATCCGCAAGGGAGCCTTCACAGCGGAAGATACCCAAATGTATGAAGCAGCTTTAAGCAAACCTGGCGTACTGGCAGCTGCCCTAAAATATCATCGTCAGCTCTTTTCCTGGCAAAGTTTGTTGCGTAGTTGGCGATCGCCTGAGCTAATCACGGTGCCTACCTTGATCTTGTGGGGCGAAGAAGATGCATTATTGGGTCCAAAGCTGAGTGAAGGGCTAGAGGCGTTTATGGCAGGACCCTTCAAGCTGAAGTTCGTTCCTCACTGTGGACATTGGATTCAACAAGAAGCACCCCAAACTGTGAACCGGGAGCTTTTAAGCTTTCTGCAACAGTCTTAAGCTTTTTAAGCAAGATGTCTCCGTAAAACTAAGTCTTCCAGAGTTTTCTCTAAAGCCGTGACTAATGAGAACTAAGTAATACTGCGGTTATCTCGGGCTCTTAGGCGTTCTAATCTAGAGACTAAGGTGTAATTTTTACTAAGGGCTGATTCAGCCACGAGGACAATTTTACTAAGCGCGTCTTTAATGCAAAATTCTACTGCTGTGAGAATCAGCACTAAATAGTTAGACCTGATCTGACATGAATTTTGCAGCCTGCCTACATTTCGGCTGGTTATATTTCGAACGTCACCTTGTAACTTCTATAAGGCGACAGGTTACGTTGTGCGCTGTCTAAATTTCTACAGCCAACTATGATTGATCCACGCTCTTGGGCTGCACAATCCTTGGGAATGATGACCCCTTTCACCGAGGCAGAGTTAGAACAACGTTTAGGCTTGTATCGGGTTTTTCTCAAGCTTTATGAGCATCATCGTGATTTGCTCAATGAGATTTTAGAACTGGAGAACTCTGGTAAGAGCCATCCCTATCAAGTCACGCTCCAATATGTTCAAGGGGTGGTGAGTGATGATCAGGTTCATTTAGTAACAAACTTAATTCAAGGAAATACCCAAGCCTTACTTCAGCCACAACAGCTTTGGATTATTGGACGCGATCGCCATGCCGCAATCTCGATTCGAGATGAGCGCTTATCTCGGCGTCATGCTGTCATTCAATATGTGGCAGGCCAAGGGTTCTATTTAATCGATCTCGATAGTACTAATGGTTCTTTCATCAATGGGGAACGCATCTGGCACTGTGCCTTGCTCAAAGAAGGCGATCGCGTCCGTCTGGGCAGTTTGACGTTTACATTCTTTATCTGTCATGCGTCTCAGACCTTAGGCTCTGTGCCATCGCAGGTTCTAGAGCAGCTAGCGACACGTTGTACTCACGATGGTGAAGCTAAGATTACAAAGACCGAACCAGAAGCAGAGATTCACTCAGAAAACTGGGAAAAGCCTTTGCCGCCCGAAGTACACGAAACCTCCCGCTTTCTGCAATCCCATTGGTCTGACTACGAACCAACAGAGGTTGTTACAGAGCCTATACAAAATCCACCCCAGCCTGCCAGCCTGCTAGAGCAGTTGCTCAGCCAAAAGCCAAAGCTCAGCGACTGCAACTAGAGGCTGCCAAGCGAGATTCTAGGAATATGCGCTAAATCAGTTAGTTTACAACTTGACTGCCATGACTGCGAGGATCATCACCAGCAGGTTTAGTTGGTTTGACTGCTGTGCTAAAAGCTGAAACTTGACCGCTAGCCTGAGCATAGGGCAGTGAAGAGCCCGCAACTAGAGCTTCTAAGTTAGCTGCCATGATCGTACGAGGTTGCTCTCCAATGGCGTTGGCAATGGCTTGGCCATCCTGGTTGAGGAACACGAAATGAGGAATGCCATCTACCCGATAGTGCAAGACTTCTGGCAGCCACTTCGTGTTGTCTACGTTGAGCATGACAAAGTTAACTTGGCCTTGATATTGCTGCTCTAGAGCATTAATTTCTGGAGCCATCGCCTGGCAACTCGTGCACCAATTGGCGTAGAACTCCATTAAGGTTGGCTTGCCATTTTTGAGGGCTATTTCTAGGGGAGTTGCTTCCTCGGCCAAGCTATTGAGTGAAACTGAGGTGGTTTGAGTTTGCAACCCAAAGAAAACAGCAACGCTCAAGGCGATCGCGACTAGAACAATGAGTAAATTTCGAATGCGGGTACCGACTGTGGAGTTCGGTTTTGCTGGGGAAGTACCAGTGGGATTAGGTAAATTCGCCGCCATTGCAGGATATGTAAGGATTGCTAGATGCTCTTAGTGTAACTGAAGCACGCAAGGCAACTGATTGATTAAAAATTTAGGCAGGCTCACCGAACTGCTACAGTGTCAGAATTGGAAGTGAGCAATTTTACGGTCGTCTCAACAGAGCCAAATTTTGTAACCTAAGCTTAGGCGCGAAGTGCAGAGGTAGTTCGCCGCGCTTGCAAGCCTACCGTTACAACTCAATTAAGGGGCATCCTGAAATTGTTGCTGTTGATTTTGTCTTTCAGTTTCAGTCACCGATCGCCCAAGTGAGCTCACTATGTCTTCCAATCCTGCATCTGGAGCCAAGCCTACCCCCCCGGATCAAGATGAATATGCTGCTTACAGTAACAGTATTGTTGGGGCGGCAATTTTTGACTTGAACGGTCTACCCAAGGAATATTTTACGGCTGGAGAGAGCAGCAATATGAGTTGGGTGCAGACTATTTTTCAAGCCCTTGGTTTGCGATCGCTGCTGATGTCTTCGCTCCAGCTAGAAGGATTCCATCATGCGGTCATTCAAGGGCCTGACTGTTGTGCCGTTGTGGTGAAGCAGCCAGCTCGCTACATGGCTTTGTTAATTCAGCAAGCAGAACCTACCAGCACTATGACGGAGTCCTTTGTGCAGTGGGTACAGCGATTTGAACCAAGCGTTTTGAAAACCCATCCTCGCTTTAGGGCTGCCTAAAAAAGCTGAGGTAGGGTTGCTCCTAGCTTCTAACTCTCTTCCCGAGTTTCGCCACTATTGCTATTGCCAGGGGAAGAATCATAAAGTGCATCTAAATGCTCACGGGCATCTTCTACAGACATAGAACGCATGACCAGCAGCGGCTCGTTGATCACGTTGCCCGCATCATCTAGAAACTCTGGGTGTGGTACAGGTCGAGGCCGTGAAGTCGCTGCACCATTGCCAGCAGACCATCCGGCAGGAGCATAACTCCGTTGAGATTCCATTCCTAGGGTCAGCATGTTGCGAATTAGATTCGCAATCGCCAAAAACGCCAGAATGGTAAAAGCAATAACGTAAAGCAGGTGCAACATAATTTTGGTCCTCCCAGCCGAATAGCTCACCAGCAAGTTCACAAATTTTGCTCGAAATGGAACCAAGCTGGAAAGTGGAGCAGACAGCGTTGGTCCCAGGCAATGTTGAGCTTCATTGCCAATAGTTTCTCAGATTTTTTGCAGCTTAATCTACTCCTTCGTAGCCCGCAGAGCGTTCCAAACGGAAACGGATGGTGGTTTGCCAGCATTCGGTGACAAGCTGATGCCACGGCATCAAGACTGTTGTTTCTACGCCCACCTGACCACCTGTCACCTGAAGCAACATTTGAGTCGTGCGAACTTCCTGTTGCGCCTGTTTGACTCGTGCTAGCAAATCAGCTTGCTTCTCTACGCCTAAAAATCGAATTTCCTCTGTTTCGAGCAGCACTTGCGATCGCTCAAACCAGTATTGAAAGTCTTCCAATAGCGGTTGTAGAACAGTTTTTAATAAATTCGGTTCAGGCAAGTTGGAACTAAACATGTATGAAAAGAGATTTCTATCTTATTAACCATAATAATCTTAATTTCATTTACGTTTTGTAATAGTTTCGGAATTTCTTTCGCTTGCTTGGGGTGACGAGGAGGTAAGGGCGATCGGTAAGATAGAGGCTATAGGGGATGATTTCCCTCTGATCCCAATCGAACCCTTGCAAGTCAAGATATTTCTCGAATGATTCAGCAGCAGATGCCTTCTTCAGAAGCTCCTTCTTCAGGACTAGCCGAAAAAATACATTTACCTCGCACCAGCGAATCTGAAGCCTTGAAGAAGATTCGTCATACCACGTCCCATGTGATGGCAATGGCGGTGCAGAAGCTGTTTCCCAAAGCGCAAGTCACGATTGGTCCTTGGATTGACAACGGGTTCTATTACGACTTTGATAGTCCCGAACCTTTTACCGAGAAAGACCTCAAAGCCATCAAAAAAGAGATGGTGAAAATCATTAATCGCAAATTGCCTGTGGTGCGCGAAGAAGTCAGCCGCGAAGAAGCAGAGCAGCGCATCAAAGCAATTAACGAACCCTACAAATTAGAAATTCTGGAAGGTCTAAAAGCCCCAATCACGATCTACCACTTGGGTGAGCATTGGTGGGATTTGTGCGCGGGTCCGCACCTTGAAAACACTGGAGAACTGAAGCCCGACGCGATCGAACTAGAAAGCGTAGCGGGGGCTTATTGGCGCGGTGACGAAACCAAAGCTCAACTGCAACGCATTTATGGCACTGCTTGGGAATCTCCAGAGCAGTTAACCGAGTACAAACGCCGCAAAGAAGAAGCTCTCAGACGCGACCACCGCAAGCTAGGTAAAGAGCTTGGTCTGTTTATCTTCTCCGATATTGTCGGTCCTGGTTTACCTTTGTGGACTCCCAAGGGCACGCTCTTGCGGTTTACCCTAGAGGATTTTCTCAAGCAGGAGCAACTGAAACGGGGCTATTTGCCCGTTGTGACTCCGCACATCGCTAGAGTGGATTTGTTCAAAACTTCGGGGCACTGGCAGAAATACAAGGAAGACATGTTCCCGATGATGGCTGACAATGAGCAAGCGGAAGCTGAAGAGCAAGGCTTCGTGCTCAAGCCAATGAACTGTCCTTTCCACATCCAACTCTATAAGAGCGAATTGCGCTCCTACCGCACCTTACCGATGCGTTTGGCTGAGTTTGGCACGGTCTACCGCTATGAGCAATCGGGTGAGTTAGGCGGATTGACTCGTGTGCGCGGCTTTACAGTAGATGATTCGCACCTATTCGTCACCCCTGAACAACTGGATGCAGAATTCTTGAGTGTGGTGGATTTGATTCTGTCTGTGTTCAAGAGTTTGAAGCTACAAAACTTTAAAGCTCGGCTCAGTTTCCGTGACCCTTCATCTGACAAGTATATGGGTTCGGATGAGGTGTGGGATAAAGCCGAAGGAGCAATTCGGCGAGCTGTCGAAACCTTGGGGATGAACTACTTCGAGGGAATTGGAGAAGCCGCTTTCTATGGGCCAAAACTCGACTTCATTTTCCAAGATGCGCTCGATCGCGAATGGCAACTCGGAACCGTCCAAGTAGACTACAACTTGCCGGAGCGCTTTGACCTGGAATATGTGGCAGAAGACGGCACTCGTCAGCGTCCAGTGATGATCCACCGGGCTCCATTTGGTTCCTTAGAGCGCTTGATCGGGATTTTGATTGAGGAATATGCTGGTGACTTCCCGCTGTGGCTCGCGCCGGAGCAAGTTCGTTTGTTGCCTGTGAGCCAAGATCAGGTGGAGTTTTCTCAGAATGTAGTCAACCAGATGCGATCGCTCGGCATTCGGGCAGAGGTGGACCTGAGCGGTGAGCGACTGGGCAAGCTGATTCGCAATGCTGAGAAGGAGAAAATCCCGGTGATGGCGGTGATTGGAGCTAAGGAAGTGGAGGCGAATAGTCTCAGTATTCGGACAAGGACCAATGGGGAGCTGGGTTCGATTCCGGTATCTGAGGTGTTGGAGAAGTTGAAGGTGGCTTTGGCGAATCATGACAATTTCTAACTTTCGGAAGTAAAACCAAGAGCTTGGGGGCAAGCGCCCCCAAGCTCTTGCTGAGGGACGGTTGCGTCCCCCAGACCCCCTCCAAAAAGGGTTTTATTGCTCTTGTAGTCCTTTGCCTGGAAATTAAGGTGCCTCAACGGCTTTATGATCAGGTTTGCGAGAAATAATGTTTCGCGATCGCTGCTAATAGGTATTTGTAATGTCGTTGAGTTCTACGGTTACTGTTACGGTTCCAGCTACTACTGCCAACATTGGGCCAGGGTTTGATTGTTTGGGTGCCGCTTTAACGGTTTACAACCAATTCCAATTTGCTCAACTGCGAACCAATACAGAGCAGCAGGTCGATATTACGGTGGAAGGGTTAGAAGCCGATCGCGTGAATCGAGACGAGAGCAATCTGGCTTACCAAGCTTTTGTGAAACTCTACGAACACTTGGGCCAAACGCCGCCACCTGTGGAAATCAATATTCAACTGGGAGTACCGTTGGCTCGTGGTTTGGGCAGTTCGGCAACGGCGATTGTAGGTGGATTGGTTGGAGCAAATGCTTTCGCAGGTTCGCCTCTTTCCGCAGCCGAAGTCATGCAACTAGCGATCGCAATGGAAGGCCACCCAGATAATGTGGTGCCTGCCTTGATCGGTGGCTGTCGCCTTGCCGCTACCACCTCGGAAGGCAAATGGGAAATCTGTGAGATTCCTTGGCACAGCAATATCGTGCCTGTCGTTGCCATTCCTAATTTTGAACTTTCCACCGCTGAAGCTCGCCGCGTTTTACCCAGCGACTATAGCCGCGCTGATGCCATCTTTAATACCGCTCATCTCGGCTTACTCGTCCGAGCCCTAGAAACTGGCAACGGTAAATGGTTGCGAGCCGCCTTGCAAGACCGCATCCACCAACCCTATCGCCAAACCCTCATTCCTGGATACACCGCTGTTCAAGACACTGCGATCGCGGCGGGAGCTTACGGCCTTGTGATCAGCGGGGCAGGTCCCACCCTACTGGCCCTCACGAGTAGCCAAGAAGCTGCCAATGTAGAAGCCGCGATCGCCAACACCTGGATCGAGCAAGGCGTCACCCCTTTAGTTAAAGCGCTGAAAATCGACTCCACTGGGGCAACTACCAAAGAGGCATGAGGAGAGGACTAAGGGTAGGGTGCCGACGCAATACTACTTTGCTGATAAAACGGCTTTGGGGTAGGCGATGCGTTGGTGATTGAATTGTTGCCAAACCTGGACAAAGACTTCGGCGATTTGGTTCATTTCTTCCCGGCTCAGACCCGAGTGAACTAGCTGATTGTCTTGCCAGCGGGCTCGCAGGATTTTGTTAATCATGGAGAGGGCTTCTTCCGAGCTAGCATCTTTGAGCGATCGCAAGGCGGCTTCGCAAGAGTCTGCCAGCATGACGATGCCTGTTTCGCGGGATTGGGGCACAGGGCCGTCGTAGCGGAAGTCGCACTCATCAACGGTGCAAGTAGATTCTTGTTTGGCTTGCTGCTGCGCTTGGTGATAGAAATAGGCGATTAACATCGTGCCTTGATGTTCTGGAATAAAAGCTTGGATAGCTTTGGGAAGACGGCATTTGCGCGCCATGACCAACCCCGCACTCACATGCTTCTTAATCAGTTGAGCACTTTTCCAAGGGTCGTTGATGGTGTCGTGCTTATTCGGACCACCCATTTGGTTTTCAATGAAACCCAAGGGATCGTGCATCTTGCCAATATCGTGATACAAGGTTCCAGCCCGCACCAGTTCCACATTGCAGCTCAAGGCTCTGGCCGCAGCTTCGGCTAAGGTGGATACAAACAAGGTATGCTGAAAGGTTCCGGGCGCATCAGAAGCTAACCGTTTCAACAAAGGACGATTTGGGTTAGAGAGTTCAGCTAGACGAATGGGGGTAACGAGATCAAACAAGTGTTCCAAGTAGGGGCTGAGTCCTAGCGCCACTACACTCCAAGCCACCCCAGCTAAGCCATGCAGCATGGCTCCACTAAGTACGAGGTACCAGACAGGGCCAGAAGCTGCATTCAGAATTAAAGTCAGAATTAGGTAGGCGACACCTTGGGTCAGACCGACCACACCGCCTAAAAGGGCGAGTTCTTCCCGCGATCGCAATCTTCCCGCAATCAAGCCGCCTAGTAGACCGCCAACAGTGCTAGCTAACCAATAGCTCCAACTCACTTCCAATCCTAGTGGCACTAGCGCTGCCAGTAAGCCGACAACTGCCACGCTCAAGGCAGAACCGTAGAAACTACCCACTAACAAGCCAATCGCGGGCAAGCTGGTCGAAGAAATGCCGAAAATTCCTAAAAGAGGCGCACTTAAAGTTAGAACTAGGAGCAAGAGATGGTCTCGCTGCCGCAACCCTGGGTGAAATCGTCGCTCTACCACCCAGACAAGACCTACCGCCCCAGTCATTAGCCCACCGAAACCCAGCAGGCCGAGCCAATTAATTTCTCGACGGCTCAAGCGGAAGTAGTCTAGCAAGACAAAGTTGGCTTGGGTAATCACCTGTCCTTCTTTCACAATTACTTCGTCTTGCTGAACGGTGACGAAAACAGGTTTAACTTCTTGGGCTGCTTGCTCGGCGCGGAGCTTAGTTTGCTCCGGATCGCGAGTGAGATTAGGTTCTAAAACTTTGGGCAAAAGATTGATTGCGATCGCCACTGCTGGCTCTGGAACGACTCCCCTCACTTGCACTTTTACCGCGTTTTGCAAAATGGCTTTAGGTAAGCCTGGGGAGATGCCTTGGGCCAAAATGCGTGTCACAACTTGGCGAATGTTCGCTTGAGCGCTCTCCCATTCTGCATCCGATAAGTTAAATAGGGTGGCGTTGTAAAGAGCCTCCGAATCTGAGGTGATTGTGTTGGACAAGGCGGCTAGAGCAATCGGGTAACTCCAACGACTTTTAGCAATGACTTCCACGAAAGCAGTAAAGTCTTCAGTAGGTATAGTTTGGCGATAACTACGCAACTCAGCGATCGCTTGCTGCTGAGCTGCATTCAGGGGAGGATTGCTTGGGTTTAGCCATTCATTCAAGCTTGGGTCAGTACTACTCTCCAGCCCTGAGTTATTAACAGTAGGAGGCTCTACAGCTTCTAAAACCGCGCGCCACTCCCACTCTTCAGCTTGGCGTAAGTAGATTTGCGTAGGCAAAGATAGGCTAATGGTAGGAACAAACGGAAAAGTTCCAGCCATGCGCCGCAGTTCAGTGCCCTGCTTTAAAGCTTGATCTAAAGCCTGCTGCACTCGTTGATTCACCGCCACATCTAGCGCTAACACTGGAACCGCGCCAGTTCGAGCTTCTCGACGCTTTTCCTCTGTGGTTTTAGGATCTTCTACACTGGCATTAAAGGGCGCTCGAATGGTCTGGGGCGCTGCTGTACCGACGTCTAGCTTCGGTTCGTTATAGAAACGGTACCCAATGGTGCTCGTCAAGGAAAGAACAGCCACGAAGACCATAGCCGGAGGGCGATGACGGTGATGGTTGGGCGATCGCGGACCTACTGCGGCACTAGTGAGGGGTTGCCGATTCCAGGTTTGGCTCAAAGCATGACCGAACGTCCTACGCGAGACGTCTGCCACGTACACACGCCACCCTTCATTTCGATAGCGTCTGTGCAGCCGCTCTGCCCGCTGCATCAACAATTGAATCGCTCTCATAGTAGTTAGGATCTACCAGCGAGAGGGTGAGGTGGAATGCAAACGAGCAGGTAAGAAATTTATTGTGTGCATGAACTGGTTTCCCTGGTTAGAAGCTGTCTGTAAAGTTTGTGACAGCACCCGCTTGGTTTATTTATTCATGCTACTCGGTTCATAGAGGAAGGTGAGTGGGGGACACCATCACAATCGAGGCGATGAACAATAGAGGTGAATGGGTAAAGTTAACGGGGCCGAATGACACGAGGAGCTGCGATCGCCGGAACTTGACAGCGCTTAACTGGAAACTTTTGTGTATCATAAGTGCCCGACCAGGTAGCTAGCAAGTGAGTCGCTAATTCAATCACCTCTTCCTCGGACTCGACCACCTGCCAAATTGATTTAAGCGGAGAAATTCCAGAGTGTTGGCGATCGAGGGCTAGCCGCCAAACCACCGGAATGCCAGCCAAGCTGTTGTAAGCCCCAGCCAAAGCACCTGTGAGGGTTGCCACTAACTGTGGCGAAATTTTCATCTGCAAGGAGCGTAAAACAGCCAAATGCCAATCCTGGGGTGTCGCCAGGCAACAATAAAGTGCTGCCATCATCGGTGAAACGAATTGAGCGTTTGGCAAAGCTGTAGCTTGCAGAGGCTGGCATAACTGCGATCGCGCCATTTCTAAACTGGCATTCTGCTGTATTAAGGTTTGCACTTGAGCCAGTTGCTGCATCAATACAGCGATAGTCTCTGAGTCGGCAATCGGATCAGCGGATTGGGCCTCTAAGCGAGTTAAGGCATTAATGATTTGGGGAATTAACTCTTGGGGCTGCAACTGATTCTGTAAAGCCTGAGCGATCGCCAAACTCAGCACGAAGCTAGGCAGAACAGCACTGTTCAGAATCGAACCGGGAGGCAGGGAAGCGCACTGGTAAAGCTGGCTTAGCTTTCGATAGAGTTTGGTTTCATCCTCATGAAAAAATAAGGCGATCGGTAGACTGGCGATCGCTATTCCTTCCGCTCCTAACTCGTCTGGATGACCAAGCTCAACATCTGACTGGAAGCGCTGCTGCCAATCTGCTAAATCCAACTCTCCTCGCTCCACCAGACTCCGAGCCCCTAGTACCGTTAGGCGGCCCCATGCTGGGGCTGAGAGGCTAAGGGGTTCGGAAGCCAGCAGTTGCTGAGCTTGGCGCTCAGGATGACCCAAAAAAAGTTGAGGCTGGGCTAGCTCACTTTGGTCTTGTTGAGACAAGTGAGTCGCCCAAGCTACGCCTAAAAGTTCACCTATGGCTGCGCCTACGAGTACTCCTTGAAATTGACTCAAGAGTGAGTATCGCATTCATTTTCTTCCTGGTTGAGTGCAATCGATGGCAGAGGCAAGCGTGGCTTGAGCTGTCCTTCCCTACTCACCATCCCAGCCAATTCTGCCTACTTTCATAGTCCTTGCTGCATAACAAAAGAGGGGTGTTTCACCCCTCTTTCTGTCAATATTATGCCAATGTAGTTTGGTGCTGGTTGAGTACCAAAGCGTCAATCTACTTTAGTGGTACAGCTACAGAACAGCGATCGCTGCCTTAGGCTTGGCCTGGCTCCAGACGAGCATAGAAGATGCCCCGGATCTTAACTTCTACAGGTTCACGAGAACCCATGTCAGTTTCCGAAGGCTGCTCACTTTCAAAGGTGCCAGCAATCTCGCCACTGGTATTATCTACCTTAGCGACTTGGAGAGAAATCTTACCTTTACCAACATCAAAGCTCTTCACGTTCTCGCGCCGTAGTTCATCACTATCAGCTTGAGCGGGTAGCGCAACAGCGTTGTCATAACCTGTTGCTAAACCACGGCCCTTGGGGTCTAGGAAGTTAGCGGTCCGGTAGGATGGGACTTTGAATTTACCTTCGAAGTCAGTAGAGGTGTTGATCACACCATTCAAACCCGGCTGGGTCTGCGCGACTAACCCTTTGATGGTGAATAGGAAAGGCACCCGCTCACCACCAGCCAATTGCACGGTAATGGCTTGGAAGTCGAGACCATCTTCTTCCTTAAAGGTGAAGCTGCCATCAGCATTGGGTTCAAGTGCGCCGCTGACGGCTTCAATAGAAGAAGTTTGACGGGTCACTAGCTTCGCAGGCTTATAGGCAGCCTGGGAGCGCTTGCTAACACCTTCTTCCTTCACAAAGAAGTCAACTGGCTGTAAGCACAGGCTGTTTAGGGTGTAAGACTTACCCGTATCTACAGTGATGGACCCACGTGAGGTCTCATCTAATTGGGGACAAGTGTTTGCCAAACCAGTTCCTCTGATCTGCTCGTAGGTGAGAAGATCTCGGTTCACGGTAGTACTTGGCCCACTGCTACAAGCAGTCAGCACACCCAAGCACAAAGCCAGGAGTGAAACGATTAAAGCACGATACCTCATAGTCAACCTCAATACCAATGTTATAAATCCCTGCCAGGGCAATCTAAAATTTGGGCTTCAGGCACTCAAGCGAGTAGGGTGATGGCCCGCAACCAACCTGAGGCAAAACGGCCACACTTCATAAACGCCTGCGCTCTGTTTTGGGCGTGCTGCCGCAACCACCAGGAGAATTTTGAACCACTGCCAGGTTTAGCTGGATTCTTATGATTTTCGCAATGGTCCGGCCAAGACCTAATACAGCATTTTACACGTCCTTGGATCGCCTTTCGCTTGAGGTGGTAAGCAAATCACAATTGTTTGAGTGAATGGGGATCAAGCTGAGTTATTTTCACCTGGAGTGCCGGAGTACTTTTTGAGTAGTACATTCTAATTCAGCTTGGGATAAAGACTCCTGTAAAGTTGGGTTGACCCAATTGCGATTGATTGAAACGCAGCCCACAAGGATTAAATGGTGATGGATGACAATATTCAGGTGGCATCGGAGCTAAGGCCCGACTTTGCCGCGATCGCTCAGGTGGTACGAACTTCGGCTCAGAGCCATGAGGGTGACTGTTTAACTCTCTTAGCTCTCCTGCGACTGCTGGAAAGCTTGCACCGAGAAATCAGTGACAGTTTTTTTCAAGATTCGTTACCGACCAATCGCCAAGCGCTCTATGCATTGTTACGGGACATAGAAGCTGAGGGAGGTTGGCCCTATATTCATCGCATGAAGCTACAGGGACTTTTAGTGAATTTGCCACCAGAAGATCCAGGTGAGGTATCTTCAGAAGTAGTATCCATGACAGCTGAACCTGGAGTTGAGTCTGAGGATTACGGTTGAAGGCAACCATCGTTCACTCTATCGTTAACTATTGAGCTTCAGGTCAGCAAAAGGGCCTAGACCTGAAAGCTCTTAACTACGGTTCAGTTTCAGTTGTCAGGACTAGGGTGTAACGAAGCTAGAAAAGTTAAGCTTAAATTCAGCTCAAGCTCGCAGCATTCAAGCTTTACTAAAGCAGTAGCTGACGCATCTCCTTAGGCTTAGGCGCGTCTTACATAGACAAGCAGATCTTAGTATCTTCCCTAATTCCAGGAACTTTTACTGATCCTTATGTCTAGTGCCTCCCACTCCCGATTGCTTCCCCTGTTGTCAGACATTTGTGGGCGAAATCTGAAGCTGGAGTCAACTTTGGCAGAATTAACCCTATATGACTTTGCAGTTGAGCCTCATCAGCCGGGACAAGAGGTAGCGCAAGCGTTCCATCAGAATCCTTTGCTACCAGGGGTGATTCTGATGGAAGCAGGGCGCTTTGTCGGGATGATTTCTCGGCGGCGCTTCTTGGAACATCTCAGTCGGCCCTATGGGTCGGAACTGTTTTTAAGGCGACCCCTAAGAGCGTTGTATCGCTTTACGGGAGAAGATTTTTTAATCTTTCCGAGTGACGTTGCCATTGTGGTAGCAGCCCGTCAAGCCTTGCAGCGATCGCCCGAACTTTTAGCAGAACCAATTTTGGTGCAATTTCAGCCGCACACTTACAAGTTGCTGGATGTACATCAATTGCTCGTGGCGCAGTCTCAAATTCATGAACTCGCTACTCAGATGTTAAATAAGCTTTATCAAAGACTAGAAGTTACCAACCAAGAGCTATATCGCCTCGTAGTCTTAGATAGCGTCACTCAAGTGGCTAATCGGCGGCACTTTGATGAATATCTGGCGCAGGAATGGTGGCGAATGGCCCGTGAGCGATCGCCTCTTTCATTAATCCTCTGTGATATTGACTGCTTCAAAGCCTATAACGATACTTATGGCCATTGCGAGGGCGATCGCTGTCTCTGGCAAGTAGCTCAAGCCTTGAGTCAAGCGGTCAAGCGTCCTGCCGATCTGGTTGCTCGCTATGGCGGGGAAGAGTTTGTGGTAGTTTTGCCCAATACAGAAGCGGAAGGGGCAGTTCGGGTAGCTGAAGCGATTCGCTTAAGTATTAAAGATTTAGAAATTCCTCACGTTAATTCTTTGATTGGCGATCGCTTGACGCTTAGCTTGGGCGTTTCTAGTACGATTCCCAATCCAGAGATTTCTCCTGAGGAATTAGTGGTGGCTGCTGATAAGGCTCTTTACCATGCCAAAACTGCCGGACGCGATCGCACTATTCTCAATTTGTCTCTGGGTGAGATCTAAAATTCCTGATTTGATAAGCGGGTGGCGAGAATCGAACTCGCATCAATAGCTTGGAAGGCTATGGTTTTACCACTAAACTACACCCGCACTTGAATTTTGCCTGCTTGCCAGTCTTAGACATCGCTGGTAATCAAGCCTAAGCTAGGATAGCACAACTATTAAAAACTTCAAACTAAAAATTGTTCAATTAATCGATTTGATGGTGACAAACACATCTAGGTTACTGGAAACTCTAGACTCAACATTATTGATCCGGTCAAAAGCTGGGTTAAATTCCCAAGAGGCAATCACACAGGTGGCTAACTGATCAAAGGATTCACTCCCACTAGACTGTCTAACCACTGTAGCGTCGTCTAAAACACGGCCTTGCTCATCGATCGCGATTCTTAGTTCTACTGATTGGCCAAAGTACTGCACACTTTCAGGGACAAGTACGCAGCCAGAGACAGAAGTAGGATCTGAAGGAAAGGTTTTGCTAGTGGCTTTAGGTGTAGCAAGTTGATCGTGAAAATCTACTGCACCCGGACCTCCGGGTTCGGTGACGCTTAGACTGGCTTGGAACTCAGCCGGAACTGGATCTTGCGAAACAGGCACTTGACCGATCGCCTCACCCAAACCGCCATCAGTCGGAGCGGGCGCTGAGTCTGGAACTGTGGGTCCTGGAGGTAAAGAGTTTGATTCAGTTTCCGATTCTTCTGAAGCACTGTCAGGATTCCCCAACGGAGCTTCGCTACCTTCCTGAGTAGTTCCTGTTTGGCCTTCAGGTGCTGGTAAAGCCCCAGTATCCTCCGAGGTTTGTTCGGGTGGGATATTAGATTCTGTCGGTGTCTCACTCCCATTGTCCGGCGCTACAGGTGCCTGATTATTATCAGCTGGCGGGGGTACTACATTTGCTTCTGGCTCTGGATCGCGTCTGGGTTCGGGACTGGCTTGGGGGTTGGGTAAGACAGGTGGAGTAAACGGTAAAGACGCTGGTGGAGTGGCAGAGGATGGTTGCGGTGGCTGTGATATAGGAGGCGAAGGGCTAGGAGATGGGGCCGTAGCCTCTACAGATTCTGGGAGGATGGCAGTTACCCCAGGTTCCAAGACGGCAACTCCGTCATCGGCTTGAGGTGGTGCTGAATCAGTCACAGGGTCTTGAGCGATTGGGGCGGTTGGGGCGGCAGCTTCAGCTTCTATAGACGCTGTTTCAGGGGCAATATCTACCACCTCAATGGGTGCAGAACTGGCGTTTGAAGGTTGAGCGATCGCGACTCGAATGGACCACCGCAGCGTCAACGCCAAGAGCACATGGATCACGATGGAGCCAGAGAGGACAGCCAGCCAAAGGTTGGGCGGATCAGCATGGCGACGCCAATCAGCAGACTGGTTTTGAGCGCTGGGATCGATTAAAGGGGTCATGGTCAAACGAGATAAAGGCTAGGCGATAAAAATTCTAACGATTCTCAATCTGAATTTGCTTTTTCGAGATAATCGGAGCAAAGCTGGGAAAATGTTTAATGCGGTTACAAGATATTTGCAATGGACCTGCTACCTTAACCTTGAATCAGGTCGCGCATGATGCAGATTTAGTGAAGCAGATTCAAGTTCGTTTGCGCGATTTACAAATGCCCATTGGTGAACCTGATGGTCGGTGTGGGCCTTTAACTGCCGCAGCGATCGCGCGTTTTTGTAAAGCGTTTAACGCGGCAAATGACGACCTCACTCCAGAGATTGCTAAGCAGCTAATTCAAGCAAAAACGATTCCTAACTGCAACCCGTTGCTGGAGATGCTGAGTCCAGGCCAAGTGGCTGAGATTTTGGACTGCTCTCTGAGTGATGTGAAGGCTTACTTACTGGGAGTTTTGCAAGCGTTTCATCAGCGTCAGTTGCTCAATCGCCCTACCTTAATTGCCGCGATCGCCACCATCGGCGTTGAAACAGGAGGTTTCCGCCCAATCCATGAGTGGGGAGACGACGATTATTTCACCCGCATGTACGAATATCGGGATGATTTAGGCAACACTCAACCCGGCGACGGAGCCCGCTACCACGGACGTGGTTTTGTGCAAATCACGGGACGAGCGAATTATCGAGAATATGGTCAAAAGCTAGGATGCCAGCTAGAAGAGAATCCAGACCTGGCCCTCGACCCCAAAACTGCTGCCGAAATCTTAGCGTTGTATTTTTACGATCGCGGAGTCGATCAGGCCGCCCAAAAATCTGATTGGGAACAAGTTAGACGACTGGTTAATGGTGGCCTCAATGGTTGGGATGAGTTCATCAACTTCGTCAAACGGGCTCAAAAAATGCTGTAACAGTACGTTGCTGCTTTTTGCTGCGTGTTTCGTCACTACTCCTGCGACTTCGCTTCTGGGTTAAGGGCAAAAGTCAATACCGTTTCATCCACTCCTTTTAACTTGAGCGGGCTGAACTTGGTGATTTCTTCTTCTTCCAAATAATCCGCTACTGCGGCAGAAACCAGAATGCAATTAGGTTCCGCCGCCTCTTGGATGCGCGAAGCAATATTGACACTGGGGCCAATGGCTGTGTAGTCAGCGCGGTCAGCACTACCAAACATACCCACCACAGCGGTTCCTTGATGGATACCACAGCGGAACTGAACTTGACTAATCCCTTGCTCCTGCCAACGCTGGTTGAGTTGATCGAGCGAGCGATACATCTGCCGAGCCGCTGCGATCGCCCGCCGCACTTGCTCGTTGGGGGTTAGTTCCTCAGGAGCCCCAAACAAAGCCAGAATCGCATCTCCCATAAACTTATCTACCGTACCGCCATTGTCAAAAATGGCCTGGGTCATTTCTGCCAGGTACTCGTTGAGCAATTCTGCCACGCGGCGCGATCGCAACGTATTCGACAGTTGGGTAAAGCCAATGATGTCGCTAAATAAAACTGTTATAAGGCGCGGTTCAGGCCGTAAATCTAGGGACAAATCACCTGCTGCGGCTTTTTGCACCATTGTTGGTGGCAAGAACCGTCGTAGGACAGACTCTGTTAGGTAAGTATTCAGCTCTGCGACCCGTCGCTCATTCGCTTTCAACGCGAGCAAGTTCCGCACTTCTGCCAACAACTCTCGATCATTAAAAGGTTTAGACAGATACGCATCTGCGCCCCGCTCCGCTCCCTCAATTCGGGTGTCTTCATCGACCTTCGCAGTCAGCAGAATAATTGGAGTGCCACGCAAAGTCTCAGAAGCCCGCAGCATTTGGATCATGTCGAGTCCAGACACCAGCGGCATCATCAGATCGGTCACAATCAAGTCTGGGTGCTGCGCCTGAGCCGCCTTAAAGCCCTCACCTCCATTGCGAGCAGTCAACACTTGGTAGCCCGCTTGCCGCAATACCCTGGAAACATAAGTTCGTAAGTCTGGATTGTCATCTACAACCAGAACCTTACTGAGTGAGGCTACCGCAGTGGCAGTTTTCTCCTGTCCGGGTCTGGCAATTTTACCGACAACCGTATCTACTCCAGTGAGTCCTGATTCTGTTGTAAGTAACGCTTTCTCATCTTTTTCATACCGTTCAGCTTCAATATCAGCCAGTTCGACAGCAGCACGACTCATCTGGGCTTCTGTCGCGACTTCAATCACTTGCTCTGCTGGCAAGTGCGCCAAACCCGTCTGGAGCCACACGGTAAAAGTCGTGCCTTCGCCATACACAGACTCAACTGAGATCTGTCCTCCGTGCAGCTCAACTAACTCTTTCACCAAGGCAAGGCCCAAACCGCTTCCTTCATAGCTCCGATTCGCAGAGCCCTCAGCTTGTCGGAAGCGCTCAAACAAGTGCGGAATTTGATCGGTACGAATGCCGATCCCGGTATCTTTGACCTGCAATAGGCAATGATCGCCAGCCAATTGCATCGATACTGTGATTCTCCCGCCGGCTGCCGTAAACTTCATGGCATTAGACAAGAGGTTGTAGAGTACCTTGTCAAATTTTTCTAGGTCAAGGTAAATGGCAGGGCAGTCTTTTAGCTCAGTTAGCAGTGTAATTTCTTTCTTGTCGCAGTAAGGCTGAAACGACTCCACCACCTGACTAACAAACTCTGTCAGGTCGCAGGGTCGGAAGCTCGGCTGCATTCGCCCAGCATCGAGTCGCTGCAAATCAAGCAATTGATTGACCAACCGCAACAGGCGGCGCGAGTTTCGCAAAGCGATTACTGATTGGTCAGCAGCCAACCCTTCCTTCTGAGCAACTGCCGATTCTAAAGGACCAATCATCAACGTGAGCGGGGTACGAAACTCGTGAGAAATATTTTGAAAGAATTCAGTTTTTTGGCGGTCTAACTCTATGAGCTGCTCCGCTTGCTGCCGAGTTTTTTGGTAAAGGCGGGATTGTTGCACAGCGATCGCGGCTTGTGCTGCCACAGCTTGAGCCAAATCAATCTCTGAAGCTTTCCAGCGGCGAGAATGACGCACTTGGCGCAGAGAAATGCTGCCAATGATCTTGCCATCGGACAGCAAAGGCACTACCAACAAAGCGCGGGCGGGCGATCGCAAAGGTAAATCAACTACATTCAACTCTGGATGCTGACTCAGATCCTCAGTGGCTACCGGTTTTTGAGTAGTCAACAGATGCTGTAATACTGGATTCCCCTTGATCGGCACCCGGGACTGGGGCAGATGCCGCAGAGTCACTCCCGCATCTTCTAATCCATCCAGCGATGTTCCACTCCGACGAGTGTTTATTTGAGGATGACCCGTTGAAGGTAATTGGGTGGTTTCCAGAAATAAGTGTGAATTCAGTGACGAATTGGTACCAACTGTAGGAGTCGGCAGCAAGCTAACCAAATCTTCGCCTATTGATTCACTCGTCTGCGAGCTGGAGTCATGCAAGCCCACACATTGCACATATTCATCATCTTCCGTCCACAGCGACAGCGCACAACCATCCACATGCAGGGCTTGGCCTAACTGTTGAGTAATCGCAGCAAAAATATCCTGTGGATCTAAGCTAGAACGAATTGCCGAGGTAATCGTATTCACCAACGCCTCTCGCTGAGCCAAAGCCTGGACCTGCTCGTAAGCGCGGGCTTGGGATAAAGCTAGGGCTGCTTGATCCGCCACCACAATTACTAATTGAATTTCATCATCCTGCCAGACTCGGGGTTCGCCACTTTGGTGCAACGCTAGCACCGCCATCAACTCTTGGCGGCAGATCAAAGGTACAACCAGGCTAGAACGGATATCCGCATCACGATAAATCTGCTGACGCAGCTTAAAATCTGGAATCTCCGATTCAGAGTCGCTCAGCGTAGCAATATCGTCTAGGATTTTGACTTCCTGAGTTTTCCAGACAGTCTGAGCTAGGTGGCTCCAATCATTAGTACTTGGCTGTGCAGCATCATTGGGCACAGAGATCAGTGTGCCTGCACTACTCTCAGCACCATTATTCTCTAGAGCGTGGTGATTTGAGTGGGTGTCGCCATAAGAACGAGCTGCATAAACAAACCACTCATCCTCCATGCGATCGTCTTGAAAGGGGCGTAGAACGCAGCAACTCACTTCAAACATTTGCCCCATCGTATCGACAATCGTCTGCATGATTTGTCGATAATTGAGAGCGCTGCGAATTGTATTCGTAACAGCGTTTAGCAAAGATTCTTGACGCAGCGTCCGACACAATTCTCGGGTGCGAGCTTTAAGCACATTGTGAGTATCAACTGCTTGCCGCACTACACCTTTAAGCTCCTCATCATCCCAAGGCTTAGTGACATATTTAAAGACTTTGCCAGAGTTAATAGCCTCTACCAAATCTTCCACATCCGTATAACCCGTCAAAATGATCCGGATAATATCTGGATATTGCGTAGCTGTGAGGCTCAGAAACTCTGTACCACTCATCAAGGGCATGCGCTGGTCTGAAATGATGACCGCGATATCCCCTTCATTGGCTAGAATATCCAGCGCCAGAGGTGCACTTTCAGCTCTAAGTACCTTGAACTCCCGGTGGAAAGTTCGGTAGAGCAAATCCAAGTTGTCTGGTTCATCATCGACAACCAGAATTTTGGGTTTCTTATTTTCTGGTGGTTTCATGCACCGCTCTCCTGCTGTAGAGGCAGTTGGTTCAACAATCGTCGCGCTGGATATGAGTTACTTAAACAGGAAAAACCGAGCTGTGCCAGACTAGCGGCACACCTGAGCGCTCCATCAGTGAGTTGATCGACACCAAGTTGCTGCACTACAGTTAAAGCGATAATTCGTATTTGTCCCGCGCAAACTCTTGGTAGAGATTGCAGACTTGAAGGTTGCTGACGAGACACCCCCATCAAAGGCAGCAGCGCAAAGACCCGCATCACAAACCTAGGTTGCGGTCCTTTGCTACCAGTTCTGAAGAAAAGAGATGTGACGACAGTCCCGATACTCAAAGACGAGAAAATCCAGTTGCTAATCTGTACTGATTTACTAATTCCGTCTGAAATAGGACTCCTCAGAAAAAATCGTGACAATTTTAAGGAGCAAACCTCGATCATGATGGTAGTTAGTACGCGAACGCTCTGCTGTACAACTTGTGCAATCAGAGCTGAGTCTTGCAAGACTATCTAAATATCTAAAGTTAAGGTGCCCAATCTAATTGAGGATTTAGCCAGGCTTAGCTCAAGGTTAATGCACTCCTCATACAATCCTAATACAGTTCCAAAATTGCAAAAATTAACAAGCTAGCTATGGTGCGGAGGGCTCTAGTCTGAATTGCAGCCTTGATAGAACCCTGACCTCGTCTCGGCAAATAATTTAGGATCTTTACTGGCTATGTATCCTGAAAACAGTGAGTTTTCCTTTTTATTCCTCAATGTCTGATGAGCGAACCTCTTCTGAACGACTACTAGACTCGGCCAACTTCAGCATTCGTGTGGCTCAGTTGACA
The DNA here is from genome assembly GCF_039962155.1 of Trichocoleus desertorum AS-A10. Lineage (NCBI taxonomy): Bacteria > Bacillati > Cyanobacteriota > Cyanophyceae > Leptolyngbyales > Trichocoleusaceae > Trichocoleus > Trichocoleus desertorum. Next base: position 259,910 of record NZ_JAMPKN010000001.1, on the reverse strand, counting down.
GATTTAGGTGGTCTAGCTGACGTTCTGGCCGATAGTTTCCATCCTCGGTCTGGCCTTATGCATTGGTTGTACCCGCTGCTCCGCCTAGGCATTTATGAAGATTTGCGGAATCGCCTCCGGTCTGCAGTTCCGGATTATGTTTGTCTAGTGGCTGTGCAAACTTCGACCGAGCAGGACTTGTCCGCTTCAGCGCCGAGTGATGCCTTAATGGGAACGGTGGAGATGGCGCTACGCCCTGCGCACCTGTTCCAGTTTCATCAAACTAAATATCTCTATCTTTCCAATTTAGCGGTTCGCTCAGAGTACCGTCGGCAAGGGGTGGCTCATCACTTGTTAACTGCTTGTGAGAGCATTGCCCTGAGTTGGGGCTTTCAAGATATTTATCTCCATGTTTTGGAAAATAATCATCAAGCCAGACGGCTTTATCTCAAAACAGGCTACAAACTGCAACAAGCCGATCCAGGCTGGAGTGCTTGGTTACTAAGGCAGCCACGACGCCTGTTTTTACACAAGCGCCTGACCCCTATGTCAGCAGCACAGCTCACATAGGCATGTACTGTTAGTAATGCACCAAACTAGATTTGCGAGATTGCTTAGTTAGAGCTAGCCACGTTCGAGCGCCCAAGACAACCCTAACTAGCAAAATAAACGTAGTGAATAATAAAAGCATGCAGAACTTGCCTGTTTATTCTGCATTGCTTCTGTAGTTATAAGCAGTCAGCATAATTTTTGCTAAGACAGATTAAATTCCCTAACAAAAGCTGATTTTCTACGACAAGCCATTCAAGTTTGTCAGGAAACTTTACTCTTTCTTGATTTAACTTCTGTTTATCTTTATATGCCCTTTAAACTATGACCCATCAAACAACTTTTGAGCATCAAGCTACTCCTAAGGATTGATTAGTCTAGGGTTGATTGCATGCCATAGAATATGGGTATGAAGCCAGCATTTGACTCCTAAATGCAAATTAGACAAAATTAACGTCAAGTTATAGCCGACTAACCAAGATTATTTTTAATCGCCATACTTGCCATACTTATGGTTAGTTAGCTAGTCTGTGCTGGGTTCGGGTGCATGCCCACAGGAAGTTACTAGGAGTAAGTCTTGATGGATAGCGAAAGTCAGCAGCGCTACCAGACTGCCTCTTTCGAGGTTGATGTTCCCGTCAACCGTACCTGTGCTGTAGGCAAACACGCAGAAGCTCAAAACATTCAAAGGATGAATATTCCAGATCCCAACCCTTGCCGAGCTGTTGTTGAGCACCCAAGTTCACCTGAATTTATCACTCAACTAAACAGCGGACGGTTGTTGATGGTGAATAGCCGCCGCAGAAATGGTTTAGTTATTTACAAACAATTTCATGCCGAGTTCGCTGGCCCTGGTGCGGCTGTAGGCGGATTCTTTGATGTTAATTGTACAAAAGCAATTGCAGTTGGAGATTTGTCGCTCATAGACCCTAACGCTCATGAAGAACGACAAAAAGCTTATTTAATTCGCCGGCAATGGATTCGGCTGACTCAACAATTTACGGATAATGCGGTGCCCCTCCAGCGGGCACAGATGATTTTGAATCAGTTTGACAATTATTTTGACCCAGATACAGTAGCTCAGTTACCAGATGAAGCATTTGCGCTTTTGGTAGGGGTGCTGCCTCAAACGATTCGGATGGTGCGTCAAGGCTCCACTAATCTCAATGCCAAAACTCGACGCTAGGGCTTGAGTTGGCAAAACCTTTGAATAGTGATCCATATCTGCTCGCTGACGTTGATAAGGGCATGATCGCTCTCTAGCTCTATCATCTCAACCCACGATCGCTGGGCTGCAAACTGTTGACTAGCTTGGATCGGGATCACATCATCGGCACGGCCATGTAAGACCAACGTAGGAATAGGGCGTCGCAGTTGGGCTGTTGGGTATCGGGCCGCATCGCGAATGAATTCATAGTTGAGGGGTAGCGATCGCTCTTCGCCATAGTGGTAGACCGATAAATACTGCTCAGCTTGCCAGCGTTGCACTTGATCTTCGCCTAGGCGTGGTAGCCAATGATCCAAAAACTGAAACGCTGGAGCGAATAAAACCAAGCGTTGAATCTGAGGTTGCCCCTCAGCGGCCCAAGCTGCTGTTAAACCTCCGAAACTAGAGCCAATTAAGGTGACAGGGGTAGAATCTGCCGGAAGTAACGCTGAGACCTGTTGCAGTTGTCTGGTCAGAGTTAAATCGGTAAAGTCTGGTTGATTCAAGTCGGGGATTATTAGCTCAATGCCTAGCGCTTGGAAGCGATCGCGGAGATCTTGGGCTTTCGTAGAACGAGGGCTGGAGGCAAAGCCATGCAGGTAAATGTAATGAGGCGACGCAGCAATCATGCTAGGAAACCATAGAAGTCTAGCTAAGGTCAGACCTGAGTATGCCAAAATCCCACGTCTGCTAGAGACAAATTTCAGTCAAACATTGCAAAATGGGGCGGCAATCCATTAGACAGCAGCATGGCTGAGCGATCGCCTGCAACCTTTACACCTTGACTGGAGTTGGTCATGTCTTATCCTTGTCCGCTTGCCGAACAAGTCGTTCTGATTACCGGGGCTTCCACCGGAATTGGCGCGGCTTTGGCACGAGTTTTAGCTGCAAAGTTTTTCGGTATTCGACTGGTGTTAGCCGCTCGCAGCGCCGAAAAACTAGAAACTGTCGCTACGGAGTGCCGCAAAGCTGGAGCCGAGGTTTTGGCGGTTCCCACGGATATTGCTCAAATTGAACAAGGACAGGCATTGGCCCAAACAGCGATCGACAAGTTTGGCCGAGTGGATGCTCTAGTGAATAATGCTGGCTATGGTCAGATGGGGCCTCTTGAGATGGTTCCTGTCCTCGCCACTCGTCGCCAGTTTGAGGTCAATTTGCTCGGTCCTTTGGCCTTAACCCAAGCCCTAATTCCGGTCATGCGGCATCAAGGCGGGGGCCGCATCATCAACATTAGCTCTCTCGGCGGGCGATTGGCGTTTCCGTTTGGCGGTCTCTATAGCGCTTCCAAGTTCGCCCTAGAAGGGTTGAGTGATGCTCTCCGGATGGAACTGGAGCCGTTCAATATTCAAGTCAGTGTGGTGGAGCCTGGACCTGTCAGCACTGACTTTTTTGGCGTGGTGGCGACGGCAGTAGAGGAAGCAGTTCCCGATCCCCAGAACACGCCTTACCGTGCGGCTTTCGAGAAGCTGGAAAAGCTAGAGCAACAAACCAGTAGCCGCGCTTGGAGTGCAGAGCGAGTGGCTGACGTAATTATTCAAGCACTGAGCGATCGCCGTCCTCGGCCTCGTTACCTGGCGGCTACGGGTGGGGGCATTTTGCTGTTTCTCATGACTAAACTTTTACCGACTTGGGCTGTCGATAAATTCTGGCAGCGTTTCTATGGCATTGACCGTGTGGCGAAAGACTGGCAGAGTCGGCAGAAATAAGCGAAACTAGCCTTTACCGAGCTGTGTGAAGTAACGAGTCTGCCAGCTCCAGCTCAAACCGAAGTTGCTTCACGCTTTTTAGTGTTTTTCTCCACCGATTACAGGCATTCTCGGCTCTCATGGATTTGCTAGAGTACCAAGCGAAGGAATTATTTCGGGAGATGGGCATCCCTGTGCTGTCTTCCCAACGGATTGACCACCCCAAGGATCTGAAGGGCCTGAAAATTCCTTATCCTGTTGTGCTCAAGTCGCAAGTGCGGGCTGGCGGACGAGGCAAAGCTGGGGGCATCAAGTTCGTGGAAAACACCATTGATGCGATCGCAGCAGCTCAGACCATCTTTAACCTGCCGATCATGGGGGAATACCCTGAAGTTCTGCTGGCCGAAGCTAAATATGATGCCAATCAAGAATTTTATTTAGCAGTCGCCATCGACCCCTCCGCTCGCCGTCCGGTGCTGCTGGGCTCTCAGCATGGCGGGGTGCAACTGGAAGCATCCCTGGAGAAAATGCAGCAGGTGATGGTCGATCAAGAATTCTCGCCGTTCTATGCTCGTCGCTTAGCGCTGAAGATGGGACTCCAGGGAGCACTGATTCAATCAATTAGTGCCGTAGTCGAGAAAATGTATCGGCTGTTTGTCCAGAAAGATTTAGATTTGGTAGAAATCAATCCGTTGGGAATCAGCATTAAAGGCGAGGTCATGGCCCTAGATGGCAAAGTCACGGCCAATGATGATGCTCTGCATCGCCATCCCGATCTAGCTCAGCTAGCCGTCAAACGCAGTCAGCGCATGAAGGAGACAGCAGCGCAGTCAGCGGGCCAGTACCGTCGCTTTGCCAAGCTACCCTTTTTGATCGAGATGGAAGGCAATATTGGCATTCTCTGCAATGGTGCAGGACTGACCATGACAACTTTGGACTTGGTGCATCAAGCCGGAGGTAAGCCCGCCAATTTACTCAACATTGGTCGAGATTTCTATAGCGATCGCATGCCCGCCGCTTTGCCAGAACGCATCGAGCAAGGATTAGAGCTGATCCTGCGAGACAAAAGCGCCAGAGTAGTTTTGGTCAATCTACTAGGCAATATTGTTTCCTGTGACGAAATTGCTCAAACCATCACGACTTACATGCAGAACAAAAACTGGGCGGGGCGGATACCACGGTTGATTGTGCGCTTGGTTGGGTCAGATTTTGAAACTGCGAAAGAACGATTGGCCGCTCAACAAATTACCCTCACAGAGAGCCTAGACGAGGCGATCGCTCAGGTCGTCTCCTCATCTAGGTCTAATGCTAAACAAGCCTAAGCTCCCTTTAACCAATTGCTAATTGAATGTAACTGCTGGTCTTCTGACCCCATACAATCAAAGTAGATCAGCACTTGGAACAGGTGCCATATCTGGGGATCAGCTTCGTTCCGGTAGGTAGAAAGATATGAACTTTAATCCAGACAGCAAAGTCCTGGTTCAAGGCATTACAGAACCACTGGGCAAGCTATACACCCCTCTGATGAAGGCTTACGGCACCAACATTGTGGCGGGAATCAGCCCTGGCTATGGCGGACAGCAGCTTGAGGACATCCCCATTTTTAATATGGTGGAGCAGGCGCTACCCACAGTCGGGCCAGTCGATACCACCATTTTGTTTGTCTCGCCCTATCTCATCCTAGACGCAGCTCTAGAAGCGATCGCTGCTGGCATTCGACAGATCATTATTGTGACTGAGGGGATGCCACCCCTAGATATGGTGCATCTGACTCGCAAGGCAGAAGCGACAGACACTCTGATTGTGGGCCCGAATTGCCCTGGCATTATCGTACCGGGGCAGAATGTGTTGCTAGGAACTCATCCAGCGGAATTCTACACCCCTGGGCCAGTCGGTCTGATTAGTCGCAGCGGCACGCTCACTTATGAAATTGCCTTAGAACTCACCCGCTCAGGTTTGGGGCAATCTATTGGCGTGGGCATTGGAGGAGATAGCATTGTCGGCTCCTCGTTTCCCCAATGGCTGCAAAGCTTGGATGAGGACGACACGACCGAAGTTATTGTTTTGGTGGGAGAGATTGGGGGAGACAGCGAGGAAGTTGCCGCTCGTTATATTGCGGAAGTGATTGATAAACCAGTGATTGCTTACCTTGCGGGCCGCACTGTTCCTAAGGGCAAACACATGGGACATGCGGGAGCGATTATTGCAGCCCAAGTAGCTGAGTTGGGCACCGAAATCGGGACAGCTGAGAGTAAGATTGCCGCCTTTAAGCGGGCCAATATTCCCGTTGCAGAGCGCCCTTCTCAAATTCCAGCTTTGGTGAAAAAGGCGCTCCGCTAGGGATAATTTTAGTTAGGTTCTTCCAGACAAGCGGGGGCGATCCAGAGGGCGATCGCTCAGTAAAGCCTTGGAAGCCGACTCCCCAATCTGTCGCACTTGCCGCGTCAAGTTCAAACTCAATAAGCTCACAATGCTTAACTGGCCTAGCCAACTCAGCACAATTTCATGAGCGGCTGCCTCATGGATAGCAGCAAAGGGAACCGCCGAGAACAGCCACAGCCCAGCCGCTTTGTCAGGACCAAGGGACAAAATGGCAAGGACTAGAACTGGTAATACTACTGCCGCACTCACTGACCCAAAAGCCCAGAAACCCCGCTTGGGGCTAGGCAGGAGTAGTAAGACTTGTGCTAGCACTGCGTAGACGGCCAGCACGCTAAAACCCAGCACTAGTCCTGCGATCGCTCGTTCTTGAGTTGCGACCGGAGGCCAAGAAAGTACCCAAAGCAGCAGCATGATAGAGGCAATGCCTAGATTAGTGGCGATCGCCACTACCGCAGGACTTTTCTCATTCCACAGTAAGTCGGCAATCAGAGCCCTGGACCAAAAATGTTTACGACTTGTAACTCGCTCATGCCGATACCTGGCCCAATCCTGAACTGCTTGGCGATGGGGCAGCAAAGCAGCGATCAGGCCCAGAAAAAACACCAGATTTAGCAATAGGGCAAAATCTAAGTTTTGCGATAGCAAGTGTAGAAAATGCTGGAATGAAGCTGACTCTTGACCCGCAGGAACAATCTCGTTTGGCATTTGTTCCAGAGATTTCTGAGTCTGGACTGCCAAACCTAGAACCAAAGTTTCAAAGCAAAGCGTTAGACCATAACTTTGCTGTTTGCTGAAAAGAGGAATATTAGAGTTACGAAAGCGGCGACCTAGGGCTTGCCAAGCCCAAAAACTGTAGAACCCATAATTTAGCAATGTAAAGCCCAGAGCTGCAAACAAACTGCTGCCTACAGGCAAGTGGAACCATTGTAGGTGCTGGAGCCTTTCCTGATACAAAAGGGATTTCTCTAAAAGCTTCATAGGCATTATTTGCTCTAATACCAAAGCAGGCGTGAGCCCCCTTAGTAAATCGCTCGGAGAGTTGTTAACCCTTTGACTGAGAGAACAAACAAGTAGGAACAGTAGACCTCCGCTACCTAACCAAGCTTGAAAACCACCTAACCAAGTCCCTGTCAAGCCAATCAGTAGCGCGACACTATAAAAACAAACACAGCTGGCTAAGACTACTCCATAAAATACGAACATGGCAGTTAGGGAAATTCCCGCTGCATTACCCAACCACAGATGTAATGGCACTGCTAGCAGAGTAGCCCAATACAGCAAAATTGGTACTCCCAGCATCTTACCGACTAGTAGACCGCCCGCCGACTGAGGGGTCAAACGCAGAAAGTTAAGGGTACCCCGTCGCTCCTCGCGATCGAGATCGCTTACTAGCAGATAAGTACCCACTACGGGTAGCATCACCATGCCAATCATGCTTAGGGTGATAAAGGCATCCAGGGACCATAGGGGCCAATCGACTAAAATATGGCCCAAGGTATTAGTTAGGCAACGACGTGCATGATCTGATCCACCCCCCGTACAGTATTGATGACTAGAAGTTAGGGTTGGCAGCTGTCCCCACACGTACAGCAGAAAAACTAGTTGTACCCCGACCGAAATCACGATCGCGAGTAGTGAATTGCGCGGCGTTAAGCGACCCTTGAGTTCTCGAAATAGTTGCGGGTTCCAATCCCCCAGACGGTCCAAGCCAACTTGTAGCATGGCGATTTTCTCCTGGTAATGATTTTGGTCATCAAAGCTCAGCGAAGGGCGATCGCTAATCTGGCTAATCTGCACCTCGTGGTCTCACCCGGAAAGCGGTATCTCTTCCAGGGAGCAAAGCTTTTGTTTCAGAGGCACCCAGTTGTGTCAGTCTTTGCGTGAAGCGGAAGGTCAGCAGCCCCAGCACACCCAACTGTCCTAACAAACTTAAGGCGATCGCAATTGCAGAAACATTGTCTAAGACCAGCCAGAGCAAAGGAGAAAAGAGCATGAGTTCTTTGGCATGGGTAGGTTCTCCTTGAGCGGCCAAAATCAAGATCAGTGGCGGCAATAAAGCAACTCCACCAATGGCTACTGCAACTTGCAACGTATGTTGTCGTGACTTGGCTAAAGTGGCAAACTGGGCGATCGCGACGTAGATGGCCAGCAAGGTAAAACTGAGGAGCAAGCCTGCCAGCAATCGCAGTTTTGGTGCCTCGCCAGACGCCACAAAGACCCAAGTACCTAAGATTGCCGCCACAAGGCCGAAGTTGAGCAACATCGCCACCAGCACAGGACTTTTGTCACCCCAAATCAAATCTGCGATCAGAGAACGTTGTCTTGCCCCAGAAGCCATGTCAGTCATGGCGTGGCGATAGCGAGCCCAATCTAGCAAGGCTTGCCGCTGAGGCGAGAGGAGGAGCATTAAGACTCCAAACCAAATCAGGTTGATCAGGCTGAAGCAGAGTAGAACGCTAAACCAGTCAGATGTAGCGTTTAAGGAAATGGAACTTTGAACCAAAAATCCTAGTAGCAACAGCTCCACATGAGCAGTCATTAAATAGCTGTAGCGCTTGCTTAGCAAAGCCGACGTGGGAGAACGAAAACAGCGGTTGAGGATATGCCAAACCCAGTAAATCCCTAAGCCCGCATTGAGCAAGGTAAAGCTATGGGCGATCGCTGGACTGCCTCCAATCGGCAAAAAGAACCATTGCAAGTCATTAACACCCCCTGTATCCAGCCCTGACAGCCAGACACTCCAGACGGTGAGCTGATTCCAATTCATGTAGATCGGCAAAAAGGCTAGCCCCACCAACAAGGCAGTTACCAGAGCTGAAGTACTGCCCAAAGAGTTTGTCTGTCCTGCCGAAAATCGCCCGATAAAGGCAGACAACAGCGCCAAGCTAAAGATGAAAGCGCAAGCAACCCCTAAAAGACCATAGAAACTAACCAGAAAGCTGAGAGACACGTTGGCCGCTAAGGTAGACCAAATATGCATCGGTACTAGCAATGCTGCACCGAGGTACACCAGAACGGGTACTCCCAGCAACTTGCCTAGCAGAATACTCTGGCTAGTTTGCGGACTTAAGCGAATAAAATTCAACGTGCCTCGTCGTTCTTCTTGCTCTAAATCGGTCATCAGCAAGACAGTACCCAGGACAAATAGCATCATGGGTAGCAGCCAATTGAGAATACGGAAGACAGGAACAGGATCGCTCCCACTCTCAAACACCAAACTCCCTAGCAAGAACTGCAATAGTAGAGCTGCCAAAGTGACTAAGAAAGCGCTTTGCCGCGTTAAACGGCCTTTCAGTTCTCGAAACAGTTGTGGATTCCAATCCCCCACCCGATCCAACCATTGAGCGGTCATTAATCCCTGTCCTCCTTTCATCTCTTTTCTTCCTCCTACCCTGCGGGAACGCCAAAGGCGTATATCCTACGCTTCGCGAATGGCAAAGCCGAACATCCTTTCTAAGACGCTTGCTTGTGTCCCAATTTGAGGAAAATCGTTTCTAGGTCTTCCTGTGTGCAATGAAATTCGGTGAGGGGAATTCCGGCGGCGACCAGTGATCGCAACAGCACAGCACTCTCTTCAGCCCCACCCGAAAACTGCACTCGTACTTGCTGAGTTCCGGGTACGATTTCGTAACCTTCTACCGAGGAGTGATTTCTCAACTCCGCCTGCAACGCATCTAAACTGCCCAGCGTCGCTACCACAATTTGCTGCCGACTGAGGCGACGATATAGGTCTTTGAGAGAAGCGCTTTCGACCAAATAGCCCAGCTCCATGATGCCGACCGAGGTGCAAAGCTCGGCCAAGTCGCTGAGGACGTGTGACGAAATCAAAATTGTCATACCCGCTTCGCGCAAAACCTTGATAATTTCGCGAAACTGCATCCGGGCGATCGGGTCGAGACCTGACACAGGTTCATCCAAGAGCAGCAGAATTGGCTCATGAATAATCGTGCGTGCGAGACTGAGTCGCTGCTTCATGCCGCGAGACAGGGTGGCGATCGCACTATTTCTTTTGTGGCTCAGTTGCACCAGTTCCAGCACATCTCGCAAACGCCGAGTCCGCCGGGGTTCTTGTAAGCGGTAGAGCCGCGCAAAGTAGTCTAGGTAGTCCCAAACGGTGAGGTCATCGTAGAGAGGAAAGTCGTCGGGTAAGTAACCCAGCCGCCGCTTCAGATTGGGGTTGCTGTGGTCTCGCAACAAGCGATCGCCGTTGATAAAAATCTCGCCTGTGGTTGGTTCTTCTGCTGCCGCCAACATGCGAATTAACGTAGTTTTTCCCGCCCCATTAGGGCCAATCAGTCCGTAAACTTCCCCCGCTGCAATTTCTAAATCTAAATCATGAACCGCAAGGTGACGGTCGAACTGCTTAGTCAGCCCACGAGTCCGAACTGCTAATTCTTGTGCCATAGGTGCTGAGGAGCGATGCAAGTTAACAGCAAGGCTAGCCTTTCACCTATTGCTTTGGCATCTGGTTTATAGAATTGAAACAACTGGCACAATCAATTTCTTGCTAGTGCCTAATAGCAGCATTATTTTTATGGTTAAAAAATATTCAGTTGCGATAATAAATCAGGTGGATACAGAAGCGACTGGCACTGCTTCTGAGTGGGGTTGCTCGACTGAACCATCCTTGAGGGCTTCGCGAAATTCACGCCAATCTCTCTCCACCTGCTGACTGTAATTTTGGGCATAGTCCACCGCTGTGGCCTGCCAAGTTGCTTGTTGGGCAAAGTCGATCAGCTCATCCGCGATCGCTGAACCCTGCCGCCCGCCGCTGCGCAACTGCGCCCAAGCAACCACCTCGCCCATCGTCGCGATTACCTTTTCTAAACGCTTCAGTCTGCCGCGATTGGCTTCTAAGTTGACTCGGCTTTCAAAAGGTTGCAGTTCGGTCAAAACAAAGGATTTATTGTCCTGAGTCACCGCTTTGAGCAGGGCGGGCGGACAAGCCTGAACTCGTTTGTGAACAGCCACGATCCGCTCTGCTTCGTTGGGCCATTGCGGTTGAGCCACTGTCAGGTAAGGTTGCAAGGCGGAGGAGTGAGCTTGCTTGAGATCGAGCAGGTAGTTGCCGTTAGGCGAGCCATGCCCTACCACTAACAAGATGTAGCGCTCAATCCCTAAGCTGCCAGTGCCCGCTGCTCGCTGAGCCACATCCAGCAGCTTAAAAAACTTAGGTTTGGTTTGCTGCGCTCTAAATTTCTCAATCAAAGCGGTGATTTTTTTGCGCTCAGCAGCTTCAATTGGCAAGGCTCGTTTGCCATCTAAGCGAATGCGGCGAGTATTGCCCTTGATCTCAGTGCGGTTATTCAAAAAATCTGGACGTTGGCGCTGCTTGAGCTGACTCAAAAGTTCTTGGACTAAGCCAGTGGCGGTGCTGCGTTCAATCCAGCCTGCTTTGCCTGTCGCAAGCGCCTGCTTGTAGTGGGCGAGAAAAGATTGGGCCAAAGCGATCGCGTCTGTGTGGCCCAAACCTAGGGTGTTGGCTCCGACAAAAATGCTAGTGAGAAACCGAGTGACATCCCAAGTACAGGGAGCCAGCACAGCTTCATCAAAATCGTTCAGGTCAAAGTAGGTTAAGCGGTTATCACCCTTGAACGTGCCAAAGTTTTCTAGATGTAGATCGCCACAAATCCAACTCAGAGGCGCTTGATTCAAAGCCGATGTACTGGGCCAATCTTGATAAAACAGATGGCAAGTTCCGCGCAAAAAGACAAACGGAGTTCGTTGCATCGCCTTGTATTTGCGGTGCAGCAGTTGGGGGTCGCGACCTTGATTAAATTGCTGAATGCGCTCGACTAGGGGGGCACGGGTCATAGGCGATCGCTGCAAGCCATTGCCGTACTTTACAGCGTCATCCTAACAACAAATCAGCAGAAATCCTAAAACATTGGGTGGTTCGTTGATGGCTGAATTAGCGGGAAAGACTGGCGATTTCAACTGGAACTCATCCCAGGTTCAGATAGCCACAGCGCTTCATCGGGACTTATGAAACACTCGCATCCTAGACCAATTAGCCCTCCGAGTACTCCAATCGGAACCGCCGAGAGAAATGCGAGCTGAACATGATGGTGGACAAGAGAATTTTCCTGTATCTCTACAGCAGGCCTGTTGAAGCTCTTCATTAATTGCGGCTCTGGTCCTTCAAATCCTGTTCTAAGCAGGTTATCACCCGTGTTTTAACCATTGGCTTATCCCTTACGAAAGAGGGTTAGACGCAGAATTTTCGATAGGTTGAAGTCGTCATATTTTCGTGGCAAAAACAAATTTTTTAGAGGAGATTGAAGTGAATTTACTTCAGCAAATTCGTCGAGTTCTAACCGCTGTTGTCTTAGGATTGGTGCTGACCTTGGCTAATGTAGCCTTGGCTCAGCCTAGCTTGGCTGCTTCTAGCCAGGGTGGTAATGATGTAGGCCAAGAAGTAACAGGATTTGTCCAAAGCCTACAGGGCAAAACCCAGGAAATTAAAGGTAATTTGACAGGCGATCGCGAAGACCAAATTCGTGGCAAAGTTCGCCAAGCCGAAGGTAATATCCGCTTGAGCCAACCTAATTCTGATGTAGGGGCTAAAACTCAAAAAGCTGAGCAAGATATCCGCGCTCGTCAAGCTCGTCCTGAATCCGCAGGCAATTTGCACAACGTCGTGCAGTAGTCGCTAATTCTTGATTTAGCCTTGTTACCCGTAAAGACTAGTGTTGACCCTAGTTTTTGCGGGTTTTCTGTTTACGATGCGCCCTACTGGTTGGTGCCCTTGCCAGGTATGATAAATACCCTGTGAGTACTTCCACCGTTCCCTTTGAGTTGACCTATGGCACAGCAGTACCGAATTACCCTTCTACCTGGCGATGGCATTGGCCCTGAAATCATGGCAGTGTCGGTAGACGTGCTGAAAGTTGTAGGCCAGCAACTCAATCTAGAATTCGATTTTCAATCGGCATTGATTGGGGGAGCCGCGATCGATGCTACAGGTGAACCGCTGCCTCAAGAAACTCTAGAAACCTGCCGTAACAGCGATGCTGTCTTGTTAGCCGCGATCGGGGGTTATAAATGGGACACATTACCCCGGCACCTGCGCCCTGAAACTGGTCTACTGGGGCTCCGCTCAGGTCTGGAACTCTTTGCTAACTTACGTCCTGCCAAAATTTTGCCTCAATTGATTGATGCTTCCAGCCTGAAGCGCGAAGTCGTGGAAGGCATTGACATCATGGTGGTGCGAGAGCTAACGGGTGGTGTTTATTTTGGTCAGCCCAAAGGCATCTTCGCAACGGAATCCGGTGAGAAGCGGGGTGTCAACACAATGGCTTACACCGAATCAGAAATCGATCGCATTGCCAAAGTCGGCTTTGAGACAGCTCAAAAGCGGGGCAAGAAACTGTGCTCTGTCGATAAAGCCAATGTGCTGGATGTGTCGCAGTTGTGGCGCGATCGCGTGACCCAGTTGTCTGCCGAATACTCAGACGTAGAGCTGTCTCACATGTATGTAGACAACGCGGCAATGCAATTAGTGCGTTGGCCCAAGCAGTTTGACACCATTCTCACCAGTAATCTGTTTGGTGATATTTTGTCCGACGCTGCTGCTATGCTGACCGGGAGTATCGGCATGCTCCCCTCGGCTAGCTTGGGAGCTTCTGGCCCTGGTGTTTATGAGCCAGTTCATGGCTCCGCACCCGATATTGCGGGGCAAGACAAAGCTAACCCGATCGCGCAAGTGCTCAGTGCAGCTATGATGCTACGCTACGGACTGAATCAACCGGAGGCAGGCGATCGCATTGAGCAAGCGGTGATGCAGGTGCTCGACCAAGGCTACCGCACCGGAGACATCATGTCTGAAGGCAACACTCTAGTCGGTTGCCGAGCGATGGGAGATGCTTTGATTCAAGCACTGGAGAAGGCTCAGTAGTGGTGGTTAGCAATTAGCGATTAGCAGTGGGTAATTAGCCAAAAACTAATCGCTAAAAGTTAAAGCTAAAAACCGATCGCTAATCGCCAAAAACCAACAATTTTCTCTTCCACTCTTGCTGTAATCACCCAAATCGACTAAAGTCGAGCGTAAAAATTAGGGATAGGTTTGTGGTATACGTTTCCCAACAACGACCCGAAAATAGGATAGAAGATGTGGAGTTTCCCGTCTTTGTGGACCCAGCAATTATTAGAGCCGCGCGGCAAATTTATCGGACTTACTACGAAGTACACCCCGAACTGACGCAACCTCCTCTCGGAGTCGCGATCGATCGCTACACCCATCGGGGCAAACTAATCTTCTCTGGCAGGCCCGTCTTACTTCCCCAAGAGTGTTTCGTGCCGTTCAATCAAATTGAGTCAGAACTTTATTAACGCTGAATGAGTGCTGGCAGTTTGGAGCCACTAGAGCCTCTAAGTGCCCTAATGTTCAGTAACCTGACCATAACCGTTCGGCCACTACTGCCAAACTAAAGCCTTGGTTATGGACACCCTGTTTACCATTCTCACCGCTCTGATTGCCTTTACCCTCGGTGCCTCTATCGGCAGTTTTCTGAATGTCGTGGTCTATCGCTTACCCGCAGGCTTATCCGTTCTTTGGCCACCTTCACGCTGCCCCCAATGTTCGCACCGCTTAGGTAAGCAAGACAATGTCCCGGTTTTAGGCTGGCTGTGGCTACGGGGACGTTGCCGTTATTGCAAAAGCCCTATCTCTATTCGGTACCCGTTGGTAGAAGCCGCAACGGGTGCTCTTTTTGTGCTGGTTTTTCTAATTTTTGGTTTTTCCGTCCAAACTTTGGGTTACTGGACCTTTGTCAGTTGGTTGCTAGCCCTATCCTTGATTGATCTAGATACCATGACCCTGCCAGAACCGCTGACTCGATCCGGTTTGTTGGTGGGCTTAGGTTTCCAAGTTGCTGTTGGTTCGGTGCTGAGTTTTAGCGTCACTCCAGTCGTCAGCCAACTAATGGTGGGGGTGATTGGTGCCGTTTTGGGTCTGTGGTTACTCAACCTCATCACTCTGGCTGGTTCGATCGCCTTGGGACAAGAGGCAATGGGAGCAGGCGATGCCAAACTAGCTGCCATGATGGGCGCTTGGCTCGGTTGGAAATATTTGCTGCTAGCAGGGTTTGTCGCCTGTGGAGTCGGTGCTTTCGTGGGAGGCGGGGCGATCGCTTTTGGCTGGCTGGGTCGGCGTCAACAAATGCCGTTTGGACCCTTCCTGGCGTTAGGAGCTATAATTGCGGCGTTATGGGGCGAAGCCATTATCTCAGGCTACTTACAGCTATTTTTTCCGGCTCTATAAGTAGCGATCGCCGATAAGCCCTAAACTCTTCACTTCCTTAATCTTTTGATAAAATTCCCATATTTTTGATACAATCCCTCCGTGTCATGGATCACATTACGAACGACGAGTACCCGTTGGGAAGCGGAAATTATGCAGCAGGTTTTGGCTGCTCATCAAATTCCAGCTCGGGTGCTTGACTTAGGTGTAGCGCCTTATTTGGGGCTAGGAAGTCCTGCTGCTCTACAAGTGCGTGTCGAAGACCAATGGACAGCTCTACTCCTCATTAGCCCTATGGAAGAAGAGCAAACAGAGGGATAACAAAAGCGGGTGAACCAAATTCACATCAACTCGTTAGCAACTCACAAGAAAACTTTCGGTCTACAGTAATTGCTGTAGCAAAATTTTTACTGGAGTATCAAAGCTGTTTTGATCGAGACTGACTAGGCCATTCTGGCTAGGTCATTAAAGCTTAAATTCAGGATTTTGCCTGCTTGGGGCTGATTGGAATAGAAATAACAAAATAAAAGGAATCAATCGCTTTCATGTCTCTATTTGATTGGTTTGCAAATCGACGAAAGGCAGAGCCGACCAGCAAGGAACGGCAAGAACGAGAAATTGCAGATGGTCTATGGACTAAGTGTGAGTCGTGCGGCGCTCTGACCTACACCAAAGACCTGCGGGCAAATCAGATGGTTTGCTTAGAGTGCAATCACCACATTCGAGTCTTCAGTGACGAGCGCGTCCGCCAGCTCATTGATGCCAACACTTGGCTAGCTTTGGACACGGCGATTCGTCCGATCGACCCGCTGAAGTTTCGCGATCGCAAGGGCTACGGCGATCGCATTCGAGAAATGCAGGACAAAACAGGCTTGCCCGACGGTGTCCAAACAGGGCTGGGCCAACTAGAAGGCTTGCCCGTCGCGTTGGGGGTCATGGACTTCCGGTTTATGGGTGGCAGCATGGGTTCAGTCGTGGGCGAGAAATTTACCCGCCTCATTGAACGAGCGACTCGTGAGCGGTTGCCAGTCATGCTTGTGTGCGCCTCTGGCGGAGCCCGGATGCAAGAGGGCATGCTCAGCTTGATGCAGATGGCTAAGATCTCTGGAGCTTTAGAACGGCATCGAGAGGCGCGGCTCCTTTACATTCCCATCTTGACCCACCCGACCACAGGTGGAGTGACTGCTAGCTTTGCCATGCTCGGTGACATTATTCTGGCAGAGCCAAAAGCCACCATTGGTTTTGCGGGTAGACGGGTGGTTGAGCAAACGCTGCGAGAGAAACTACCTGAGAACTTCCAAACCGCTGAATATCTGCTGGAACATGGCTTTGTAGATGCGATCGTTCCTCGAACGCAACTGAAGAAGACCCTAGCGCAACTGATTCGCTTGCACCAGCCTGTCCCGGCGGCCTCGCACTTTGTACATTTGCCGGAAACTGTTTCTCTCAGTCCTGCAAACCCCTTGTAGAAACTCAACGAGTCGTTCTATTGGGAAAGGGCCCCCTCAGTGGCATGATATTGATATTAGAAAGGCTCAATCCTGACCTTTGCAGGACCTCACTTCCAGGGCTGTTTTTGGGCCTTGACATGAGGATGGGTTCCCAAAAATGAGGAGCAATGGGTTGAGCCAACCTGTGTTGAGGATTGAATATCTGCTAACTGAGCCACATTAAGGAGAACCATGCTTAAAAGATACATCTGGCTTGCTGTGGCCACTGTATTTTTCGCCTTCCAAACCTTTATCGGCAGTGCTAATGCAGTTGAACTAGATGCAGCTACCCGCACTGTCCCAAGTAGCGAAGGTCAAAATGTTGTTTTGAGCTTAAAGCAAGTTCAAGAAGGCAAACGCTTATTTAACTACGCTTGTGGCCAATGTCACGTAGGCGGTGGCACCAAGACTGACCCTAACGTGGGTCTGGAGCCAGAAGCTCTAGCTTTAGCAACTCCACCTCGTACCAACATTGAGGCGCTGGTGGATTACATGCACAATCCCACCACCTATGATGGGGCTGAGTCTATTGCTGAGTTGCATCCCAGCACTCAAAGCACCGACATCTTCCCCAAGATGAGAAACCTAACCGAAGAGGATCTCGTGGCGATCGCAGGTCATATTCTGCTACAGCCTAAGATCGTTGGCCAGAAGTGGGGCGGCGGCAAAATTTATTATTAAGGCCTGCCAAATTAAGGAAATCGTCTTTGGCAGAAACTGGAGCCTTTCCACTTGAGCCCAACTCGCTACTAACGATTTTGAGCTAAAGAGTTTCTGCCATCTGCTGATTCACTTGCTGACCCACTAAAGGTTGCTCAAGTCATGCGACGCCTACGCTTTTCAGTTCCCCCTTTACTCGCAATTTTGGTTGTTTGGCTAGGTATGCTGTTATTCAGTAGCCCCGCGCAAGCAGCCACCGAGCCTTATATCACTCAGTATTTGCGAGTAACTGAGCCTGTAGCTGTGGAGTTGGATGGGCAAGGTCAAACACGTTGGTTTGCACCAGACGACTTTGTAGTGGGCAAGCATTTATTTGAAAACAATTGTAAGAACTGTCATTTGGGCGGCACTACCCTGCCTAATCCTCCGGTGTCCTTATCACTAGCTGCTTTGCAGGGAGCAGTTCCCCATCGAGATAACATCAATAATTTGGTTGATTATTTGCGCCAACCAATGACCTATGATGGCACCGAGGAAAATTACGTCTGTCGCCAGGTACCCGAAAGCTGGTTACCTCAAGAACAGGTCGAAAAATTGGCTGCGTTTGTTCTCAGAGCGGCTCAAAAAGCGCCCGGTTGGGGTACTAGTGATTTTTGAGTAAAATTCAAACGCTTTGCGAATCTGCCAGCTATGAATGGGTAGATGTCCGTCCTCACTAAAAAACGCCTTGTAGAAGCGTAGAATAGTCTAAGCAAGGCGTTCTTGTGGTTTGCTGTGTATTGATTGAGTAGAGGAGAACTGTGTTGAGAAAGCTATTGTCTATCGTCTTGGTGGCGATCGCGATGTTTGCTGTTGGTTTCGGTCGTCCTGCCCTCGCAGGTGATGCAGCGAATGGTGCCAAGGTGTTTAGTGCTAACTGTGCTGCCTGCCATATGGGCGGTAACAACGTCATTATGGCTAACAAGACCCTGAAGAAGGACGCTCTAGCCCAATTTGGCATGAACTCTGTGGAAGCCATTACCAACCAAGTGAAAAATGGTAAGAATGCCATGCCCGCTTTTGGTGGCCGCCTCAGCGATCAGCAAATTGACGATGTAGCAACCTACGTTCTAGAGCAATCTGAAAAAGGTTGGTAAGCTTCTAGCAAACTGACATCTGCTGACAAAACTATTTTCTATAGATTTAGTGATCTAGTTTTTGCAAGAACCCCTCCAGTACGTGAGGGGTTTTTTGCTGATCCCAACGGAAAACTTTGTGAAGAAATCTATCTCGAGATCAACAGACAGCCTTAAATTAAATCAGTTATCTTCCAGCTAGTAGATACTTAGGAAAAACGCCTGTGGTTCCTCTCCGTGATGATAATCCGACTACAATCACGCCCTTTGTTACCTACGGCCTTATTGTTGCAAATATATTAGTTTTTCTAGTTGAATTGAGTTTGGCTCCCGGCCAATTGGAGAAGTTCTTTTACACTTGGGCCGTTGTTCCTAGAGAATTAACAGCTAGTTTTGCGGGGCAAGCCGTTAGTGCTGGACCCACCGAATGGCTCACTTTATTTAGTTCGCAGTTTCTGCATGGTGGCTTCTTACATATTGCAGGCAACATGCTGTTTCTCTGGATTTTTGGCAACAATGTAGAGGATCGCCTTGGTCATGTTAAATATTTAATTTTTTATCTAGCCTGTGGTGCTTTAGCAGCCCTGACTCAGTGGTTTTTCTCGCCTAATTCCGCTATTCCCTCCTTAGGGGCAAGTGGGGCGATCGCAGGCGTGATGGGAGCCTATATCTTGAAATATCCTAAAGCGTCTGTCTTAACGCTGCTACCTCTAGGCTTCTTTATCACTACTGTCCGTATTCCAGCGTTTTTCTTCTTGGGCTGGTGGTTTGTCCAACAAGCTTTCTACGGCGCAGCTAGCCTGAATGCCCCCACAAATATTGGTATGGAAGGCGGCGGTGTGGCTTACTGGGCTCATGCGGGTGGCTTTGTCTTTGGTGCCATCCTAGGACCGTTACTGGGTCTCTTTTCCTCTGACTCAGAAGCTAGCGTCCTTTAAATCCGTTAAATTGTTCTCTCCCAAACAGGTTGTCTAACCGCTGAAACTCTGTAGCAATACAACTTCAGCGGCTTTTTTGTACTAAGTTGAATGACACTCAACTAATCCACGGGATGCAACAGCCAGAAGCCACTATAGGTCATTCCAGAGTCATCAGGTTGCACCAGTAAGAAGTGCAGCCCCTGAGTCCCTTGTTTTCGTTGTTCATAGGCTTGCGCCGCAGCTTTCACTTCTAGATCTTCAAAGGTGGCCATGACCCAACGCTCGGCTAAACCAGCTTCCAAAATTAAGCCGTCTGGGCTCCCAGCCATGTAGTTTAAGGCAACAGGATGAACTTGCTGCAACCACTGAGCCAACTTCATAGAGCGGCGGCCCGCGTCAATAATTACTCCAGGTACGGGCAAATCAGAAGCCAATCCCAAACTGAGGGGTAAGAGAATTTCGGGCATCTCCAAAATCGGGATGGGGCGGTCTTGGAAAGCATCGACGAGTTGACCTGCGGCGATCGCGGCAAATCGCCACTGTTCCCCTTGAAGATTTTCGGCAATGGGGGTCGGTGGCGGCTTATCTAAAGCTAGGGGCGAATAAGGCTGCTGGGCGTAGCTGCTGGCCTGAGAATACTGCTGGGCTTTCTCGCGTAGTAGCTGCTTTAGAGCAAAGGTCCGGCGAGTCGGTTCCACCGTTATTCCTAGCTCTTTCCCTGCCAACTCAAGCAACCCTAGGGCTTGAGGCCGAAAAACCTGCAAGCGCTCTGGGAAGTGCTGTTGCGTTTTTGCTGCTGCCTGTAGCTGGCTCACGACCCAAGTAGCATTGGCTTCTGGTTGGGGGCACAGAGCACTAAATTCCCAGGTTCGGGTGCGATCGCAAAGCAACAACTCCCAAAGGGGATGCCCCTGCTCATCCTGCAAGGGACGACGATAAAAATCAGCTTCCCAAATCAGCATATTGTGGTGGTCCAAGGTTAATTCCCGTTTGTTGAGTTCGTGCGTTATAGCTGTGCCTCACAGATGCTACGGTCGCGGTTGATTGGGCCAGCTTTAGCCAATTCATTCTCAGGCTATCAGCTAGCGCTGGATCAATGGCACAAGCTCGGCAAATCACCTGGCAACATTGCACTCAATACAAAAAGCTGCCGCAGAAACATCATCTACGACAGCTTTCGATCGCTAAACTAAGTTAACTGTTTGTGCTTTTATCTGGACTTAACAGCCAAAACACTTACGCCAGAGCACTCGCCAGAATCGGTTCAGCGTTGACGACTGCACCAGGAGCATACATTTGCCTCACGTAGTCGGCCACCATGCGATCGGTGTTAAAAGCAACGGAGTTGGTTTTGATCGAAGCCTTCATTTTTTGAATCCAACCGTGGGGAATGCCATTGGCATCTTGGTCGTAGTAGAGGGGAACAATTTCCTCGGTTAGGAGCCGATACAACGATTCAGAGTCAATGCGGTCTTGCAGTTCTTGGTCGCTGGTGTTGGCATCTTCACCGATCGCCCAACCGTTCAGACCTTTGCCGTCGGGTCCAACTTGGTAGCCTTCGCACCACCAACCATCTAAGACACTACAGTTGAGGCCGCCATTAAAGCAGACCTTTTGGCCGCTGGTCCCAGAAGCTTCTAAAGGACGACGAGGATTGTTCAGCCACACATCAACCCCTTGAATCAGCTTTTGAGCAGTATAGATGTCGTAGTCTTCAATGAACGCCACGCGATCGCGAATGGCATGATGACGACACCACTCCATTAAGCGCTGAATAATCCGCTTGCCTTCCTCATCGGCAGGGTGAGCCTTACCTGCAAAGATGATCTGCACAGGGCGATCAGAGTTACCGAAAATTTGCAGTGCTAGCTCCGCATTTCGCAGCAGTAACGCCCCACGCTTATAGGGGCTGAAACGACGAGCAAAGCCAATCGTCAGAATGTTGGGATCGAGCAGGTGATCCGCCGCATGAATTTGATCTGGCTCTTCACCTCGTCCTTGCCGCGATGCCTTAACCTTAAACCGGGTATGAGCAACTAACCGCTCCTTCAAGATTTGGTGGCGCGACCACAGTTCCTCATTCGGAATTTGGTCTACTCCTGCCCACATCTGGGGATCAACCACTCGCGCAGACCAGTTCTCGCCGAGATATTGCGCGTATAAATCGCTTAGCAGGGGAGCTGTCCAGGTGCGGGCATGCACACCGTTGGTGATGTGGCTAATCGGTACTTTGTCTTCTGGGCGATCTGGGTACAGAATGCTCCACATCTTGCGGGACACTTGACCATGCAGCTCACTGACCCCATTGGCACCACGGCACAAGCGTAAGGCTAAAACTGTCATGCCAAACGGTTCCCAAGGATCACCGAGGCGACGGGCACCCAAGGAGAGAAACTGCTCTCGTGACAGCCCTAACTCTGGCCAGAAACTGGCAAAGTAGGAATCCATCAGATCAGCCGAGAAAACGTCGTGGCCTGCGGGTACAGGGGTGTGAGTCGTGAATACACAGCGATCGCGCACTGAGGCTTCAATATCGTAGAAAGACTTGCTCGTCCGTTGCACTTCCAATCGCGACAACTCTAGAAGGCAAAACGCCGCATGACCTTCATTTAGATGGTAGACCGTAGGCTCAATTCCTAAAGCTTGTACTGCTTTAACGCCACCGATCCCCAAGACAACTTCTTGGGCGATCCGGGTTTCCTGGTTGCCGCCATACAAGTGTCCTGTCAACCAGCGATCGATCGGATCATTGTCTTCCCGGTCTGTATCCAGCAGGTAGAGCTTCACCCGCCCTACTTGCACCCGCCAAATTTGAATTTTGACCATGCGCTGGCGGATTTGTAGCTGAACCGTAATCGGTTCTCCCTCGGCATTGGTCATTAGTTCCAAGGGCATCTGCTCAAAAGGATTGTCTGTATAGTAATCCTCTTGCCAACCATTGCGGTTGAGACGTTGGTGAAAATATCCTTGGCGGTAGAGTAAACCGATCCCAATCATTGGCACGCCTAGATCGGAAGCGGACTTGAGGTGATCCCCAGCCAAAATCCCCAAACCACCGGAGTAAACGGGGAGCGATTCGTGGATGCCAAACTCAGCACAGAAATAGGCGACAGGATGCTCTTGAGACAGTTGTGGAGCTACTCGGCTTGCCCAAGTATCTGTTTCTTGCATGTAGCGATCGAATTGGGTCGCTAAACCTTGCAAGCGCTTGAGATACAAGGGATCTTCTGCTAGCTGAGTTAAACGTTCGTAAGAGGCGGACTCCAAGAGAGCCACAGGATTATGCCCAGAGCGCTGCCATTCGTCCGGGTTAATGTTTTGAAATAGAGAAACATGGCCATTGGCCCAGCTCCACCAGTAGTTGTAAGCTAAGTCTGCTAGTCGTTTCAGCGGAAGGGGTAGCTTCGCACTCAGCTTAGCAGCAGGTGTCATAACGGCAGTATTCGTCATAGGATTTAAGGCTCTCGTTCTTCACTAAAATCTCAGCTCAGGCTTATCCAATGGCATTACTCCAGATGAAGCCTGAATCAGGGGTCCAACGTGCTTAGCGGGGTTCGATCGACGGCTGGACAAATACAAATCTTTTCGAATCAGCTCTCTACAAGCGACGCAACGTAACGGGACTGGGTTCTAGCTTGACAGGACTTAGAGAGGTAGGGGCAATTATTTCATACTCTCTAAAGCTTCGTTACCAAAGTTGCAAGTAGAGCTAAAGAAATTTTTTGCCAAGTTAAGTTTTGAAAGCTACCTCAGCGTTTAACAAGCTTCTATCGCGCCCCTCTAACGGTTAGCATTGATCAGCATCCTCAAGTAGCACTGGTCCCAAGTTCTTCTATGAACCCTGTCTTGACTCAATTCGGCGCTCAAATGTCCCAGTTAACTGGGGTGCGAGCCATTATGAAAGACATTATTGAAACGCTGCGAGCCGGAGATGGTCAAGAGTTCATTAATTTAAGTGCTGGAAATCCGGTGATTTTGCCCGAAGTAGAACAACTGTGGCGAGATTGCACCGCAGAACTCCTAGCCAGCAATGAATATGGAGAAGTGGTTTGCCGTTATGGGTCAAGCCAAGGCTACCAACCGCTGATTCAGGCGATCGCCCAAGATTTTAATCAGCGCTATGGGCTCAAATTGAGCGATCGCAACATCCTGATTACACCAGGTAGCCAAGCCCTGTACTTCTATGCTGCAAATGCTTTTGGCGGCTATACCACTAGCGGCAACCTAAAGCAAATTGTCCTGCCTCTTAGCCCTGATTACACAGGCTATGGCGGCGTTACCTTAATTCCCGAAGCCTTAGTTGCTTATAAGCCAGCACTAGATATTGACGCTAGCGCTCACCGCTTCAAGTATCGCCCCGACTTCAGTCAACTAGAAATTAACGAAACTACAGGGTTTGTGTTGTTTTCGCGGCCTTGCAACCCGACGGGTAACGTCCTCACCGACGAAGAGGTGCAAAAAATTGCCGCCCTTGCTACTCCTCACAATGTTCCGGTTTTGATTGACTCCGCTTATGCGTCACCCTTCCCAGCCTTGAACTTTACAGACATGACTCCGGCATTTGGCGACAATATCGTTCACTGCATGAGCTTATCTAAAGCAGGGCTACCGGGAGAACGGGTGGGGATTGCGATCGGAGATGAGCAAGTGATTCGAGTGTTGGAGTCATTCCAAACCAATCTTTGCATTCACTCTTCTCGTTACGGCCAAGCGATTGCTGCCCAGGCGATCGCTTCAGGAGCCTTAGCAGAAATCTCAACTCAAGTGATTCGCCCTTACTACCAAGAAAAATTCACCGTCGTGGAGACGAGCCTTGATCAAGCGATGCCCCAGGAAATTCCTTGGCTGCTCCATCGCGGAGAAGGTGCTATTTTTGCTTGGCTGTGGCTCCAAGACTTGCCCCTCACAGATTGGGAGTTTTACCAGCGACTCAAACAGGTGGGTGTTATTGTGGTCCCCGGCAGCTCGTTTTTTCCAGGCTTGCGTGAAGATTGGCCCCACAAGCAGCAGTGCATTCGCATTAGCCTCACCGCTAGCAACGAAGAAATTGCCATAGGCATGCAACGTTTAGCCAAAGTGGTTGCAGAAGTTTATCAATTGGCAGCCGCAAGTGAATGAGTTTCTTCCATGATCCGCGAGAACCCCATGCCTGAGAGCCGTAAAACTAATCCTTCCCGGACCAATACCACCCCGCCAAGTTTGGCCACAGTTCCTGAAGGTTGGCTACAAATTGGTAAAATTGTCGCCGCTCAAGGCTTGAAAGGCGAAGTGCGGGTTTACCCAGACTCCGACTTTCCAGAACGCTTTGAGCAGCCGGGAACCCGTTGGCTATTGCCCACCGATGCGACTGAACCCCAACCGATTGAGTTGATCAAGGGCCGCTATTTGCATGGCAAAAACATGTATATCTTGCAGTTGGCAGGCATTAGCGATCGCGACCAAGCTGAGGCGCTAAAAGGCTGCAAGTTATTAGTGCCAGAAAGTGATCGCCCCCAATTAGAAGAAGGGGAATTCCATGTCATTGACTTGATCGGCTTAGACGTGTTTGATCAAGCGACGCAAGCGCTGCTAGGTACAGTCACAGATGTGATTCCTGCTGGAAACGATTTGCTAGAAGTCAAACTGGTCGCTCCTTCAAATCCTAAGCAACCCACGGTTTTAGTTCCATTCGTCAAGGAGATTGTCCCTGTGGTAGACCTAGCGGCCCGGAGAGTGGAACTGACTCCGCCAGTGGGATTAATCGAATAGGTCAGACGATTACACCAACGGTAGGAGAATCGTAAACTCCGTCCCAACCCCTAGTTGCGATCGCAGTTCAAATTTGCCTCCATGTCTAGCTGTCACAATTTGATAACTCATAGACAAACTAGTTTCCTTCGCAGCCCGTTTCTCTACGGAAAACGATTCCAAAATGCGTTGATGTTGTTCTGGAGCCAAACCGGGACCATTGTCGGCGATTTTTACGGAAACCCAACGAGTTCCGGAAGCGACGCTGAGTAGCTTAGCAGGACAAACTTGAGTGGTAATTTCAATCTGAGGCTTTTGGGGCAGAGCCAGGATACCTGGACTGCAATACTCAATGGCTAGCTCTTGTCGAACCGCTTGATCAATTAAGGCATCGACCGCGTTCGTCAAAATATTCATAAAAACTTGACTTAGCTGCCCGGAAAAACATGAAACTGGTGGGAGCTGACCATAGTTTCTAATAATCTGAATTTCCCCAGTCAAGCGGCTTTTCAAGAGTAACAAAATGTTGTCGAGGCACTCATGCAAATCGGCTGGCTTCGGATAAACCTCATCAATATGACAAAAGTTTTGCAAGCTGGTTGCTAGTTTTGATAACCGTTCTGCTCCGGAGCGAATACTAGCAATGGTATGGGGGAGATCCTTGATCACATACTCCAATTCCAAGTCTTCTTGTAAATTGAGAATCTCTTCTGGGGGTTCTGACAGACAAGCTTGATAGGCAGCAATTAACTCCAGCAAGTTCTGGCTATAGCTGGAAACATGGGTTAAATTGCCCCAAATAAAACTGACTGGATCTAAGATTTCGTGGGCGATACCATCTACTAAGCGCCCCAAACTGGCCATTTTCTCAGTCTGAATCATTTGGGCTTGGGCTCGTTCGTACCTCACCTGCGTCTCAATGCCACGAATTTGCCAGTAAGCAATGTTTAACTCGTGCATGTTGAGCAGTTGATAGGTTTGGGGTTCTGTGTAAACTACAATCGGCTCCCCTAGCAACTCGCGCGATCGCCGTAGAGCTTGCTGAGCTGCTGTCACAATGGGGGTGCTGGCAGGCAAAACTAGCGGCTTGGTTCGGGCATAACTGTACAGCACACTCAAAGGTTGGTTGAGAAATAATTCTAGCCCTTGAGGACGTAGCAAATATTCCAAAAATTGCTGCCGAGAAATCATCCCGACAAACTCACCTTGCTCTAGCAAAATTACCCCTGGCAGCAAGGGGTTTTTTTCAAAAACCTGAGCAATTTCTGACCCTAAATGGCTGAGTTCAACTTGAAAGCTATAGAGCCGTAGGTCCTGTAGTGGAGACTCTAAACTGAGGGCTAGCCCATTTCCTTCTGAGAGAGAGGGTGGAATAAAGTGAGAACTGGATTGATTTAGCACAAGCACTCAACTCTCCCAGACACCCTAAACTACATCCCTTGAAATAGAACCAGCCCCAGCTTTTGTCATCAAGTCTATCTACGCCTCAGACCCATCAGCCCTAGTCAAGTTAGCCTTTACAATACCTTGGCCTCGGCAATATCGGCTTCTGCCTTTCAATATAGGTGCTATGGAAATTCCAAATGGGGTGCGGCCCTCACAACCTACCAACCTGATCAATCATTTAGGACGGCGATCGCAGTATAGAGATTCAGAAGCGGTAAATCGCCCGCAAAACTATCAGGACTAACTCAGTTCTAATGCCTTCAGCTCAACTTACTCCGTAATTTCTGATAGTTGAATCCGTGGAAGAATAGGCTACATCTCTCAAATCTTGCCAACTTCGATCGCTAACCCGCTAAGTCTCTGACATTAGGGTGTAAAGACAATGGGCAGCCGAATTTCAAATTCAGTCCCGACTCCAGGTTGCGATCGCAAGCTCAGCTGCCCTTGGTGCTTTTCAGTCACGATCTGATGACTAATAGCTAACCCAAGCCCGGTACCTTGGCCCACTGGCTTGGTCGTAAAGAAATTTTCAAAAATTCTTGCTTGAATCTCACTGGGTATGCCGCAACCATTATCAGCAATCTCAATCACAACCCACTCATCAGATTTTGAGGATGCTGATGATTCAATCCTAAAAACTGTGGTTGAAATTTTAATTTGCGGCTGCCAAGAATTTGTTGTTGTAACTAGCTGTTTTGCTAAAACTCCATTTAGCCTCTGCTCATTAGTGTTATTGTCTGTTTTCTCAGTTAATGCATCAATGGCATTGCTAATCAGATTCATAAACACTTGGCTGAGCTGACCGGGATAGCAATTAATTAGAGGTAAATCTCCATAATTTTTCACTACCTCGACGCCGTACTTCAGGCGATTACCCAAAATCAGCAAGGTGTTATCAATACATTCATGCACATCTGTTGCTCGAAGCTTTGCTTCATCCATGTGTGAGAAGCTGCGCAGGCCCCCCACAATTCTTTTAAGGCGTTCTGCGCCCATTCGCATGCTGTCAATTACCTGCGGCAAATCTTGAAGTAAAAAATCAAATTCAATTTCTGCTTTTTCTTGCTGGACTAGGGTGCTATCAAGAGAAACTTGAGCTATTTCCTGGTCATAAGTTGACACCAGTCTAATCAAGTCCTGACTGTATCTAGATAAATATCCTAAATTTCCCCAAATAAAATTTACAGGATTTAGAATCTCATGAGCCACACCTGCCACCATTCGACCTAGACTCGCCATTTTCTCTGTCTGGATCATTTGAGCTTGAGTTTGCTCATGGAGTAACTGAGTGGTCAACTCATGAATTTTAGCTTGGGCTACTAATAGTTGATGTACATCTAATAAACGGTAAACTGAAGGCTCTATTTGTACAATAATCGGCTCATAAATCAGCTCTAGCGATCGCGCTAACGATTGCCGAGCCGCAGCCACAATTGAAGTACCACCTAGTAAAATTAAGGTTTCATTTTTAGTGAAGTTATAGAGTACCTTTAGAGGCCGTTTAGAAAATAGCTCCACCCCATACGGACGGCTCATTTGCTCTAGAAACCTACGACGTGAAATAGCACCAATCAGCTCTCCACAGTCAACTAAAATGACACCAGGTAGCAAAGGGTTCTGTTCAAATACTTGGGAAACCTCTGAGCCAAGACAATTAGAGTTAACTTGAAAGTTGTGTAGCTGTAATTCTTGCAGAGTGGACTCCAAAGACAAGGTAGGCTCTAAGAAGTCCAAATGAGATTCAGTCATCATAGCCATTGGTGAGTATATCAACAGGGTGGTAACTAATTAATCAAGCACACAACTGAATATCCCTATTTTGCATGACACTAGGCTTGTCTCAAATCCATTAAAGACAATCTAGATTTAACTCAAAATTAACCTTTTGAGTGCTTAACTATGTTGAGCAATTAAATTAGTTACGCCTGGCACAGACTTTAACTCACTTCTTAAAAGAAAAACCTTATCAACTAATTCATCGCCCATCCCTTAACTATTTTCATAAAAAAAGGGCAGGTTACAGGAACCTACCCTAGAGTTTGAAACCTCTAAAACAGAGGTGAGATTGGCTGAAAGAATGTCAGTAGTGACAATAGGTGAGCTTTAGGACTCCCTAGCGACTCAAGCTATTTACCTTGAAGCTTTTCAAGGTTCTTCTTGATGGTTTGTTCAACCGAAGGAGCCGCATCCTGAGAATTGGAAGGACGATACATCTTGTCAATATCAGCGTCGCCCTGAGCCGCATTTAAGCCTTTACCTTGGGTTTCAACTTCTTCTTTTTCTATTCCATACGGATCGTTTGCTTCGATCGCCTGGTAAGACTTCTCTTCAATACCTTTGAGCTGAGCTTCACCCTTGGTGGGGCTGCTGCTGCCCGAATACATAGAAGAAGCAGCAAAAGCAGGAGCGGCTTGCGTTACCAACAGTAATGCACAAGTAAAAGCAATTACTAAAAAGCGCACGGGACGTAGAAGAGCAGATAAGTTGATGCGAATAGATTGCATATAGAGCTTCTCCGAGTAACAGTTATTATGTGTTGTTAAGCAGGAATTTTGTGATTAACTTCCTGAATGACCTGCACTTAATTTGCTGGAATCTGTGACTCTGCTGCATCTATACCCGGATAGATTCTGGAGAAATAAATTCGAAGCGAGAAGCCACAATCGTTTGAAAACCCAACTGTTACGAGACTGAAGATAGAAACTCTACCTGAGGTAAGAGTGGATCTTGGACAATACCAACTCCTGCAAACCCCCAACGCTTCATTAAACCAGTGATTTGCGTGCCCGGAATCGATTCCACGGCAAAGCGATCGCTTAGATCCGAGGCATGAGTGTTTAAATAACTTAAGGCTTCGAAGTCCTCACGAAACATTAATAAGTAACTAGATTTAGTACCGCTAGAACCTTGACTAAAATTCGCAGTTAGGTAATTGCCATCGAGTCTAGAGCGAATAATGTAATAAACCTGAGAAAGCATAGTCACCTCAGGGAGAAGATTAGGAGTAACTATCTACTAAGTTGCTTAAGTTGCTGGCGTTTGCTACTTCAAATTTTCCAAACGAATCCGGGGGTCCACTGCTTTGAGCAACAGATCAGCTAATAGATTACCGATGATTAACATCACAGCCCCCATCATCAAGCTAGCCATCACTACGTAAAGATCTTGAGCAATCACCGCTTGCAAAATCAATCGACCTAACCCAGGCCAGTTAAAGAAAAATTCTGCAATAAAGGCACCACTCAGCAGACCCGCAAATTCAAACCCTAGCAGCGTAATTAAAGGGTTGATCGCATTGCGGAGGGCATGCACGTAAATGACTTTGTTTTCTGGCAAACCTTTAGCCCGTGCCGTCTGGATGTAGTCTTGCCGCAAAACATCCAGCAGTTCTCCTCGCATGATGCGCTGTAAGCCAGCAAAACTCGTGACGCTCAAGGCTAAAGTGGGCAAAATCATGTGCCAACCCACATCTAAGATTTTGCCAATGGGGGAGAGATCATCATGGTTGATGCTGGTCATATCTCCCACGGGAAAGAGCGGCGAGGTATTTTGGGCCAAAATCAACAACAGCAGCGCTGTGATGAAACTGGGAAACCCTTGGCCCACGTAACTAATGACTTGTAGCACTCGATCCGCTGTCCGGTTTTGATTCACAGCGCTGACAATCCCTAGAGGAATCGCGATCGCCCAAGTAATCACCAACGAGGAAATCGCCAACAACAGCGTATTGCCGACTCGCTCCCATAACAGAGCAGCCACCGATCGCTGATAGACAAAGCTAGTGCCAAAATTCCCTTGGGGCAAAATCAGGGGAATTGGCCCCACCTTAACCACATGAGGCTTGAGGATCTGCCAAAGCCAGCGTCCGTATTGCTCCAGCATTGGCTTATCCAAACCAAACTGTTGCTGCAACTCTTGGATTCTCTCCGGCGAAATCTTAGGATTCTGCCGCAAAGTATCGAGGTAATCTCCAGGTGCCAGTTGAATAATCGCGAAACTCAAGGCCGATGCCAGCAGTAAAGTCAGCAGTGCCTGTAATAGTCGCTTAACGACATAGACAGCCGTTTCGCTGGTAACTGAGGAGATTACCCGTTGCCCAAAAGAGTCTAGCCCACCACGCTCAGAAAGAGTCATTCAACCTAGTATTAATAATCAACCAAGGTCACAATCGGAACTTCGGGCAACCGTTCACGGCCTTTGAGGTCCCGTAGCTCGATGATAAATCCAAAGCCTACGAGGTGACAGCCTGATTGTTGCACTAACTTGGCCGTTGCCTGAGCGGTGCCACCTGTAGCAATTAAGTCATCTACAATCAAAATCCGACAGCCCGACTGAAAGGCATCTTGATGCACTTCCAAGCGATCCATGCCGTACTCCAGCTCATACTCAATCGCGTGAACTGGACCAGGCAACTTCCCAGGCTTGCGGACGGGGATGAAACCAGCTCCCAATTTGTAAGCCAGAGGAGCCCCAAAGATAAATCCTCGTGATTCCATGCCAACTACATAGTCCGCACCCAAATCGGCACACTTATCCGCTAGGGTGTCAATGGTGTAACGCAGCCCTTCTGGATCGCGCAGTAAGGTTGTAATATCTCGGAACAGAATTCCTGGCTTAGGAAAATCGGGAATCTCACGAATGAGGGATTTCAGATCCATAAAATTGCGAGTAAGAATTGAGGGTGCAGTTGGCAACTATTGTCTAATTGAACCTGAAATTGGCTGCGATCGCTTGAATAAGCTTTTTAGAGCGTCAATCATTTAGTTGCCTCAGAAATCGTACAATGGAAGTTTGTAAAGTTTTGGCTGATTCTAAACATTTGGAGTTGTTATTCGCTGGGTTCGAATAATCTAAGTAGAGTTGGGGAATGATAGAAATTGGCACATCCCCGATGCTCTGAGTGCAAAATTCTAAACTATCGGTAGGTTGCTGCTGATATCTCACCCCCTAAGGTCTAGCAAGCTGGAATGAATGTGTCTGTGAGCGTAATGCCGTCAACGAGTCTATCCGCCCCGTCAGCTCCTTTATTCTTGGAGAATCTACCCGATCCAGACTTAAGCGCTGGCGTTTGTCCCCGTCGAGCTCGCTTAGAAATTGACCTAATGCTTTTGGCAATTGAAGCGCTGGACTTAGGGGGCTCTGAAGCGATTTTGTCGGTGGCAAAGGAGTTGGAACTCCAGGGGATCATTAAGAATCGGGTCGCTTTGTGGCGCATACGCAGCACCAACCCACTTCGTCGCT
Source organism: Trichocoleus desertorum AS-A10 (assembly GCF_039962155.1). Taxonomy (NCBI): domain Bacteria; kingdom Bacillati; phylum Cyanobacteriota; class Cyanophyceae; order Leptolyngbyales; family Trichocoleusaceae; genus Trichocoleus; species Trichocoleus desertorum. The sequence goes on along the minus strand of NZ_JAMPKN010000001.1, from coordinate 228,268 downwards.
ATAGCCAGCGCCAACCCCTGACCTTAGTAGAAGCTAAGGCCCTCGTCGCGATCGCCTGTCACTTAGCTCGTCGCCTGACCGTGGTGATTCGCCAGTTATTGCTCGCCTATCAGCAACTCACAGAAAAGCAACTTTCAGTAGAGCATCACTTCCGTTTGTATGACTACCTAGAGCGCTTCCGGGCGCACTTCCGGGCCAGAATGAACCCCCGACGCGCTGGGGTTCTAGCCTACAGCTCCGATGAGAAATTGAATGAATTGGCGCTGAGTTTACTAGGCAAATTACTCTTCTGCACTGGCACCTTTGGTATGCAACGGTTTTGGATTAGTTTGTTTGATGGAGAGGTAGAATGACGATTCAACGTCAATACAGCTTGCCTAACTGCACGCTGGTTTTAGAAGGATTAAGCGATCCGACTGCCTCCATGAATCCTGCTGAAATGCGGCCTTTGATGTCGATTTTGATCAACGCCGAGTGTCGGATTTCTGGACGAGAGCAACCCATCTCCGGTGGACGTGACTTTTTTGTCGCTTTAGTAGCTGCCGTCAGCCGCTATGCCCAAGAGTTTCTGAGCGGCATCCACCTACCTGTCTCCTCCTCAGCTGTTCAAATACAGGGGGTGGATCGGAAGCAACATCGCTTAGTTGTGCAGCCTCCAGAAGACGCAGCCAAAGAGACAACGCGTCCCACCCAGGTCGATTTAAACACGGTGCAGCTATTCGATCTGGTGGATGCGATAGATCAATTTTTTGCCGACGCCCAAACCTTGCCCGACCTGACCCTACAGTTAGCCCCTGTCTCGAAGCGCTATACTGCGGCTCGTCAGATTACAGCGGAACGAGTAGTGCCCGCTGCCATAGGGGTATCCAGCTTGGCTCTTACTGCTGTAGCTCTTTTCTTCATTCCCATTCCTGAAGTTCAGAAGCCTAAAGATCCAACTCCTCAGTCAAATACTAGTCAGTCGCAAGAACCCTCACCCACAGGTGCCGCTAGCCCTTCCCCTCAGACAGCCGCAGCCCTACAAACTAGTCCTACTACTTCTCCTACTACTTCGCCAGCAGCTGCTACAACACCTAGTCCTGCTAGTACAACTCAGCCCAACCTAGAGGACGTGCAAGCGGCTCTGGCTGCTGCACCAGAGATCACCGACCCAACTCAACTCGATAGTTTGAGCAAAAAGGTATACGACCAGATTGACCAATCTTGGAAGCAAGAGCCAGAGTTCGAGCAGGAACTAGTGTATCGAGTCAGTGTTGCCCAAGATGGGGCGATCCTGGGTTACAGAGAAGCTGAGAATACACCTACTGGAGCGGCTCAGCAAACTCCTTTGCTCGACCTTCTGTACATTCCTGCCAATGGTGGCAGCCTTGCGCAAGAGCCAGTTGGTCAGTTCCGAGTGGTCTTCCGGCCCAATGGCGTGTTGCAAGTCAGCCCTTGGGGTGGTTATAGCGCTCCACCTAGCCCTAATTCAGAAATTACTGACTCATCGGCGATTGAAGATTTGACTGGTAAGCTCTACGACCAAATCGACAGGAATTGGAAAGAGAAGCCTACCTTTGAGCGGGAGTTAGTTTACCGGGTGAATGTCGCACCGGATGGTTCGATCGCCAATTATGAGCCAGTCAATCAGCCTGGTTCTGACTATGTAGAAGATACGCCTTTGCCCACCTTGCTCAAGTCTGATGCTGCCCCTGCTCAGAATGACTCTGCTCAGAACAACTCTGCCCAGAATAATTCTGCTCAGAATAACTCTGCTAACCAAGCTTCCTTAGCCCCTTTTAAGGTGGTATTTAAGCCCAATGGGGTGCTGCAAGTCAGTCCTTGGCGCGGCTACCAGTAATTGCATTGCGAGATTGCCCTAACGCTTATTTGGCCTACAGATGTGACTGGGGGCCTGTCCAAATGCTATTGACCGAGCGACCAAACACTTGGGGGCGATCGCAGGGGGCGGCAGTAGTCTGACCTGCGAGATCCACGGTCCACAAGGGCCAAGAAGACTCACCCATGTTGCCCGCTTGGAATAAGGTTTGTTCCGGGTGAGCTTGGCTCCATCCGAGCAGGACCGCATTGGTATATTGAATCCGAGTCGGTGCCACTGTGCTGGTACGGTTCAATTGGCGATCCCAAATGACGGCGTAGTCCGAAGCAATATCTGATCCAAAAATAGACTCAAACTCCCTTGCTAAGATGCGATCGCCTGTTGCAGACCAAGCAATAGGAACCAGAATCGCGATCGTGCCTGCCGCTGCCTCCGCTGAATTAACTTCCGTTGGCTGACCAGACATGGAGAGCGGCGAAGAAGCAGTGATTGTTCTTAAATCTCCAGTTCTCAAGTTCTCCAGAAACAAAACGCTGCTGACCCAACTTTGAGCGAAGTCTGGGTGAACCTGCATTTGAATTCGGCTGTAGGCTGCGTACTGTCCATCGGGAGAAATGAGAGACTGACTCCGGTAATACTGCCTATGAGCAGCTTCACTGCCTTCGGTTATCGTCAGGTTGGCTAGAACCCAATTCCAGGGAATGGGGTGGGGGCTATTGAGGGGATCAAGTTGAACTGAAGATGAGCGCATGGGAAAAACAGTCTCAGGAAACGCAATACCAGCATCAGTAGCGCATCAGTAGCTAAGAGCGAATGCCCGGCCAAGCTGGATGTAATATGAGTTGAAGCATTAAACCAATCAAGCTGGCGTGTTCGATTGTCTGGGGCAACGCCTATGAGCTGGGGCCAATCCTTTTAACTATGTATAACAACCAGAGGTGGAGGAGGTTTTACAGTTCATCAAAGTTTTCATGCACCGTAACGTTTCTTAGCCCAACCTCGAAAACTCCCGAAGAAATTCTAATTTGCTCAATTGGTTCCCGGAGTTGAGATAGCATCACAAGTGAATTGTTTTTAGATTGATTAGTTAGCGTGACTCCCGTTTCCAAAGCAAACTCTTCTACGACAATGCCACCAAGGCAAAATTGGCCGCTTTTGGTATTTATTTTTAGACTCCTGCTCTTGCTGGTGGGAGGGGGATTTGCTTGGCTGGCTGGGGTAGTAGTCGCTACTTTCTATCCGCTTGCCAATCCAGAAGTGCCTTTTTTTGAAAAGGTGTTGCGCCGTTCCAGCGACTGGGTGACTCAGGTCAAACAGTTGCCCGAAGTTTGGACCCAACCGAGTGCTTCGCCTCAGTCTAATGCTGCGCCTGTTGCTCCTAGCCCTACGGTGGAAGTGAGCCCTTTACCTTCGCTCACCCCCACCCAACAAGAGCAAGTCCAGACAGAGGTGGCTCAGCTAGAAGCGAGTGTGCAAACGTTAAGCGATCGCCTCACCAGCTTGGAAACCCAACTAGGAACAAACCGAGGTTCGGAACCTTTAGAAAACCGTCTGGCTATCTTGACTCAACAGCTAGCAGCAGCATCTGGCCAAGAATTGCCGAGTCCTGCTCCTACCACGGCTGCCGCTCCCGCGATCACTCCCGTCGCAAACGCGATTAATAGCACTGGTACTTATCCAGGCGATCGCTTAACAGTCACGCTACCCAGTGATTTGCTGTTTAGACAAGGCCAAGCGGGATTAAATCCGCAGACGCGCAATCTGCTGGATAGCATAGTTGGAGACTTACGCAATTACCCAAGAGCCTCAGTCCAAGTAGCGGCTCACACGGATAATGCAGGTAAAACAGAGGTCGTTCCAGATGCCTCGTTTCAGCAGGCACAAATGGTCCAGCAATATCTTGCCAGTACCCTAGGCAACGACTATCACTGGGTGGTAGTTGGTTATGGTGCCGCCTATCCCTTAGCAGAAAACAACAGTGCTCCTAATCGTCAGCGGAATCGGCGGATTGAAATCGTGATTGATCCCCGATAAAGTGTGGATTCTGAATAAAATTTGCCACAAAGCATGAGAGTTGTTTTCTTCGGTACGCCCCAATTTGCGGTTCCCAGTTTGGAGCAGCTGCTCAATCATCCTGAGTTTGAAGTGGTAGCAGTCATTAGCCAACCCGATAAACGTCGCGGGCGGGGTAATCAGCTGACTGCTTCACCCGTTAAAACAGTGGCTTTGGCGCACCAGCTACCCGTTTGGCAACCCCAGCGGATTAAAAAAGATCCTGAAACACTAGAGCAACTAGCAGCTTTGCAAGCCGATGCCTTTGTAGTGGTAGCTTATGGGCAAATTCTCTCTCAGCGGATTTTGGATATGCCCCGACTGGGATGTGTAAATGGGCATGGGTCCATTTTGCCTCGATACCGTGGGGCAGCTCCGATTCAGTGGTGCCTCTATCACGGTGAAGCTGAGACGGGCATTACCACCATGCTGATGGATGCGGGCATGGATACGGGGCCAATGCTACTCAAGGCTACGACTCCAATTGGGTTACTCGATACAGCCCAAACGCTAGCTACTCAGTTAGCAAAGTTGAGCGCGGATTTGTTAGTGGAAACCTTGCTGAAGCTAGAGCGCCAAGAAGTTGAACCCACCCCACAGGATGCCGAGGCTGCAACTTACGCTCCCCTGATTCAGAAGCAAGATTACTGGTTAGATTGGTCGCGATCGGCGATCGCCCTCCACAATCAGATTCGCAGTTTCTTTCCCAACTGTGTGGCAAACTTCCGGGATACTGCCCTCAAGATTGAATCAACCCTGCCCTTAGGACCTGCCTACTGGGACCTGCTGCCCGCTGAATTCCAGGCCTTGGAAGCCGAGTGGTCGGAGCTAAGTGCCCAGCAACTTTCTCCAGGGTCAGTTGTGCAGATTGCTAAAGGCTTGGGGCCGATTGTGCAAACGGGGGATGGTTTATTGTTGCTGCGAGACGTGAAATTAGCGGGAAAGCGATCGCAATCAGGCTGGGATTTTGCCAATGGTGCTCGCTTAGAAGCGGGGGAAGTCTTAGGCAACGGCCAAGAGTTTTGAGACTAAACCGACTGCTCGTAGAACTGACAAGCTTTACAAGGGCCTTCAGGATTGACCGCACAACGAATCAGTTCAGACTGAGCATTGAAGCGACAACTGGCATCGCCCAGAACCCAGCGCCCTGCCACTAAACTTCTCTCTAGAGGGCGTGGCGCAGATTGGACATAAAGGGCGATTTTATGCAGTTGGTAACGGCCAGCTCTAAGCTGATAGCGATGATGACGCTCTAAAACCGCATAGGTTTTGCCGTCCAAATCTAAGTAAGAACCAGGCTGAGGAGACCAGTCAAGCTGGATATTGCCAATGGTTTGTTGTGGGTGGGTGAGAATCACCTCGGTGGATAAAGTAGGTTGCTCCATGAGTGTTGCTGTAATTCGACTGGGCTCCGGCTGACATTAGTAGAGATGCTAACGCATTTATCCCCAGCCACCTTTTGCAGTCTAAATTCCAGAGAGCACTTCAAAAAAAAGCTAGCTCACCAAAGAAAAACTAAATTTTCGGTAACTTGACGCTAAAACTGGTTCCTTGGCCTTCACTACTTTGGACCTCAATCGTCCCTCGATGGGCTTCAACAATACTCTTGGCCAGAAATAATCCTAATCCCCATCCTGTTTTATCCTCTGCAGAGACGGTTCGACGAAATTGTTGAAATAGGATGGATTGAGCCTCTGGGGCAATCGGATTACCTTCATTGTGCAAGGTAAGGGTGATCAGCGTTTCACTTTGTTGGAGCGTGAGTGTAATCGGTGTGTTAGGGGCTCCATATTTCACCGCGTTAATTGCTAAGTTTTCAATCACTCGCCGGATTTCTTTAGGGCTACATTGGGTCCTGACACCAGAATCCGAGACCACAACAAATCGATTGCCATAAGTGAAGTTCAAATCCTCCACTACGTCCTGGACTAGAATCTCTAAATCGCATTCTTCGAATGCAAAGTTCAAACTCTGCCCTGCCCGTAACCGACTGGCATCGAGGAGATTTTGAATCATTGCGTCGAGGCGATCGATCGCAGTGATCATTCTCGCTGCCACATCAATGTGGGCGTCCCCCCGTTCCAGGCGGCGCAGAATCAACTGGGTTCCCATCTTGATGACATTGATGGGATTTTTGAGGTCGTGAGTTAGCGTCACCATAAACAGCTCTTGAACATCTCGTAGCGTCTGGGAAAATTGAGTCGCAGCGTCATTAACAGCTTGCTCAATAGAGCCAATAATGATGTCTCGTTCCCGCACACCTAGAGGTGCTTCTGCTTCTAAAACTTGAAAGATAACTTGACGGAGGATGTGATACTCAAGAATTAGCTGGCTCATGGAGTAGTCTGCGTACCCCGCCCGCTCGTGCCCATGCAGCTTGCCGATCCGAGTGCTCTCTACTTCGTCGGATGCAATGCGGTCAGGAGTTCTGTGGATTATGGTTGAGAGTTCATCAATCAGTTGGTCTAAGTAAAGGGGTAGCGAATTTCGCAAGACCAAAGAGTTTTGATGCATGGAGGCACTGACTTCATCACGCGCCCGCTTCTCCCATATCTGCATGATGCGTGCGGCATTTTGCTTAAGCTGTTCAGAGGCTTGGTTAGACATCGTTTTTGAGGCTTAGCAGGAGTGGAAGTAGAGACAAATTTCTAAAACGTGGACGTGAGCTGTGTTCCCCTAGATTTATTGCTTAGCTTCTAATGCTAAAACCCTTAATCTAAAAAAGTAATACGGACAGCGCGCCGCGATCGCTTGGTTGAGCCATGCCGTTTACTGAGTTACCTGGACGAGAAATTGCTCGAAGGTCTGGACAGAACGCAGGGCTATTTGAACTAGCGGCCAACCAACTAAGCAAATTAATCCTGCCCAGCGCAAGCTGATATCTAAGCCTTGACGAACAGCCAGAATCACAGTCAGCAAGCTCCAGAGGGCAAGGACAAATTCTATGGGTGAGCCTAGCAAAGGAATCAGCGTCAAAAAGTTAAACGCTTGAGGCGCATAGGCAAAGCCGATCGGAATCAACAATTCGCGGTAAGTCGGCTGGCTAGAGCGCAACCACTGACCAAGCTGCCAAATTGTAGCCGTCCAAAAATAGTAACCTGCGACCACTGCGAGACCATCAATTAAGAGAGCGATGCCCAGAATTGGGATTGAGGCGCGATTTGTGATCAAAATAACGGCGCTGCCCAGCATGTGCGACAAAGCCGCCAAAATCACGATCGCGCGAGCGATACTACGATTTCGGGATGTGTTTAAGGCGTTTTCATAGAACTCAGCATTCAAAGCGATCGCGTTCCAAAGAGTTTGAACCAATGTCGCCTTGGTTTCTCGGTCCCTTATGTGTTCACTCACAATGGCTCCTATTACTAGTGATGCTACTACTGGTGATGGATGACAGCCTTGAGTAGGATACGGTACAAAATCAACTCATGTTCAACTTTGTAGGACGTCTACTTCTGTGGCTGCGGGGTGGTAGCCTCAAGCTTCTGGCCTTGGCAGGTATTATCCTGCTGGTCTGGGGCACAGTTTCGCCTGTGGGAACTCTGATTTGGTGGCTGAATGAAAGTGCAGAGACTTTAGGTCTTAGGAAAAGCTCGGCCAAGCGCTTAGTTCCTAGCGATCGCGCTCAAGTGGCTTCTGGCAAGCCCATCAACTGCTACATCGTCTTTTTGACTGGGGTCGGAGACTTTTCCGCCAACCAGCTCACGCCTGGAGAAGAATATTTTCTCAATCAGCTAGATCAAGCACATCCTGATTGCGTCACGGTACGAGACGTATTTCCTTACTCTGCCGCCAACGAAAGTTTGGGTGGCCGACGGCTCTTAGCTCCTGTCTGGCGCTTTGCTGACAATGCTGATGGTTGGCTAAGAGCCGCTAGTATGTTGATCCAAATTCGCAATTTGTGGCGCTTTGCCATCTCCGCAGACGATCGCTATGGCCCGCTGTACAACCAAGGCATTGCTACTGCCATCATCGATCGCATGAATGCGGCTCATCCCATCACCCCAGCAACTCAGCGACCCTTGAAAATAATTTTGATGAGTACGAGTGGTGGCACCCAGGTTTCCTTGGGAGCGGCTGAGTATCTGGACCAGTGGCTAGACACAAAAGTTTTGGTGGTTTCCGTGGGTGGCGTATTTTCGGGAACCGATGGCTTCGGGGCGGCGGAGCGAGTGTATCACCTGCAAGGCCAGCGAGACTGGGTTGAAGACATCGGCCAAGTTGTATTTCCCTCACGTTGGCCTTGGACAGTCGGTTCTCCATTTCACCAAGCCCAATGGCAAGGCCGCTACAGTGTCCATGACACCGGGCCTCACGACCATGATGGTCCCAAGGGTTACTTTGGAGAGGCGATCGCCCTACCAGAGCAAACCCAAAAGGCAGGGCAAACCAAATATGTGGATTTAACGCTACAGGTGGTAAATCAACTACCGATCTGGACGGACTCTCCAACTGACCAAAGCGCTCCGTAACAGGACTTTAATATCGATTGCGAAATTCTGGACTGGCTTTCATACTCAGGGAGAAGTCAATTCAAAATTCTGCTGCCATGTCATCACCACAGAAAATAGCCAGGCGGCGCTTAGCTGCTCGTCGCAACCTCTGGTTTGAACGAGTGATGGCAATTTTGGCGTCTGCTAATCTGCTGCTAGTGGTATTTGACGTGAGTTACATACCGCTGCGAGATTTTTACCTGTTGCGCTTGCCTCGCCTGATTCCTCCTGCCGGAAACCTAACCAAGCTATATGACCCTATAAAAGGGATTGAACCGCATCGGGACACCCAAAATTACTTGCAGGCCGTCGCTGATTTGGAAGCGCAAGTGGAGAAAACGGGGATCAGTTCTCCGGAGGTCGAGCCTTACCTAGAGCAGTTGCGTAATCTCAGCACTGAAATGGTTGATACCGATCCCTTCCGAGTCGCTGACAAGAGTGGCACTCTGGAGAAAATCAAAAATCGGATGCGGGAGCACATCTACGATCAGCGCCGCCGCGTTTCTTCTCGCCAATCCTTTAATCGTTTTTGGAGTCAAGACCATTTACTGCAAGCAGGATGGCGCGGTGAAATTGACTTCTTTAATCAAGAAATTCGTCCTTTAATTGCAACCAACTATTTTCGGCCCCTGGGGGAAACGGGAGATTTCGTCAGTTATTTTTGGCGCATTGATCTGCCTTTCGCGATCGTTTTCGGCGTGGAATTCTTAGCTCGGACTTTTTATATCAGCCGCCGCCATAAAGGTGTCAGTTGGCTCGATGCTATGTTGTGGCGCTGGTATGACGTGTTTTTATGGTTGCCTTTTTGGTTCTGGTTGCCCTCTTGGCGGTTGCTGCGGATTATTCCTGTGACTATTCGCCTGCATCAAGCCAAACTGATTGACTTAGACTTTGTGATCGCTCAGATCAATCGTGGGTTCGTAGCCAACTTCGCCGAAGAATTAACTGAAGTGGTAGTGATCCGTGTGATTAACCAAATCCAGGGATCAGTTCAGCGCGGCGAGGTGACACGCTGGCTATTTCGTTCACCCAGCGCCCGTGGTTACATCGACATCAACAACACGAATGAAGTAGAAGCGATCGCCACTCTGCTAGTCAAGCTGGTGGTGTATGAGGTGCTGCCGAAGATTCAACCTGACCTCGAAGCTATTCTGCGCCACAGCGTGGAGAGCGGACTCCGACAGTTACCTCTCTACCAAGGCTTGCAACAAGTGCCGGGGGTGCGGGATTTGCCAACCCAACTTGCCGATCAAGTGGTTACCAATGTGACTCAAACCGCTTACCAAGCTTTAGTCGCTGCTTTAGAAGACCCAGTTGGAGCGCAACTCTCTAGCCAGCTTGTACAACATTTCGCCGAAGCCCTAGGCTCAGAAGTGCAAAGCCAGCAGACTCTGCATAAAATTCAAGGGCTGCTCTCCGACCTCCTAGAGGAAGTGAAAGTGAACTACGTTCAGCGCCTCTCGGAAGAAGATATGGAGGGTGTTCTAGAGCAAACCCATCAGCTCCATCAAATTGTTAAAAAGTAAAGGCTAAGAAATCATGCTTCAAAGTGCAATTTCCTAACAAAGTAGGTCCATCAATCTGCCTCAATGCAGACTTTCCAGGGTTGATCTAGGCCCATCTGCCTATTCCAAAATGGGTGCGCTAAACTATAATCATGTGGGTTTGGGGCTACCCAAATCCAAGCGGTGATTTCATGAAAGTAACTATTTCATGGGGAGTGGGTCGTTACCCACTTTTTTTATTGATAGGGTCTGTGATAAATCTCTACGAACTTGAGAATTTGTCAAAGTGGACCATTGTGTAGCTCCGCTTCCACATCACCCCTGATAGTCCCACTTTATAAAGTATGGATGTACAGCAAGCCGAAATAGTCGTTGGAGCTTGACGAAGGAGATAAGACAATGGCTCACCCGTTGATCCCACAAATTATTGACATTGCAACGCCCGTTGCCGCAACTTTGGGATTAGATGTGGTTGGGGCTGTATTTCACACAAATCAAAGCCCTCCGATTTTGCGCGTAGACATCCGCAACCTCCAGGAAGACACTGGACTGGAGGACTGTGAAAGGATGAGCCGTGCCCTAGAAGCGGCTTTAGATCTAGCTGATATTATTCCCGATACCTATGTACTGGAAATTTCCAGTCCTGGTATTTCTCGGTCGCTTACTAGCGATCGCGAATTCATTTCATTTAAAGGGTTTGCTGTGGTTGTCAGCACTTCAGAGCCTTACGAAGGAAAAAAAGAGTGGCAAGGACTACTGGTGCGGCGCGATGACACGGCTGTTTACATCAACCAAAAAGGGCGAGCGATCGCTATTCCTCAAGCTTTGGTGACTAGAGTGCAACTCGATGAGCAACGTTAGCCCTGGCTACTAGTGATGGGTTCATCGACAAACCAACACGAGCTAATTAGCGTAGTAAGCGGTTTCTAACTTGAGCAAATTGCCAGATGAGGCCATCCCTATCTAGCCAGCGTTAATTCCTGACGACTCACTGCTTCATTTAATCTTTCAAAACTATGGAGGTGTTACTGATATGTCAATGGTTCCTCTGCCTGGACTCAAAGTCATGATTGATAGTATTAGCCAGGAGCGTAATCTGCCGAAGCATGCGGTGCAAGCAGCATTGCGTGAAGCGCTCCTCAAAGGCTATGAGCGCTATCGACGGACTCAGCGCCTCGATCACGTCAATTTTGATGAAGAATACTTTGACAATTTTGAGGTAGAGCTTGATCCCGAAGAAGAAGGATTTCGCATTTTATCTACCAAGACGATTGTCGAAGCAGTGAATAATGCCGACCACCAAATTGCTTTAGAAGAAGTGCAAGAAGTGGCTGCCGAAGCGCAACTGGGTGACACCGTGATTTTAGATGTCACCCCTGACCAAGGAGAGTTTGGTCGGATGGCTGCCATTCAAACCAAGCAAGTATTGGCCCAAAAACTGCGGGATCAACAGCGTAAGTTAGTTCAAGAAGAGTTTCAAGAATTAGAGAGCACAGTACTCCAAGCTAGAGTGCTACGGTTCGAGCGTCAATCTGTGATCATGGCCGTCAGCAGTGGGTTTGGTCAGCCAGAGGTAGAAGCTGAATTACCCAAGCGAGAGCAATTGCCCAACGATAACTATCGGGCTAACGCCACATTCAAGGTTTACCTGAAGCGAGTTTCTGAAGGCTCGCATCGGGGGCCGCAACTGCTCGTATCTAGAGCTGATGCAGGCTTAGTGGTGTATCTGTTTGCTAACGAAGTCCCAGAAATTGAAGATGAAGTCGTACGCATTGTTGCCGTAGCCAGAGAAGCTAATCCACCTTCTCGCTATGTTGGCCCGCGTACCAAAATTGCCGTCGACACCTTAGAGCGTGATGTAGACCCAGTAGGGGCTTGCATTGGGGCTAGAGGCTCCCGGATCCAAGTCGTGGTGAACGAGCTACGTGGCGAAAAAATTGATGTAATTCGCTGGTCTCCTGACCCATCAACTTACATTGCCAATGCTCTTAGCCCTGCCCGCGTGGATGAAGTGTGCTTAGTTGATCCCGAAGAGCGCCAAGCTCACGTTCTAGTAGCCGAAGACCAGCTCAGTCTTGCTATCGGTAAGGAAGGGCAAAACGTGCGTTTAGCAGCACGTCTGACAGGTTGGAAAATTGACATCAAAGATATTGCCAAGTACGACTACGAAGCTGAAAACCGCAAGATTGAGGCTTTAGCAGAAGCACGGCAGCGCTCTAGGCCAGTTGAGTATGAGGAAGAGTACGACGAAGAGTACGACGAAGAGTATTTGGAAGAAGATTATGCAAACTCTTCTGTCGAAGTGGAAGCCGATGAGGATGAGGACTTAGCAACTTCTGAGACAGATGAAGCCCAGCCTGTTACTGAATAGCTTTGTCATCAAGTAGTTCCTAATTAGGTAACTACGCCAGCCAAGGATGAGGGCATCAATAACCATCAATAACAATGACTGGTGAATGACACAATGAAGCCTAACTACCGTCGGTGCGCTAGTTGTCGGAAGCTGGCTCCCAAAGAGGATTTCTGGCGCATTGTGCGGGTGCATTCCTCGCAAACGGTACAATTAGATCAGGGCATGGGGCGCTCTGCTTACCTGTGTCCTGAGGTTAGTTGCTTGCAAGCCGCCCAGAAGAAAAATCGATTAGGGCGATCGCTGAAAGCTTCAGTACCACCCATTTTGTACCAAGCCTTAGAGCAGCGTTTGGCAAAAGCAAGGGCAGTCGATGGACTAAAACCAGATCGCGCTCTAGAATGAGAGAGTGGCAAATCCTCACTCTCCGAATAGGATTTAGCATGAATGTTGAGCTTGTAGGAGCATAATGACGGTATATTCTGGAATTGACAATCAAAATACAGGGGTAAAAAACTCTTGTCAGCAGCTAGGTGATCACCAAACGCAGGTTGTAGTCTACCTGCTGAGTTTGGTTCGGGAAAGTTAACACCAGGCGAGGATTAGTCAAAACCAGTATTTACAGGTTAATGAGGTTGCCCAGAAAGCAGCACTAAGTGGCATCTCAACCGCCTGCAAACCTACAAAGATTCATGCAAGACTTTAAACAAGAAATCTGGTTACAGGCTAGAAATAGCTGTTTGTCTTCTGGAAAACACTCTCACAGCAGAGTGCAACTTTTCTCGTTTAAAGTTAAAAGAGGAAACGACGTTTAAGATTCTAATGCGTCAGCAGATCAACCACTTGTAGTTAGTTTGCAAAACAGTAGGCCACTATGTAACACATTCAAGAGGGAAGAGTGGATGAATAACGGCAAAGTCAGAATTTACGAGCTATCAAAGGAACTAAATTTGGATAACAGGGATATACTAGCCGTTTGCGAACAGCTAAATATTTCAGTTAAGAGCCATAGCAGCACGATTACAGAAGGTGAGGCTGAGCGCATCCGTGCTGCTGCCGAGAAATATACAGCGACCCACTCCTCTCCTCCAAAGCCAGCGGTAGTCAGTCACGGTACGGGTGCCCAAGCCCGCGAAGCTGCCCAAGCTGCTGGCAGGAAGCCACAGATTTTAGAAATTCGTAGACCCAAAACGATTAGTCCCAACCAGCAGTCTGCCGACGATGGGAACGAACCCATCCCTCAAGCAGCTAAACCTAATCCTCAACCTCCTATTAATCAACCCTTGCAAACTCCTGTCAAACCAGCGGCCCCGAGTCGTCCAGCTCGCTCTGCACCCTCTGCAACTGAAAGTGCAGCTCCTGCTGTTTCTATTCCCAATTCTCCTAGTTCCGAGACTCCTGTTGAAGTAGCTTCACCTGCTAGTGAGCCCGAAAAGCCTCAAGTTAAGCGGCCTCCTAGCATCACGGAAGAACCTGCTCCTCGCCCCAGAGTGAGTCACCAACCCACTATTCAGCCACAACAATTGGTGGCACCGCCCTCTAGACCCGCTCCTCCTACGGCAAACCGCGCTCAAGCGAATCCTGCTAATCGCGTCGTCTTAAAGCGCGATCGCCCTGAGCGCCCTGAAGGAGGTACAGCATCCCCAAGTAGCCCTTCAGAGCCTAGAGTTGGCCAACCGCCCTCCGAAAGACGTTTCGACGCTCCGGCACGCCAGCGAGATCGCCCCGCTGCTGGCTCGGACAGTGATGAGCGGCGTCCTCAGCCTGTGACTGAGCTGAGACGTCCTGCCAGCCCTGCTAGACCTGTACGTCCCACTGCTCCCCGCGAAGGCCAGCCTGGTACTTCCGGCGATCGCGCTGGTGGCCACCAGGGGGAACGCTCAGAAGCGGCTGTGGGAGCAGGCCCAATCGATGAGCTGCGCCGACCCACCCTACCGCGCAATCTGAAGAAAGGCAAAAGTTGGGAAGAAGAAGAAGAGGAAAACGCAGAAAACGCGAAGGCTAAGGCTGGTCCGAAAGCTAAGCGGCGGCTTCAGCCTGTTCTCGATGACGAGGACATTGAAATTGAAGACCTCGACATTGACAGCATTGATGAAGAAGAGGAATTTGATGACGGCGAGGACGCTCCTGTTCAAGTGAGCCTCTCTCTAGCGCGTCCTGCTAAGCCTAAATCTCGTCCAGGCCAAGCTAGACCTGTTGCTGCTGCCCCAGCTGCTCCGAAGAGTAGAAAGTCAAACAGCCCTCGCGATCGCCGGGAGCGTCGGGAGCAGGAAGCAAAGGTCGAGCGCCCCACCAAGATTACTTTGACCACAGGGTTGACAGTGCAAGAGCTGGCTTCCCTCCTAGCAGTCCCAGAAACAGAAATTATCCGGGCTCTTTTCTTCAAAGGAATTGCTGCCAATATCAACCAAACCCTTGACGTCCCCACCGCGAGCATGATTGCTCAAGAGATGGAAGTGGAAGTCGAAATGGCGGAGAAAGAGGCAGAAGCTCGGAAAGTTACCGAGATGCTAGATGCAGCAGATTTGGAGCTTTTGCAGCGTCGTCCTCCAGTGGTCACGATCATGGGTCACGTAGACCACGGGAAAACCACCCTACTCGACTCGATCCGCAAAACCAAAGTGGCTCAGGGAGAGGCAGGAGGCATTACCCAACATATTGGTGCCTACCACGTTGACGTTCCCCACGAAGGCGATGTGCAGCAGGTTGTCTTCTTAGATACGCCAGGTCACGAAGCCTTTACCGCAATGCGAGCACGGGGTACGAGAGTCACTGATATTGCCATTCTAGTAGTCGCTGCGGACGATGGTGTTCGACCTCAAACGATTGAGGCTATTAGCCACGCCAAGGCGGCAGAAGTGCCTATTATCGTAGCCATCAACAAGATTGACAAAGAAGGCGCTCAGCTCGATCGCGTCAAGAACGAGTTGATGAACTATAACCTCGTACCAGAAGAGTACGGTGGTGACACCATCATGGTCCCAGTCAGTGCGATTAAAGGGGAAAATCTAGACACCTTGCTAGAGATGATTCTGCTGGTGTCAGAAGTAGAAGATCTCTACGCAAACCCAGATCGACCTGCTAAGGGAACAGTTATCGAAGCTCACCTCGACAAAGCTCGTGGTCCTGTGGCTTCTATGTTGGTCCAGAACGGTACCCTCCGAGTGGGCGATACCATCGTCGCAGGCTCAGCCTTGGGCAAAGTACGAGCAATGGTGGACGATCGCGGTCAGCGAGTTGAGGCAGCGGGTCCATCCTTTGCAGTGGAAATTCTAGGTTTAGGCGACGTTCCCGCTGCCGGTGATGAATTTGAAGTCTTCCAAGATGAGAAAGAAGCAAGGGCGGTGGCTTCGGCTAAGACCGATCAGCAACGTCAATCTCGTCTACAGCAGCAAGCGCTTGGTGCTCGTCGGATCACCCTCAACTCCTTGTCAGCTAAGGCTCAAGAAGGCGAACTGAAGGAACTCAACCTGATTCTAAAGGCGGATGTGCAAGGGTCTGTAGAAGCAATTCTCGGTTCACTGCAACAACTGCCTCAAAATGAAGTGCAGGTCCGGGTGCTGTTGTCTGCGCCGGGAGAGGTCACAGAGACTGACGTTGATCTGGCGTCAGCTAGCTCTGCCGTGATTATTGGGTTCAACACTACCCTGGCTAGCGGTGCGAGACAAGCTGCCGATGCAGCGGGTGTTGATATTCGTGAATACAACATCATTTATAAGCTCTTGGATGACATTCAAGGAGCAATGGAAGGTCTCCTAGAACCAGAAATGGTCGAAGAACCGCTGGGTCAGGTAGAAGTTCGGGCTGTCTTCCCAGTGGGTCGAGGCGCAGTAGCAGGTTGCTATGTCCTCTCTGGTAAGGCAATTCGTAACTGTAATGCGCGGGTTCGCCGAGGCAGCAACGTCATTCACGAGGGCATCCTAGACTCGCTCAAGCGGATGAAGGAAGACGCCAAGGAAGTCAATGCTGGCTATGAGTGCGGTGTTGGCATGAGCAGCTTCCATGATTGGGTTGAAGGGGACATCATTGAAACCTTCCGAATGGTAACGAAGCGCCGGACCTTGTCAGCTAGCTAAAAATCGAACTAGATAGATTTGTCGGTTTCCCCCAAGGCACCACAACTCTATCTAACTTATCTAATGGAATGAGAGGAGAGCGTTCTAGGTGTTTCCTCTCATTTTTTTATGGTTTCTCGAGATTGAAGAATCTCTCCCTTATACTGAGGCTGGATTATGCACTATTTCAGCTAACTGCTATGCGCTCTTTTTGGTCAGAGCCTTATTTGTGGGTTCATGCTGCTGGAGCGGCAGTCTTGCCTATTTTTTTGGAACTTTGCCTACTGGGATATGCCGTTGGAGATCCCATCCTGCCTGCTGGGCTCGAAGTTGGCTTAGTTGCAGTTATTGGCATTGCTCCCCTGCTGTGGATGCAGTTGTTCCGCCCGTTCTACATTTTCAGTCTTATGGTATTTGCGCTGAAACCAGAGAGCTTAACTGTGGAGCAGCGCCGAATTCTCAGCTTATTTAAGATGCAAGAAAGCCGAGTTCTGGCAGCAGTCACGCCAGTGTTCTTGGTAGGTGTCCTATGGCAACTCTATCGAGTCGCACCTGTAGCCGCCACTGTTGCACCGTTTCCGGCAGGATGGCGAGTGTTAGGTTTACTGACAGCTGCGATCGCCTTTCTGGCTTGCAACCTCTTTTTACAGGTATCAGTTAGCGTTGCTCGGATACTGCTACTCAGTAATGCCGAGTTCGCCGCTACCGAACCCTTTCCTGCTGACAAAATCCGACAAAATTTTACGATTCCTGGCATCCAGGTTAATCAAATTTTGCCCCCTGTTTTGCCAGAAACTGGGTCCTAAGTGAATGCAGTAGGTGTTACAACTACTATGCCTATAGCAGAATCAGCAGGGTTCCAATTCTAGCTCTACAGAAGGAAATGAGGTTTAAGACCCTCAAGTGAGGGGAGATAGTGTTGTTTGCAGCACACCTCTAGGAGGTGACTTCGCTATCCTAAGAAAAGGGCGGAGATCAAAGCTCTATTCGTCTAAGTTCTGCTGTGTTTATAGCTTTTTTTGAGGTATTTATGGCTAATTCTGCCTTTTCCTTTGGCGACCTGTCCGGTCCAAGCGCGGCTGCTAATAGTCTCTCTAGCCACTTCTCTCCAGATCCAGAAATTTGGTCGAATCTGAAGCAAGCGATCGCCACTAGCTCCGGGTTTCAGCGTTGGCAGCTAGAAGGCAAGACCGATGAAAACCTAGACGCTCTGAGCCTAGACCATCGAGTTCAGCGTTATCTACGCGAAACCTTAGAAACGTTAGCTTACTAAATGCTTAAAAAAAGCGGCCTCGATTTAGCAAGTTTTCGAGGCGATCACTGAGACGGCTCAGTTGACGGTAGGCTCCCACTAGGCGATCGCCTTCGACTTCAACTTCTTGAGTTGGATAATTTTGCAGCACTTCCATCAATGTCAGCTTGCCATCAGGACTAGCAGAGAGAGTCAGGGCGGCCCGAAGCGCTTGCCGATTTGCTTGATTGGAAGGAGTATGAATTGCTGGGCTAATCTGATCAAGCACAGCATTGCCTGCCCAACTGTTTAATACTCGATCGAGTAGTCGGGGATTGACCTTAACTACTTGAGTTAAAGGCTGACGAATGTCTTCTGGACTTTTTCCGGCTAACTTCAAATAAGTAGCTAAAGCCGGTGAGGGAGTGCCTGTCTCTGTCAGCCTCGTTAATTCTTGAACAGAAATTTTTTCTCTTAAAATCTTATACTTCAGCACTACTTGTTCGGCGGCGATCGCGTTAGAGCTACTGAGCAACATTCCAGCGGTGATACCCACTGCTAGCGCCCGTCGCAACTTTAGAATGGGTGATTTCATGAGGAATCTCAGTATGTCTATGGGCTTCTACGTAAAATGACAGTGAATTAGGCCAATTAGTTTCGATTAAAGCCATAAAAATTCTATATTTTGTAATAGTAATTCGTTAATCTAAATTTTATTAGAGAATTACGTTTACTTAACTTCACAATATACTGATTAGCCGCTAAATTGAGGGCGTTTCAGCTTAGCTCAAGGGCTGATGCAAATAATAATTTTCTATAGGGCATTCAGTTAATTCCACCCTCCGGATGTGGCGCAAAGGAGGGAACTCTAGTGAAGAACTGCTTGTCGTTTAGTACAATCGACCGATTTTAATCCTAAAATTTTGAGGAATTTCCTCAACTGACAGGTATCTTTTTGGAGGAGTTAGAGGCGGCTGGCAAGTTCCAGAGCACTTTGCTGCCCTTTAAAGCTCTATTTAATAGAGTCAGGTTTACCTTTGCTCCGTGTCCTTACCCATCTTCCCTTACCCACAGTGAGATCGTTTGAGAGCGACAATGATGACACATCAGGGGTCTCTGATTCAGCAACCTATTATCAGTAAGATGTATACCACCGCAAAAGCGATCGCCCCCCTCCAGGTTGGCCTCACGGCTTTGTTGCTGTGGGTTGGCGGTACAGTAATTCTGCCCGCCGGAGCCAACAACGCTACTCCTTCGAGCCATACCACCACAACGGCGCTGCAAGTTGCCCAAATTCCTGCCGGAGCCACTGTTCTATACGTCAATTCTGCCTTGGGAACGGATGATGCGGGTGCAGGTAGTAGCGAAGGGGCACCTTACCGCAGCATTACTTACGCTCTGAAACAAGCTAAGTCCAATACTGTCATTCAGCTAGCGCCCGGTAGCTATACCAAAGATACAGGGGAAGTTTTTCCCCTGGTCGTGAAACCAGACGTCATCTTGCGAGGAGATGAAGCCAATAAGGGACAAACTGTGCTTGTGATTGGCAGCGGTCCTTACGTCAGTCCTACTTTTGCCTCCCAAAACGTTACGATTCGGGCTGATAAGGAAAGTGAAGTTCGCGGCCTCACCGTGACTAATCCTATGACTCGGGGAACGGCGCTTTGGGTAGAATCCAGCAATCCTGAGATCAGAAATAATACCTTCTCCAATAGCCTCCGGGATGGCATTTTTGTCACAGGTACTGGAGCGCCCACGATTGCAGACAATGTTTTTACCCAAAATAAAGGTAACGGCGTTTCTCTAGCCCGCGCTGCTCAGGGTGAAATTCGAGGTAACCTGTTCCAAGCTACAGGATTTGGCATTGCGATCGGTGGCACCTCTGCTCCGACCCTAGAGGGCAACCAAGTGATTCAAAACACAGACGGCATCGTCGTTTCGGATTCTGCTCGGCCTGTGTTACGAGATAACGTGATTGAGAACAACACCAGAGATGGTGTGGTTGCCATTACCAATGCTCAGCCCAACCTCGGTACCGCAGAGAATCCCGGTAACAACACCATTCAGAATAACGGTCGCTACGATTTGTACAATGCCACTCGTGGCAACACAATTGTGGCTGTAGGTAATCAAATTAATCCACAGCGGATTTCTGGCCCTGTAGATTTTGTTGCGGCTGATGTTACCCCTCCAGGCGGGTCAACAGTTTCACAATTTAAAGATGTGCAAGGCCACTGGGCTCAAGCTTTTATTGAAGCGCTAGCGGCACGAAATATTATTAGTGGCTTCCCGGATGGTACTTATCGGCCATCTACGCCAGTCACACGCGCTCAGTTTGCCGCCATCATTAACAAAGCTTTTACCCCCTCTGCTCAGCGCTCTAGCATCAACTTTGTAGATGTGGGTCAAAGTTTCTGGGGCTACCAAGCGATTCAAACCGCTTATCGGGGTGGATTTTTGGCAGGTTACCCAGGGGGTGTATTCTTGCCAGACCAACAGATCCCTAGAGTGCAAGTTCTGGTCTCTTTAGCAAATGGGCTAGGATACAGCGCTACTAACACCAGCGCTTTAACTCGGTATTACACGGATGCTGCTCAAATTCCTAGCTATGCGATCGCACCTGTAACAGCGGCGACCCAACGCAGCATCGTCATCAACTACCCAACGCTCAATCAGTTGAGTCCCAATCGGGAAGCGACACGAGCTGAAGTTGCGGCTTTTGTCTATCAAGCCCTTGTAAATGCAGGCAAAGTTGATCCTATTACTTCTCCTTATGTGGTGAGTGGGTCTCAACCGTAATAGCTGCAAAACTAAGTTTCAAGCATAAAGTGCCAGTTCTCTTATGGGCAGAGCTGGCACTTTATACATTTATTCACGGGGATTTATGGTTAGGGTCTCTATATCGGCTGACCCCATTTCAACATCCTCATTTTGACAGATATTTTCAGAGAATCTTAATTTCGTAATGTTTTCTTTGTATTTCTGTTGCTCAGGATTTGTGAACTTTAATTAACGAAAAACTCATACATTTTGCATTCTTTTAAGGCTCAGACAAGAAATTTGTAGTCTGTTGAAGGTAGATTTTAACAATTGAAAATTTCAAACCATTCGCTGGCATCTCAGGGTTTTCGGCTAGCTCTTTGCTCTAGGCGGAACAACCCAACCATGAGAGCGATGACAACAAGCTGAACGGCCAAGTTGGGTAAAGCTGCTTCTATATCTCGTCCTGCCAGAAGTTGTAGGAAGAAGATAAAGGCTCCGATCGCGCCAGAAGCTCCAAACGTAACGTAAATAAACTGTCTGACGCCTCGGTAAGGTGTTTTGAGTTCCGCTCTCAAGCGAGCATATTTCTCGGGACTCAGTTTCCGAGGATTACTATTCTGGTTACTGCGCTTTTCAGAAGCGGGTTCTCTCATGATTTTTGTCTGACACAACCAGATTTAATCTTGACACGGTTGGAATCATGTCTGCTTGGGAGTAAAGTAAGCTATACAGGTTTACGTTGAACCTGCTATAATGATCAACTGTTCATGCCGATGTGGCTCAGTGGTAGAGCACTCGATTCGTAATCGAGCGGTCGCGGGTTCAAATCCCGCCATCGGCTTTTGTAGGTTCGCATCCATACGACAGTAGAACGGAGTGCTTAAGATTTAGCGATCGCCGCAACTTAGCACCAACACAGTTCCTCAGCTAGCAGGGTGCCAAGCTGTATCCGCTAACACCTCCAAGGAACATTGCCCTGAGTTCATGAGAGGGCTGGGACAAAAATCCCAAACATGTAACGCGGAGGATTGCAGAGGATTTACGGCCCTTGAGTATAGATCTTTACGGACTAAGTCTTTTTCTTACATACTGAAACGTAATTCGTAGCAATACTGACCAGTTTGCTAGTTTGAATGTGTAGTCCCGTCTTGAGTGATCGCTACTATGTTGCTAGATGCGGATGATTCCAGTGAAGGAATTAGCAGGTTAGAGCTAGAGCGCTTTTGGGGTAAAGAGTTGACAGGGCTAACGATCGCCCAGCGCAAAGTCGTGATCGAGCTTTACCGGAAGTCTAAGTACCAAGTATTTTCCGCGATTGAAATTGAAGCACAAATGAATCAAGCTTCGTCCGCTCAGCCTGAACCGATTGAGGCAGCGGCCTCAAAGCTGGCCTAACTCCCGATCCTTCCTGGTAAGCGCTTGCAGAGATGCAACCTATAAGTAAATATGTCAGCAGACCCAAGAAAAAATAATCTCTGCCTAAGAATTATTTGTGTTTTAGACTACAGCCCATTTAAAAACTTTAAACAAAGATAAATATTAAGTGTTTTTCGGATAACTCATGCTGCCTCTAGTCCTTTCCCATGAGCTAGTGCATCCCTTTAAGTTTTGGTACAACAACGAACTTCGCGACGGAATGTGTTCAGGGAAAGAGTTGTACCAACTAGTGGAAAAATTTGGAGCTGATGGCCGACAAAAAGCCTTTGGTTTAGCAGTGCGTTTAGCAGAGCAGGGTAACCAAGTTAGTGTGACTTGTATGCGGGCTGAATACTGCGTGTGGATTAGCCTCAGAAGTGCCAGACCACAGACCCAGAGAACTCAACTTGCCGTAGCAGCTTAGTTTAACGACTTAAATAAGCTGGTTCCTCTCAGGAAGGTGTAACCAACGTTAGAGGCTATGACTGATTGAGCTGTTTAGGCTGAAGAGAGTAGCTTGATGACGGAACTAACGATGCGAAGAAACTCTATAACCACGGTTTTGGTGTTGGGCTTGTTGTTGGTAACTTTATTTGCTCCGTTTTCGGCCTTAGCTTTATTAATGTTGTTTATCTTTGTCTCTGTCGTAGGGTCGATGGTCTGGACCCTGGTGAGAACTCTGGTGCAAGGAGACGCCTAAGCGATCGCCCTGTTTAAGAACTTGCCTTACCTGCAAGCTTTAAACCTATAGGAATCAATGTCAGCTCAGTGCTTACCAGTTATGAGTCTGGTGGTGCAGGGGTAGAATTTTTTGCTGTTTCGCTTCAGCACAGCAACTAGGATCTATTAAGCTGAACGAACAATATTGAGCGGTTTTCGTCTCAAGTCGTAGAGCCAGGAGATTGCAGAGGTGCCTTGCTCGAATGTAAACTTTTGTCTAGGGCCTTGGTGTCTGTTACGACAGTTGCACTACAGATCTAGCGATCGCTCATTTACTTCTGCCTTAGGTTGAATTCTGAATTAATTGACTGCTTGTGAGGAGCATTCTGTCCTTAAACTTTGGCTCGCTTCAGGGTTTCAAACGACAGAGTGAACGAAGGCTGTTGGACTAAAGCGATCAGCTCAGAACTTTCTTGGAAATAGTTGATTATTCATGAAGTATTGGCGGGAAACACTGGCAGTTGCCCAGCGGATTGTGCTGGAACTGGTGCGGCGACAACGCAGCTTAATTTGCTGGAGTATCTTTCCAGTCTCAATTTTGCTAATCAACGGTTTAATCTTAGCGGAACGCACCCAGCTCTCCAATGCTCAGGCATTCGAAGCCGCTGCCCCTTTAACTTTGGTGGGAGCTGCGTTATTTTTTAGCTGCTTAGGCGGAAGCATTGCTACTGTCGTTGCCGAGCGAGAGCAACAAACTCTTAAGCGTTTGGCTATTTCTCCCCTCAGCGGCACTTCCTATTTTCTAGGAATTTTCTTGGCTTACAGTTTAATTGGCCTTGGTCAGACTCTGTTGGTCTATTTCGTGGCAGCTTTTGCGGGCGCTCAGTTTCAAGGGTCGCTCTGGTTGGGTGGGCTAATTATTCTGCTCAGCATCATGACTTATGTTGGGGGTGGGTTCTGCCTAGGGACTCAGTTTGCCCGCCGCACCGAAGATGTGAATGCCCTTGTGTCTGCCTTTGGCGTGCCTTTGCTGATTCTGGGCGGTGCCTTTATCCCCATTAGTTTTTTCCCAGAAATATTGCTAGATATCGCCCAATTCAATCCGATTTACCACATGAATGAGGCGCTGTTTGGAGTAGCGGCGGATGGCAAGGGTTTAGAGGCGATCGCCCCCCACTTTCGCGTGTTAGTGGCTTGTGCGGGAGTCATGGTAGTTGGTGGGTGGCTCTCCTACCGACGCATGTTGCAGACGGAAAGGAGACTGTAACGCCAGTGTTGCAAATTGACAACCTTACCAAACAATACGGTCAGCGGCAGGTGCTACAGGGTTTGAGCCTGCATATCCGACCGGGAGAAATTTACGGCTTGCTTGGTCCTAACGGAGCAGGCAAAACCACAACGATCAATATTCTGTGCAACTTGCTCAGAGCCGACAGCGGGACGATTCGGGTTAGTGGTCATCTAGTTTCAGAAGCCACGAAGCCATTGATTGGCGTGGCTCCGCAAGAGAGTTTGCTGTACAAGAGCTTAACTTGCGAGGAAAATCTCAAGTTCTTTGCTCAAATCTATGGCTTGTCAGGCAAAATGCGATCGCAACGGGTGCAGCATTGTTTGGCAGCTGTTGGCTTGGCCGATCGCGCCAAAAGTCCCGCAGAAACTTTGAGCGGTGGAATGCAACGACGGCTGAGTATGGCGATCGCCTTAGTTCATCAACCTAAATTAGTTGTACTAGACGAACCCACCACTGGGCTAGATATTGAAGCTCGCTACGAAATTTGGGATTTGATTCGGCAGTTGCAAACGCAGGGCATCACAGTGCTACTGACGACACATCTGCTCGATGAGGCGGAGCGCCTTTGTCAGCGCATCGGTATTCTGAAGCAAGGCCGTTTGTTGGCTGAAGGCAGCTTAAGCGAGCTACGGCAATTGATTCCAGCGCAAGAAATTGTGTTGGTACAAACTCCAGAAGAGGAGTTGGCGATCGCACGAGCCGCACAACTCGGTTTTACCAAGCGTCGTTATGGTCGAGACTTGGCTTTCTGGTTGCCGCAAGCGCTAGAGCTGAAAGAAATTTTGGCCCACTTTGATGGCATTCCCCTCGACTCGATCGCCCGTCAGCCAGTGCGTTTAGAGCATATTTATGTGGAAGTGACGCAAAACCAAGCACAAGGACTGCCTGAAGTGCCACAACCCAATCTATTAATTCAAGCCTAAACGGCTCAAATGCGATCGCGCTCAGCCCTTCATGCACTAGAGGTGGCACGAAACCGCCTCAAGATTTCCGTTTAATCACTCACCTGACGGAAAAACTAAGGTATGTAAAATTAAGGGGAGCTAAGCCAGTCCCCCCTTTGAACTTGATACGTTTGAACTGACTAGCGCATCAGCTCAGTTCCAGACACCTATCCTTTCAGACCTCTGGCTATAAGCACAATCTATGAACTCTGAGCTTGACCCTAAATCGTCTCAGTTGGCAGCCCAGCCTCAAACTTCACCGCTGATGGTGAAGCAGGGATGGCTTAGAAGAGTCAGTAGGCGTCTGAGCATTGGCCAAAAAATCAGCTACGGATATGCGATCGCGTTGGGGGTCGCAGTAATCGGGACTACCGCTGGTTTTGTCGTTGGCGATCGCTTCCAGCATGCTGCTTTAGAACGTCACAATCGGGCCGAAGAAGAAGTTCGGCTGCTCCACCGCCTGCAAGCCAGTATCCTTCAAGCTCGGACTCACCAACAGCAATTAATCCCTTTAACCGAAGATTTGCCTGCACTGCGGGATGAATATGAGCACTTTCTGGTTCACGCGGCTGAAATCAATCGCCTCTGGGCTAGTGTAGCAACTCATGCTCAGCAGCTCGAATATCAAGCTGATGGCCATCAAGAAGGAATTCCAGAACTATTAGAAACTTATCAAGGCGTACCAGAAGCTTATTTTCAACAAGCGAATCAGCTACTAGAACCAACGACTCAAGCCAATGTCGCACCAGCACAGCTTCAAGCTTTGCAGCAACAGCTTTTGAGCTTTACTAATAGCGCGATCGCCTTACGGTTTGATGGAGTCTCCGACGACTTAGTGGACATCATCAACACCTCTTATGAAGAAGCAAGTCAGGCGAAAGCAACTCTGCTTTCCTGGGAAACTATTCGCATTCAGATTATTGCTGCCAGCATCCTTCTGTCTAGTTTGATTGGGGGTCTGCTGGCCTTCTATACCAGTCGAGCGATTACTAAGCCCATTAAATGGGTGACAACCGTAGCACAGCGGACGGTCCAAACCTCTAACTTCGACCTCCAAGCTCCCGTTACCACTGAGGATGAAATTGGCATTCTCGCAGCTTCCTTCAATCAACTCACACAAAGAGTAAAAATGTTGTTGGAAGAACAGCAGGCAGCGGCGTTGCAACAGCAGCAAATGCAAGAGACGCAACTGATTCAGAGTGAAAAGATGTCGAGCTTGGGCCGTATGGTGGCGGGGGTAGCCCATGAGATTAATAATCCAGTTAACTTTATCTATGGCAACTTAGAGCACGCCAACACTTATGTAGATGATCTGCTGGCACTAATCGACACCTATCAACGTGAAGTGCCGCAGCCGCCTTCAGCTGTGCAAGCTCAGACCGAGGAGATTGACTTAGAGTTTTTGCAAGAAGATCTGCCCAAGCTGCTGCAATCGATGAAGATGGGGTCTGACCGAGTGCGGCAAATCGTCCTAAGCCTGAAAAACTTTTCTCGCTTGGATGAGTCAGAAGTGCATGCGGTGGATCTGCACGCCTGTCTGGACAGCACGCTATTGATCTTGGGTAGCCGCATCAAAAAGGGAATTACCGTCACGCGCAACTACGGAGCAGTACCCAACATTGAAGGTTACAGCGGCCTCCTCTACCAAGTATTCATGAATCTGCTGAGTAATGCGATCGATGCTTTGGAAGAGCAAACTGACACAAATAGCCCCAAACAGCTAATCATTACAACCGAGCAAACTGACCCCCAATGGGTCGTCATTCGCTTTCAAGATAACGGCTCTGGTATGGACACTGACACCCAACATAAAATCTTTGAGGCCTTCTTTACGACTAAGCCGCGTGGTATAGGCACCGGGCTAGGACTCTCGATCAGCCGCCAAATTGTGGAAGAAAAACATCACGGCCAGTTGACCTGTTGTTCGGAGATGGGACAGGGGACAACCTTTGTGATCACGTTACCTGTAAAGCTCAGTAATTCTTTGCCTAAGACGACAGCAAAAAGCGATCGCCCCAAACCCGCATTCTTAACTTAAAACCTCAAATTAGTCCTCAAACTAAAAATTCATGTAGCCTAAATTTGAACAACTGCGCTGAGTTACTAGCCAGTTCCCAGCAGTTTGTGGCCATGAATGAGATGAGACCTATGCAGCAACGATGGAAATGGTACGGCTTGGCTTTGCAACTATTAGCTCTGAGCCTCACTCGTCCTGTCTGGGCAGAAACAGTTAACCTTACCTTGCTGCATCTCAACGATGTCTATGAGATCACGCCAGTTGAAGGAGGGAAGCGAGGGGGCTTAGCGAGAGTAGCGGCTTTGCGCCAGCAGCTATTGCGCCAGAACCGTAATACTTACACCGTTTTAGCAGGTGATTTCTTCAGCCCTTCTGCCTTGGGTACCGCTAAAGTCAATGGGCAACGCTTGGCAGGGCAGCAAATGGTAGCCGTGTTGAATGTGATGGGTTTGGACTACGCTACCTTCGGCAACCACGAGTTCGACTTGTCCGAGGAGTTGTTTCGGCAGCGATTGCGAGAGTCGAAGTTTCGTTGGTTTTCGGGTAACGTTACCGACGCATCAGGTAAGGCGTTTCCCGGTGTAGCTCAATCCCAGATTCTGACGGCAAAAGGCAAGCAAGGAGAGGTCGTCCAAGTTGGCTTAATCGGGGTGACTCTGGATAGTAACCAGAAAGACTACGTGCGCTATCGAGACGCGATCGCCACGGCTCAGGAGCAAGTCAAAACGCTGCAAGGCAAAACTGATGTGATTGTAGCGCTGACTCATCTCTCCCTAGAACAAGACCAACAACTCGCCGCTACCACTCCTGAGATCGACTTAATTTTGGGTGGGCACGAACATGAGAATATGCAACAGTGGCGAGTCGTTGGGGAAACCAACAAAGCTCGGAAATGCAACGCAGGTTTAACGCCGATCTTTAAGGCAGATGCCAACGCCCGCACCGTTTACATCCATGATTTGCAGTACGACACCCAAACTCGCTGTCTACGAATCAACTCTCGTTTGCAGCCCATCACAGATGCTATGCCAGAGGATGCCCGCACTGCGAAAGTGGTGCAGCAATGGGTCGATCGCGCCTTTGCAGGATTTCGGGCCGACGGATTTAACCCAGAGCAGGCGATCGCAACTACTCGTGAAACTTTAGATGGGCTGGAATCCAGTGTTCGCAACTCTCCCACTAACCTGACGAAACTTGTGGCTCAGGCGATGCTGCGGGAAGTGGAGGGAGCTGAATTGGCAATTTTTAATAGTGGCTCGATTCGTATTGACGATCGCATTCCCGCAGGGCCGATCACGCAATACGATGTGATTCGGATTCTGCCGTTTGGCGGTAAGGTGCTGTCGGTAGAGATGAAGGGTGAGGTTCTTCAGCGCGCTCTCACTCAAGGACGAGATAATCGAGGAGCGGGCGGTTACTTGCAAACTGCAAATGTGGATTGGAACGCCAATACAAATCGTTGGTTAATTCAAGGTCAGCCTCTGCAACCAAATCGGATGTACCGTGTTGCTATTAATGACTTTTTAATGACAGGTCAAGAAAGCAATTTAGGCTTTTTGACGTTCCAATCGCCTGACATCAAGCTAGTAGAAGAGAAACGAGACATTCGTTTTGCGGTGATTAACCAACTCCAAACCCAGCAGGGTGCCGCTACAAAACCACAGCTACCCGTTGCAAAACCCTAGGCATAAGTGCGATCGCTCCGTAGCTTAGGAAAACATCAAAGTTCGGTCATGAGGACATGTATTTTGGAACGATTACCAGCGCAGCCGATTACACGAGAAAACTTTCAACCTTACGGCCAAGTGATTGCTGCCAGTACGGATGGGAAGCTGTTCGACTCGGAGGATGCTCAACTGGTGCTCGATCGCGGTACGCCTCGCTTCTACATCATGCGGCTGCACAGCAAAGGTCGGAAGTTCCACAACATCACTCGCCACGTTCAATGCACCCAATGTTTGGGGTCGCTCGAAGGGAAGGAATGGTTACTGGCTGTAGCGCCCCCTTCTCCAGGTTCACAGCCTGACCTAGATAAGATTGCTGCGTTCCAAATCCCTGGTGACTGCTTCATCAAGCTTAACCTCGGCACCTGGCACGCTGGCCCCTATTTCGACGCTGATTTTGTGGATTTCTATAATTTGGAACTGAGCGACACCAACCTCAACGATCACGAAACTTGTAACTTACTGGAGGCTTATGGTGTGGAGTTTGCGATCGCCACTCCTTAACCAGCGAATCTGAGCCGATAGAACGAACCATCTGACTGATAATCTTCGCGGTTGAGGGAGTAGTAAGCCACCTCAAGATTGTAATAGTGGGCTTGTTTTTCGTACTTCAGCCCTGCTTTTTGCATCACTCGTTGCGAGGCGATGTTGTGGGTAAGAGCGATCGCGACAATGCGCTGAAGTTGCAGTGTTTCAAAACCAAAGCGCACACTAGCTCTGGCAGCTTCTGTCGTAAGTCCTTTGTTCCAGTAATCGTGGGCGATCGCGTAAGCCAGCTCTACTTCGGGCGTGTTTTGCAACCACTGCAATCCGCAGTGACCAATTAGTTCCCCATGTTGCTTCTCCACCATTGCCCACAGCCCAAAGCCATGATGTCGCCAATGGTCTATAAAGTTAGTCAAAACCGCTTGGCCTCGTTCCCAAGTTAGAGGCCGAGACGAAGGCAGCGTTTTCATCACGTACGGATTGGCAGTAATTTGCCGATGGTGAGCTTCCAAGTCGGCGATCGCTAGGAGCCGAAGCTGTAGCCGCTCCGTTTCAATTTCGTATCCCGTCATGACGTGGCAAAACTTTCTGGAGTGTTGAAAAGGTAAAGCTTTGTTTCGGTATCCTACAAGGGAAGCAGATTAGTTTTCTTCCTTTGCTAGATGTCCCTTAACTCCTCATATCATGCTGGCAGCAATTTTATTTGACTTGGATGGCACCCTCACCAACACTGACCCCATTCACTTCCGAGCTTGGCAAGAACACCTCAGCGAACACGGCTTAGAGATTGACGAGACATTTTACAAAACCCAGATTAGCGGTAAAACCAACCCTGTGATTATTGAAGAGATTTTGCCAAATTTGTCTATGGAGGCAGGACAACAACTTGCAGATGCTAAAGAATTACGCTTCCGGGAATTAGCGACACAAGAAATTACAGCTATGGCAGGGCTGACCCAAATTCTAGATTGGGCGCAGCAACAGCAGTTACCTTTAGCCGTTGTAACGAATGCCCCACCCGAAAATGCCTACTTCATGCTGGAAACTCTGAAATTAAATGCTCATTTTCAGACAATAGTGATCTCAGATGAAATTGGCGTGGGAAAACCAGATCCTGCCCCCTACAACATTGCATTGGAGCGACTAAATGTAGCCCCAGAAGCCGCGATCGCCTTTGAAGATTCCCCCTCAGGGATTCGCTCAGCAGTCGCAGCGGGAATTCCTACCATTGGTATTGCTTCTACTCACAATCCCCAAGTGCTTTACGATTTAGGCGCGATGTTAGTGATTCCCGATTTCACCGATGAACAACTTTGGGCCTTACTAAAATCTCCGGGCAAAGTTGATGAGCCGAAATTATTAGTGAATTAGCGATTCATTAGCGATCGCTCGAACTAATCAACAACTCCTCATCTCACTAAAAACTGCTGTTCTTAAACACAAAAAAGCTGGAATTACACTTATAAATTCCAGCCTACAAATATTGGGTTTAGTTTAGTTATAGAGGATTAGCTTAGAGTTAGATAAGGGGTAAGTATAACCTTCTTAAAAAAAGAAGCTTTTTGTTTCGCTGGCACCAATTCAAAAGATTTTTAGTTATGGATTAATCTATGTGAACTGGCGGTTAAATCAGCGGTGAACAGCGCTCAGGCTGAGCAATCTTGAGATTTTTGGCCTATTGACCAGGCTGTCCTTTTTCAAAAGCTTTTTGCATCAAATCATGGCTGTCGCCAGCATTCGCTGCATCAGGGCGTAAGTCTTGAGCCATTGCCCGGAAGTCACTGGGATCGCCTGTAGGTTCTGCTTCAAACTTGGTTTCTTCTGCTGCATGAAGTTCGTGTTCGGGTGCAGTAGCTGCTGCTGCCGCTTCTGCGCCTTGGCTGCTGCGATCAACGTCGCTGACGCTATATTCTTTAGAAGCTTCGTAGTCAGCATCTATGTTTACTTTAGGAGCTTTTTGTTCACCCGCAGAAATCTCTTCTGTCGCTTGTAGAGCATCAAAATTTTGACCTTCACCTGGGGTTAAATCGGTAGTTGCGTCAGCCATATTGAACTCCTAACTTTCGTTTTTTAACTTCATGCCCTGACTTTAACAAAGCTGGCTCTGCTTTCCTCAACCCCCCAGGATAGATTCCCAACCTCCCCCTGTGGAGAGATTCGCCAAAGCAAGTTAAGTAATCGAAACTCTCCCTCCTGAGGGGCGATCGCGCTCCAAAAATTGTGATAACTCTAACCTGGAGTAGCTTAATATTCTCTAGGAGAAAAGTTTATGACTTCTGACCATGAAAGCGGTAGATCCCAGCTTCTAAATGAAGATACTACAAAAGCAGTTGAAGCATTTAACAAGCTCGGGACAGATGAGAAATTAGCTTATTTCTACTACGTTTACGAGAAGATGGGTGAGTCAATTACCCCTGCGGCTCCAGCTGCAACAGAGCCAAATTTAGCCCCTAAATTAATGGGTGATTTTTACGAATTATCTGACGACGAACAACTGGCAATTATGCGCCAGATTGTGAATCGTGAAGACACAGAATATTCACGGGCTTATGGCTCTTTAAAGGAAAATAATCAACTAATGGTTTGGTTCGCTTGGGCGCAAGCAATGGGCGAAACAGTAGTTGATTTGCCTGGAGACTACAACGCGGCTGAAGGTATCAATAACCTCCTTTCTCAAACCGAACACCTAGGTTTTGAGCATCAAATTTCCATGTTCCGAGAAATTGCTGCCAACATGGGCTACACCGATGTTCAGCCGATTCCGACTCAAGCTGAAACAGGTAAGACTTCTAGTTTCTAGACTGGAGCTAAGATTGCAATAAGTTGTAGAGACGTGCCGATCGCGTCTCTATTATTTTGGCTATTTTGACTGTTTTGGCTGATCAGCTGGATGAAACTTGCGATAAAGCATGCCCTTCACGGGGTTTCCCTGCTTTAAGTGGCGTTCGGCGATCGCACCTACTTCATCAGGCTGTACCCGACAATACCAGACTTCCTCTGGCAACACGAGCATCATGGGGCCATTGCCACATTGTCCCAAGCAACTACTGGCTTCAACTTGTACGTCAGAAGTAGTTTGGGTTTGCAATGCTGCTAAAACTTTTGTCGCGCCTTGCTTTTGACAACTTTTGTTTTGACAAACGAGAACACGTCTAGGAACTGACAAGCACCTACACTCAAAACTGCTTCTCTATCCTAGACTCCTGATTATGTGAAGTAGATTCAGCTTGCTTAAAGTAGCTGCAACAGACGGCTGAGTCTCTCGGAGTAGCTTTTCATCACTTCTAGGGCAAAGATGGGAGTTTCTTGGACGGCGAAGAGAAACCGCTTTTGATCCAGAAACGCTAGTTGGCAATCGGTTTCGGCCACAGCCGTATAATTTCTGGTTTTTGCACCAATCAACGCGCCGACCCCAAACACTTCACCTCGCTCCAACGTTTCTACCACTCGGTTATTGATCACTAAGCCAACCGTCCCTGAAAGAATGCCATACATTAATTCAGCGGGTTGCCCGGTTTCAAAGATGACTTGATCGGTTGAGAAGTGCTGTGGCTCTGGCTGCCTTTGGAAGATGCTGAGGGTTGTAACTGGGTCTAACATGACTCGGCAATTCCAATAAGTTAAAAGTGGTGTTTTTCGGGAGGGAATTAAAGACTTGGTTCGCTCCAGCAAGATGAAACCAGCTTTAGACGCTCGAATTCTACTGTTTTGGGTCCAGCGACGCGGGATTCTAAAGAATAATTTCTAGATTAACGGGCGATCGCGCCTAGATCGAAGTGCATACATAAAACCCAATACTAATTAGCTTTAACTCAAGAGTAGTAGGGTTTATGGCTGTCTTTAGGTAAAGTCTAGTTGTAGCGCAATCCCTCTTAAGACGTAGGAAGTACAACCTCAAGACAGAGGAAGTATAACCATGAGTCGGAAAAAATAAGGCAGTATTGATGGCTTTAATCAGTTTTGCCACAACTCTGATGGCGATGCACATGGAGGCAATGGCTAATGTCTACTCTGAATATTTCGCTACCTGAAGCAGTTCACCAATTTGTTGAGGAGCAAGTTACTTTTGGCGGCTACGATACGAGCAGCGAGTACATCCAGCACTTAATTCACCAAGATCAAGAACGAGTTAACAAAAGACAGTTAGAAACGTTGTTAACCGAAACCTTAGAGAGTGATGAATTAGGCTACATGACTGACGAATGGTGGCAAGAAAAGCGCACTCAGATTCTGCAAAAACTCCGCTCTGAGCAGAAGTAATCTAGCAGTATCACGATCGCTAGTCACGCACTACAGGCTGAAATCGTTTGCTACAGCTTCGCCCAAATAAGCTTTTGTTCTACGTTAGGTGCCGGGGAGCGATCGCAATTCTTCACTTAAATGGGTGCGATCGGCTAAGGCTTTGAGTAGCGGCCCATGCGCACTAAACTCAACGATGCTCACCGAGCCCACTGGGCAACCCAAACGGTAGCGGAAACGGCCTACATCAATGCCCAGCAGGGCACAAAGTGTAATCCGAATTGTGGCTTTGTGCGCCACGATCAAGACATTACCGTCATTAAACCGTTCTTTGATTTCTTCGATGACTTGTAAGGCTCGGGTCGCGATCGCCACCGCTGGTTCTCCCTCCGTGGGTGGGTACCAAGCAGGGTCAGCCGACCACCGTAAGTAATCATCGTGAAATTCCTGGCTCACTGTCGCTACTGTATTGCCTTCCCACTTGCCATAATTAATTTCTTTCAGCCCGTCTCGCAGTTCTGGTTGCAAGCCTGTCGCCTCACAAAGCGGCTGCACTGTGGCGATCGTCCGCTTCATGGGGCTAGAAAAAATTGCTGTCCAGGGTATGGCTTTATAGGCGACAGCAAAGGCCTGAGCCATTGCCAAACCGTCAGGGGTGAGTTCAGGGTCGATCACGCCACAAAAGAGGTTTTCGCGGCTGCAAGTGGTTTGACCGTGGCGGAGAAAGTAAAGCGTGAGGCTCAAGGTTGTCAGCTCCAATACAGGGGTGCAAATCACCATTGCCAGTGTAGACAATCTTGACTGACAACCCGCCAATTTCGTAAGTCCTTTAGGACTGGTGTATCACCAGCAAGCCAGAGAAAATTCTAACGATAGGAACAACTGCGTAAAGACACCGTCTTTTGATCAAGAATTCATTTCAACCCTATCTTTCTACCAGTAAATTTACAGGGTGTCCTCATGCTGCTGATTCGTGAAATTGTCCAACAGGCGTTCACATCCGGTTGTTTGACAGTGGAAGCAGAAGAGCAACTCCGGAAGTTATTGGCCAAAAAGTACGATGCCCAAGACTTACGGGCTTTCATGAAACTGCAACAGGCCACTATGTCCGGTGTGGTCAAGCAAGAGTCTCGCGAGTTGCTGTATTCGCGCTAATCTACCGATTTCCTCTGTTCTCCCAAGCGATCGCTCTTTGTAAAGAGGAAAAGGAGCGATCGCTTTTTTCTGGCTTAACCTGCTACCACTTAAGGAACGCAGCTTCTGAGCCGTGTTCGCGGCGAACCCTACCATCTTCCTCAAACCAGGCAATTACTTGCTCTGGGGTCAATTCTTCGATCGCTACTCCTGCATTTTGGGCAATGTGTTTCAGCAACTGTAGAGAAGAAATGGTGAGGCGAGTCAGGAATTTTTCATGAGACGACAGCAACGCCGCATCTACAGCAGCAGACTCTTCCAAGCTAAGAAACTGGGTCGTAGGTTGTTGGGGTTGAGTCATAGTCAACAATTAATCATGGCAGTTTGCAGTGGACAGCCAGCGGCTACATCAAAGGCGATCGCTACTAGCTTAGAGACGATGAATCCAGACTAAACCTTTCTAGAGAATTATTCTGCCCGACTACCCCGATCAGCGCTAGTTGCCAACTGCCGCTTTAGTCTGGATCAAATAGCCACAGCGATGTTCGCCATTCACAATCCAGTGAGTCCGCTCTACAGTGCAACCAGGCAGGGCCGCCGCAAACATTTCTAATTCATGACCACACACACTAGGGAATGACTCCGCAATATGCGAAATGGCGCAGTTATACTCTGTTACTACATAGCGCTCAGCCTGATCTGATTGAGTCGAAACGGATTGCGCCTCAGTAGCAGCCACAGAGTGCCACTCAGCCATGTAGCCTTCAGCCCGTCGTAGCTCAACTAAATTAGCCACTCGCTCTTGCAACGATCCTGAACCAACGCGATCGCGGTATTCTGCCGCCTTGCGTTCCCACTGCTTTTGGAGTAGTACTCCCACCTGCTCACGGCCCACTGTTTCGGTCAGCGTATCTAAAAGCGAAAGGGCAAATTCTTCGTAACGGTCCGGGAAGCGATCGCGACCTTGACGGCTGAGCTTATAGACGTGATTGGGACGCCCCATACTGACATGCACAACTTCGTGCAAAATCAACCCCTCCGCCTCTAAGTCTTTCAAGTGACGGCGAATTGCTTGAGGACTAAGCTTCAAGTGTTCCGCCAGTTCTTGGGCAGTCGCTTGGCCCTGCTTCAATAAATGATGCAGGATGTCCTGTTTCGTAGAAGGTTGCTGTGTCGTTGCCATCCTTGTCTCAAAACCAGCTAAAGCGAACGGCAAAAATTGCGCGAACAGACTTTGACAACTAAATTGTTTCTAAAGTACCCTAAAATAGAAATTAAGCAACGAAAGTGTTGTTTTAATTATTTAATTATAGATTGTAGTTCAGTTTGTCCTGCCATCCTGCCTCATGAATTCAACGACCCCTGAAAGCCAGCAAGCAACAGAAAAAAGCCTCGAAGCCATGAGGCACTTTTCAGAAACTTATGCCAAACGGACAGGAACCTACTTCTGTATGGACCCCGGTGTCACCGCCGTTGTGATCGAAGGGCTAGCCAAACACAAGGACGAACTGGGTGCTCCCCTCTGCCCTTGCCGTCACTACGAAGACAAAGAAGCAGAAGTAGCCGCTGCTTTCTGGAACTGCCCTTGCGTCCCCATGCGCGAGCGCAAAGAGTGTCACTGCATGCTCTTCCTCACCGAAGACAACGAGTTTAGGGGGAACAAGCAGGAAATCAGCTTTGAAGAAGTTAGAGCTGTGACCAATCAATATTAATTTCTAGCCTTTTGCCTGCGGCTGACTCGATTCCTTTTCCTAGAGAACACACTTTCCTCGTTTGCTGACCTAGCGTCTCATTTCGCCCCAGGTTTGCTGTTCAGCCGCCTCCGATCCCAAGAGTCCTGAGAGAACACTACCAATGACTGCAAGCGTTAAGACACTCGTCAATCAGCCCTACAAGTACGGGTTTGTGACGGACATCGAGTCAGAAACCGTACCCCGTGGATTAAGCGAAGATACCGTTCGCCTGATTTCGGCCAAGAAAGAAGAGCCAGAATTCATGCTGGAGTTTCGCCTCAAGGCGTATCGCCAGTGGCTCAAGATGACTGAGCCAACTTGGCCTCATGTCACCTATCCCCCGATCAACTACCAAGACATCATTTACTACTCCGCACCCAAGCAGAAGCAGAAGAAGCAGAGCTTGGACGAAGTAGACCCCATTCTGCTAGAAACCTTCGAGAAGCTGGGCATTCCGCTGACTGAGCAGAAGCGCCTTGCCAACGTTGCTGTTGATGCCATTTTCGATAGCGTTTCCGTTGCCACCACCTTCCGCGAGAAGCTAGCTGAGAAGGGCGTGATTTTCTGCTCGATTTCGGAAGCGCTGCGTGAGTATCCAGAGTTGGTGCAGAAGTACCTCGGTAGCGTTGTGCCTGTTGCCGATAACTATTTTGCGGCCCTCAACGCGGCGGTGTTTAGCGACGGTTCCTTCGTTTACATTCCCAAAAACACCAAGTGCCCGATGGAGTTGTCCACCTACTTCCGGATCAACAGTGGTGACACGGGGCAGTTTGAGCGAACCCTGATTGTGGCCGAGGAAGGCAGCTCGGTCAGCTACCTCGAAGGCTGTACTGCACCCATGTACGACACCAATCAGCTCCACGCCGCTGTAGTGGAATTGGTAGCGATGGACAATGCCGAGATTAAGTACTCCACTGTCCAGAACTGGTATGCAGGCGACGAGAACGGCAAGGGTGGTATTTACAACTTCGTCACCAAGCGCGGTCTCTGCCAAGGCGTGAACTCCAAGATTTCTTGGACCCAAGTGGAAACAGGTTCGGCCATCACCTGGAAGTACCCCAGTTGCGTGCTGGTCGGTGATAACTCCGTGGGTGAGTTCTACTCTGTGGCACTGACCAACCACATGCAGCAGGCCGACACGGGCACCAAGATGGTTCACATCGGCAAGAACACCCGCAGCACCATCATCTCCAAGGGGATTTCGGCGGGCAACTCTAAGAACAGCTATCGCGGTTTGGTGAAGATTAGCCCGAAAGCGGAGGGCGCACGCAACTACTCGCAGTGTGACTCGATGCTGATTGGTGACAATGCCCAAGCTAATACCTTCCCTTACATCCAAGTGCAGAACAACACGGGCAAGGTGGAGCACGAAGCCTCAACTTCCAAGATTGGCGAAGACCAGCTTTTCTTCTTCACCCAGCGCGGCATCTCGATGGAAGACGCGATCTCGATGATGATCAGCGGTTTCTGTAAGGATGTGTTCAGTCAGTTGCCAATGGAGTTTGCAGTCGAAGCCGATCGCCTGTTAGCCCTGAAGCTAGAAGGCAGCGTGGGTTAAGACCTCTCCCCCAGCCCCTCTCCTCATAGGAGAGGGGAGAAACCAAGAAGCGATCGCACCCTCTTCAACTTGCTCGAATCCCTAATCCTCAAGCATTCCAGAGTTTTAATCAGTTGCAATGATCATTGAAAACAGCGAAGTTATTTTATCCGTCCGGGATCTAACCGCGAATGTGGACGGTACCCAAATCCTCAAAGGCTTGAACCTGGAAGTCAAGGCTGGAGAAATTCACGCCATCATGGGGCCAAACGGTTCTGGTAAGAGCACTTTTTCCAAGATTTTGGCAGGGCATCCCGCTTACGAAGTCACAGGTGGCGAAGTGATTTTCTTGGGCGAAAACTTACTGGATAAGGAACCCGAAGAACGGGCGCGATCGGGTGTGTTTTTGGCATTCCAATATCCGCTGGAAATTCCAGGAGTTAGCAACATCGACTTTCTGCGTGTGGCTTACAACTCGCGCCGCAAACATCAAGGTCTGGAAGAACTCGACGCTTTTGACTTTGATGATTTGGTGCGACAGAAGCTGGATGTGGTCAAGATGGACCCCGCGTTTCTAAACCGCAGCGTGAATGAAGGGTTCTCTGGTGGCGAGAAAAAGCGCAACGAAATTCTGCAAATGGCGCTGCTCGAACCTAAGCTAGCTATTCTAGACGAAACCGATTCTGGCTTGGATATTGATGCGCTCAAGATTGTGTCTGGCGGCGTCAACCAGATTGCCAATCTTCAAAATGCCACGATTCTGATCACCCACTACCAGCGCTTGCTCAACTACATCACCCCTGATTTTGTGCATGTGATGGAAGGTGGTCGCATTCTGACTACAGGCGATAAGGAACTGGCTCTGGAACTCGAAGAGCGCGGTTATGAATGGGTCCGGGAAGAAGACGCGGCTGAGGTGGCAGCACGATGACGATTCAGGTTTCCCCCGAACAAACTGCGAGCTCCCAGGCAGCAAACAACCGGGAAGCTTACTTGGCTGGGTTACTGAAGTTGGCTCAAAGCACTGAGGTGAAAGTCAGCGATCGCCTGCTAGAACTCAGATCCCAGGCTGCGGCTTTGCTGCAAGAGCAAACCTTCCCCACGACTCGCAATGAAGAATGGCGCTACACCGACTTGTCGCCTCTGTTACACGTAGAGTTGGCAGTTGGCGATCGCTCATTAGCAGTTAGTGCTGAAGCCTTTCAAGCCTTCGCGTTGCCAGAAGCGGCTGAGAGTCGGTTGGTGTTTGTGAATGGCGTTTATGCGCCGGAACTTTCGGCGATCGCCAATCTCCCTGGCACTATCTTCGTTGGCAATCTGGCTACTTTACCGGAGGAGTTGAAAGCGCGATCGCAGAACTACTTGGCAAAGCAACCCGGTGCGGAAGAAGTCTTTACCGCACTCAACACCGCAGGTCTGAGTGATGCTGCCATCGTTTGGATTCCGAAGAATCAGGAAGTTGAAACGCCGATTCATTTGCTGTTTGTCTCTACTGCCAGCGATCGCCCGATTCTCTCTCAGCCTCGCTGCTTGGTGGTAGCCGAGATGGGTAGCAGCGTAACGCTGGTGGAAGATTATGTCACGGTGGGTGAGGGTGCATATTTCACCAATCCCGTGACGGAAATCTGGGTCGAACAAAATGCTCAGGTGAGTCACACTAGAATTCAGCGGGACAACCAAACCGCTTTCCACATTGGCAAAACTGCGGTGAGCCAAGCGCGAGATAGTCGCTACACCTGCAATGCCGTCAGCTTCGGCGCTAAACTGTCGCGGCACAACTTAGAAGTCTTTCAAACTGGAGAGCAGACCGAAACCAATCTCAATGGCTTGACGCTCGTGGGCGGGGGCCAACTCGGCGATACTCACAGCACGATCGCCTATACCCAACCTCACGGCAGCAGTCGCCAACTCCACAAAACCATTGTGGATGGCCAAGCACGAGCGGTATTCAACGGCAAAGTGTTTGTGCCTAAACTGGCACAACTCACCGACGCAGGACAGCTCAACCGCAACCTACTCCTCTCCCCCAAAGCCCGTGTAGATACAAAGCCGCAGCTAGAAATCACGGCGGATAACGTCAAGTGTAGCCACGGCGCGACGGTGGGGCA
This sequence comes from Trichocoleus desertorum AS-A10, assembly GCF_039962155.1. Lineage (NCBI taxonomy): Bacteria > Bacillati > Cyanobacteriota > Cyanophyceae > Leptolyngbyales > Trichocoleusaceae > Trichocoleus > Trichocoleus desertorum. Next base: position 188,711 of record NZ_JAMPKN010000001.1, on the reverse strand, counting down.
GATTGATCCCGATGAAATCTTCTATCTACAAAGTCGTGGTCTGGATCAGGCCAGTGCCCGTCAGCTTTTGGTTTACGCCTTCGCGATCGAGATTATTGACCAAATTCCCGTAGCCTCCGTGCGCGATCGCCTGTCTCAGCTAGTGAAACAACGAGCTTTTTAGAACTATGACTATTGCTCAGGAAAGAACTCTCGCCGCTCAGGTCCGCGCTGACTTCCCGATTTTAGATCAGGAAATCAACGGCAAACCGCTGGTTTATCTGGATAACGCGGCTACCTCGCAAAAACCCCGAGCCGTGTTGCAAGCGTTGCAGCACTACTACGAGCACGACAACGCCAACGTTCACCGGGGCGTGCATACCCTCAGTTCGCGGGCAACCGATGCTTACGAAGGCGCAAGAGATAAGGTCGCGAAGTTTGTCAATGCGGCGTCTCGGCAAGAAATCATCTACACCCGCAACGCCAGCGAAGCGATCAACTTGGTGTCGAACGCTTGGGGCTTGAGCACGCTGAAGCAGGGCGACGAGATCATCCTGAGCGTGATGGAGCACCACAGCAACCTGATTCCTTGGCAGTTAGTGGCGCAGAAAACGGGCGCGGTGCTCAAATTTGTGGAGCTAACCGAAACTGAAGAATTCAACTTAGAGCAGTTCAAGTCGCTGATTTCCGACAAGACCAAGCTCGTCTCGGTGGTACATGTTTCTAACACCTTGGGCTGCATCAACCCTGTTAAAGAGATTTGCGCGATCGCTCACCAACATGGCGCGAAAGTCTTGATCGATGCCTGCCAAAGCTTGCCCCACATGCCAGTTGATGTGCAGGACATTGATTGCGATTGGTTGGTCGGCTCTGGTCATAAGATGTGTGCGGCGACTGGCATTGGTTTCCTCTACGGCAAGTTATCTCTGCTGCGCTCCATGCCCCCGTTCTTGGGTGGCGGTGAGATGATCGCCGATGTGTTTCTCGATCACTCCACCTACGCTGACCTGCCCCACAAATTTGAAGCGGGCACACCTGCCATTGCCGAAGCGATCGCCCTTGGTGCTGCGGTCGATTACCTAATGGGCCTCGGCATGGATAGAATCCACGCCTACGAGGAAGAACTGACGGCTTACCTATATCAGCGCTTATCCGAGTTGCCCGAAGTTCGCACTTATGGTCCCAAACCGACTGAAGATGGCAAAGGCCGTGCTGCTCTCGCTGCTTTCACGGTGGGCGCAGTTCACCCCCACGACCTCTCGACCATTTTGGATCAAGCAGGAGTGGCGATCCGAGCGGGACACCACTGCACGCAACCACTACACCGCCATTTAGGGGCACAATCCACAGCACGGGCGAGTTTGTATTTCTACAACACCCGCGAAGAAATTGATGTCTTCATCGAGTCTCTCAAAGAGGCGATCGAATTCTTCGGCAGCATCTTTGGTTAATTGTTAATCACAACTTTTCTTGTAAGTGAGGTGGGCGAGCGCTCACCTTATTTTTTATAATTTACGCCTTGAGAACTTTGTAGCTTCTCTAATTGATCGAGCGTTTGCTTATACATACTTAAATCATTCCGCTGGAGAAAAAATTCGGAAGCTTTTTTAAAGTTTTCTAGAGCTATATCGTTTTCTTGAAGTAGCTGATGAGCCTTAGCCTTGTTGTAATAGAGTGAGGCATCAGTAGGATTGATTCGTGTGGCTTGGCTATAGTCTCTAGCGGCTTGTCTATAATTACCCGTTTTATAGTGGCTATTACCTCGGCCTTTATATGCTCTACTAAATCCGGGATCAATCCGAATTGCTTGAGTAAAATCTTGAATGGAACCGTGGTTATCCCCCAACTTGTATCGAGCAAGGCCGCGCTTGAAATAAGCATCAGCACTTACTTGAATGATTCGGCTGAACTCTTCAATAGCTTCCATATAATTTTGTCTATCAATTTTTTTCAATCCTTGCCGAAGAAGGTTTTTGGATTTGCATACAGGACAATCATTTTCACCGCCCTCTAGCCTTCCAGGATGAATTTTGTTATCCAATGTTGGCCGATACGTATGAAACAAGGCGCACTCATACCAATAAGCCTCATGCAGAGTGTTGCAGTGCATAAAGGTGTAATAGGCATAACCACGGTTCCGAATCCGCTCTCTTAAATTGCCAGACCTCCCTACATAGACAACAGGGCCGTCCGTAGAATGAAAAAATAAGTAAACTCCAGGTTTAGACTCTACATCTAGGTGATAGTTGAGTTCGCTTAGCTGCCTAATTACACCATAGTGAAATTGCATTCAGGCTTTTCATAGCAATGCGTATGTGTCTTTACTATCATTCCCTAATGTTCAGAGAAGCTGTAATGCCTAAATTTCACTAGCTTGGTGTGTGGATAGTACTCATAGATTCTATGGGTTGCAACAAGCGATCGCTAAAACATAAAGCAATCGGGTTGTAGAAGGACAGCTATTGATAGGTTACACCCCGAAACAACTGCAATCCTTAGGATGCTGAGAGCGATCGCCTCCCAATACCCACATTTGCAGCAGAGTTGCAATTAACAGTCGGACAGATGATGGGATGGCTGAAAGTCAAATGAATTGAGTTGCAATCCATCAGAACTGAGCGTGGTGTATAGGCGAGAGAACGTGGATTGATTAGAATGCCAGTGCTGTGAACTCCCATTTCGCCATGCCTGCATCTCCTCAAGTCATCAATCAATACCACTGCTTTGACGGCACCGTCGGCTTTTACAGTCACCCGTCTTCTACTTGTAACGGTGAGATGAAATTTGCGGTATACCAGCCGCCCCAAGCCAAGACAGAACCCGTGCCTGTGTTGTATTTCCTCTCTGGGCTGACTTGCACCGAAGAAAACTTCATTACGAAGGCAGGAGCGCAACAGTTTGCCGCCAAGCACGGGGTGATGCTCGTGGCACCGGATACGAGTCCACGCAATACAGGTATTCCTGGTGAAGATGAAGATTGGGATTTTGGTACAGGCGCTGGATTCTATGTCGATGCCACCCAGAAGCCGTGGAGCCAACATTACCGGATGTATAGCTACATCACCGAAGAACTGCCAGCCCTGATCGCAGAGCATTTTCCGGTGAAGCGCGATCGCCAAGGTATCTTTGGGCATTCAATGGGCGGTCATGGAGCGCTGGTTTGTGCGCTGAGAAATCGCGATCGCTATCTTTCGGTATCTGCCTTTGCACCAATTGTGGCTCCCATGCATTGCGCTTGGGGACAAAAAGCCTTCAGTAACTATTTGGGTGCAGACCAAGAACAGTGGCGAGCTTATGATGCTAGTGAGTTGATTCCTACCGCTGATTGGCAGCGTCCTATTCTGATTGACCAAGGCACGGCGGATAACTTCTTAGAAAATCAACTGAAACCGCAGTTATTTGAGCAAGCCTGTGCCCGGGTAGGACAATCACTCACCTTGCGAATGCAGTCAGGCTATGACCATAGCTATTACTTCATCGCTACATTCATGGAAGACCACATTCGGCATCATGCTGAGGCGTTGTGGGCATAAAAAAAATCCCCAGCGCAAGGCCAGGGATTAAATTCAGGGTGCATCTACCATTCCTTTCTTCTAGGAAGGGGTGGGTAGCTCCGGAAAAAGTTGAACAACTTTGGTGGAAATGAAGAGTTAAAAGCTGCGATCGCTCTGCTAGCTTGATTCCATTCGTTTAACTACACTGCTGAGGTCGCTTAAAGAAGGCAACCATATCCTTAGCTGCGTCACTCACCACTGAAACTAATTCCCAGCCTTGCTCACCTAATTCTTTCATGTTTCTCCAGCTACCATTAGCTGCCTGATAAGACCCAGAAGCATTGACGTAAACCGTTATGTACTCAAAACGCTGCATAGTGTTTGGCTCAATGGCAAGGTTTCTAGCTGGCTCAAAGACAGCTTAAATTTGTCAGCTCACCTGTGGCCTGCTGCAAATGCTATCAGCATGCCCTTTCCCAAAGCATTATTCGTTATGGTGAAAAAAGTTTGGTACAGCAATAAGGGCAGTTGGAAAGCATGAGCAAAGGTCAGCTAATAAAACTTTGGGCGTGGTCGCTTGGCCTTTTTCTGTGTTTTACCTCACCTGCCCCCGCCCAAACTATTTTTAGCCCGATGCAGCAGCGCTTGAGTCCCCAAACTGTCCTCCGCCAGCTAGCCGCCGCCGATGTGATTTACCTAGGCGAAACTCACGATAGCCCAGCCGATCATCGAGCACAACTCAGAATTATTCAAGCGCTTCACCAAAAACAGCCTCAAGTGGCGATCGCGCTAGAAATGTTTCAGCGCCCCTATCAACCTGCGCTCGATCGCTATCTGGCAGGGCAAATTACCGAAGCAGAGCTGCGTCAACAAAGCCAATTTGATCAACGTTGGGGCTATGACTGGGAGTACTACGCCCCGATTTTGCGCTTTGCCAAAGCCAAACGTCTACCTCTGATCGCCCTTAACACCCCTACCGAAATCACCCGCAAAGTCGCTCGACAAGGCTTAGACAGTTTGACGGCCAGCGATCGCCAATTTATTCCGCCCGCTTCAGAAATCCGCACTGACAACGCTGCCTATCGCCAACGCATCCAGAAAATCTACGAAGAGATGCATCAAGGCCACAGCTCCAGCAACAACTTCGAGCAGTTCTTTCAAGCTCAAGTATTGTGGGACGAAACAATGGCCGAGCGCATCGCTCAATTTGCCACCACTCATCCCAATTCCCAAATTGTCGTACTGGCTGGACAAGGCCACATCATCTACGGAGACGGCATACCCAGCCGAGTCGCCCGCCGCCTCAAAAACACCCCTAACTTCGTGCAGCGCTTAGTCTTACTCAACCCAGAAAATATAGAAAACGGAGGTAGAGCGATCGCGGATTACCTATGGAAGGAGGAAGAGTGAAGGATGAGGAATGAAGGATGAAGGTGTATTTTAAGCGAGGAAGATTGGGGCGATCGCCCCTAGTAAGCTCTATAAACAACTTCTTACAAAGCGCAAATGGAAAACACTGCTGGACTGGATTGGATTTTAGGAGGGCTTGCGATCGCCATCCTCGCCGGAGCCTTACTGATGCTATTTAGCGGCGTTCTCGCCATGAACAAAAAGTAGAACCCCACACCACAAAACCACTTTTGGAGGGGGTCTGGGGGACGCAACCGTTCCTCAGTGGGAGTTTGAGGGCAGGTGCCCTCAAGTTCTTGGTTTGCTCAAGCAACCCTTATTTTTCCAAGAACCCCACATACGGCCTAAAAAACGGCACCAACTCCCCCCGACTCACCACCAAAGTCGGAAACGATCGCTCCCCATAATCCTGCCCCACCCGCAGCGGGAAAATCGGCTCCGATTCCAACGGCACCCAAGTCGCTCCACCCGCCTGCGCGATCGCCCATACTGCCGCAATATCCCAAATTTTCGGAGTTGCCTCTACTGCCCCCAACGTCGAGCCCAGCGCCACCGTCAGCAGATTGTAAGTCGCCACCCCTAACATGCGAATCTTGCAAGGAAAGCGATTTTGCATCACCGTTGTACTGCGGGCGCACAAACTGAAAAAGTGATTGTGCGAAGGCTCATCCACACTGCTGTGAATTGGCTGGCGATTGAGAAACGCCCCAGTAGGCCCACTCAATCCAGAATCGCCGTACCAAAACCCATGAAACGACTGGCCCAACGTCGGCAAATGCACATACCCAAACACAGGCGTACCGCGATACAGCAACCCTAGAGAGATTCCCCAAAGCGGAATGCCGCGGGCAAAATTGGTTGTGCCATCTATCGGGTCAATAATCCAGCACCATTCCGTCCCCGGAAAAATGTGCTCCACCTCCTCGCTCAGCACCCCATGCTCCGGGAAAGCCGCCGCGATCGCCTCTCGCAATTCCTGGTCGGCCCACTGGTCGGATTGGGTAACTAAGCTGCCATCTGCTTTTTCTGCTGCTTGCGCTTGACCAAAATCCGCCAGTAACTGCTTACCGACTCTAGCCGTCGTCGCCTCAGCAAAATCAAGAATCGTCGTCCAAAAATCAGTCATTAATCCAGATCACCTTCTAGCACAGCCGCGATCGCCTGTTTGTTATTGCTGCGAAATTCTTGCACATTTACCCGCCCTAAAAACCAAACTGCTAACACCATCCCGACAGCTTGCAGCGCAAACACTAAGCCGTAAGCAAAGACTAAGTTGCTGAACAGTTTCTTGCCAATATCGAGTACCGCTCCGCCAGTCACAGTTGCTAGCGCTCTAGCCATTGCCTGGGATAAACCCCAAGCACCAATAAAAGTGCCTGCTGTTTCTGCTGCCGTGAGATCGAGCATCAAACTGATCGCCCCGGTCGTGGTGATCCCAGAAGCCAAGCCAAACAAGAACAAAGCACCTTGGAGCAATTTGGCATTTTGACTAAAGCCCGACGAAATAATCAAAAGAAAACTCAATGCCACCAAGAAGCAGCCCCAACGAGTCGTCTTCTGCTTACCCAAGCGGGGTACTACCAAAAAGCCAGTGGAGCTAATGCCCATCAGCGTTCCCATGCCCCAAAAAGCATTCAGCCTCGTTGTTTCTGAGATCTGCATCTGAAAAACCTGCGCCCCGTAAGGCTCCAGCACAGGTTCTTGCATAAACAAGCTAATCGTCATCACCAAGAGAAAAGTGAAAAATAACCCAGTCTGCCGATTAGCGGTCAGAATCTTGAGGGCACGTCCAAAAGTGATGCTATCTTCGCGATCGGCCAGGCTAGAGCGAGAAGCATAGCAGGAATACTTCTTCTCTACCCCAACCGTCGCCAGCAGCGCCAGACCAAACACAGCCGCCGGAATAATCATGAACACGCGATTGATCGATGCTTGCACAGCCGCGATCGGCGCATCTAAGGCCAATGGTTTCAGCACCACACTAATGATGATGGCTCCAATCACAATGCCGACCATCAGCATTGACCAGACAATGCCTACTAGCTTCGAGCGGTTACTTTCATCTGAGACATCTACCAGCAAGGCGGCAAAGGGGGTTGAGCTAGAGCTAAGCGCCAATCCATAAATGGCAAAAACTAACCCTAGTAGCCCTACCCATCCATAGGTTTGAGCAGTCCAGCCTTGAGTTTGCAAGTTACTCCCCAATTGCCACATCACTTGTACCGCGAGGAAAGAGGCAATCGCAAACAAAGCAGCGCCTACCCAAACATAGCCTGTGCGGTGATGGCCCAAAAACGGCTTGGAGTCTGACATCTGGCCAAACCAAACTCGCGCTGGAGCGACAAACTGATGCATCGCGATCGCCCCGGCCGTCACCAAAGCTGGAACTTTCAGCTCATCAATCATCACGCGGTTGAGAACGCCCAAGGTGAGCAGAGACATAATGCCTAAGCCCATCTGAAACAACCCTAACCGAAACATGGTCAACAAGTTAATCCGAGAAATCGCTGCTGTACTAGCTGACGGCTCTAAATTTTCGTTTGAAAAGTCATCCGTTTCCATATCTACTAAAAAGTTGATTAGAACAATATTGATCAGCTGGTTGATGTCGCTTTATTTCTTACGATAGAGGCTTCAAGGAAGCTCTAGAGAGATGAAGCCTAAAGTCATGCGTTCTTATTGCGAAGCAACTCTATCCTCAGGCGTAATCCAAACTCTATAAAAATCCTGGAACGCTTAACTCAAAGCCTCTCCAGCCTTTTGTAGAACGTTACACTCTAAGCACATAACGAAAAGTAAAGAGGTTAGAGGTCACAGTATGCAAACAATAAAGCTCGGCCCCACGGGTCCGGTTGTGCCTGCTTTAGGCATTGGTACGTGGGCTTGGGGCGATAAGCTGTTTTGGAACTACGGCAGTCATTATGGCTCAACCGAAGTTGAATCTGCTTTCCGAGCCACCTTAGAAGCTGGAGTCAACTTCTTTGATACTGCGGAAGTCTACGGATTTGGTGAGTCGGAAAAGCTGCTGGGGCAGTTTATGAAGCAAGCTCAACAACCTGTACAAATCGCCACTAAATACGGTCCTGCTCCTTGGCGCTTTGGCGGGCAATCTGTCACTGACGCTCTTACGGAAAGCCTGAAGCGATTGCAAATAGACCAAATTGCCCTCTACCAAGTTCACTGGCCCTTCACCTTCCTTATGAACCAGTCAACCTTGATGAATGCTTTGGCCGATGAAGTGCAGCGAGGCAGAATTGCTGCTATCGGCGTGAGCAACTACTCGGCGGACCAAATGCGAGAAGCCCACAAAATTCTAGCTGAGCGGGGTGTGCCTTTAGCAGTGAATCAAGTTCGTTACTCCCTGATCACTCGGCAGATTGAAGCCAATGGCATTCTAGACATGGCGCGGCAATTAGGAGTCACGATTTTGGCCTACAGCCCCTTAGCTCAAGGCTTACTAACTGGCAAATACACAGTAGAAAATTACCAGGAACCTACTGGAGCCCGCCAATGGGATTCTCGCTTTAGCCGCGACGGTCTCCAGAAACTTGCGCCTGTGCTCCATCTACTTCAAGATTTGGGCACCAAGTATGGTCGGACGCCTGCTCAAGTTGCCCTGAATTGGTTGATTGCTCAAGGTGGAGTCATCCCGATTCCAGGTGCTAAGAACGCCAAACAAGCCCAACAAAATGCGGGGGCTTTAGGCTGGACGCTCAGCGATGAAGATGTGATGCAACTCAATAAAGTGAGTCATTCTTGGCGCAGTTAGCAGCACAGTTAAGTGGAGGCTGGCGATCGCACCTCACCAAACCTAAGGAGGAGAGCGGTCGCCCCAATTCATTCAAAGCTTGGTATCAATTGATACTTTGGATTTATTGAACGACTTGATGAATGTAGGAGAGGTCTACCACGCCAAAGTTAGTGCTAAGGGCCACATTTAGGTTTTCCAAAGCTTGAATTAGCCAATGCACCCCTTCACGAGCGCAAGCTTCATAGTGATTGAACAAAATAGAAAAGCGCTTTTCTAGATAGGGCTTCACTTTACGGCAAAGCAACACAATCTTCAGCAACAACCCGGTTGCGGCAGTAGCTCCCAAGTTGGTAATCAGATCGACAAAAACAAAGTGGTTAGGGCGCTGAGCACTTTCTACGACTAAGAAGTTGAGTAGATAAGCGCAAGTTCTAATCAGCAGAAACTCATTCAACCGCTGGTCATGATTATCTGGCAGGGTATTGCGCAGATGCAGGTAAAGCTGATTGTTGAATTGTCGCTTACCGTACTCTGGATCAACCGCAGCCACAATGTATTCATACAAGTCATCCTTAAACGTCGCATAGGATGGCGTGTACTTTGCGTTGAGCAAAAAGCGTTGGGCTAAATCTCGATAAGAAGCATCTCCATCTACTCGCCCCGCAAATTGCTGCAAAGCCTGGTAGAGTTCGTCATCACTCAACAGCGTCGGATTCTTCACCGCTTGAAGTTGGCGAGCTTCTATCAAGGTCGGTGACAAGCGTACGGTTTGAGACTGCCGCACTCGATAGGTGACGTACTGCGATAGATCCACTTCAAATTGTCGCTGAACCTGAGTTTGGATTTGACGGATTGTTTGCTGATGCTCGTAAGAACTGTCTTCGCTCAGCAAGCAGTGGTCATAAAGATAGGGATAGCGCCGAATCAGCGTTCCAAGAGAGCGGTTATCCTGCTGCTGCGCTTCATTAGTTTGAATAATGACTCGCGCTAAACGTCGCAGGGTAGCACAGTACTCACTTTGGCAAAACAAGACAACCAGTTCCCGCAAGCGCCTGACTGATTTGCTGCGAGACACCTCAGTAATCGGGCGGGCAGAAGGAGCCTCGAACAGCGCCACCAATTCCAAAATTGGCTGCTGCAACTGCGATCGCGTCTGCCAACGGTTGATTAAAATGTGACAGCAACGATTTAAGACAAACTTGAATTCTTGCTCGGCAAACTTAGAAGCAATGAGCTGATCGAGCGCAACGGTAATTTCGCGTTCTGGATAGCCAATGCCATCAATAAACAGTGACCGAAAGCGGCCAATTAGCTGCTGAGGCGACTCATGTTCGACGCAGAAGAGCAAGTGATCATAAAGCTTCTGCTCCTCTGGTGTAATCTCTCGATTGTACTGACCCATCCAAGTAGTCACGTTAGTTTGCGCTCCCACACTGGGGAAAGGAGGCTAAGCGAAAATTTTGTAAGGCTTGATTTATTAGCAACAAATAAAAGATTGACGTAAATACTTAGGAGAAAACTCGGTTTACAAGAAAAGCTTGTAAACTTCAATACTGACTCGATCCTAGTACTCTCCCATCGTACTGGGTGAGATCACTGGTCAATGTGACTGAAGTCACCGATCGTTTAAAGATTCGGTGAAGTTTTCAACCCTCTGAAGTCTACAAGTTAACTGCTTTTTTGACTAGCTTCCTGTTTGGCATGTGGAGTACAGGACAGTCAATCAAGCGCTGAAAAGCTTGTAGACACAGGAACAGAAATTTATTCCATTGAGTAATACAACTACAGTTCAGCCCTTTCCGGAAGGATCGGCATAAATTCATTAAAAATTTTTCAGGTTGGCTTAGGGGCACATTATCCGTGGGTAGGAGCAGGCAGCGGTATGATCACAGCTAGTTTGTTTCAATCACTGCCGTCTTATGCCTTGTCGTGCCACCTTATCCCAGCTCGTAGAGATTCTGCACGCTATACCCCTTAACCTCTCTAGCGCGGATTTAGCGCAGCAAGCAATCGGCATTGGCACTGATACTCGGAGTCTTCGACCTGGAGAAGTGTTTGTCGCTTTGCGGGGTGAAAAGTTTGACGGGCATGGATTTGTCGGTGCCGCTCTAGACCAAGGAGCGATCGCGGCGATCGTGGATCAAGCTTATGAAGAAACTCCACCACGGGAAAATACTGGGGCTTTTCCTCTGCTGCAAGTGACAGATACGTTGCAGGCATACCAAGCGATCGCGCGGTGGTGGCGAGATCAGTGTGGGATTCCGGTGGTGGCGGTGACAGGATCGGTGGGCAAGACCACTACGAAAGAATTAATTAGTGCGGTGCTGGCAACCCAGGGACGAGTGTTGAAAACCCAAGCCAACTACAACAACGAAGTTGGGGTGCCAAAAACTCTATTAGAACTAGAGCCAGACCATGACTATGCCGTGATTGAAATGGGCATGCGAGGTCCGGGAGAGATTGCTTTGCTGACGCAAATTGCGCGGCCTGACATTGCGGTGATTACGAATGTGGGGACGGCACACATTGGACGGTTGGGTTCTGAGGAGGCGATCGCGCAGGCCAAGTGTGAGTTGTTGGCGGAAATGGCTCCCACAGGAACCGCAATTCTCAACCACGACAGTCCCCTGTTGTTACCCACTGCGGCAACGGTCTGGTCAGGAAAGACCATCAGTTATGGTTTAGCAGGCGGGGACTTCCAAGGACAGTTATTAGATGCCACCACTTTAAGTTTAGAGGGGATGCAGTTTCCCTTACCTCTACCGGGACAGCACAATGCTCTCAATTACTTGGCTGCTCTGGCGGTTGCCAAAAGCTTGAATATTAGCTGGGAGCCCTTGCAGGCGGGCTTGGCGGTGGACTTACCTAGTGGTCGCGCCAAGCGCCATGAGCTACCCAATGATGTAGTGATTTTGGACGAAACTTACAATGCTGGGCTGGAGTCGATGATTGCGGCTTTGCAGTTGCTAGCCCAAACGCCGGGTCAGCGTCGTATTGCGGTTCTGGGCACGATGAAGGAGTTGGGGGAGCGATCGCCGGAGTTTCACCAACAGGTGGGAGCGATGGCAGCTCAATTACGTTTAGATCATTTGTTGATTTTGGCTGATCCAGCGGAAAGTGCGGCGATGGCGGCTGGAGCGGTGGGGATTGCGACGGAGGAGTTTGATGGGTCTGAGGCGGTGGTGGAGCGCTTAAAGCAATTGGTGCAGCCGGGCGATCGCTTGTTGTTTAAGGCATCGAGGGCGGTGGCGTTGGATCAAGTGGTGGATAGTTTTTATCAGGAATTTAGTGCGGGTAGTTTGTCGCAGTAAGCTTGGGCTTGGTGGTCTGAGTTGGGGTTTTGCAATCCGAGCCTTGAGGGCGCTTGCCCTCAAACTCCCGCTGAGGGACGGTTGCGTCCCCCAGACTCTCTCCAAAGGTAACTTTGGTGTCTCTCGCGAAGAACTTTTGTCCTCTAATTTCTGGCTCCTGACTCCTAACTTTTCATCCCTCATCCTTCCCCTCACCCCTCTCTTCTCACTCCTCACTCTCCTAAATCCCATGACTCTTCCCAATCACCCAATGGCGACGGAAGAAGCGGGATAGGGCGGTTTCTTCTAGGGATAGGTAGATGGGGCGACCGTGGGGGCAGGTATGGGGACGGTGGGTTTGTTGCCATTGGTCGAGGAGGGTTTGCATTTCTGGCAAGGTGAGGGGGGTGCCGTTGCGGATGGCGCTGCGGCAGGCGGTGGCAACGAGGGCGGATTCTAAGTCGCCGCCCAAGCTGAGTTCCCAGAGGGCGGCGGGGCAGTCTTCGCGTTGGCCTAGGAGGTCGGGGGCGGTGCGGATGGCCCAGAGTTTTTCGCCAAAGGGTTCAACTTCTAGTCCTAGGCGTTGCAGTTGTTTGCGCTGGGGGGCAGAGAGGTTGTTGAGGATGACGGGGGGTTCTAGGGGGACTAGATGCCAGCGATCGCACAGTTGCTCATACAGGACGCGCTCATGGGCAATGTGCTGCTCTACCAACCACATGCCCGCAGGATGCTCGGCGACGATATAGGTATTGCTGACTTGGGCGACGGCTCTTAGTTCTAGAAGATTGGTGACAGTCGGGTTGATTGAGTCATCAGTTGTAACAGTGGTTTCGGTTTCTACGGGAATGGTGCGGCTGACTTGATACACACCATCGGCTTCGGCGACTTTCAAGAGTTGTCCCACTCTTTCGGAATGGTAGGACTCGGTGAGTTGGGTTGGACTGAAGTGCAGGGCTTGGGCGATCGCTTGAGTGACGGCTTCTTGCCAATCGCTTAAGTGATGCAGATACACCTCGGCTTTGGCGGGATGGCGGTTCCAGTCGATGTGGTTGGGGGGAACCTGCAAGTGGGCAAAGCAAACAGGGTAGCGATCGCGGGGGAGGGTGCGGCGAAAGGCGGCCAGAATAGTTTGTTCTAGTTCTGGGGCTTTGACGATGCGGCCATTGATGGCAACTCGCACCCAGTCGGGACGACGACGATGGCAACGGTCTGGCAAGCCTAGGACTAGTTGCAGCTTTTCTGGGTTGGAAGTGTCAGGGTTGGGAATTTCTGGGATAGTGGCGGTTCTGGGGCTAGCGATCGCTAAAGCATGTAGGTCACTGAGATGGCTGCTTCGTAGAATCTGGGCTAAAACTGGCTTGGCATCTTCTCCAGACCAAATCGAGAACCAAGGGCGATCGCTTTGCTCGACTTGCCAGGTGACGTGGGGGTGACAGAGGGCGATCTGGTGAATGGTGAGCTGAATCGCGCGTAACTGCTGCGCAGGGGAGGGCAGTCCTTCTCGGCGAGCGGGCCAGATGCCAAACAAGTTGCTGGCAGTGACGACGGTACCAGGGGCGATCGCGACAGGTTCAACTCGCGCTGGCTCTCCTTGGGTGTTGTAGCTAACTTGCCAACCTGCTTGATTACTATGGAGCCGACTTAATACTTCCAGCTCTGCCAACTGAGCCAAGCTGTGTAGCGCTTCCCCCCGAAATCCTAAGCTGGTAATCTTCCACAGGTCTTCGCTCGCTTGGATTTTGCTGGTGCTGTGGGGTGTGGCGGCTTGTTTCAAATCTGCCAAGTCCATACCAGCGCCGTTATCGGCCACTCGGACTCGCCATTGCTCTGGACAAACTGCGATCGCAATGCGGGTTGCCCCTGCGTCTAGGGCATTTTCGACTAATTCCCGCACAACTGCCGCCAGAGAATCAATCACTTCTCCAGCCGCAATTAAATGGACTACCTCTAGCGGTAGGGTCTGAATTCTGGGTGCCATAGATCCAGTTTAGAGGACAGATCTGCTGGAGCGGGGCTAGGTTTCGAGTGCGATCGCCTTGCTTTTGAACGCACTTGAAAGGTATGCGATCTCTCCAAAGGGAGAACTTTTTGACCTTACTACTCAGGGGGGATCGATTGCCTTTGGGCTTGCGATTACAGTTCAGATGATGTGATTCGATTAATAAGCTCGTTATGGAAAATATGCAAGATAAAGCTAGAAGTGCCGTAAATAATGCTGCTCACGCTGCGGATAACGCAACCCATAAGGTCGCAGATGCAATTGAACATGCTAAAGAAGCTTTGCCCAATGTCACTCCTACCCCTCCTGGCCTGAAGGCTCAATCTTCGGTGCATGACCTCAAGTCTCGTTTGGAGTGGGGTGAGCCTGCGCTGACAATTCTAGATGCTCGCGATCGCGACAGCTTCAATGCTAGCCACATCACTGGAGCCATGTCCATGCCAATGGATGAGTTGGTGTCTTGGGCGCAGTCCAGCCTAGAACCCAGCCGCGACATTTATGTGTATGGTGGCAACGAGCAAGAAACGGCTCAAGCAGCCCAAACCCTCCGGGGCGCTGGTTTCTTCAATGTGGCTGAGCTAAAGGGTGGCTTGGAAGCGTGGAAAGCAATAGATGGAGCCACTGACGGGGCTGAGGACTCTCAAAGACCTCCTGGACCTGAAGGATACAACGTGATCTCTGCGCTCGCCAATCACACTCAAAAGCAAGAAATTGATTTCCAATAGTTAATCATTGAACCCTTGCTGCGTCTGGTGTCTTGCTTTTAAGCGCTAGATTGATTTCGGGGCCACCTTGAGGTGATGCCCCATTTTTAATCTTTAGCTGATCAGTTGTCGCTTTAAACGAGGCACCAAATCAGGGTTCATAAGTCAAGGTTTCTACATAAAATTTTGCAGCTCGCAAAATCAGTTGTTAGATTGCAAGCAAAGCTACTTGGCATTCTCCACATGGACGCGTTCTTTAGCCTTCTCCCTCGGCCCCCAGCGCTACGGTCCAAGTCTCGCGTTTACGACCTCAAAGCTCGCTTAGATTGGGGTGAACCCGCACTGACAATCATTGATGTGCGCGATCGCAGCCAATTCAACCTCAGCCACATCACGGGGGCGATTTCCATGCCTCTGCCCGAGCTTCCTGCTCGCACCCTAGATTCCCTAGAGTTCGATCGCGATTTGTACATCTACGGCGATATTGACGAAGAAGCCGCCGAAGCCGCTGCTAAACTGCGAGCCGCCGGATATCGCCAGGTATCAGAGTTACGAGGTGGCTTGCCTGCGTGGAAAGCCGTGGGCTACCCGATTGAAGCAACGCTGACCGCTTTTCAACGCTAAAAGGGTGCTTTTTGTAGGCTTAGTGCTCAAACAAATCTTTGTATTGCAGCAAGTCCAGCGCCACCAGGGTCGGTAGACAATTAAAGCATTGCTGGGCAAGATCCCATCGCTCCTCTCGCTGCAACATGGTTATAAGTTTCTGGCGCACGCTCAAAAGATAGCGCACATCATTAGCGGCGTAGCGCAATTGCTCGTCTGATAAATTGGCTGCGTTGCCCCAGTCCGAGCTTTGAGCACTTTTATCCAGCTCTACTCGCTCCAACTCTTGCACCACATCTTTTAGGCCGTGGCGTGGAGTATACGTGCGGGCTAGTTTACTGGCGATTTTGGTACAGAAGATGGGTGCGGTCTGAATACTCAAATTGTGCTTCAGCGTGGCGATGTCAAAACGGGCAAAGTGAAACACCTTTGTCGCTGTCGGCGCTTCTAACAATTCCTGGAGATGGGGAGCCTCCGTTTGGCCACGCTCAATCCGCACCACGGCTCCTCGGCCTTGAGGATCGCAGAGTTGCACTAAACAAAGGCGATCGCGGTGGGGTAGTAAACCCATTGTTTCTGTATCAACCGCGATCGCTTCGGCGGGTAAGTATTGCTGTAATGCTGCTTCAGGTAAGTCGCGATCGTAAACCTGAAAGTCTTCAAAATCCATCGCTCAACCGCTCATAAACAAAGTGCCCGAAACCGCCACAGCAGCAGGGCACCTCTTATTGTATGGGCTACAAGAGCCTGAGACTATCCGTTATCGCGAACGAATAAAGACCTGAGTGAAGTAATATTCGCCTTTGGCGTTTTTGGCGACACCGATGCCGCTGACGTTGTAGTTGCCTTCGATGTTGGTGCGGTGTCCCGTGCTTTTAATCCAGCCTTGCACTGCCTTAGTCGCAGGATCACTAAAGCCTTGGTTATAAGCAACGTTTTCAGCCGCCCCTCTGTACGCTATTGTTTTGGCGATCGCGGTCACTCGTTGCTGAAAGCCATCGTGGCTGAATGGCACTTTGCCGCTGGCCATGTTTTGGCTGTGAATCCGGGATTGCTCCGCGATCGCTGCGTTCCAAGTTAATGCAGGTAGGCGCTTGGAAGCACGGTACTTATTAATCTGATCAAAAGCAGATTTTTCAATAGCGGTGAGTGAACTAGCCGTTGTTGGGGTTTGAGCGAGTAGTTGTGTGTGTGAGTGAGCAGGCTGAGCCGTTGGGCTAATAGATTTGGTGATGGCAGGGGCAGGATTTTGGTGAGTGAAAACTCCCACCAATCCACCCGTCATCACAACAGCACTGCAAGCAATCCCAGTCAGAAGGGGTCGCATCATGAAACATGGCTCCTATTTGATCTAGAGCAAGTCAGAAATGGTAGATGAGGTGCATGCAACCCTAAGTCAGTCAAGTTTTGAGGAGAGAAAAATTTCTCAAGCTAACACCCGATCTATTCGGACTTGCAACTAGAACAATGGTTCCCTAATTTGCGATCGCTTGCGAGGGCGTAGCCCTTATCGCGCTTCTCAAAGTAAGGGCGAAGCATTCGGTTGAGAGTCTTTGTAGTTGCCCAAAGTACTATTGCCGAATGCTTCGCCCCTACGAAAAGCAAAAGGTGGAATTCCTAGGAATTCTGCTCGTCCAGCTTCAGGTATTTGATTACGCTCTGCACGTCCTTGTCGCCACGGCCAGAGCAGTTGATCACAATGCGGGGGCTACCTTCAAGTTGAGGGCAAAGGTAATCTAAGTAGGCGATCGCATGAGACGTTTCCAAAGCGGGAATAATTCCTTCCAACTTAGAAATCAACTGGAAGCCATCTAGCGCTTCTGCGTCCGTGATGCTGTAGTACTCCGCCCGACCGCTATCTTTGAGGTAGCTGTGCTCAGGGCCAACGCCAGGGTAGTCTAGGCCCGCACTAATCGAGTGTGGCTCAACTACCTGGCCGTCTTGGTCTTGCAATAGATAGCTCATCGCCCCATGCAACACACCCACACGACCACGAGTTAACGTCGCTGCGTGCTTCTCCGTGTCTACGCCTTCTCCAGCCGCTTCAATGCCGATCATGCGAACACTCGGTTCATTCACAAATTCGTGGAACAAGCCCATCGCATTTGAGCCACCGCCCACGCAAGCCAGCAGGATATCAGGTAAACCACCCCACTTTTCTTGACACTGCGCCCTGGTTTCCTGACCAATCACCGCTTGGAAGTCGCGCACAATCATGGGGTAAGGATGCGGACCTGCAACCGAACCGAGAATGTAGTGAGTCGTTTCCACATTCGTCACCCAGTCTCGAATCGCCTCCGAAGTTGCATCCTTGAGCGTGCCCGTCCCAGAAGCCACCGGACGCACCTCCGCGCCCATCAGCCGCATCCGAAACACGTTTAGAGCTTGCCGCTCCATATCATGCACACCCATATAGATGATGCAATCCAAACCGAAACGAGCACAGACCGTTGCCGTCGCCACGCCATGCTGTCCCGCGCCCGTTTCCGCAATAATCCGCTGCTTACCCATCCGCTTCGCCAGCAGCGCCTGAGCCAAAGAATTATTGATTTTGTGAGCGCCTGTGTGGTTTAAATCTTCACGCTTCAGATAAATCTGCGGACCACTCCCATCCGGGCGAGCATACCGAGTCGTCAGCCGCTCGGCAAAATAAAGCGGGCTGGGCCGTCCCACATAGTCCCGCATCAGGCCTTGTAGCTCCTGCTGAAACTCTGGATCGTTGCAGTACTGATGAAACGCAGTCTCCAACTCACTCAGCGCTGGCATCAGCGTTTCTGGCACATACTTACCACCAAACTGACCAAACCGCCCTAGCGCATCAGGCCGCTGAGCCGAGGTAATCACTTCAGCAAGATTATCGATCGCAGATTGATGGGTAGAAGAAAGAGGAGTACGTGTCACAGACCTGACGCAGTGAGGGGACAGGTTCATTATAAGAAATCCCACTAGTTCTGAAACAGCGATCGCGAGAAAAGGAGGGAACAGGGAAGGATGAAAGAGGAGGGCTGAAGGATGAAAAAGGGAGGAGCCCCAAGTCAGGAGTCGGGAGTTGGGAGAGTGAAGCATTACAAAGTGCCGAAAACAAAGTACCAAAACACCCACACTTAGACTCGTCTGGAGGGGGTCTGGGGGATGCAGCCGTCCCTCAGCGGGAGTTTGAGGGCAGGTGCCCTCAAGTCTTGATTTTGCCCAGAACTTAAATCAAGCTGTGGCAAACCAAGCTAAACCCCTAACCCTGCTTAAAATCCATAAATCAGGCTTTTCCGCATCCCACCATTCTCAACCGCCAGATTAAAGCCATGCCGACACCACAGCCAGTCCGCCAGCAAGGGGGAATATTCGACCCCAACACCTTCACAAGGCCAGAGAATGGGCGATCGCTGTCTTACCCAATTCTGATTGTGGGAGGTTCCACAGCCGCCTATGCTGCCACCCTTGCAGCCCTACGCAGTGGCATCACCGTTTGTCTCGTCCAACCCCAAGCCGTAGTTGGCGGACAATTCACCGCCCAAGCCCTCCCCGCTTCCGATGATGGCGATCTCCTGCGCCAAGCTGCCACCCCCTTTCAAGTCGAAGGCGAGCGGTTTGCCATTTCTAAAACCCAACGCAGCTTCCGCGATCGCCAACGGGAATTACAAAAGCTCAACGGTAGAAAAGTTGCCAATCCGGGCGGAGGTTGGGTCAGCCCCCTAGCTACTACCCCTGTAGTCGCCGCCACCGCAATGAACGAAGCGATCGCCCCTTACCTCGCCCAAGGCAAGCTCATCCTGATTCCTTTTGCTGAACCGATCAGAGTCGTGACCAGCGACAATCCAGGCCAGCGTCGGCGCGTGACGGGAATTGTGTTTCAAGATCGCCAGAACAATCACACCTTTACGATCAACAGCAGAGTCATCCTAGAAGCGACAGAGTTGGGAGACTTGCTAGAACTAGGCAATATTGAATCTCGCGTCGGTCAGGAAGCCCGGAGTGAAACCGGAGAGCAAGCCTTGCCCGAACGAGCCTTGCCCCAATGTCAGCAATCTTTTACCTTTGGCGCTGTTGTCGAACGGACGGCTCCGGGACGTGGGGTGGCGATCGGGGCTCCTCCTGGATATAACAGCAGTCCTTGGCTAAATGCGGCAGAGTTTCAAAGCGCCTTTTGGCACAAAAGCCGTGGACAGTGGGAACCCCAACCCCGTGAGTTTTTCAATCCTTTTGGCATCTTTCGCTATCGACGAATTTCCCGAGCAGCCGAAAATGAGAAAACAATTAACCCTGGAGATGTCACCGTCCTAAACTGGGGCCAACATCAACATGGGGAAAACGGGCCTTGGTGCTGTGGCAATGACTATCGAGTCGGGGTTCTGGTAGGTGTGAGCCGAGAAGAACGGCAGCGCCATATTCAGCAAGCCCGCGATCGCGCCCGTGCTTACGTTCACTATTTGCAAACCAACGGAGTCCCAGACCTAAAGCCACGCGGCGACCTCACTTGGACTCGGGATGGTATTGCCATAGAGCCTTACATTCGCGAAGCTAGACGCGGCATTGCAGCCACCACGATTCGCCATGAAGATGTCGCCAAACCCTTTTTCCCTGGGCAGGCAAGAGCAAAAAGCTTTGAGGATAGTGTCGGCATTGGGCAGTACCACTATCTTGATTTGCATGGCAACGATGAGCCAGGTCATGCCAGCTTGCCAGGGGAAAACGTGATTGCGTTGCCCTTTACCTTGCCGCTCGGTGCTTTGATTCCGATTAACACCGATGGCTTGATCCTGTCGGCCAAAAGCATCGGCACCACCCACATTACCAATGCGGCTTATCGGATGCACCCCGTAGAGTGGGCGATCGGAGAAGCGGGAGGTTATTTAGCCGCTCTAGCCGTCAATGCAGGAGTAGAAGTTCGCGATATTGCCACCAACGAAACGCTTAAACGCAAGCTGCAAGGCACCCTGACTCGCAATGGCATCCCGCTCTTTTGGTTTGATGATATTGCTCACGACGATCCAGACTTTGAAGCGATTCAAGTTTTAGCCGCCGCAGGCATTATTCGCAGTGAGAACTACACCGATTTGCATTTTCGCCCCTCAGCCAGCGTCAATCGAGCTGTGGTCGCGACCGCATTGGTCAAGCTGTTGGGCTTTGAACTGGTTTCGCCTGCCACGCCAACCTTCGTGGATGTGTTACCCAACTACCGCTGGGCTTACCCGATGATTGAAACATTAGTCGCGAAGCAAATTGCCGCTGGTGTGGGCGATCGCCGTTTTGCCCCAGAACGCCCGATTACTCGCGAGCAACTCTCGTTCTTAGTCAAAAAAGCACTGCCTGCTGCATACGATCGCGCTTTTGCGAGAACTCCTGCCGACAAACAAGTGCTACAACGGCGAGAACTATCGCGGGTTTTATATGAAGTAATGCGGATGAAGCTCGGCATTTAGGGGTTGCCTGAGTTATGAAATTGGGCAACAGCCAAAACGATCGCGCTACCTTGGAGAAACAGTTCGCACGTTCAATCCTCGTATGCTGCAAAAAATTCTGGCCCGTCCTTTAGGATGGCTCTTGGTTTTAGGAACTTTGACTGGAAGCGCGATCGTCGTTCATCCTGCTCAAGCTCAAACGCCTGATCTCACACCTACTGAATCTCCATCGCAACCGACGCAAGTAGATCCGACTCTAAACGAGGGTTATCCGATTCGCCGTCAGGATGCGCCGCTGCCAATCCCTCAGGTTTACGAAACCCCAATTGAGCAATTTGAGCCACCTTTCTCCGACGTACCGCGTGAGCATTGGGCCTATGAAGCAGTGACCCGGTTGTTTTACATTGGGGGAGTGAAGGGAGAACCTACAACTCCTACGAATTCAACTCAGCAATAAGCAGTTTCTGACTATGGCTTCTTCTAAGCGTAAGCCGACTGATAAGAGCGATCGCGTTGTCTACTCTGAATTTGGTAACTCTGCCAATCCTGATGCGTTTGCGCGTGGAGTGCCCGATTTACCGCCAAATCAACAAAACTTGAAGGTGCAGGCAACCCGAAAAGGCAAGGGTGGCAAAACGGTGACTGAAATTACTGGGTTCCAAGCCAAGGCAGAAACATTGGCCGATTTGTTGAAAAAGCTAAAAGCCCAGTGCGGAGCGGGTGGCACCGTGAAAGAAAACGCGATTGAGATTCAGGGTGACCACACACAGAAGCTCGTAGAAATTTTGATCAAACTAGGCTACAAAGCCAAGGCGAGTGGTAAGTCGGGTTGAGGTAAGGAGCGATCGCCTTGTAACATTACTGGCGCGATCGGCACCGTGACATCACTTTTAGAGTCGTGGATTAAGTGGACTAGATGAGGCCCACTTTTTTTGACGGAATTTAGGGCAACTTAATTGGATTAAAAGAGATAAGCCGCCATCCATTCGTCTTTGCCTGTCACCTTGGCCTTACAGAACTTTTCCATGCATAAGATCTACCGACCCCGCTCACCGCTGACCTTCCTCACCACCTTTTTGACTGCGATCGCGATGGTGATTGCAGCGGGTTTGATGACCCCCACCACCGCACAAACGAGCCCAAATAAATTTAAGGACGTTCAAGGTCACTGGGCACAGAACTGTATTGAAAATTTGGCTGATCAGAAAATCATTAGTGGCTATCCTGATGGTAGCTTCCGCCCCAGTGCCCCCGTCACCCGCGCTGAATTCGCCGCAATGGTGATGAAAGTGAAAGACTTTGCTTCCAACCCTCTTCCTGCTCGTCCCGCTACTTGGTTAGGAATTTCATTTGTCGATGTTCCTGTAAGCCACTGGGCATCTGCATCGATTTTCCAGGCTTCTGATGCTGGGTTTTTGTCAGGTTATCCAGGCCGCATCTTTAAGCCCAGTCAGAACATTCCACGAGCGCAAGTGTTGGTAGCGTTGGCCAATGGTTTAGGTTACAAACCTGCTCAACCCGTTGCAACAACTCTGAACGCTACCTTTAATGATGCTCAAGCAATTCCTGACTATGCCCGTAACGCGATCGCGGCGGCGACTGAAAAGCAAATTGTCGTCAACTATCCCAATGCCAAAGCCCTCAATCCCAACCAAGTTGCGACTCGCGCTGATGTAGCTGCGGCCATTTGTCAGAGCCGAGCAGGCAGCAATCAACTCGCCCTGATTCCTACTCAATACATCGCTAGCAACAAACCCCAATCTCAGCCTCAAAGTACCAATAAAACCAGTGAAATTCGGGGCGTGTGGCTTACCAATGTCGATAGCGAGATCTTGTTTAGTCGCGATCGCCTCAAGAATGACTTGCAAGATCTGGCGAACATCAAGTTCAACACCATTTACCCAACGGTTTGGAACTGGGGCCATACACTCTACCCTAGCCAAATCGCCAAAAAAGTGATTGGTACCGAGGTAGACCCAACACCCGGTCTGCAAGGGCGAGACATGCTCGCGGAAGCAGTCGAAGAAGGCCACCGTAATAATCTGGCTGTGATTCCTTGGTTTGAGTTTGGTTTCATGGCTCCTGCCGAGTCAGATTTAGTGGCGCGTCATCCTGACTGGCTTACCACTCGACAAGACGGTTCCACGATTTGGGCAGAAGGCAAGCACAGTCGCGTTTGGCTCAATCCTTTTCAGCCAGAAGTGCAGCAGTTCATGATCGATTTGGTCACCGAAATTGTCACCAAATACGACATTGATGGCATTCAGTTTGATGACCACTTTGGGCTACCTGCTCAGTTTGGCTACGACCCCATCACCGTCAAGCTTTATCAGCAAGAACATCAAGGCCAGAGCCCACCCAGCGATCCCAAAGATGCCGAGTGGACTCGTTGGCGTGCTGACAAAATTACCGCTGTGTTCGCTCGCACGTTTGAGGCAATTAAGGCTCGTAAACCCAAGGCGATCGTTTCCCTCTCTCCCAATCCCCAAAAGTTCTCCTACGAGGAATTTTTGGCCGATTGGGCCACGTGGGAACGCCGTGGTTTGGTAGAAGAACTGTTGCTCCAGATTTATCGCACTGACTTAAACACCTTTATTTCAGAACTCGATCAGCCCGAAGTTCGAGCTGCAAAACAACATATTCCTGTTGCGATCGGGATTCTGGCAGGCTTAAAAGACCGTTTGATGCCAACTCCACAAATTCAAGCCCAAGTGCAAGCAGTACGCGATCGCGACTTCAAGGGCGTGTCTTTCTTCTACTACGAAACCATGTGGAACTTTGACACCAACAACGTCGCCCGCCGCAAAACGGCCTTCCAAAACCTGTTTGCCTCGAATGTGACCCGCCCCAACCTTGTGCAAGAACAGGCAGCTAGCAATCCCTAGGAGTGAGAAGTGAGGAGATACAGCCACTTTCAATTAACATAGATAGCAGTTGTAGGGGCACCTCTTGTGGGTGCTCTGTAAAGGCAGTGGGCAGGCACAAGACTTGCCCCTACAGAAATAGTGTCGTTTAGTCAATTGAAAATCGCTAGAACAATTCTGGCTCCTCACCTCTGTTCTCAACTACCTTCTATTGCCAAAAATCTCCGTAAAAAACTGCTTCATATCTTCCCAAGAGCGGCGATCGGCGGTGCGGTTGTAAGCCACCCCTGTAGAGACATCATTGCCTGCTTCGGCATTTGTGAAACTGTGGACGGCACCGCCATAGCTCACCAGTTCCCAATTGACCTTACCTTGGCGCATCTCCTGCTTAAAAGACTGCACCTGCTCATCAGGTACTAGAGGGTCATCACCTCCATGTAACACCAAAACTTTAGCTTTAATGTTTTTGGCATCGGCTGGGTTGGGGGTGTCTAAATTACCGTGAAAACTAACCACCCCTGCAAGATCAGCGCCACTACGCGCCAGTTCTAGGACTGTGCCACCGCCAAAGCAGTACCCGATCGCCGCAATTCGCTTGGGGTCTACCTGAGTTTGTTGACGCAAAACATTGAGACCAGCCTGAGCGCGATCGCGTAACAACGCCCGATTAGAGCGATACTTGGTCGCTTCGGCTCCTGCTGCTTTCGGATTGCTGGGCCGAATGCCCTTGCCATAAATATCAGGTGCAAAAGCGACATAACCCATTTTTGCTAGTTGATTGGTGCGGCGCTTCACATAAGGCCCGATACCTGTCCACTCATGCACTACCAATACACCGGGCCGCTTGCCAGTTACTGCATCGTCGTAAGCCAAATATCCTTCTAAAACTGTGTTTCCTTGCTTATACTCCACAACTTTGGTGCGTAGAGCTGCTTGGACGCTTGCTGACCAGACTAAAGCAACCACCGGAGCCAGAAGTACAGAAGTCCAAACTTTCATAGTCTCAATCCTTGCAATCAACAAAAACCCCTGAAATCATACTGCTGACTTCAGGGGTAAGGACAACAATCAATGCTGTCCGTTGAGTTAATGGGGCAGAAATCTACTTCAACACACCCAGCAGCTCACTCGGTTTCGGAGTTTGTAGTTGAGGTGCGCTCAAGACGCGAGAGAACAAGCGAGAGGGAGGTTGCTCTGCGATTAGAGGTAGGGAGTTTCTGGCTTGAGAGGCGATCGCGACGGTCTTCACATCGTAGGTTTGGGTTGCCAGCTTAGGATACAAACCAATTCCGATGATGGGCACAATCAGGCAAGCCGTGATGAACACTTCTCTAGGCTTTGCATCCCAGAATTTGACCTGAGCCATTTCCGGGCTAGCTGTACCGTAGAACACTTCCCGCAGCATCGAGAGCAAGTAGATGGGAGTCACAATCAAGCCCACCGCCGACAGCAACACCACCACGACTTTGAAGGGGTCGCTGTAAGCTTCGCTGCTGGTAAAGCCGAGGAATACGCTCAATTCACTGACAAAACCGCTCATTCCGGGTAGCGCCAGCGAGGCCATCGAACCCATGGTAAACAAAGCAAACACAATCGGCATTTGCTTCGCCATGCCGCCCATCTTGTCCATCATCAAGGTGTGAGTCCGTTCGTAAGCCACCCCAGACAGGAAGAATAGAGCCGCTGCAATTAAACCGTGGGAGATCATTTGCAGCATCGCCCCACTCAATCCAACCTCTGTAAAGGAGGCAATCCCAATCAGCACGAAGCCCATGTGGGAGATAGAAGAGTAGGCCATGCGGCGCTTCAAGTTGGTCTGAGCAAACGCTGTCAAACCTGCATAAATAATGTTGACTACACCGAGCAGAGCCAACACAGGCGCAAAGTAAACGTGAGCGTTTGGCAGCATTTCCACGTTCATCCGGATTAGGGCATAGCCGCCCATCTTCAGCATCACACCCGCCAGCAGCATGGACACAGGCGCGGGCGCTTCACTGTGAGCATCCGGTAGCCAAGTGTGTAGGGGGAACATGGGGAGCTTGACCCCGTAGGCAACCAGAAAGGCTGCGTAGACAATCAACTCGAAAGTTAGAGAGTAGTCCTTAAGGGCCAGCTCTCGCATATCGAAGGTGACGTTGTCGCCATAGAAGGCCATTGCAAAAGCAGCAACGAGAATAAACAGCGAACCAACCGCCGTGTAGAGAATGAATTTGGTTGCTGCATAGAGGCGTTTTTGACCGCCCCAGACCGAAATCAGCAAATAGATGGGAACCAGTTCCAGTTCCCACATCAGGAAGAACATCAGCAAGTCTTGAGCTGCGAATACTCCAATCTGGGCGCTGTACATGGCCAGCATCAAGAAGTAGAACAGGCGCGGCTTGTGGGTGATAGGCCAAGCTGCCATGATGCCGAGGGTCGTGACCAAAGCCGTTAGAAGCACCAGAGGCATCGATAAACCATCAACGCCGACTGACCAGTTAAGACCTATCTGGGAAATCCAGGTATAGCTTTCAACGAGCTGTAGCTCAGGGTTTTGTAAATCGTAGTGCTGCCAGAAGGTGAAGAGAGTTAGGACTAGATCTACTAAACCCACCCCTAGGGCGTACCAGCGGACAACTTTGTTGTCTTTACCAGGTAAGAAGGGGATGGGCAGGGATGCCACGAGAGGCAGCAAGATGATGGTGGTGAGCCAAGGAAAATGGGTACTCATGTCAAGACCTAATAATTCGGTCGTTTCGTTACGAAGGGCATTCAGGGTGCTGAATCAATCCGTCTCGATTGGATAGGAGGTCTACCGATTGAAGGGAGGTCAGACCAGATGGTGCTAGGCGCTCTCGAAATCGATGATTGAATAATTGGGATAGCAGCTTAACCAGTAGCCCAAGCTAGAGGGAATTTGCTTCTCCCACCGCTCCTGTATAAGGTTTCCTTGACAGACTGAGTCAACACGATCAGGACAAATAAGAATATATACTCAACTGAGGATATATACCTAAATACATACTATTGCATTTTGTTAATAAATGTAAACTGCACTGTTTGAATTTATGGTGAAGATTGCTCTCGGTAGTTGAGCGCCCTGTGAGGTTGTCAAGAGCTTAGAGAAGTTTTCCCAGATTTATAGTTCTTGTTACAGCTTCATCTTTCTTTTTGAATTTACGTAAATCAGGAAATCGAGTTTCGCTGATGCAGGTTTAGCTCGGAGATGATTCTGAAATCTTTCATTCCAGAGTTTTGGGGGTGGGGAGACCGCTGAAGCACGGTTTAGTGATGACTCAGTCTTTATAACCACTCGTAACCAAGAATTGAGCAGGCTCACCTTTTGCAGCCTAAAGCTGAGGCTAAGAGTACCTACTCTCAGACTCTGGCCGTGAGATTGGGTCTTCCCCAACCTTGGTTATTTGCAAGAACTTGTAGCTTCGGAAAGTTGATTTCAGTCCTTAAAACTGCGTAAGGCGGATTCGGCTTTTTCCTCTCCTGCTTTGTCGCCTTGGCGCTTGAATAAGTCGCGGGCTTTTTTGAAGGTGTCTTCGGCTTCGTCTAGGCGATCGCGGCCTCTGAGAGCCACAGCCAGGTTGTAAACGGTCCTGGCATCATCGGGGCTAGCTTCCAAGGCTTCGCGATAAGCTACGATCGCCCGCAGGAAATTTTGGTCCTCCAAATACAAATCACCAATCGCAGCATGGGCCTCCGTCAAACTAGGCTTGATCGCAACGGCGCGTTGATAAGCTTGCAAAGATCCAGGGCGATCGCCTTGGTCTTGCAAAATTTTGCCAATCTGCAAGTGAATATCAGCATTACGGGGTTCCATTTGGGCGGCTCGTTCCAGGGCGGTAATGCCGCCACGGGTGTCGCCCTGATTCAGGAAAGCAACGCCCAAATTAATTTGAGTGCTGGCCCGATTGGGGGCTAGTTGAGCCGCCTTCTGTAAAGTAGCGATCGCTTCTCGATAGCGCTTTTGCTGGAGCAATAGTGATCCAAGCGCTTCATAGGGTTTGGCGCTCTTGGGGTTGATGGTAATGACTTTTTGATAAGCGTCGATCGCCCCGTCGTTATTACCTTGGCGAGCTAAGACGATCCCCAATCCTAGGTAGGCTTCTATATTTTTGCCATCTAACTGAGTAGCTCGTTGATAGGCGGCAGCAGCTCCCGGATTATCTCCAGAGTTGGCCAGACTATAGCCAAGGGCGTACTGAAAATCGGCATTTTTCTGATCCAACGCCACGGCTTGACGGTAGGCTGCAGCAGCAGCGGGGAAATTGCCTTGTCGAGCTTGCAGATAACCAATTCCAGAGAAGATCTTGGCATTCTTACCATCCAAATTGGCAGCTCGCTCATAGAGTGCTAAGGCACCAGGGAAGTTGCCAGAATCAACCAACTTCCGTCCTTCCTTCAGCAGTCGGCTTAGTTCTTCGCTGTTGGACCCGCTGGCTTGAGCAATTAAGCCGCTCGCGATCGCTGATTGATGGCGGTTGGTTGCTGGGGTCTGTTTTGCTTCATAGGCTTGAGTTACGGGTGCAGCTAGACCTAAGCCTGCTAAGCACAGCACACTAAAGGCCAAAAGAGATTGTCTATACACGGCCAATTTTCCTAGACGACGTTTGCAATGATTAACGGCTACAGCGACCCTGAAAAAGGATCAGGAAGGAGACTGCTGCTACCAACAACAAGTTCCATTTGCAGTGAAGTTCGATCGCTGCCGTTCGTTGTACCCAAGCTGATAACACTTGGATTCTAAACTTGAGATACGTTGAGAGTGCTATCAGGTATGGCTTCACTAACTTGAGGTGAGGCAGTTAACTGTTTAAGTATTGTTGCGTGAGGACAACCGATGATTTTATCAACAACTGATGTCATTCAAGGAGCCACTGTCGAAGCTTATTTAGGCATCGTGACCGCTGAGGTAGTCTACGGCAGTAATGCGCTGCGAGATTTTTTTGCGGGAATTCGAGACATTATTGGCGGGCGGACAGCCAGCTACGAGCGCGTTTTTGAGCAAGGGCAACGAGATGCACTCGCAGAGCTAGAGAAGCGAGCAGAGCGTTTAGGAGCAAATGCTGTCATTGGCATTGAGATCGACACTGGAACGATCAGCCTGGATCAGTCTGGAGTGTTGTTGCTCATCACTGCGACTGGAACTGCAATTCGGCTGCGTTAAGGCTTGAGGCAACCTACTTCTAAAGGGTTATGTGCCACTCATTAAACAATGGTTTTTGTGGCTAAGCTGCCCATTTACTACGCCTAAAGGAGTAGGTATTTTGCAAGTAACTGAGTTGTAGAGCCTCTACTAACTTAAGTGAGCAGAAGTATAAGTTTTAATATCTGTGAAGAGCGACTCAGACATAATAGTTATTCATGTAAGCAGGAATACCTTCTGGACTGAATTGGTTAAGAGTGTTACAAAGTCCCAGACTTTAATAAGTCAAGCAATATTATGTAAATTCAGTCAATGTATTTTTAACCGCGATCGCCTGAAACCCTTTCATGAAAGGAGTAGATTCAAGTTGGCTTAGTTTTCATGATAAGAACTGAGTTAGAACTTCTCGAATGTTTGGGATGAGTAACTTGACAAAAACTTAACTAATTCACGCCTCTTAGTTTAGAAAAAAACAAATTTTAATTTCTGTGTCTGAGAGTATGAAAGGAGCTGAATCTTATTCCCGCCGGTAGATGTAGTCACTGTAGAGTCAGCTTAAAGTAGAGCTCAAATGTAGAAATTGCTAAAGCAAATTCTTTAAGAACCTATACAGTGGGAGGGGGTAGATTAGGCTATGGCATATACAAATCGGCCAGCAGATAATGTAGTTGAAAGAACAGCTTACGGTCCAGTTACTGAATATCATGATCGGGTCCGTTGGGGTCCCATTTTGGCAGGTTTGCTCACAGCTTTGGCAACCCAATTAGTATTAAGCGCTTTGGGTGCTGCGATCGGACTATCTAGCATTGCGGGGTCCGGTGCTCCCCGATCCGATGCTGGAGATGTTGGTACTGCTGTTGGCATCTGGAGCATTATTAGTTTATTTATTTCTCTGTTTATTGGTGGTTGGATTACAAGCCGTACTTGTGGTCCGATGAACCGCAGTACTGCCCTGTTAAATGGGGCGATCCTTTGGGCAACCACCTTGGCTATTAGTTCTTGGCTGTTGGCAAGTGGTGTATCTGGTACTTTTGGTTTGTTAGTGAATAGTGCTGCCGATGCTGCCTCTGCTGCAGCCCAACCGGGTGGCGTCGATATTCCCAACCCAGGTGCTATCCCTAGCCCTCCTAATATCTCAGCTCAAGGCACCCGTGATTTGGCTGGCAATGCCGCGAAAGCAGGTTGGTCCTTCACCTTTGGTTCTCTACTCGGCTTAGTAGCTTCTATGGTTGGCGCTTCTGTGGGAGCCCGCAGCCCTCGCACCAATGGCAATCATCAGCACAGCTAGAGATAGCTAAAGATTGAGAGCTAGAAATAGCAAGAAATCTTCTTACATCCTGACGCAAAGTTAAATCCATACCCTGTAGCACTTTCTCAAGCTTGAGGAGGTGCTATTTTTTTGCGATCGCCTCTCCCCTAATAATGGGAAAATGACATACGGTAGAATCGTCAAGCCTTAGTATTGAGTTTTAGAATGTCTCCCTGGTGGAAGTTGCCCATTGTGTCTATGACTAGTGCTAGTAAATATTTGACTACTGGTGAACTGTCCTCACAGGTAGGAGCACCCAAGCAGCGTCGGTCATGGCGACAACAGACTTTCGCTGTGCTGCTGGTGTTAATGGTCGCGATCGCTGGTTTCTGGTCGGTCGGAGCTTCTCCTGCACTCGCAGGCATAGACGACGATCGCTTTGATGGCAATATTTTTGCGCTCTATGCGGGCAATGGCGCGTTGGTCCCGCCTAGAACCACCTTGGCAGATTCAATCCAACGTCATAAGCCTGCGTTGCTGGTGTTTTTTGTCGATGACAGCAAGGATTGCAAGCAGTTCTCTCCAGTTGTCTCCCAGCTCCAAGGCTTTTATGGCAAGGTTGTAGACTTCATTCCCATCAACGTGGATGCCATTCCAATCAAATCTAGCTACAGCCCAACTGAACCCGGTTACTACTATGCTGGCATCGTGCCTCAAACGGTAGTGATCAACCAAGAGGGTAAAGTGGCGCTGAATGCCAAGGGTAAAGTCCCCTTTGAAGCGGTGGATGATACTTTCCGAGAGGTATTTAACCTCTTGCCCCGTTCCGAATCTGTACCTCTAAGACGGCGCATGTTTAATGAGTTCAGCTCTGAGCTAACTGAACAAGCAGCTCCGAAGTCTAAGTAAGCAATGGATCACAAGTTCTTAATATCTGAATAACAGCGAGGGTAGGGGTACAGACTATTGTGCCCCTACTTTTTTGGGTGTACTAAGGGTTAAACGAGACTAAACCTGGCACAAGACGAGACCAAACCACTGTTTAGCGTCCGTCCAAGCTTGAATGGGGTTTAAGCCTTTAGCTTGGAGGTCTTGCTGCATGGATGCCAGATTGAACTTGCGCGAGATTTCGGTATGAATTGTTTCGCCCGCAGCAAACTCAAGCGCCAAGTTGAGCGATCGCAGGTGAACCGTTTGCGATCGCAAGCTCTTTAAGTAAATCTCAATCTGATGCAGCGACTCATTGTAGAAAGCGACATGCTGGAACTGAGACACATCAAAGTCGCCTTGGAAACGCCAATTCAAATGGTGCAGCATATTGAGATTAAATTCTGCTGTCACCCCTCGGCTGTCATCGTAGGCAGCTTCCAGAATATCGGGTGATTTTTGCAAGTCAAACCCCAGCAGGAAATATTCGCCAGGCTTTAGGGCTGCTTTTACCTGAGCAAAGAAAACCTCACATGCAGCAGGAGTGAGATTCCCCAGGGAACTGCCGAGGAAACAAATCATCCGGGTAGGGAGTTGCGCTGGCTCTAGTTTGGCGAGGGCTAGCTCATAGGTGCTAACTAAGCCATGGACTTGCAAGGTCGGATAGTCTACGAGCAAATCCCGCGCACTACTTTCCAGGATGCCAGCACTGACATCAATTGGCATGTAGTGCAGAGGCTGCTCTAGGGAAGCATAAGCATCTAGCAAAATCCGAGTTTTGACAGCACTACCACTGCCAAGCTCGACTAGCTCACAAGGACCTGTAATTTGGGCGATCGCGGCTGCATACTGTTGCAGAATGGCTGTCTCGGTCCGAGTTAAGTAGTACTCTGGCAACTCACAGATTTGCTCAAATAGCTGAGAGCCGCGATCGTCGTAGAAATAATGCGGGGGCAATGACTTGGGCGCTTGGGCTAAACCATCAACCACATCCTTACCCGCTGTAAGCTCCGTGGCTAAAGGATTACTAGGGCTAATCAGATGTTCAATCTGCAAGCGCTTTTCCAGGGGCTGAGCAACGCCTTGGTCCGGGGGGTGAGACACAAGATTGCTGCCCACTGCTTTAAAAATCGACATCCTACCTCCGTAAGTGTGATGGAAGCGAGATTGTTACTACTCGCAGCAAGTTAGCGCATCCATGTAAAACCGTTAGATTGACGCTGCGAAGCTTCTTAAATAGAGAACCACACAGCGAATCTTAGCCAAATCGAACTCAGGTGAGATTTTTTGGCTAATCGCTTGTATTTTCTCATTAAGGTTGCTGAGCAAAACTCAAGAAATCCTTAGCATCTGGCTAAGCGGCAGGAGGCTCCGCATCCCGCACACAGCGAAAGCCAGCCAAAATTTGCCGAGTTCCCGGCTCATACCAGTTACGAAAAGCACAGCGCAACCCCCAAGGTCGTGTCACCCAACTGCCACCCCGCAACACGCGATGCTGCCCATCAAAATACACTTGTGAGTAGCCACGATAGGGATAGAACTCAAACCCGTCGTAGCCATCAAACCAGGAAGCTGTCCACTCCCAAACGTTGCCTAGCATGTCGTAGCAACCGTAGAAGCTTTGCCCCTTTGGATAAGCATCAACCGGTGTTGTTAGCCCCTCCAAATGGTCGTGGTTGCAGCGTCCAATCCCAGATTCAGCGCTAGGAAAGGCTTCGCCCCAAGGGTAGGTTTGGCGTTGCTGTTTCTGCGGATGCCAACTTGCAGCTTTTTCCCACTCGGCTTCTGTAGGTAGGCGCTTCTGCACAAAGCGAGCATAGGCTTCGGCTTCATAGCAACTAACGCCACAGACTGGATGATCTGCCCAGGCTGGATCATTTGGCCAATAGAGCGGTTGAATAATGCTATTTGCTTGTCGCCATTGCCAACCCGATTCTGACCACCAATGGGGGTTTTGGTAGCCTCCAGCCGCGATAAATTTGCGGTACTGGCCATTGGTAACAGGGTAGCGATCGATCCAGTAGGTATCGAGATCAACCGAATGTACCGGGCGCTCGTTGTCGATCGCGTCTAGAGAATCATTACCTTGCTGAAATGCCCCGGTGGGAATGCAGACCATTTCCTCAAAGTCGCTCGAATCTGAGTGCTGCTGGGGTTGGCCTAGCCTGCTTGAAGGTTCCAAATCGGCAGTCCACCGCTGCAATTGCAGCAAAAAGCTAATCGTTTCGCAATGCTGACTCTCGTGCTGCAATAGCCAGTGCCAGAGGCGTTCTTGCGAGTCAAGTGGTGCAACTTTCAGATATTGCAGCACCTGGGTTCTCACGGTATCGAGGTAAGTGTAAGTATCAGCCAGGTTAGGCAAGTTGCAGCGCTCTGCTTTAGGCAAGCCATCGGCGGCAAACAAGCGGCGGTATTGGGCCAGCAGAGGAGCTTGACCCGCACAGTGTTCAAGAATCCATAGCCCCTCGGTAAAAGCAATATGGCCTAAGTGCCAACCGATGGGACTAAATTCGGGATGGATTTGTTGGCAAAACGTGGTGGAATCAACTGCTTGAAACAGGGCCAGAGTACCGGTGCGGCATTCTTCCAACGCTTGCTGAATCTGCTGCCGACGCAACTCTAGATCGCGGAGCTGTGGGTCAGATGGGGCGAATCTGGATGTCAAGGTCATCTTCTACGGTCAGAATGCTACTTTCTGGGCAGGTGGTCCAATCTCCAGCGAACAAAGGCTCAGAAGCCACAATCACGGCATTTGGTAGTGTAGGGTCGTCCCGGAGCCAGTGGAGAGAGGGGTTGGGGCTGTGACTGGCAAAGCGAGAAGCAATCAACCGTTTGCCGTTGCTAATCAAGATATTGGCCGAAAACTCTAACTGTTGGCTCTCTGCTAGCTCAGAGAGAGTGGTCAGAGTTTGGTGCAGCGCCTCTTCCAGAGGTTTTTCTGGAGCTTGGTACCAGTAGTGTAGCAACAGCGCGAAGATGTGCTCGGAGTCGGTTGTACCTCGAATCACCTGATGAGAAGTATCATCGAGGCGATCGCAAATGGCTTTACGCAATGTCTGCCGGAAGTTTTTGATGAAGCCATTATGCATGAACAAGATGCGATCTTGCTGAAAAGGCTGACAATTGCTCACATCAACGCCTAACCCTGGAGTCGCGCTACGAACGTTAGCTAAGACGCAACCTGATTCGATGTAGCGGCTAAGGCTAGAGAGGTTGGGGTCGTTCCAGATAGGCAGGATGTTTTTGTAAGTGAAGGGAGGTGTCTCTTGTTGCGAGTGGTACCAACCAACGCCAAACCCATCGGCATTTAGTAGGCCCGCTGTCATTTCACGGGGTTGGTAGCTTTGAACAATGAGTGAGTGCTCAGGCTTGTCGAGCAGGCGATCAAGCGAAATGGATGGCCCTAAGTAGCCCATTAAACGGCACATCTAAAAGATTGACTCCTGCGAAGGTAAAAGATTGTGAAGTGTTTCAGTCTTTATTGAGTCTAATGAGGATTCCTGAAAACAGCCGTAGCGGGTTTCTCGTTAGCCAGGGAAATAGGGCCAGAGTGATTTCAGCAGTCTCTTTAGTCAACTGCTCTGCGGAGAAGGGCTGAAGTTGAGTGTTTCTACCAATACGCTCCACGTTCAACGCCCCCTATCCAAGGAAATTCTTGCTATGAAAAGCCCGATGGCTCTCGGTGTCACTCTTTTAGTCCTGGCTTTGCCAACTGCCCTTAGTTCCAATGCAATCGCTAACAAGTCAACGCCTACCCAACCCCAGCAGACTCAAGCAGCGATCGTTTGGGAGCGTTCTGGAGGCATTGCAGGTATCTGTCAGCGTCTAACTTTGCGCTCCAGTGCTGCCTATGTTTTGGAAGACTGCCGCAAGCAAACGGTTGTGAGCCGAGGTAACTTGCCGGAGAGCGATCGCGTGCAGCTCAAAAAATTGTTGTTAAAGCAATATGGTCAGTTTCAGTGGCAAAGCTCGAATCAAGGTGCGGATATGTTTAGCGATCGCTACACCTTGAATGGTCGAGGTTCGCAAAAACCTACTTTGTCAGAACAAGCAGCTTTGAATAAATATTTGACGCAATTAGCGGGTCAGTTGGCCTCGCAAGCACAAAGCTAGACCTTAGTTAGGTCTGTAAATATTGTCTGGAAATATTACTGGCGAAGTGGCATCCGCTAAGTTGCCTAATTACACCTGTGGGGAATCCTAGGCCTAAGGACTTTCTGGTGAGACTAGGGTGCATATGGCAAATCCGGAACACCTTGCTTTGCTGGAGCGAGGAGTAACTGGCTGGAATCAGTGGTGGACGACCCAAGCTACAAGTAGTCCACGTTTAGAGGGTGCCTCTATAGGCATGATCAACCTCAGAAATGCCAACCTGAGTCAGGCGAATTTGAGTGGCATCAACTTAGAAGCAGCCGACCTTTGCTTAGCCAACTTTGAGACAGCGAATCTCCATCGGGCCAAGCTGATGGGAGCTAGCCTTTACACAGCCAACTTATACCAAGCGAAGCTGAGAGAAGCCAACTTAAGCAAGGCTGACTTACGAGAGGTAAACCTCCGACACGCTGACCTCTGTATGGCAAACTTGACCGAAGCAAATCTCAGTCAAGCAGATTTGGAAGG
Organism: Trichocoleus desertorum AS-A10; assembly: GCF_039962155.1. Lineage (NCBI taxonomy): Bacteria > Bacillati > Cyanobacteriota > Cyanophyceae > Leptolyngbyales > Trichocoleusaceae > Trichocoleus > Trichocoleus desertorum. The sequence continues at coordinate 153,288 of NZ_JAMPKN010000001.1, read as the reverse complement.
TGCAACCCTCTACACAACCACGCTCTGTAAAGCCAATTTGCGGGAAGCCAATCTTTACAAGGCAGACTTACGGGAAGCAGACTTAAGTGTGGCAAAGCTGCGGGAAGCCAATCTCAGCCGCGCTAATCTGGGCATGGCCAACCTTTGTATGGCTGACTTTATCGGCGCTACTCTTCACGAAGCTAACCTGACAATGGCCAATCTGAGTATGGCTAACTTCTGCATGGCGAATTTGATGGGCACCACTCTTTACAAAGCGATGCTGATTGGAGCCAACTGTATTGGCACTAACCTCTACAAAGCCAACCTGAGCCGAGCTAATCTGAGCAAAGCTGATTTGCGTGAGGCTACTTTAAGCCAAGCTAACTTGAGCCAAGCTGATCTGAGCAACGCTAACTTGTGTATGACTAATCTACGCGATGCCAACCTCCAAGGAGCTTGTCTAGTAGGTGCGAATCTCAACTGTGCCACCCTAGAAGGAACCAATTTAGCAGGCGCAAATCTCAACCAAGCCACGCTAGAAGGGGCTTGCCTCCGAGGAGCGATCATGCCTGACGGATTTAGCCTCACTTCAATTTAGCGATCGCCCCATTTGATCAACCCTTGCATACCACCGAATTTTGGATGCTTAGGGTGACGCTTTAGGATTGGCCCGTTACCGTCGGTTGTTGGCTCAGACCTTTAGCCTCGGTTGCGGCAGAACTGCTCAGAGGTGGTCGAAAAGCAAGGTAAAGCGCTGACCCTAACAAGGGTAGAGAGGCAGCCCAGAAAATGCGAGCATCTTGCAATCCTCGCCGGGCCATGTCATCCCCCAACACTGTCGGAAAGAGCAGACACAGCAAGCAAAAATCCAAACTCATGACGTGGATAAAGCGGTTCGTTTGCCATTGCGCTACGAAATCACTCCAATCACCTGCGATCGCCCCATAGCCGACTAAAGCGATCGTGCCTAACGCCAGAACTGCCCCTGTCCAACGGGAGTCGAGCAGCTTCAGCAAAGATGTTTTAGGCCCACTAAAGTCCGAGTTAGGGTGGCGGAGTGCTAAGTAAGGCAACAAGGCAAACGCTCCCAGGCCAAAAGAGCCCGCTACAAAAGGCCAAGCAGGAATTTTTTGGGTTCTGCCATCTATCAACAACAAGGCACTGTAGATCATCGGCCAGACGCCCATGATGTTAAACAAAGCAATAATCAGGGGATTAATCCCCTCCCAATCGCCTGTAGATAGCTTTTGGATCAGAGTGAGAGTATCTGGTTGGTTAGGGGGAGCTAGCAGAAAGGCATACGCGATCGCCCCAACCCAAAGCAGCCAAAGTCCAAGTTTTCTACCCATGCTCGCCTAAAAAATCTAATAACGTTAAACCCTTTGGTTCAGGTCATTCCAGCCTGAAGCATCTTTAATAATTACGCATTATTAAGTTAATCAATTTTAAGGGTAGCCCTGAGATGCTGCCTCTATTCCTAGTATGGAAAAGCAAGATAAAAGGATAGTGTTTCTAAAGTTTTCAAAGCCGTTAAACAACGTAACAGCTCGTGCGTCAAGAACCGAAAAGCGCTTGGGCAAGTTAAGAACACAAGCCCAAGCTTCAATCTGGGTCAGCCCTGTAGATCGACGTTGCCCACCCCTAAGCTAGCCGCAACTAGAGGCATCAAGACATGGACGTTAGTTACTTGCTCAAATGCTACGAAATGGGAAGCCGAGACTTCGCTGGCGTTGACCTCAGAGGAGCTGACCTAAGTGGAGCAACCTTGATTGACATCAACCTAGAAGGTGCCAATCTAACCGGGGCCAACTTAAGTCGCGCCTTTTTAACCAAAGCAAATCTCAATGGTGTCTTTCTTAATTGGGCCAATTTAAGCTTTGCCAAACTGAGTGAAAGTTGTTTAGTCGATTCCGACTTAACAAAGGCGAATTTGAACGGAGCTTTCCTCGTCAAAGCCGATTTAGCAAAAGCCAAACTCAGCGCGGCTAATCTGAGCAATGCCAATCTGCGGAACGCCAACTTACAACGAGCTAATCTCTGCGGCACCACCCTACAAAGTGTGAATCTACGGAATGCTCACCTTAAAGGAGCCAACCTCAATTGGGCCAATCTCAAAGGAGCGAGATTGAGTGGGGCTGTGCTGCAAGGGGCTTTCCTCAATGGGGTGAACTTGGCGGGAGCTTTCCTCAACGGCGTTGATCTCAGGGGCGTAGACCTCAGTGGGGTGAACTTGAGTGAGGCCAAGTTGAGTGGAGCTGATTTGCAGGAGGCCAATTTGTCCACCGCAAATTTTACTGAAGCCAAGCTTCGGGGCGTTAATTTAATCGGAGCCGACTTGAGTGGAGCGAATCTCAACCGAGCCTACCTCGGTCGGGCCGAACTAGATTGGAGCAATCTGAGCCGAGCAGATCTAAGCCAAGCTGATTTGAGCGATGCCAGCGTTCTAGGCGTCAAGATTGAAGGGGCAGAATTTAGTGGTGTCACCCTGCCCGAAATGACGCGCCGGTACCTCTGCTTGGTGGCCAGTGGGCATACCGCTTGGAGTCAAAAACAAACTCAAGAAACTTTGAACTGTGAGAAAAGTTAGAAGCGAGTTTCATACTCCAGCACAGCTCGGCTGTCTCCCGAAAGGTCTGTCGAACCGCGCAACAGAAATTCCTCATTCAGGCGATAGCGCAAACCAAACTGAGTTGGCTGATCTGCTGTTAACACCCGCAGCACAGAGGCAGAAACGTTTTGCGTGATGTCAACACTCGCCTCCGCTGCCAAGCCGAGAGTCGAGGAACGCGATTCTTCGGAAGTAACAATTGTGGGGAATAGACGAAATTCGCTCAGGCCTAAAGCATTACCGATCGCCCCTTGAATATTGGTCAGTAAGGCTGAACCTGCCAAGTTAGCTAGCCCCAGAGTGCTATCGCCGCGTCCGAGTGTATTGATGAAGCCACCCCCCAATAGCCCAACGATTTCATTGCGGCTCCGGGAGGGACTACTCTTCAGTTCTAAGTTGTCGAACAGTTGACTTGCAGGTCCTGTCGCGGTAGCTTCGATGCGCACTGTTTGCAGTGCCCCCAAACTCGTAGCTGGCACATCTTCCACTTCCGAGGGAGACAAGGTAGAAACTGTGCGGCTGCGGGTGACTTCGGGCACAGAGGTAATTAACTGGATATCTAAAATTGGGTCTAAGCCCCGTTCGGGAGTAAATACTGCCGTTTGAGGATAACCCCGCGCTAAGGTGAAGCGAGTGGTGAATAGGTTGACTTGGCCTGTACGGAGGCGAATGGTGCCATTAGGCCGCAGGTTTTCTAAGGTGCCATTGAGGGTAATATCGCCGACAGCAAGGAAGTTTAAGATCGGCTGACGGACGATTTGCAGGCCATCCCCTAGCGTGAGTCGCAAATCGTTGAATCGAGGCGTAGTAGCCGTAGCACCGGATTGGCTATCGCTGGTGCTGGCATTCGTCGCCGTTGCAGGAGCGCTACTAGTGTCAGGCAGTTGAACTTGGCCATTCGCAAGTTTGATTTCACCGCCGATTCTTGGTTCTAGAGCGGTGCCAGTCACCATTACCTGGCCTTCTACACCGCCCCGGTATAGCCCTTTGAGGTTGAGCGAAATTTTGTCGAGGTTAACCGTGAGGGGAGTGGCAGCATCTGGGTTGCCTGGGCGGAAGCTGGTAAAGATCGGCAAAATGCCTTGAGCGTTGACTTGTCCCTGGCTAAATTGGCCTTGGATACCTTCTACAAGGATGCGATCGCGATCAAAGCGAATGGTGCCATTGACATTGGTCAAGCGTTCAGGTAGGGCTTGAGCCTCAAAGGTGGCATTTTGGAAAGTAGCGATGCCATTGGCAATCGGCTGCTCTAAAGTCCCTCGGACTTGAAGGTTGACTTGGCCTTGACCATCCACCCAAGCGGCCTGAGGCGTGAGCACATTTAAGAGCGCCAAACCCTCATTTTTAACATCTACATCTAAACTAATCTCGTTGCTGGCGGGGGGCGCACTGAAAGGAAGTGCCGCCGGAAAACTGCCAGCCACGGTTAACGGTTCTGGGCCATTGACAATTACAGTACTGCCAAAGTTCAGGCGAGCATTGTTGTAGTTAAAACTGCCTCTAGCGGTTTGCACTGCCGTATCGTTCAGCGTGCCATCGACTAAGCTGAGTTCTCCCACCGCTTGCGGATTGACCAAACTGCCTGCCAATGTGGCTGTAGCATTCAACTTACCGCTGATATCGACGGGTAAAGCGACAAAGCGATCGAGCGTTTCTAAAGATAAGTTCTCGATTTGCAATTGGCCTGACTGAGTTTTGCCACCGATTTGCCCGGAGAACGCCACTAAGGTATCTGCGGATTGGAAGCGCAATGGTAACAAAGTCAGAACGCCGTTCTCAAAGCTGCCGTTTAGCACGACTTGGTCAGCGGTGTACTCGTCCCACTGCCAGTCTTGCCCTTGAATATCAAAATTGAGCGATACTCCAGTTTCTGGAGAGCCTGCGAAGCGAATGCCACCCGTGAAGTTGCCTTCGAGATCTGCTAAATCAGGCAGGGGAGAAGCGGCCTCACGGCGAGCCACTTGCTGACTCAATAAGGTCTCGATTTCGGAGAAACGACGGAGTTGGGTTTGTAGGGGTGTTTCCGGTACGCCCACGGCCACGGTTTGCACATCGGCTGCCCTAGCATAGGTTGGTGCTCCCAACCCACGGGTGATGTCTTGCAGCTCAAACCATTGCAGCGTCGCCAATATATCTTGCAGCGACCCTTGCGCAACATCTACCTGCCCCTTAAATTGCGGCCCTGCTGCGGTTTGCAGGAAGTTGCCTGCTAAGAGGTACTGGCTCTGGCCGATGCGGAGTTCGCCGCCTGTCAAAGCAGCGATGCCATTGGCGTAACGGAAGCGGCCCCGGAACTCATCGCCCGCAATGGTGCCGATCGCGGGTCTGGCGATCGCGACTTCACCTACCACAGAGGATTGCTTCAAGTTCACATCGAAGTTGCCGCTGAGCAGTCCAGCCACATTCCCTAAGCCGAACTGAGCACCGGGAGCCAGATTCAACGCGGCCAGTGGGAAGCTCTGGACATTCACCAACAATTGATCACCTTGGGCCTTACCCTGAGCGATCGCCTCATCTCGCTGGATCAAGAAAGCTCTGGGTTGATTGCTAGGGTCGAGGGCTAGGTCGATGCGGTCGCGATCGCCTGCCACCGCCAGATTTAACCCTTGTCCAGTGGCTACCTTGAGGTTGCCTGCCAAAACGGGTTCAAAAGGGACGCCATTCAGGGCAAATTGATTCAGCCGCAAGTTGCCTGCGACATTGGGAGCCGTGGGCGTGCCCGTTAAGCGGCCCGTAAAATCGGCTCGGCCTGCCAGTTGAAAAGTGCTAGGCACCGCAAAGGGGAGAGCGTTGAGGGCGTAGTCCCGGGCTTGTACATTTAAGTTGAGGTTGGTAACTTCTGGCGCATTCTTGCCTTCGGTACGCACGGCGACGATGCCATTGGCACTCAAGTTAGGAGCGGTCGCTTCTTGCACCAGTAAGTTTTGTCCTGTCCAACGCACCGAGGCAGTCAGGGGTTGCTGCACGATCGCCAACCCTTCCGAGAGCCGCACCCGACCCGCTGCTTGAATTGCACTCAGGTCAAAGGCTTCAGTCGTACCTGCCAACTGTAAAGCGCCACTCAGCTGTCCACGTAAGTCCGGTGAAAGGCGTTTCAATTGAATTTGGGATAAATCTGCCAACGCTTGCCAGCGGCCTTGGTTCAAACTGATGTTGCTCAGGGCAACAGTGCCCCCCACGACATTCAGGAAAGCTTTGCCTGCCGCTTGAACCGCATTCGTCTGTGGATTATCAGTGGTGCCTGCCAAGGCAATTTCGCCACTGAGTTGACCGCGAAACTGGGCTGGGACTTGCTCAAACCGGCTGAGCTGAATTTGCTGCGCCTTGACCAGGGCTTGCCAGCGACCTTCGGCTAACCGAGCTCTGGCGCTGACGATGCCACCTGCGGCATTGGGGGCCTGCGCCTGTACAACTGTTTGCAAATTGCCACCCAAAGGCCCATAAATTTGGGCTCTACCACTAACTAAGCCAATGCTGGTGGGCAATTCAGTGCCGTAGGTTTGAGCGATCGCGTCTCCCGGCAAGTTCTGTCCCGCAAAATCTAAAACGAGACCGCCTGCTTCGCCAAATTTGATGCCACCGCTACCCGTGACCGTACCACCCACCTCTGGGGTCGCCTTAATTTGATCGAAAATAACTTTCGACTCTGCTGTGACCAGGGCAAAGTTAGTGCTGATGCGGCTGAAATCAACTTTATCGACCCGAGCGGTTTTGGTGGTGACGACGGTGCCTGCCAGGACAGGCTTGGCGATCGGCCCCCGCAGTAAAAAGGCTCCCCGGACTTCTCCTGCGGTGGCAAAGGGTAACTCTTCAACCTTGAGGGTGTCGAGCAAATTAGCCACACTGACTGGGGCTAAGCGTCCCCGCAGATCGTAGTTGGACTGGGTGTTGAGCACTCCTGCCACTTGGATCGGCAATTTGCCGTAAAACGTGCTGATGTTTTCCAGCCCAATTAGCTGCCCTTGGAAGCGCACAAAGCCTTTGGCCTGCCGGAAGGGTTGCGGGACTTGCCTCACTTGCGCTGTAACAGTTTTTAGTTCCGCGCGCCCCTCTAGCTTCACAGGTTCATCCGGGTGGGACCGCACAGCCAGCGTGCCATCCACGCGCCCCCCCTGGAAATCAAGCGGCAGGTCAATAATCCGACTCACATCCGAGGCTAGGAGATCTTGGGCTCGAATTTGTAAGTTTGTCTGCTGGCTTTTTAGTTGGGATTCGCCCTTCAGCCGCAGATTGCCTCCCCGCAAAGGTTTACCACTGACCTCAAAGGCAATTCGTTGGTTTTGGTCAAAAAAGTTGGCCGCACCATTGACTTGATTAAACGCGATCGCCACTCGTTTGCTCCGAGGATCGGGATAGGGAATCAGCACAATGCCCGCATCGCGAAAGCGAATCACATCTAGGTCCGTTTTGATCAGCCCCGCCTGTTCTTGAGCTTTAACTCGCGTAGAAATCCATTCGCCGCTTTTGGCTTGCTCTACATAAATGGTGGATTTGACTAAAGTAATGCTGGGCTTCAGCGTCCGGGTAAACAATAGCTGCAACGGATTAAACTCGACCTCTACCGCAGCCACAGCAAGGCGATCGGGATCAGTGGGTGTCGCAGGCACCGCAGAAGCCCCAAAGCGAATGCTATTGAGATCAAATCGCTCCACCTCTCCTAGCTCTACCGGGCGGCTTAAAGTTTGACTGAGGTTCTTCTCAATCAGTGGGGCGAGGTCGTTACGCACAAAATTCCAAGCCCACCAAGCACCGCCAGTGATGCCAGCAAGCAAAACAACTCCAACCACAGCACTGGTACGGCTCAACAGGAGCAGCCACAGGCGTCGGCTAGGAGGGGTGGGTTCGTTACCCGGAGGAGAAGACTGGGTCATCGCATTTGCAACAATAGCAAGCTGGGGAACGCCAATAAGAATCTATCCCACGATGCTCAAATTCCCAAGCTGAAACCATCGTTGGGTTACAAAAACCAATACATTCTTCTGGAAGTATTTTTGGATGGTGGTTCAGTCGGTTTCAGTAGCTTCGGGTGAATCAATAGCATTCCACCCAGAGCTTGACTCCGATTTGGAGTTGCAAGTTTCAGGTAGCGATGGATCGAAGTTGAGAATGAGCTTAGCGCATGCACTCGTCGCGATCGCCTCTAAGATAGGAAAGAACTGTGGTCACAAGATGCCTAAAACCCATGCGTGTGTTCGTTCTACTTTTTAATGCCCGAACTGAAAACGAAGGAATTCACACGATTCAAATTCAAGACCCGGAGCGGGGAGAACGCAATGTGGTGCTGATGTTTGAGTCGGAAGATGATGCCACTCGGTTTGGTTTGTTGTTGGAAGCTCAGGACTTCCCAACCCCATCGGTGGAAGTATTTGAACTAGAAGAAATTGAAGAATTTTGCCAAGGTGCTGACTACGACTGCAACTTGGTTCCAGAAGACACCCTGGCAATGCCTCCAGAATCCAATGTAGAAGAAACCGATTGGCGCGAAGAAGGGGCAGAACCCGAAGCAGAAGCTCCAGACTCGGAGATCGACCGCATTCGTCGTCGTTTGGAAGGACTTCTATAAGTAACATGCCTCAAGACCCTCACCCCCCTAGCGCTGTCAATGGCGAACAGCTCCCCCAGCCTTTTCCTGATGAGCGCGGCTACTTGCTGACGGAGCAAGTGAACCCCAACAGTCAGAATCTCGATCAACTCAGTGCTCTAGAGTTGGTGGAGTTATTTAACCGGGAAGACGCCCAAACCATTGCCGCGATCGCAGCAGCTCGACAAGAACTAGCTCAGGCGATCGAACGGACGGCTGTGTCACTGCGCCAAGGGGGACGGCTGTTTTACATCGGTGCAGGCACCAGTGGGCGCTTGGGAGTCTTGGATGCCGCCGAATGTCCTCCCACTTTTTGTACGCCACCTGAGTTAGTCCAAGGCATTATTGCTGGAGGCGCGGGCGCATTGGTGCGGAGTTCCGAGGACTTGGAAGACCGCGCTGAGGATGGAGCAGAGGCCATTGCGCATCGTCACATCACAGAACTAGATGTCGTGGTGGGCATTACGGCTGGGGGCACCACCCCCTATGTTCACGGAGCGTTGCAAGCCGCACGGCAACGGGGAGCTACGACGATTTTTATCGCCTGCGTGCCAGCGGAGCAAGTTCCCGTCAAAGCAGACATTGATATTCGCTTGATTGTCGGGCCAGAAGTACTCGCAGGCTCTACCCGCCTCAAGTCTGGTACGGTCACCAAATTAGCGCTGAATATTTTGTCCACAGGAGCGATGGTGCAACTGGGCAAGGTGTACGGCAACCGCATGATCGATGTTTCTGTCACCAACAAAAAACTGCACGATCGCGCCCTGCGGATTTTGCAAGATTTAACCGACCTCAACCGCGAAGAAGCAGGTTGGTTGCTGGAGCGCAGCGGTCGCTCAGTGAAGCTAGCGCTGTTGATGCATTGGACGGGTTTATCGCGAGAAGAAAGCGATCGCCTTTTAACTCAACACCAAGGAAACTTGCGCCAAGCCGTGCTGAGCTATCCGCCACCTCCCAACCGATGATTGGGCCTTTGTGATTGGGGGTACAGCCTCAGCTACAGTAGTATTTATACGTACCTGCTCCGTTGGCGAAACATTCTTAACTCAACCGAGGATGACTCTCGTTCGTTGCAGCAGGAGCAGCAAATCAGCGACTACCTGACTTTGTCGGGTTCTGTTTCAGGAGCACACCATAACCATGATTACGGCTGCGTCAGAAGCCTCTGCCATCACTTTAATGGTCCTAGTTACCCTAGGAATTTTGGGCTGGGGATTTTACCGAGCTAAATCTTTTGGCAAGCTAGGGATTCTGGCTTGGCTACAGTCCGTGGTATTGATGCTACCTTGGCTGCTGTTTTTCGGGCTATTCGCCGCTGGCATTTATCTCAACTTAGTCGGCATTCTGTTCCTAGTAGTTGGGTCCACTGCTCTCTATGTTTTCTTAGGCAATCAATTGCGATCGGCTAGTCAAGACACAGTGTTGCAAGAACGAGCAACTGCCATGCTGAAGGCACGGCAAGCAGTGAATGCTGAACCCGCCAACCAGAAAGCTGAGGGTGAACTTGGGTCATCCGGAACTGAATCAACTGCTTCTGTTGGGGAAGGCGAAGGCATACCCATTCCTGCCACAGATTTGCAGGCCATTCAAGGCATTTTTGGGATTGATACCTTCTTCGCTACTGAAACCATTCCTTACCAAGATGGAGCCATTTTTAAGGGCAACCTGCGAGGAGATGTAGAGGCTGCCTATAGCCGTCTGGCGGGTAGCTTGGAAGAGCGATTGGGCGATCGCTATCGCTTGTTTTTGGTAGAAAACCAGGATGGCAGGCCAGTCGTAATTGTGCTGCCGAGTCGCAACGACCCCAAGCCCACCACGCTGCCACAGAAGCTCTTGGCTTTGTCACTGGCGATCGCGACGGTGGCAACTTGCTTAGAAACAGGCGGCATTCTCTTAGGTTTCGATTTCTTCAGTGCTCCAGAACGGTTCCGAGAAGTTTTACCGATTGGGGGCGGAATTTTGGCCGTGTTGGCAGCTCACGAAATCGGTCATCGAGTTCTGGCCCGCCGTCATCAAGTGCGCCTTAGCCCACCTTTCTTCTTCCCGACCTCTCAACTGGGTTCGTTCGGAGCTTTGACTCGCTTCGAGTCGATTGTGCCCAACCGCACCGTGCTCTTTGATGTGGCGTTTGCGGGACCAGCCGCAGGAGGCTTAATTTCCTTACTGATGCTGGTAACGGGGCTAGTCTTGTCTCATCCCGGCAGTTTGTTCCAGGTGCCAGCGGACTTCTTCAAAGGTTCGATTCTGGTCGGCACTTTGGCGAAAGTGGTGTTGGGGTCTGCTTTGCAAAACTCGCTGGTCGATGTGCATCCCCTGACTGTGATTGGTTGGTTGGGCTTAGTGGTGAGCGCGTTGAACCTCATGCCTGCTGGCCAATTGGATGGTGGGCGGATCGTGCAAGCCATTTATGGCCGCAAAACGGCTGGCAGAACCACGGTAGCGACTTTAATTCTTTTGGCGATCGCGGCTTTTGCTAATGCCTTGGCCTTGTATTGGGCGATCATCATTCTGTTTTTACAGCGAGATTTAGAGCGGCCTAGTCTTAATGAACTCTCCGAACCCAATGATGCCCGCGCTGGCTTAGGATTGCTGGCTCTGTTCTTAATGATTGCCACCCTCCTGCCCCTTACCCCTAGCTTGGCAGGCCGCTTAGGAATTGGTGGCTAACTTCACCAGAAAGTCTGCTATTTTAGCGGCCATCATCCATAATTTGAATAGGGTGCTCCTCAATTCATTCTTTCATCTACATTACTCAGCATTACAAGGTGTGACACCGAATCGCTATGGCTGCACCAGCTCCGATTTTAGTGGTTTTGGATTTAAGCGCTCTGGAAGTAGGAAAAACTAGAGAGTGGCAGGAATTCTCTCGTGTAGGCGAGTGCTTTATTCCCCAGGTTGTTTTTGACGAAATCCGTTATCTCCATGACCGAGCGCCAGAGGCGAGCTTGGAGCAGACGGCTAGAGAGTTCATGCGCTTCTACCCTGATAGTGGCTGGCATATGACGGCCATCAGTGCGCCCCATGCTTCTCTCAAACCTGCGAGCGGAGAATCTTTTAGCAAAAAAGCTAGGCTATCCTTAGCTGTAGCCCAAGCCGCTTACGGGCTGGCACGTAACCATCCCGGTTCGTTGGTGGTTTTAGTGACGACCGATCAGTCTTTGTTGCAGCGGGTCCAAGGAGTAGAAGCACCTAATCTCTGTGGCATTACTGCGGCTGCTCTACGCCAGTGGTGTCGCACCGAACGGCAACCCTTAGCTGTAACCCAGCAGTTGCGCCAAATGGAAACTGCCCCTGTGGTGGGTGCAGGCAAAGTCGGTACTGTATCTAGCAAAACTGCTGCGACTGCTAACGCTTCCAGACCTCGCTCCACAGTGGTCAGGACAACGCCGACGCCATCTCTATCGCATCGACGTTCTTCTAATGCTCCAGGCGCGATCGCCCAAGTGTTTTCTACCCTGTTGATGTTAGGAGCGTTGGTTCTCGCGGGCTCAACCGCTTGGTATCTCATCCAACCGGCGGGCTTTAATCAGTTTTTGCAGAAAGCAGGGTTGCCCACTCTGCCCAATCAAATCACTCCTCCTAAGCAATAGAAACCCTCACGGAACTCATCTGTAAGCGATCGCCGTCTGAAGTTTTGTCAGGCTGGCATAAATTGTTGTAGCAGCGTCTTAAAATTGCCGAGTCAATCATGCTCATTGGCGCTGCATCATCAGCTTGAGTTTAGTGAGTTCTTGTGAGGTTTTCTATGCGACCCCCGACCCAATATCGTTCTGCAACCATTGCTGCCTCATCAATATCGCCTCGCTTCGTAGTTGTGTTGTTGACAGGAATTTTGTCGGTTGGTTCTAGTTTGGGTTGGCTAAGTGCCGCGATCGCGGCCACCACGACTCATGCTTCTCCCTTGGCTCCACAGGCAGTGCTTGGTCAGCCAGAACAGGCAACTTTACTGGCCCAGCAAGGTCGCCGGGGGCGAGATAGAAGTACTGGCTCTTCAACCAACAATTCATTCCCAGCCTCTGTAGAGAACTTGGTTCGACAAGATTTAGCTCGCCGCATCAATGTTCCACCTGGTAGGTTGCGAGTCACTTTAGCCGAGTCAAGAATTTGGAATAACGGCTGCTTAGAGTTAGCTGCTACCAATGAAATTTGTACTCAAGCTCAAGTTCCAGGATGGCGAGTGGTACTCTCCGCTGGACAGCAGTCATGGGTTTACCACACTGACCAAACTGGCCAAAGCTTACGTCTAGCAGTCGATGCTTCCAAGGCCGATTTACCCCAGGCGATCGCGGCTAGCGTGACTCGAGCAGCGGCTCAGCAATTGGGAATTGCAGCGACTCAAGTCCAGATTGCCAAGTTTGCCAAGCAAACCTGGAGTAATGGTTGCTTAGGGTTGGCGACCTCTGGTGAGTTTTGCACTCAAGCCGAAACTCCGGGTTGGCAAGTTACAGTCGCAGGGCGATCGCAGCAGTTGGTTTATCGCACCAATGAATCTGGCTCACTGATCAAGTTAGACACAGCAGCCAGCGGGCTTTACCCAGCGGGCTTACCCAAAAACGTTTCTAGAACCGTCTTGCAGGCTGCGGCTCAGCAATTTCGGGTACCTACTACTCAGTTGCAAATTGTGCAATCAGAAAAAACCACCTGGCCTGATGCTTGCTTAGGCTTAGCGGAACCGGGAGTGTTTTGTGCTGCTGTTATCGTTCCCGGTTGGCTCGTCACTGTAGAAAGTGGGGGGCAGCGCTTAGCCTATCGCACCAATGATTCTGGTTCCTTGGTGAAGTTCGATCGCCAAGCCAGTAATGTGAGTAGCGCGACAGGCTTGAAGCCAAACTTGATTGGTGGCAGTGAATTGATTCCGCCCCTAACCACAGGAGTTATCTTTCGAGTAGTCACCAGTGGCGGCATTGCAGGACAAACTTCCGCGATCGCTTTGCAAGCAAATGGTCAGCTGATTCAAGGTCAACTACAACCCAATGGTGTTGTCACTCCTGTGAAAGTGGTGCAAGTATCTCCGGCTGAGGTGCAACGCTTTCGGCAATTACTCGAACAGCAAAACTTTGCTCAATTCAATCGCCATAGCTACCCTGCTCCTCAGGGAGCCGCCGACTATTTCACCGTGACGCTGTCTGGCCCTAATGTAACGGCTCGTTATGCGGATATGGTGCAAAGTCAATTGCCAGCAGAGTTACAAAACGTGGTACAAGCTTGGAGCCGTATTGCTGCCAACTTGTAACAACTCCACGATTTTGGGTGTAATGCCTGTAATGTCTTGCACAGACTGAAACGCGATCGCCTGAGGGCCAATCACAATCAGCGGCACCGGATTGGCGGTGTGATGCGGATGGAATAAGTCCTCGATATTGCCGTGGTCACTGCTAATCACCAGGTTAACTCCAGGTTGGAGATGCGCCACGACACTCTCAACAAACGCATCTACTAGCCGCAAAACCTGAACGATTTGGGCTTTGTCCTGACTATGACCTGCGTAATCGGGGAGATAACACTCAAACAGGGTGAGATGGTGCTGGCTCCCAATCGTAGCCAGTCTTTGCCCTGCGGCAGCGGGTGTCAGGGGTGGAACATTGCCGCCCCGCTGATTCACATACTCGCCAGTAATATCCCAGGAAATCGCAGTTTGGCACTCGCCTCCTCCCCCCATGCGAAAAGGCACCCCAGCGGTCAGGGTCACAAGCGTTCCTACTGAATAACGCCGTCGCCGTTGCGCGATCGCCTCAAAGTAAGCGGGAGAATAGAGATTGGCATGGGTTACAGAGCCGCCCAAGCTCAGCACCTGCTTAAACATGCCGTGGGCTTCAATCAAAGTTCGCAAAGAGCCATTGGCAAAAGCGCTGAGATGGCGTCCCATAAAAGCAGGCGCATTACAGCCTGTAAATAATGAGGTTTGGCCCGTGGCGCTCTGGGGTAGCCCTGGCACGCCAAGGATGGCATCAATCGGTTGCAATAACAGCCCTGCTCGGCAAGCCGTTCGTCCAGCTATCAGTGGCCCGTCCAGAAGCTGCGTTAAAAATGGCATGGCCGCGATCGCCGCTAAAGGGTTAGTTGCTTGCGCTTCTCCCAATCCCACCCCATCTAAGAACAGAAAAATAAATCGCGCTGCTGAGTCATCCATGCTGCTCAACTGGACGCACTTGTATAAAAGCGCAGAGCAAACTGCCAAAACATCCGCGAGACTAAGAACAAAGCTAAGGCTAACAAGCCTGCTCCCAACAACCAAACGAGTTCTACTCGGCCTAGTAGGGCTTCGGAAGGAATGGTGGTCAGAAACGCCACAGGCACGATAAAGGTAAAGAAAAATCGGTAAGCGACGGGATAAGCCACCATTGGATAACGGCCCGCTTCTAATAAACCGCGCAAAACTTCGGTGACGTTATAGATTTTAACGAACCAGATACTCGTGGCTCCCAACATAAACCACAAGCTGTAGAGGCTGATAAACCCGAAGCACAATGGCACGGCACCGAGTAGATAAGCAGGAGCCTCAATTCCCAACTGCCGCCCCGCATAGCCAATGACTAAGCAACCAAAAAAGATATCCGGTAAGCCCCAAGGAGAAATAGTACGGGTCGAGAGCCAAAACTGACTATTAATCGGTTTCAACAGGACGAAATCCAACGTGCCTTGCTGCACATGCTGCACAATGTGGTTTAAGTTGGGGCCGAGAAAGGTACTAGAAAAGCCCTGAAGCACCGTGAACACGCCCAACACCACCAAGGCTTCGTCCCAAGACCAACCTTCAAAGGTGTAGTCTGTGCGGTAAAACAAAAACAGCCCAAACAAACTGCCAATCAAGTTGCCCAAACTCGTAAAAGCCGACAGCACAAAATTCAGCCGATACTCCATCTCCGCCGCGATCGCCGTTCCCCAAAACAACCGCAACACCCGCCCATAACGCTGTATCCCTTTCTCTCTCCTCTCTTCTTTTTTCATCCTTCCTCCCTCACGCTCCCATTCCCGAATACTGCTTCAGCCCTTGTCTCCAGAGCCAACGATTCAGCCCTAAAAACAGCAAACCCCAGCCTGCCATGACTAAACATCCTTGGCCGAAATTCACTGGAAGTCCCACGAGTAAACTGGCAGGAAAGTGAACCATGTAAGGAAACGGCGTCCACAGAACCACGTTGCGAACTGCGGGTGGAAACATCTCTAGCGGTGCTACCAAACCGGATAAAAAGAGATAAAGCAAAAACCAGAACTGCTCGATCGCACTGGCTCGTTCGATCCAAAAGGCAAATAAAGCGAAGGTATGCTGAATCAGAAAACGCAGAGCAAAGGCGATCGCAGTTGCTAAGCTAAACAACAAAATATTGCTTAGAGGTGGAATCCAGGCGGCTTGCGGATAGAGCAGAAAAAACAAAATAATTAGCCCACCGACAAAGGGCAAACGTGCCAATCTTTCGGATACGTGAGAAGTGACGTGATGCCAAACCGGATCGAGCGGTTGTAGGAGTCGCGGGGATAGCTTGCCTTCCACCACTTCCTTTTCAAACTCCCAAATCACCCAAACGACCGTGATCTGCCGCACGATAAACACGGCCAGAAAATAGCGCACAAAATCGATAGGAGACAAGCTCAACTGTCCGCCTTGAGCTGCTTGAATCCAAACTCCCATCAATATCAGGGGCAAGGAACCCGACAAAGCCCACAACAGCAGCTCCGCTCGGTACTCCAACATATAAGCGTAGTAAACCGAGAGCAAAGCTTGAGTAATTTTCCAGGCTCTCCTCATACCGCCACTCCTGCCCGGAACAACTGACCGATCACTTCTTCGATCGGAGGGTCTGTCACCGCTAGATCTACCACCTCTAGTTCCGCGAGAATCCGAGCCACTGTACGGGTTAAAGACTCTTGAGGTACGACAAATCGCACCATGCGGCCATCCACCGCTTCGATGTCCCCGTAACTCAACAACTCCGCTTTGGACTTGGGTTGAGCCAATTCCACTTTGACTTCACGGCATGGGGCAAAGCGTTCCGACAGCCCTTCTAAGCTACCGTCGTAAATCAACTGTCCCTGATGAATCACCAACACCCGCTTACACAGCGCCGTAATATCTGCCATGTAGTGACTGGTCAGCAGCACAGTGGCTCCATAGCGCTGATTATATTCCCGCAAAAAGTCCCGTACACTCACCTGAGCGTTGACATCCAAGCCTAAAGTGGGTTCGTCTAGAAACAAAACTTGGGGATGGTGGAGCAGAGCTGCCAGAAGTTCCGCTTTCATCCGTTCACCCAAAGATAGCTTCCGTACCGGTTGGGTTAGTTTGGCTTGGAGGGACAACATCTCGGCCAACTCGCCAATGCGATACTGAAGTTCTTTGTCGGAGATGCCATAAACCGCAGCATTGATCCGCAGAGAATCCAGCGCTGGCAAGTCCCAGATCAGTTGTTGCTTTTGACCCATGACTAGCGTGATGTTTTGCAGAAAGCTGGCCTCACGCCGAAACGGTACCTGCCCCGCCACCCGCACTTGTCCCGATGAAGGGTGAATCAGCCCGGTGAGCATTTTGAGTGTGGTAGTTTTGCCAGCACCGTTAGCTCCCAAAAAACCAACCACTTCACCCGCTTCTATCTGAAACGAAACTTGCTGTACTGCTTGCACCAAGCGGTAGTTACGCCGCACGAAGTGAAGCAATGTCCCCTTCAGACCTGGCTCTTTGACCGCTACAGGATAGACCTTGCTCAGGTCTTCAGCCACGATGATAGACATACCCGATTCAATACCCGAAGGAACGCCCTTTCCCATTGTGCCTTGGACACGGAAGTGCGATCGCCTTACCTCTGCTCTAACTTCTGGCTTAACCTCTGGCAGCTACCTTCTGATTTTTCCTTCTGGCTAGGGAACTCTATGAGAATCCTCATTCGCCATTTCTCAATCTACCTAGCACCATGTTGCAACTCATTCGCCCAACGGCAGTCTCACTAATTTTGGCTTTAGGGTTTGCTGCTCCTAGCTTTGCGAATCCATCGCCAACCAAGCAATTTGGGTATCCGCTAGCAAAACCTAGTAGGGAACCGAGCTTAGCTTGCTACATGAAGACTGATTCGGGGCGGTTGATCAACTTAGACGTGTTTTGTGTGACGGGAGGCCAAGAACCAGAACTGGGCACTGGCGATATTCAAGCCACGTTGCGCTGGGAAACGGTGGATGACTTAGACTTGGCCGTTACCGACCCCAGTGGTCAGACCGTGTTCTATAAAAATCCTCGTATTCGTTCCGGGGGGCAGCAGGATGTAGATGCCAATGCTGACTGCATCAAGCCTGTCGCCAAACCCGTTGAAAATATTTTTTGGCCCACAGGTGGGTCGCCAGCAGGTAAGTACACAGTTGAGGCGCGGTTATATCGGCGCTGTGCGGCTTCGGGTCCAGTTCCCTTTACCTTAACCGTGCTAGTCCAGGGAGAGACCAAAGAGTTGACCGGCTCTGTCGATGACACGAAGGCTGCTGTGCGGTTCCCGTTTACGGTGGTGCGATAGGAAAACACGATCGCCAAATATCTCAACTAGATTTGCGGGTGACGCGGTAGCAATGAGCTTGAATAAAGGCTGTTGCTGCTTCACCACTCATAGGCTTGGCAAACAAGTAACCTTGTCCCGCTTCACACTTTAAGGCTTTGAGTTGAGCTAACTGCTTGGCTGTTTCCACACCTTCAGCAATTACATCCATCCCTAGGTTCCAGGCTAGGGTAACAATGGTGCGAATGATGGCTAACTTCTCGGCATCTGTATCCACACTCGTTACAAACGAGCGATCGATCTTCAAGGTGTCGATGGGAAAGTGATGCAGATAAGCTAACGAGGAATAACCTGTCCCGAAATCGTCAATTGACAACCGAATTCCTAGGGCTTGCAGCTGTAAAAAGAGGGCTGTGGTCGCCTCAGGATTCTGCATGAGCACGCTCTCGGTAATTTCTAATTTCAAGTTGCGAGGGCTCAAACCCGTTGCCGTCAGAATTTGACGAATCCGTTCTACTAGATCAGGTTGGGCAATTTGCTTCCCAGAGAGATTCACGCTCATTGTCCAAGTCGCTGTCGTGGGAAATTGCAGTTGCCAAGACCGCATCTGCTGGCAAGCGGCTTCTAGTACCCACCATCCGATGGGCACAATTAAATTTGTTTCTTCAGCAACTGGAATAAATTCCGCTGGAGAAATGAGGCCTCTGGTAGCGTGCTGCCAACGGACTAAAGCTTCAAATCCAATCACTTTGCTGTTTCGCAGCGAAACAATTGGTTGGTAATGCACTAAAAATTCTTGCCGCTGAATTGCTCGTCGCAGGTCGTTTTCGAGTTGCAGCAGTGTGACAGCATGATCGTGCATGGCCAAAGTAAAGACTTCGTACCGAGCTTTGCCCAAAGCTTTGGCACGATACATGGCTGTATCCGCATCTCGCAGCAGGTTATCTGGCTTCTCGTAATCAATCGTGCTAAGGGCGATGCCAATACTAATGGTGGTAAACACCTCATGGCCGTTGAGAATAAAGGGCATCTTGATGGCTTCTTGAATCTGCCTTGCTACGCAGGTCGCATCGTTGATGTCTTGAATGTGCTCTAGTAGAATCGCAAACTCATCTCCAGCCAGATGAGCTAGCGTGTCGCCTATACGTAAGCAAGCTTGCAATCGTTGGGCGACTTCAACCAGCAACTGGTCGCCGACTAAATGTCCCAGACTGTCATTCACCACTTTGAAGCGGTCTAGGTCGAGAAAAAGAACGGCAAAGCAACCATCAGATTGGCGGCTGACTTTGGCGGCTGCTTGGTGCAGGCGATCGCTAAAGAAAGCGCGATTGGGCAAACCAGTCAAGCTATCAAAAAAAGCACTTTGCAGCAGTTGCTTCTCAACCTGCGTGCGTTCAGTAATATCCTGCACAAAAGAAATGGCCCCAAGCACCTGCCCTTGTGCGTCTAGTAGCGGCGCATTGAACCACTCACAAATAATCGTTCTGCCATCTTGCGTCACATTCTCGTTGATGCTGCGAGTGCCCCCGCGTTGGTTGATCAAGTCATGCCAAACTTGATTGGCATAAGCCTTGATGTGGCTAGGGACGATTAAAGCTGCTTGCCGACCCATCGCTTCCTGGGGGCTGTAACCAAAGACTTGAGCTGCACTGGGATTCCAGTGGGTGATCTCACCATGTACATTCCAGGCGATCGCGGCGAGAGGAGCTTGCTGAAACGGGTGCCACTCGTCTGGGTGCCACTCGTCTGGAATGGTTGGGGTTTGAGGTGATGGGTTAGTTAGAACACGGGCGATTGCCGTAGCTACCCTAACGCTCAGCCAACGTGCGCTAGCAGCCAAGAAAGTCAACCCAGTCGCAAGAGCAACCAAGCGCCCACCAGACGAGCTGAGCAGGGTCTCAGGGAAATAAAGCATGAATCCAGACGCTAAGCAACTTTAGGAGGTCAGCTCCGCAGCTTTATTACCATCGTTTCACCGCTGCTAGGCTGACAACAACAGCATTTGCTGCGAAATATGGCCGTATTGTGGCTGAAATCAGAGGCTTAGCTGGATAAGAGGCTTAACTAGCTGTGGCGCGATCGATCGCCGTGATCTCTGCTGCTGACAGTTGCACCTCGATCGCTTGTACAGAGTTTTCGATACTAGAAGGTTTGCTTGCGCCAGGAATGGGAACCACACAGGGAGACTTAGCGCGTAACCAAGCCAACACTATGCAGTAAACAGAAGCGTTGTGGGACTGAGCGAGTTGGGCGATCGCCGGAATATCTTGCAATTTCCTAAATCGCCGACTACCGCCTAAAGGACTCCAAGGGATAAAGGTGAGTTGCTCTTGCTCGCAGTATTCCAAAACCCCATCTGTCTCTGGTTGGCGATACCAGGGGTTGTACTGGTTCTGCACCGAAACCACATCCACTACCTGGCGGGCTTGTTTGATTTGCTCGACCGAGAAGTTGGAAACCCCCACGAAACGGATCAAACCTTGCTCCACCGCTTCTTTAACAGGCGTGAGCGATGCTTCAATGGTGTAGTTGGGGTCAGGAGCGTGGTACTGCCAAAGGTCAATCGGTTGCTCACCCCCTAACGCCTCAAAACTGACTCGGATCGTCTCTCGCAGGTGCTCTGGGTTGCCATTGCGAGTCCAAGACCCATTGGGGCGCATCAAGCCACCCTTTGTCGCAACTTTGACGTGACTTTTCTGGCCGCCATACTGCTGGAGCGCTTTGTGAATCAACCGTTCATTATGATGCTTATCGGATTCATCTTTGCAGTAAGAGTCTGCCGTATCGATCAGAGTCATGCCCAGATCTAAGGCGCGATGAATGGTAGCAATGGCTTGCGCTTCAGTCGGGCGATCGCTTAAGGACATCGGCATGCCACCCAAACCGATCGCACTAATCGTGATACCTGTATTGCCCAGCCGTTTGGTTTCCACGCTTCGCTCCTACTATCTACTCCAGCTTTGGCTATCCTGATGGACTACCCTGAAACACTCTGGTTCACAGCAGCGCCTTCCCAACAAAGCCACCTCTCAGCCTAAATAAATTTCCGTGAAGCTGGCTCTGTCTAACGAAGGGAAGACAGGCGGTGATCCGCCCAAAACTAAGTTGGGTAAATTACCGTCTCTAGGGACTCGGTTTCAGTTGCTTCCAAGCCTTGTTCTTGTAGAGACTGCCAGCCCGCCTGCCACATCGCACGATTTTTGAGTTGTTTGGCATTGAGCCAAAAGCGAACATTGGGGTCACAGGCCGCTACCATTTCCGCAAAGACCCATTGACCTTCATTTTTACGATTCACGACTTGAAAATGTCGCCATCCCATCTGGGTTTGTCGGGCTGTCCACTTGGAGCCAACTAGATAAGGAAACTTTTGCTTTTTGGACATAACCGACTTCAAAGCGCTGATATTGCAACTCATCCTCTAAATTCAGTGTGACACCTTGTGAACCTAGAAGCAGAAGGTGCCGTATAGCAATCAAGCGCTAAACCTGACAACTCAGACCTTTCGAGCAATATGGAATGCGGAAAGATAGGAAGTTGGCAAACTACCATCGCAGGTTTCTTCTAGCACTGCCTGTAGATCTGTAAATAAAGCATCCCGCTGCTGTGGTTCCAAAGCAATGTACGGGGATAAGGTACTCAAAAGCATCAGGTAGTTATCAATGCTGTAGGTGACTTCGCAGATTAACTGCTCGGACACTAAGTGCTGAAATTGCCCTGAGCCAACCACCAGTTGAGCAATTTGGTTCAGGTTCTCCGCATGGAATGCATGGTCTTCATAGCCTGCTAGAGACGGAGCATGAATTTGATAAACCGCCTCTAATGCTTGAGAAATTTCGTAGCTAGGCTGAGGAGGTGTGTTCCACAACAAAATCAGAAACCCGCGATCGCACAGCGCAGCAGCAGCCTTGGCATGTCTAATCTCAGGATCAATCCAGTGGAAAGAAGTCGCGGCCAGAACCGCATGGAACTCCTGAGCCTCTAATGGCCATTCTTCAAAGGAGGTATTGTGAACCTCAACGTTTGGGTAGGCTGCACAGTGTTGCTGAGTTAACTGACAAGCGGATGGGCTTGGCTCCAGACAAACCATTGAGTAGCCTTGCTGAGCGAATGGCCTAGTTGCGATGCCAGGACCACACCCCAATTCCAAAATCTTGGCATCAGCGGGAAGTTGCGCCAACTCTACGACTCGCCGAATTAGAGCTTGGGGATACCGTGGCCTGGCTTGGTCGTAAGCCTGGGCGACTCCGCCATACCAACTTTTTCTTTGGGTAAGATCGTTGCGATACCAATCTTGGTGAGGCCAAGGTTGCGAGTTTTCTAGATCTTGCATGGTTTTTGAACTGGGCGGCATAAGTACCTAGCTACAGGATAAAATGAACAAGCAGGTGAGAGATTTAAGCAGTTTCTCTACCAAAGTAAGGGCGCGATCGCAGCCACACATGTGGTGGAGTGAGTCACAATAGGACTTTGAGCGGGGTAAAGCATAAAACTTATGGCACTTATCGCAAATGGCGGCAAACTAATTCGCGATTTAGAAAAGTCAGGCTCTTTGGGGTTCTATGTGCCCTTGGAAGGTGGTTTTGAAGGCCGCTATCAGCGACGTTTACGGGCTGCTGGCTATGTGACGGTGCATATGAGTGCGAAAGGGTTAGGCGACCTGGGAAGTTACCTGACTGGAGTTCATGGTATTCGTCCCCCTCACCTGGGCAAAAAAGATATTCGAGTTTACTTTGCGCCGCCAGTTATCAACTATCACCTAGAAAACCTGCCCACTCATGCCAAAGGTTTGGTGCTGTGGTTGATTGAAGGTCATATTCTGTCACGTCAAGAAGTAGAATTTCTGACCCTGCTGCCAACCCTGGAACCGCGAGTCAAGATAGTCGTAGAGCGCGGCGGCGATCGCGTCTGTCGCTGGCAGCCTTTACAAGAAACCTTGATTCCGGCTTAAGCTGGCTCGGTGTTTAACTCCAGCACCAGTTCATCTACTTGTTTTTAGCAACCAATTTTTAGCAATTAGTTTTTAGCCAACCGACTAATTGCTAATTTTCGCGTCTTTACTCGTGACGCTGCGAGGTTTCATCCTCTAGACTGGACGAAAAACACGGATGCATTGAGGTTTACGTCGTGAAAGATCGGGACTATACGCTCATCGTGGATAAAAGTGGCAGTATGTCCACTCCAGATCAGAGAGGTGGCCGCAGTCGTTGGATGGAAGTACAAGAGTCTACTTTGGCGCTGGCCCGCAAGTGTGAGCAGTTTGACCCGGATGGCATCACGGTTTACCTGTTCTCAGGCCGCTTCAAGCGCTATGACGATGTGACTTCAGCCAAAGTAGAACAGCTCTTTCAAGAGAACGACCCCGCCGGAACCACCAACTTGGCGGCAGTGCTACAAGATGCCACCAATTATTATTTTCAGCGCAAAGCCGCTGGGAAAACAAAGCCCGCTGGCGAAACTATTTTGGTGATCACAGATGGAGAACCGGACGATCGCCGTGCGGTTATGGAGGTGATCGTTGATGCCTCCCGCAAAATGGAGCGAGATGAAGAATTAGCCATTTCGTTCATTCAAATTGGTGCTGATCCCCAAGCCACCAAATTTCTTCAAGCTTTAGACGAGCAACTCGCAGGGGTGGGCGCGAAGTTTGATATTTGTGATGCGATCACCTTTGCCGATATTGAGGAGATGAGTTTGAGCGAAGTGTTGCTCAATGCCATTAATGACTAGAAGTGCAGAACGATATGGACTCGATCGAACGGTTACTCGCACAAGTCAAAGCTCAATACAGCGAAACACCTACACCGCCAGCCGCACCATCCCCGTTACCACCTAGCTCTCCTCCAGCAAAGCCAACTTCTGGGCGGCAGCCAGACCCGCTCGATAGCTTGTTGGCGGAGATCAAAGGCCAGTACGAGGTGCAGGACGCGATCGCACAGGAAGCTCGACAACAGCAATTAGTGGCGGAGCAACAGCGTCAAGCCCAAGCGCAACAAGCCCGTCGAACTGCTTTGGCTCGCACTGCCCAAGATTGGTTAAAGAATTTAGATCCGTTGTCTACGGAAGGGCTTTGGTTTAACCAATTTGCTGAGCAATACCCTTCTAAGCTGGAAGCCGCAATCGATTATTTAGCCGCTTTAGAAGCAGATCAGTAGTTTGTTAACAAACGGTAATCACACCGCATCTGCCTTTGAGGATGCTGGATGGCGATCGCCAGGCCAACAACTACCAGATTTGGCGTGAGTTGGCGGCGAAGTATCTCTTAAAGCAGCAGATGTGGTGAATGAGCAAGAGTCAGGCAATTCCTCACTCGATTGCAAACAGCCCCCAACCTAGCGGCAGGGGATCAAATTTTGTCTAGAGCCTCGTCATTTCTCAGCGAGAGCATTAGCATGAAGGTGTGACTAATTTTGACCATCCCTTACGTTCTCTAAGGGAGGGACGCTGGTTTAAATTAATTTGCGGAGCCAGTTTCCAACATCTCCCTGCCGTCCGAAACTTAACTTTAGCCTACGCGTTGGCTGGTGCTGATTGTATTGATGTTGCCGCAGACCCAGCGGTAATCGCGATCGCCCAAGCAGCTTTAGACACAGCGGACGACATTGCGCTCGCCTCTCAGCATCCCTCTTTAGCTTGGCAGGGCCGCCCGTGGCTGATGGTGAGCCTAAATGACGGTGAAGATCCCCATTTCCGCAAAGCAGAATTTAACCCAACTTTATGTCCTTCTGACTGTCCTCGGCCTTGCGAAACGATTTGCCCCGCGCAAGCAATTGTCTTTGAGCAACCACAGCAAAACCAACCGGAGCAATTTTCTGGAGTTATAGATGCCCGTTGCTATGGTTGCGGACGGTGTTTACCCGTTTGTCCGATTCAGCAAATTACGACTCGCTCCCATGTGTTTACTCCGGAAGCGATCGCCCCTTTAGTACTGCAAGCGGGCGTAGATGCTCTAGAGATTCACACCCAAGTAGGGCGGCTAGCTGATTTCCAGCGACTTTGGCAGGCGATCGCTCCTTGGGCGGGACAACTCAAATTACTAGCGATTAGTTGTCCGGATGGCGATGGCCTAATTGACTACCTCTGGTCAATTTATCAAACGGTTTCGCCGCTAGCCTGTGCTTTAGTTTGGCAAACAGATGGTCGCCCCATGAGTGGTGATATTGGAGACGGTGCGACCCGTGCCGCCGTCAAGTTAGGCCAAAAAGTGTTGGCAGCCAACTTGCCAGGATTTGTGCAGTTAGCAGGAGGAACTAACCGTCATACCGTCGAGAAGCTAAACAGCTTAGGGCTTCTAGCTTCCCCAAGCCTACAGAAATACATTGCTGGAGTGGCCTATGGTAGTTACGCACGAGTGTTGTTGTCTCCAATTTTGGAGCAGCTAGAAAGTTTGTCCCTGCCTATCTCTGGACCATCTTCTGAAGCGATCGCCTTAGCCGAAGCACCACTGCAACCAATTCAATCAGTGCAATCCCTGCCCCTGGAAAGCCAACCGCACCTACTTTGGCCCGCAGTTGATTTAGCGCACTCCTTGGTGAGCCAAATCAAGACACCGTCCGCTCTCAATCAAACTTTGCTTTCCTAAGCGCCTGCTGTTAATTCAACTTTTTTAATCACTATGGTGAGTCTGAACGAGACAAATTCTTTTGACAATCAGGAAAGTTTGCCGGGTCCAGTAGACCCGCTTTTAGCTGCATCGAGCCAACAGAAACAGCAGCCCGCATCAGATCTAGATATGACAGCAGACATGGCAGCGATCGAGCCTGAAAACGTCACGATGAACAACATGCAAATTACAGACGATCTCAGTAAGTTGCTAGATATATTGCCAAGTGAGATCCGCCAGCGCTTAGAGCAGCATCCCGACCAAGAGAGCTTGGTTGAGGTGGTGATGGATATAGGCCGCCGTCCAGAAGCACGTTTTCCAGGCAAAGCAGAGTACTTGTCAGAAACACCCGTCTCGCAAACTGACCTCCAGTACTCGATTGAGCGGGTAGGAAACTTTGGGGGAGACAATCGCGCGGGGATTGAACGAACTCTGCACCGAATTAGCGCCATCCGCAATCGGCGAGGCGAAGTCATTGGTCTGACCTGCCGAGTCGGGCGAGCCATCTTCGGCACCATCGGCATGATTCGAGATTTGGTAGAAAGTGGCCGTTCCATTTTGATGTTGGGGCGACCCGGAGTTGGCAAAACCACTGCACTCCGCGAAATTGCAAGGGTTTTGGCAGATGAACTAGAAAAACGAGTGGTCATCATTGACACCTCGAATGAAATTGCAGGTGATGGAGATGTGCCTCACCCCGCGATCGGACGAGCACGGCGGATGCAAGTAGCTCGACCCGAACTTCAACACCAAGTGATGATTGAGGCGGTGGAAAATCACATGCCAGAAGTCATTGTGATTGATGAAATTGGTACAGAGCTAGAAGCTCTGGCCGCCCGCACAATCGCGGAACGGGGTGTGCAACTGGTGGGCACCGCTCACGGCAACCGGATTGAAAACTTGATTAAAAACCCCACATTGTCTGACCTGGTAGGTGGCATCCAGTCAGTTACATTGGGCGACGAGGAAGCCAGACGGCGAGGCAGCCAGAAAAGTGTTCTAGAGCGAAAAGCGCCACCGACCTTCGACATTGCAGTAGAGATGTTGGAGCGGCAAAAGTGGGTGGTGCATGAACATGTTGCCGAGACGGTGGACAGTTTGCTGCGGGGTCGCCAGCCCAACCCTCAGACCAGAACGGTGAACGAAGCGGGCGCAGTAGTGATTACCCACGAATTGCCTAATGCGATCGCAGAAAGCCCACTGCCCCCCAATCGCTTTGCTGCGGCTGCGAAAGGGGCCGTGGGCTGGCGGGCTTCAGGACAAATGACGCCGCTGCCAAGTCCTAGTTTTGGTGAAAAGAGTTTCTCGGCTAGACGCTCAGCTTTAACCAACCGATTAGACAGTTCTCCAGCGGCCCAGGAGTTTGAGCAATTACTAGATGCTTCTTGGCCTCAAGGCAGCCTTGGTATTAGTAGCAGCAGTTCAGATTTTGTTAGTGAAATCTCCGCTCGCACCACAGGCCCTAATGGTGAAGATCTGCCCTTGCATGTCTATCCCTATGGCATCAGTCGGCATCAACTCGACCAAGTGATTCAAACTCTGAATCTACCTGTAGTGCTGACAAAAGATATTGACAGCGCCGATGCCGTTTTAGCGTTGCGATCGCATGTCAAAAACCATGCCAAGCTGAGAAGTATGGCCAAGAGCCGCCATGTACCGATTCATACAATCAAAGCCAACACGGTGCCGCAGATTGTTCGCTCTCTCCGTCGCCTCTTGGATATGGATGATCCGGCGGTGCCTGAAGCCTCTGATCTGAGTCTGTTTTATCGTGATGGTGATGAAGACGAAATCGAGGCGCTAGAAGAAGCCAGACTTGCAGTTGAGCAAATCGTGATTCCTAAAGGTCAGCCAGTCGAGTTGTTGCCGCGATCGTCCAAAGTGCGCAAGATGCAACATGAGCTGGCAGAGCACTATCATCTCAAGTCTTCTAGCTTTGGAGAGGAACCGAATCGGCGCTTGCGGATCTATCCCGCATAAAACTGATGTGGTTAGTAGGCAGAAATAGGTAACAACCGTTCTACATTGATGTAAAACACCACGCTGCCATCGGGGACTGGAATCAGCTTTTCGATCGCTGGGGATAAACGCCCCTGACGGTAACCCATTGGCAGCGTTTCTAGTTTGCTCAGGTCAGCCTCCAAAATGGTGGGCATTTCGGGAGTGGGAATGCCTAAAAGCTCACCACTATCTAGCAGACAGATAACTAAGAATTGTGAGAGTGCGATCGCTTGCTGGCTCAGGAACAGGGTAGCGCTATCAATTAAGGTGACAATACCCTGATTGTGCATGACCAAACTTTGGCCTGTTTCTAGCGCTCCGTAAGCCGTAAAGTTGTTCAAGACAGACTGAACCTGGCGCATGGGAATGGCATATTGCTCACTGCCAAATCGCAAGGCAATCAGTTTTTCGGTTAAGTTAGGAGCCTGGCTGGGAACCTGCTTCTGGAACCTGCGGTGATAAGGAGTAGGTGGCATAGCAATATCAAGACTTCAAAGGGCTATCCGGCTAGCGGCTAAAAGTTGGGCGAGCACTTCTAGAACCTGGGCTTCGTTGTAGGGTTTAGTGAAGTAGTGAGCCGCGCCTAACTCCTGCGCCAACTTTCTATGTTTGGCTCCGCTGCGAGAAGTCAACATCGCGACAGGAATGTGAGCAAATTGAGAATTGGATTTGAGCGATCGCAATAACTCAAACCCATCCATCCGAGGCATCTCAATATCAGCAATAATGCAATCGCATTGCAGCCCTTGTTGGAGTTGCTCGAGCGCATCTTGGCCATCTTTGGCTTGCGCTACTCGATACCGCGCCCGCGTTAGGGCCAAAGCCAGGAGTTGTCGGATCGTGTAGGAGTCGTCTACCACCAAAATTTGAGGTTGGGTCGCGGGCACCGGGGCTAAAATCTGTGGGCCTTTGTCGCTCATGGCGATCGCTTGGCTGGTTTGGTAGCCGAACTGTTCAACTAGGTCATCGATGTCTAAGATGACAGCTACTTGTCCATTTCCTAAGATGGTGCTGCCCACCACGCCTTTAGGTTTTGAAAGCGGCGCGGGAATTGGTTTAACTACAATTTCTTGCTGCCCCATCAGTCTTTCTACCGCGATCGCTACTACGCCCTCTCCAGCACTCAGGACCAAGATAGGAATCAAGTCTTGGGTCAGTGGATCTGGAGATGGTAAATCTGAGTCAGCCGGATGGTAGTGCAATAGATCTTGCAATCGCACTAACCGGATAAATTCACCACGCCAACGAATCATGGGCTGGTTCCCAGCCATTTGTACCTGATCGCCCTGAATGTGCAGAATCTCCTCAATCGCGTCTAAGGGCACCGCCACTGTGTTGTGATCGATCCGCACCATTAAGGCTTCGGCGATCGAGAGCATAAGTGGCAACTTCAAGATAAAGCTAGTTCCTTGCCCTAGGCGAGAATCAACTTTCACAGTGCCCCGGGCTTGCCGCAGGTTAGAGCGCACAATATCCAGTCCCACCCCTCGCCCAGAAAGACTCGTGACATCTTTGGTAGTGCTAAACCCTGACCAAAATAGAAAGTCGTACAGCTCGGCAAGGGATAAATCCTGAACTTGTTCGGCAGGCACAAGGCCTCTGGCAACAATTTGTTGACGAATGGCTTCCGGATCAATGCCTTTGCCATCATCCGTGACGGTAACAATAGTTTGACCGCCTTGTTGAAAAGCAGAAATTTCAATCTGACCACTAGGTGGCTTCCCGGCATTCACGCGAGCTTCAGGTAGTTCAATGCCGTGGTCAAGGGCATTCCGTAATAACTGAACTAATGGCTCTCGCAACGCATCTAATAAGCTTTCGTCAATTTTGGTGTCTCGGCCCACTAACAGTAAGTTCACTTCTTTGTGATGGGTCAAGCACAGCTCTCGTAGGGCACGGGGTAAGTGATCGACCGCTCGGCTGAAGGGGACTACCCGCAATTGCATGACGCGCGATCGCAGTTGTTCGGTAATGCGGCGGAGTTGATCGGTACTTTGCTCAAAGGTAAAAACCAGAGCATCCAGTTTGTCAGCCGTTTGAGCCACCGTATGGGTAGTCTCAAGCACAGACTGAGCTTTGGAATGAAACTCAGTGTATTGGTCTAGCTCTAAAGCGTCGAATGTCGATGGAGCAGAGCGGCGTGAGTTAGCGGGGCTAGGTGCCAAACCAGACGGCGCGATCGCACTTTGCCAGTCAGCCACACTCAAGCGATCATACTCTTCTCTAAGTTGGCCACCAAACTGGTGTAGCTCTGCCATGCCTCGCCGAATGTGCTTGATTTCTGAGCGTAACTGTACGCCTTGGACTTCCAAATTGGTGCGGTTAATCACCAGTTCTCCCACCAAATTAACCAGTTCCGTCAAGCGGTCCACTTCAATGCGAATCGTCGGACGTTGCCAGCTATTGAATGAAGGAGAGTCTGCACTAGGACTGAGTATGGGGGTAGATGCCTCAGCAAAAACTGGAGTCTCTGGCCCAATGTGGTCCAGGATAGGCACGGTTGGCTGAGCTAAGCGACTTTCCGCCAAGGGAGTTGGCAGTTGAGCTGAGAACTGTGGTTGCTGGGACTGGCTAGGTTCAGTTCCGAACCGCTCGTGTGACAAATTATCGGGTTCAGCACGATGAGAGGTAATGGCGATCGCGGTTGCCTGCGGTAAAACCGTAATCGGTTGTCCATTTAAGATTTGCTGACGAGCAGTCTGGAGATTTTGCGCGATCGCCCAGCCTTGCTGCTGGAATTGCTCAAAGGATAACTCTGGTGAACGGAGCAGCGCCTCCAACGTGTCGGCAACGCGACCAAACTCAGGCAGTTGCAGCATACCTGCCACACCAGAGAGTTGGTAATAAATCTTAGACAGCACCTCCACCGCTGATGGGATCGTTTCAGGTCTAGCTTGAGATAACTCAGCTTCCAACTGATTCAGCACCATCAAAATTTCGTGTTCAAAGATCGCCTTTATCACTTCATAGTTCGCAGGGGCATGCAGCGGCAAAAGAGCTGGATCTGGCACCTTGGGATAGCGTGCTTCAAGCTGAGCTTTGATTTGAGCGATCGCCTGTAATTCAGCTAGAAACTCTGCCTTACCCTGAAAGTTGCTGTTGGTGATGGTTTTGAGACAATCTACCCCTTGTAGCAAAGCTGTGATCGTCGGAGAGTCTAGTTGGGCCAGGTCAACGCGATCGCGCAGAATAGCAAAACAATCTTCCAGGCCGTGCGCTGCGGTGGAGAGACCCTCAAAACCAAACATTAAGGCTGAACCCTTAATAGAATGGGCTGCTCGGAATAGCTCCTTCACGGCTTCTGAACGACGATGGGCTTGAGGATTGCACTCGATCGCTAACAAATTTGTTTCTAGAATCTGGAGAAATTCTTGGGCTTCGGCTATGAAACAACCGATCAACCTGTCTAAATCCTTTGCATTCATCGCCTAATCCCAATGGCTGACATACGAGGCACAACTAGGGCAAACGTGGGTACCCCCTGAGCCATTACTGCGATCGGAAATTAGCGACCGAGCTTTGCAATTTGTTGACGACAACGGCTAATCCATCCAAGGCCACCGTGACGTTCTCTGCTTTTTCGGCAGTATTAGTAGAGATCTCACTCACCTCCTGAATAGTGCCAGAGATATCTTCAGCCGAAGTTATCTGCCGCTGAGCCGCCTTGGTAATGTTCTGCACCAAGCCATTAATTTCTCGACTAACGTCAATAATGGCATTCAGATTAGTTTTAGCTTCGGAGGCTAAGAGGGTTCCGTCTACTACCTGCTGCGTTCCTGCTTCCATGGCTGCCATAACTCGGCTGATTTCGTCTTGGATGGTGCTGACAATGTCAGAAATTTCCTCAGTGGCAGAAGCAGAGCGCTCTGCGAGCTTGCGAACTTCTTCGGCTACGACCGCAAAGCCTTTGCCTTGCTCTCCTGCTCGCGCTGCCTCAATCGTGGCATTGAGGGCTAGGAGGTTGGTCTGGGAAGCAATCTGAGAAATAGAGGTAACAATCTTGCCGATTTGCTGCGAACCTTCTCCCAAGCGTTTCATCATTTTGGAGGTCTCAGAAATCGTGAGGCGGAGGTCATTAATGCCATCGACTGTGCGATCGACCGCTTCACCACCAATTTCTGCAGTTTGAGCAGCTTGTTTAGCCACATGCTCGGCTCGATTTGCCGCTTCAGCAACATCTTGGATAGAGTTCAGCAGTCGCTCAATTTGCCGCAGGGTACTTTCAATTTGAGAAGCTTGGGTCCGGGCTTGCTGGGCTAACTCATTCGTGTTGTTGATCGAGTCTGTAGTCGATTGATTCACCTGAATAGCCGCAGATTGAATATTCAGGACAACCTTGCGCAGCGAGCTGATCAGGTAGTTAAAGGAATCGGCCAGTGCTCCTAAAGAGTCATTGGTGACTTGAGCCTTGACAGTTAAATCCCCCTTCGCAGCGCCTTTAATCTCATTCAGCAGATTGACGACTTGTTGGGTGATCGCATCTGCTTCGAATTTACGCTCTTCCGCTTGTTTTTCCAGACGTTCCTCAGCCTGCTTGCGCTCAGTCACATCGAAGCGAATGCCGATATATTTGACGATTTTGCCGTCAGTATCAAAGATCGGTGCAATCGTGGAGTCAACCCAGTAGAACGCTCCATCTTTGCGCTTATTTTTAATTTCGCCTTTCCAGACTCGACCACTGGAAATCAGGCTCCACATTTCAGTAAAAAAGGGTTTGGCATGATGGCTAGAATTGACAATCCGGTGATTCTGACCTAGTAGTTCTTCGCGACTATAGCCGGAGATCTCACAGAACTTGTCATTGATAAAGGTAATGTTTCCTTTGCGATCGGTTTCGCTCACAATGGCGGCTTCGTCTAAAACATTTTGCCGATTTTTAATTTCTTGAACTAGACTTACCTGTGCTAATGCCAAGGTTTGCAGGCGTTCTTCTGCTTGTTTGCGTTCTGTGATGTCAAAGCGTACCCCAATGTAGCCAGAGATATTACCTTTGCTATCAAACAGGGGCATAAGAGTGGAATCCACCCAATAGAAGGAGCCATCCTTGCGCTTATTTTTAATTTCGCCGCGCCATGTTTTGCCATTGGCAATAGTCGCCCAAAGCGCTGTAAAGAATTCTTTGGAATGCGTTCCAGAATTGACAATCCGATGATTTTGGCCTGACAGTTCTTCCCGGCTGTAACCAGAGATCTCAGAAAATTTTTGATTGGTGTAGGTAATGAGTCCTTGTCGATCGGTCACTGACACGATCGCGGAGGCATCTAAGGCTTTCTGTTGATTGCGTAATTCTGTAATTAATGTTTCTAGCCGAGCGCCCATCGAATTGACTTGATCGCCTAGCTCTTGCAGAAAGTTGGGGGCTTGAACATTAGAGATGCGAGCATCTAGCTTGCCTGCCGCCAAGTTCTGTACGGTCTGAGCGATCGCATGGACCTGTCGTTGCCATTGAGTTTGTTCTTTTTGCTGCCGCTGTGCTTGCTCTTGATTCTGCTGCACCAAGCCTTGGATGCGCTCTGCTAAGTGATTGACCCCAGCTCCCAGTGTGACAATTTCCTGGTTGCCTGCTGCGGGTACACGGGCGCTCAAATCTCCTTGGCTGATTTTTGTGGCGACAGCGGCGGCTGTCAATAAAGGCTGAATTGTTTGCCGAGACAAACTTGTGGCGATCGCGCCCGCGACTGCTGCGATCAGTCCTGTTGCCACCGCTAATGTGATTAAACAGGATGGCTGCCCTGCGGTTGCATCAGGTTGGGTGGTGAAATAAGTAGTTGCTCCGATGGCTAACATTCCCAGCAACAATGTAGGCACAATGCTGAGACTTAGAACGGTAATCATGATTTTTCGGCCAAACGGCGGGGAGCCTAGCGGCTGCTCTGGCGAATGACCGAGCATCACAGATTGAGAGACAGTCGGAGCTGCAACGTAGTTGAGGTTGAGTAATCCTAGTTCGCGGGCCAAAATCAAGCGTTGTTCATCTGCTAGCAGTTCATCTCGGAGTTGGCTGGAATTGATGCCTGAATCTGGAGCAGCGTGAGGTTCTGTCACTTCATCGGCAGGCTCGAAAACAGTCCGAGGCGGAGCCATAGGAATAGCACTATAGGATGTAGCATGCTCAGAGGCATATATTGCCCTCTGGTAAGCACGGGCGAGCCAGTAGTGAAGATTGGCATCTTGCGGATTGTCGGCTTGTACTTGCTCTAGCAATGCGATCGCTTCTTGATAATGACCCGACTGAAGAGCACGAACACCAGCTTCTAAACTTGGATGAACAGACATGAGGGCAGCCTCTAGAAGAAATAAATAACCAGTAGACAGTAAACAGGCAGTCAACAAACAGGCAGTCAATAGGCAAATGCTTACCAGTGCTGGGATTGAGCGATCGCTTCTGCATCTAAAATCATCAAGAAGCGGCCCTCGTAGTCATATAGCCCTTTGAGCACTGGAGCTAGCTCTGGGCTCACGTCCATAGCAGAAACAATTTGATCTGGGTTGAGCGAGACAACTCCTTCAACCTGAGACACCGCTACGCCTACATGTAATGGCAGCAACTGCATATTTTGCGGATCAGGAATTTCTAGAACCAGAATTCGGCTCTGAGCTCGCTGCAATTCCACTGCTCCGATGTTGCTCAAACGACCAAAGTCTGCAACTACTAAAATTTCTCCTCGTAGGTTAGTCAAACCCAAAATAAAAGAGGCAGTATTAGGAACTGAAGCCAGTAATTGATCTTTTAAGAAGAGAACTTCACAGACTTTAGTCAGCTCGATCGCGAAATAGCTGTCTTTTTGACGAAACAAGAGAAACTGCTGAACGGTAGCAGGCGCAGCAATAGCAGGTACAGGAAGAACAGTCATTGCAAATAGCTACTCTGAAGGATATTGAAACAATTAACCAAGCTTCAAAAATACAGAAGTTTCTATAGTGTCCGAGCAAAGATTTACCAAAGCTCGGAATTCACAAAAAGCGTTGCACAATGTTAAGCAATTGCCCTGAATCAAAAGGCTTAGTCACATAAGCATCTGCACCAATCTCCATGCCCCAAATCTTGTCAATGTCAGTATTTTTTTGAGTACATATAATGATCGGGAGCTTCTTAGTTTTTTCGTCTTCGCGCAATTCACGAATTACTTCAAAACCATTAATTCGCGGCATAACCACATCTAAGATTACGAGGTCAGGCAGCTCTTGCTCTTGTAATTTTTTAATGGCTTCTTCACCATCGTGAGCCTGTACTACGTCAATGCCAGCATTCCGCAAAACACTAGAAATTCTCTCTAGTTCGCTATGTAGGTCATCAACCACTAATACTTTGCTCATTCTTCCACCTGTAATACTTCTGCACTGACTCAATTAGATTCAATCAATTCAAAGTCAATAAAATCTATCGTTCACTGATAATTTTCAAACGGAAGTAGCTCTGTTCCTAGGGTTCTGCTACTAGAATTTAATTTTTGAGTGAATTAATCTCAATCAGCCTTTCAATAGTTTGGAGCAACTGACAAGCATTAAAAGGTTTAGTTAAGTATTCAGTTGCACCCGCTAGCCTACCTTGAACCTTGTCAAAGAGACTATCCTTGGCCGTTATCATAATGATAGGTAGCTGATGGAATTGAGGTAAATTTCGAATCGTGCGGCAGAGTTCTAAACCATCAATTTCTGGCATCAAAACATCTAGTAGCAAAATGGAAATTTGCTCATGATAAATTGCTGCCAGCGCATCAACCGCATTACTCAACGCCAGAACTCGATATTTAGGTGATAAAGCTGTCTGGATTAAGTCTCGAATTACAGCACTATCATCTACTACTAGAACAGTATGTATCGAATCTGGAGAAGAGGATGGCATAAGTTCTGCATAACCATCACAATTGATGGGGCGATCGCTGTCAGTGAAATAGTAGTTATATATTAGAAAAGCTGGATTTTCAGCCACAACAAAATCAAAAAAAGACAGAACAGAAACTTAATATTTGCTTAATCTTTGAGTTGTTCAAGCTGATGCCTGATTAGAAAGCTGCAAAATAAGTCAAATCTTAGTTTCTATCCTGTCTTGAGCTTCACTTCAACTAAAGTTATAAATTCCCTATTCAAACTTTAATTATCTTTTGCTTAACATATCTTAAAAATACGGCGACTTGGCTTGCAACTTAGCTTTGCCCTAAGTTGAACTACTGACTAATACTGTAATAGCTGGCCTCTAAGTAGTAAAAACAGCAGTTGACTAAGCAGAAAAATAGAACTTAATTTGCTTAGAATTAGCGATCGCACAAACTCTAAAAACGAATAGCAATCAGAGCTTCAGCTTTCGCTCATATTGCAGCTTATTCAATCAGAGCTTGATTGGTAGAGCACAAGTGCAAATATAAAGACAAATGTAAAGTGGATGTGCTTTTGGTTCTTATTAGTAACTTTCGGGGCATCATAAATCAGAATGAAAGTGCCTTGGGTCTCGTTGCTAGTAAAGGTTAAATGCCTAATCTTTAATAACTGTCTCAGTGTTGATACGGAGGTTAAATCATTGGCTCCAGTTAGTTGCGATCGCAGATGTGTGGCGATGCTAAATCCTTATCCCTAAACACAAACCAACGATCCCTGTTAGTTAGCCCGAAATTTGAATATCAATGTTCTGTGACATCTGTGATGACAGTCAAGCTGCACCGCAGATCAGGCGCTCAGCTAGCACAGGACTCAGCCAGTAGGTAGCAACTAGTTTATGCAAGCACCCATCCCTAGCAACGAATTAATTAGACTAGCGGCTTTGAAACAGTATCAAATCTTGGATACTGCTCCTGAGACTAGTTTTGATGACATCACCCGTTTGGCTGCTCATATTTGCCAAACCCCGATTGCTTTGGTGAGCTTGGTCGATGAAAATCGGCAATGGTTCAAATCTAAAGTTGGGTTGACAGCCTGTGAAACCTCACGAGAAGTTGCCTTCTGCGCCCATGCGATTTTGCAACCGCAGTTGTTCCTGGTTGAGGATGCTTTACTAGACGAGCGCTTCGCGACCAATCCTTTAGTTGTTGATGCTCCCCACATTCGCTTTTACGCAGGCGCACCTTTAGTCACCCAGGCAGGATTTCCTTTGGGGACGCTCTGCGTGATTGATTATGTCCCCCGTATCTTAAGTCCGGAGCAACAAGACGCACTGCTAGCCCTGAGCCGTCAAGTGGTGACGCAATTAGAGTTACGGCTCAATCTCCGAGCTCTTACTCAAGCCGTTAGCGATCGCCAGCAAGCGGAGAAAGCCCTTGAGGAAGAGCGCACTCTCCTCGCTACCGTATTGGATTCCACGGATGACCTAGTTCGCAACTTTGTTTCTACCGTGCTAGAAACAGCTAATGCTCTGGTGGTGGTGCTCAATCCTCAAGGTCAAGTTCTTCGGATCAACGAAGTCTGTACAGCTACAACTGACTACACCTTTGAAGAAGTCAAAGGAGAGTATTTCTGGGACTGGTTTATTGCTCCCGATGAAGGAAAGCAGGTCGAGGCTATTCTCCAGAAATTGCATTGGGGAGATGCAGCCAGTCAGTATGAAAGCCAATGTCTAACCAAGTCAGGACAGCACCGCACGATTGCTTGGTCACACACGGTTTTATTAAATACAGATGAATCTATCAAGCACATTATCTGTACAGGCATCGATATTACAGAGCGGAGAAATGCTGAAGCGGAGCGCGATCGCTTCTTTACGCTCTCGCTCGACATGCTTTCTATTGCTGATTTTGACCACTATTTTAGATATCTCAGCCCAGCTTGGGAAAAGAACCTAGGTTTTACCAATCAAGAGTTATCGGCTCATCCCTGGAGTGAATGGATACATCCAGACGATCAAGAAGCTACCGCAGCAGAACTAGAAAGATTGAAATCAGGTCTAGAAACACTTTGCTTCGAAAACCGCTATCGCTGCAAAGATGGTTCTTATAGATGGCTTTCTTGGAAAGCTACGCCTTTAGTAGAACAGCGATTGATTTATGCGGTCGCTCACGACATCACAGAGCGTAAAGCTTCCGAAGCAGAAATACGGCAGACCCAAATGTTTTTAGACTCGATCGTCGAAAACATTCCGCACATGATCTTTGTGAAAGATGCCAAAGAATTCAAGTTTGTTAAATTCAACAAGTTCGGCGAAGAGCTGACGGGTCTTTCTAGAGCTGAAATGATTGGCAAAGATGATTATGACTTCTTTCCAGAATCAGAAGCCGACTTTTTTAGAGCCAAAGATCTAGAAGTAGTACAGGTTAAACAGTTAGTTAATAGTTCGGAAGAAAAGATTCGCACCAAGCACCGAGGCTCAAGAGTTTTACATACCAAAAAAATTCCTTTACTAGATGCCACTGGAAACCCGCAGTATCTATTAGGGATCTCGGAAGATATTACAGAGCGCAAGCGAGCCGAAGCAGCCCTACAGGAGAGCGAAAGGCAGTACCGCTCTGTGGTCGAGAGTATTAAAGAAGTCATCTTCCAGTTGAGTGTGGATGGTCGCTGGACTTTCCTCAATCCTGCTTGGACAGAAATCACTGGATTCTCTTTGGGAGAATCGATTGGCAGCCCCATTACTGACTACTTGCATCCGGATGAGCGTGAGTCTACCCACGCCCAACTACAAGCGATCGTGAGAGGAGACATAGAAGCTTTTCGGCAGCAACTCCGCTTTTTCACCGAAGCGGGCGAACTTTGCTGGCTAGAAATCTATATGCAACAGATGTGTGCAGCGAATGGCACCGTGATGGGTGCATCTGGCACGCTGAATGATGTGACGGAATGGGTGCAGGCCCAAGCGGCCTTAAAAGAGAGTGAGGCCAACTTCCAAAAGATGGCGATCACGATTCCTGGGATGGTTTACCAGTTTCTCCTGCGCTCCGATGGCTCGTTGGCTTTTCCCTTTATCAGCCCTGGGTCACGCGAATTGCTGGAGTTGGAGCCAGAAGCCATTCAACAGGATGCTGATGCCATTTTTAGCCTAGTCCACTTAGAAGATCGCCCAGGTTTAGATCAATCTATTGCAGTTTCAGCTCAAACCTTAGGGTCGTGGACCTGGGAGGGAAGATTTGTTTTGGCCTCAGGCCAAGTGAAATGGATTCAAGGGGCGTCATGTCCGTCTCGGCAAGCTAACGGAGATCTCCTGTGGAATGGCATCTTGATCGACATCAGCGATCGCAAATGGGCCGAGGAAGAGCTGCAAAAGTCGAACAAGCGCATCATCAATATTTTAGAGAGTGTCACTGATGCGTTTTTTGCGCTCGATCGCGATTGGCGCTTTACTTACGTCAACTCACAAGCTGAGCAGATCTTGTTTAGGGATCGAGCCGAGTTGATTGGTCAGCGGATTTGGGACCAGTTACCGGAGACTGTAGGATCTACATTTCACCGTGAGTATCACAGAGCTGTGAGTGAGCAGGTAACGGTACATTTTGAGGAATTCTACGCACCTCTAGAAACGTGGTTTGAGGTGCAGGCGTATCCTTACCAAGATGGCCTCTCGGTTTATTTCCGAGACGTAACGGCTAGAAAGCAAGCGGAAGTAGCTCTGATTGAGCGATCGCGCCTCTCAACCTTAAGTGCGGAAACTGGGATTGCCTTGGCCCAAGGCGGAGATTTACCAGAGGTGCTGGATCGCTTTGTTAATGCAGTGGCTCAGCAACTCGAAGCCGCCTTTGTACGTATCTGGACCTTCAACGCCGATACCAATTTATTAGAGCTACAGGCGATCGCAGGACAACACAGCCATACAGAAGACTTCCCCAGTTTGATCTCTTTGGGCATCTCCATTGTTGGCTTCATTGCCCAAAATCGTACGCCTTACTTAAGTCATGATGTGTCCAAGGATTTGTGCATTGGAGCTACTGAATGGGTGCAGCAAGAAGGGATGCAGACCTTTGTAGGCTATCCGCTGATTGTGGAAGACCGACTCGTCGGAGTGATGGCGCTCTTTAGTCGCAAGGTAATTACAGACACAGTCCAGAACTTTTTGGGCTGGGTCGCTAACAGCATTGCAGTTGCGATCGACCGAGCTTGGGCGCGAGAAGAGTTGTTGAGTCGGCGCGAAGCTTTAATGTTGCGCTTAGCCAATCAAATTCGTAACTCGCTCGATTTAGACACCATTTTAGAAACGGCTGTCACTGAAATCCGCAGTTTGTTAAAGATCGATCGATGTCATTTCGTTTGGTGCTGGCCACATCCAGAACAACCCACTCTAGCCGTCACTCATGAAGCTCGGCATGCCACTCTCCCTAGTTTGTTAGGAGATTTTCCACCCCAGTACACTGATTTAGTCGTTAGGCAAGTTCTGAGCGCCGATGTCATTCAAATTAATGATGCTAGCAATGAGCAGAACATCGATGTGGATGTGAAAGCTTTGTTATCCCATTTAGGGATGACTTCGCAATTACTGCTTCCCTTAGAAACTCGTTCGGGACAATTTGGAGCCATTGTTTGTAGCCATACGAGTGGCCCTCGGCATTGGACTGAGGTAGAAGTAGAGTTGTTGCGAGCCGTGACCGACCAACTGGCGATCGCGATTGATCAAGCGGAGCTATATGCTCAAACTCGTGCTGCTGCCTTTGCAGCCCAAATGCAAGCAAAACAGTTGACAGAGGCGCTACAACATCTCAAACATACTCAAACTCAACTAATTCAGACCGAAAAGATGTCTAGCTTGGGTCAACTAGTAGCTGGGGTAGCTCATGAAATCAACAATCCGGTGAACTTCATCAGCGGCAATCTCATCTACGCCGACAACTACATCCAAGACCTACTCGAACTACTGCATCTGTACCAAAAATGCTATCCCGAGCCTGTGGAGAGTATTCAGCAGCAGATAGAAGAATTGGATGTTGAGTTTATGACAGAGGATTTATTGAAGCTGCTTTCCTCCATGAAAATGGGGGCAGACCGCATCCGCCAAATCGTGCTGTCGTTGCGCAACTTCTCCCGCTTAGATGAAGCTGAGATGAAACCAGTCAATATTCACGAAGGCATTGATAATACCTTATTAATTTTGCAAAACCGCCTCAAGCCTGCGGGAAGTCATCAAGGCATCGAAGTGGTGAAAGAATACGGAGAACTGCCTTTGGTGGAATGTTACGCAGGCCAGTTAAATCAAGTGTTTATGAATATTCTTGGCAATGCAGTGGATGCGTTAGAAGAACAGCCCCAACTGGGTCAGATTACAATTCGAACCGAACTGCTCACTCCTGAATTAGCCGCAGCTTCAGAACTGTTAGGCTTAGCAACCACTAGTTCTAGTCCGCAAGTTTTGATTCGTATTAAGGATAATGGTCCTGGTGTGAGTGAATCTGTAAGAGGACGTTTATTCGATCCATTCTTCACGACAAAGCCAGTAGGCAAGGGTACAGGTTTAGGGCTTTCCATTAGCTATCAGATCGTTGTAGAAAAGCACGGTGGCACTCTTCAGTGTGTTTCAGAGCCAGAGCAAGGGTCAGAGTTTTGGATTCAAATTCCTATCACTCCTCCTACCGCTCTAAAACCCGTAGAAACCACCACAGTTGATGTCGCCTAAACAAAACTAGACGGCAGTAGTTTCTACATCCACAAATCACATCCACAGAATGACGGCATAAGCTAGCTTAGACTCTACCGCAGCACTTTCTCGTTTATTAGGTAACTAATAGAAGTTAAGCTCAATGCTTTTGAATTTTTCTACTGCTCCTTCCCTAAAAGCAGATAGTGATAACAATCAAGACCTTATAACTTATGCCTCCAATTCAGGATAAATTTCAGCAAGCTCTTACTGAATTGATCGCAGCACGGACAGGATTACAAATTCGTCTGCAAGATCAGCCTAATATTTACAAGAAGATTCTCAGTAGAATGCAGAGCCTTAAAATATCTGAATTGGCTCAATATTATAAGCTCTTAGAAATGCCTACGCCTCAAAGCGATCGCGAATGGCAAGAATTAATTATTCTATTAACCACAGGAGAAAGTTATCTCTTTCGTGACCAAGGACAAATTACTTTACTAAAAAATAAAATACTGCCAGAACTAATTGACTACCAAAAAGATTTAAAAGTCAAGCAAGGAAGATCTAAAGCTTCACTCAAAATTTGGAGTGCTGGGTGTTCTACGGGGGAGGAAGCTTATTCGCTGGCAATCTTGGTGCATGAGTTGTTGCCAAGACAAGATGACTGGAACATCACTATCTTAGGAACTGATATTAATCCTGAAGCCATCAAGAAAGCTAGAAAAGGTAGCTATAGCTCTTGGTCTTTTCGAACATTTGGTGCTGAATTACAGCAACAATACTTTTCTCCTCATCGCTCCGAGTGGGAAATCAACCCAAAAATCCGAGAAATGGTGAAGTTTTATCCAGGGAATTTGATTCAAGATAGACTTCCTAATCCTCTATCTGATATTTGTGACTTAGATTTAATCCTTTGCCGTAATGTATTTATCTATTTTGATGCTGCGGCGATCGCGGTAGTTTTGCAAAAATTTTACAATTGCTTGAGGCCTGGTGGCTATTTAATTACGGGCCACGCGGAGCTGTACAATCAAGAACTGACTCAATTTCAAACCCGAATCTGGCCAGAATCGGTGGCATAT
Source organism: Trichocoleus desertorum AS-A10 (assembly GCF_039962155.1). NCBI lineage: Bacteria > Bacillati > Cyanobacteriota > Cyanophyceae > Leptolyngbyales > Trichocoleusaceae > Trichocoleus > Trichocoleus desertorum. The sequence goes on along the minus strand of NZ_JAMPKN010000001.1, from coordinate 111,475 downwards.
CAGCGCCGTATTTCATCCACTGAACCCAATGCTAATCCAGCCAGAAGTCAGACTCATCCGCTAGGCTCCCAAGAATTCAAACTTCAGCGATCGCCCAACCAAGAAATTAGGTCTGTCGGGAAAGAGGCATTCCCAGCAAATTCTCTCCCCAGTCCTGAGGTAGGTTATAAATCCACCTACAAAACAGTTAGTGAGTTAGATACAAACTCGCAGGCTCACTCTAACGCCTCAGCCAAAATCCACTTGGCCCTATATCAAGCATCGCTCACACAAGCCGAAAATTTGTTGAGAGATGGTTTGTGTGTATTAGCTCTCCAAGCAGCAAGCCAAGCTATTAAGTATGACTCAATTAGTTTCGATGCTTATTACTTAATGGCTCAGGCCCATGCTAACTTAGGGCAATATCAGGAGGCAAAGAACTACTGTCAAAGAGCAATTTCCTTAGATATACACTCTATTAAGCCTTATTACTTATTAGCTAAAGTGTTTGAAGAAGAAGGGGACATTGAGTCAGCCAAATCCATCTTAAAAAAGATTATCTATTTAGATCCTAAAGCGATCGCTGCTTATCTGGATTTAGGCGCAATTTATGCAAGAGAAAATGACATCATTAGGTCTACAAAAATGCGTAGTACAGCATTAGATCTCTTGAAGCAGATTTCTCCTGATACAACTGTAGAATACCAAAATCACTCAGCAGCAGGTGATTTACTACTCTACGTCAAGAAGTTATTGAATAAAAATACTTAACTAAAATTACTTGACTATCACTTCTTAAATCTTAAAAAAATTACTCATCTGTTATAAACCAATGTTGCCGACTCCCTATTTAGTCTTCAGTTTACATGGTTCGCTCTATGGGCTAGAAGCTAACCTAATTCAGGAAATCTTTTATCTACCAGAACTCACAACGGCTGTAGAGATGCCGCCAGATTTTATTGGCTTGATTAATCTTCGGGGCAAAGTGCTGCCTGTTATGGATCTGGATCGTCGGTTTGGACGACAACCTCAGGATTATCAGCTTAGCGATAGTATTATCGTGCTGGAGTGGCAGGAGGTAATGATTGGCATTTTGGTCAATCAAGTTGATGAAGTTAAAAATCTCGATCGGGCCAGTATTGAGGTAGCAGTTCCCTATGGTAGAGAGGCAGAAACTACATCGAGGTTCACCGCTGGGATTGCCAAGGTTGATGGCGAAATTATTACTATTCTTAATCAGAAAAATTTAGTGCGGTATCCCTCAGTAAACGAGGTTTTGACTTCCTTAGAGGGGGCAGTAGAGCCAACAAGCCACTCGACATCAGAGTTCTGCCCTCATCTCACCGCAGCCGAAAAAGCCATCTTACGGGAACGAGCCGCAAATTTATTACAGTTACCTCAGAATCAAGATTTTACGGGATTGATCCCACTTGCTGTGGTGGGGCTGAATGGAGAATATTTTGGCCTAGATCTCAAGTTTGTCCGTGAATTTACAGATATCCGCAAAATTACTCCAGTTCCCTGTTGCCCAGATCATATTATTGGCAATATGAACTTGCGTGGTGAAATTGTCACACTCATTGATGTTCGCAGCCTCTTGAATTTAGCGGGCAACCCCAGTCATTCTGGCATGAAAGCCATGATCGTGGATATTGACGGATTAATCGCTGGAATCACTGTAGATGAAGTATTTGATGTGAGTTATCTTCAGCCCGGTGAGCTAAAAGCTGTGCCCACGACTCTGTATTCAGAAGGTAGTAATTTTCTTAAAGGTACAGCTTTCTATCGAGAAAAAATGATGGGAATTTTAGATATGTCAAAAGTTTTAGATCAAGGTAATTTGTTCGTGGAAGAAGAACTATAGATTTCTTGATTAAATTTCAAGTTTCACTTGATTCTAGTTTTAACTCTTATTAAGAGCTGTATTTTCAAGTTTTTATCGCAGCCTATTTCTTTAAAATAAATCTAAAAGAAACTATTTCTAATTTTTAGTATCGTGAAATTTTATCAATAACCTATAGTTTTCAGGCAGGAATGGGGTTTCTTAAAGAAGTCAAGCTTGACTGAATATTGCTTTGTGGTCAGTGAGCCATAAATTCAATGTCTTTTGTTTAAATTAAAAATCAAAAACAGTATAAATACTGAGATTCACTGGAATTTATGAAATCTTTAAAAGTGCTCCGATGTGCAAAATATTAAGTAGTTGTTTTAGGCAAAGCGATCGCCAGAAAAATACAATAATTTGTACTGCAATCATAAAAATGCTGAGCCATAGGAAATAAAATGCTGCACAACAACATGAAGTTGAGTCGAGTTGTACCCATTGGATTTGGGACTATTTTTGCCCTGATGATTGGTGTTGGTTTGGCCTCAAAGCTAAGTATGCAGGTCTTGGCTAACTCAATGGCATCGGTTAACCGCACCTATCAAATTAAAGGAAGTCTTCAAGAGCTAGAAAAGTCTTTGATTAATGCTGAGACCGGCCAACGTGGATTCATTTTTACAGGCAAAGAAGAGTTTCTAGAACCCTATAACGCAGCGACGACCAGCCTTCCGACTGATATTAGTCAGTTGAGAAGTAAACTTAGCAATGAAGAGCAAAAGCGATCGCTGGTTGAGGTCGAAAGATTAACCCAGCAAAAATTAGATGAGCTGGCCCAAACCATTGCACTCAAGCGTCAAGGCAAAGAACAGGAACTCAGAGCTTTAGTTTTGTCTGGCCTAGGCAAAACCGTGATGGACAACATTCGCCGCGAGCTTAACAAGATGCAATCCGTCGAGGATGACCTATTGGTCCAGCGGCGGGCAGCAGCCACACAAGCTGAGCAACTTGCCTCTTTGATCTCCCTAGGGGGAACTTTAGTGGCAATTATTTTAGGCTCCTCAGTAGCGATTTTTATTGCGCGGCGGGTAGTCCAGCCGATTAATCAAGTTGCAACCGCGATCGCTAGCTCTGCTTCAGAAATTGCGGCAGCCGTTGAGCAGCAGGAGCACACGGCTACTCAGCAAGCCGCAGCCGTAAGCGAAACCACAACCACAATGGATGAGTTGAGTGCTTCTTCCCGGCAGTCAGCTCAGCAAGCTGAAGCAGCAGCAAACAGTGCCCAACAAGCGCTTATTTTGGTTGATGGCAATGGTTTAGGTGGGCGGCAATTGGGAGAGCATAATTCTAGCCTGCGCGACAAAGTAGGACAGATTGCTGAGCAAATTCTGCGCTTAAGTGAACAAACAAATCAGATTGGCAGCATCTCCAGCTTGGTTAGCGATCTAGCCAACCAAACTAATATGTTGGCCTTGAATGCGGCTGTAGAAGCAGCTAGGGCGGGAGAACATGGCAGAGGTTTCGCTGTAGTCGCTGCCGAAATTCGCAAGCTGGCTGATCAAAGCCGTAAGTCAGCAGAACGAATTAGTTCGCTTGTTTCTGATGTTCAAAATGCAACGAACTCTACCGTAATGGTGGCCGATGAAGGCACCAAAACTGTGGAGGGAATTGTGACGGCGATGAACAATATCACTGTCAATAACCAACAAATTTCACTGACTGCAAAACAACAAGCGATCGCGATTGAGCAAGTTGTAGATGCAATGATTTCTCTCAATCAGAGAGCCCTAGAAACAGCGAGCGGTATTAGTCAAACCAAGGCCAGTACGCAAAAACTGAACGAAGCTGCCTACGACTTGAAGGTAGTGGTGTAGTGAATTCATTTAAATGGAATTTATTCCATGTCTGAAGGTATGACCCTGCGAATTAAGCTCATTGGTGCATTTCTTTTTAATGAAGCAGCGTCGCATTGGAAAAATTTAATCTAGATATTTCAAGTAGGTTGACCCCTAATTATGATGATCGACGACGATGAACTCCGGAGTATCTTTAAAACTGCCAGCGAAGAACATTTACAGCACCTCGAAGCAGGCTTACTGTATTTGGAGGAACATCCGAGCGATCGCACTAGATTAGAAGATTTACTGCGAGAAGCGCACAGCCTGAAGGGTGATGCCAACATGCTAGGAGTCAGAGATGTCGGCACCTTGGCGCACCAGATCGAAAATGTTCTAGGAACGGTTAAGCGGGGCAACATAAGGCTAGCGGCAGTGAGCGATCGCCTCTACTACGGCTTAGATGCAATCCGTAAATTAGTGCATGAATCAGTCACAGGAGAACCTGCTGACATTAATGCTTTCCACGTCCTCGCTCATTTAATGGGAGCACCGGAATCAGATTCCTCGTCCTCAGCCGTCTCTGCTGATCAATCTGCCAGTACCACGCTTGCCTTACCTACCGCCACAGATCTCCAGGAAATTCCCACTGATACATCTTTAGTAGCGAGCAACAGCGCTAGGGATACCGCTGAAGTAGTAAACGGCCACCTGATACAGCCTGTTGACGCAGAAACTCCACCAGATACTAAAGATGCTAATTCTGCTGATTCAGCCACAACAATTCCCTTGATTGCCACTGAGGGATTACCTCACGAGGGCAGCCATGTGGTTATCGGCGAATTTGTGACTGCTGATCTGGGAGAAAACAGCGGGGACAACGGTTATCATCTCCCCTCAACTCAAGAGCCTCCGACTCTCAACTCCACAGCAACTCCTGCGGCCCTCCCTCAAACTCCAGCAACAAATTTGCCATCAGCGGCTCCAGCGATCGCGGATGCTAACAATTCAGGTGGCTACAAGATTGAAACAATTCGAGTTGAGACGCAAAAACTCGATGCTTTGATGATCCAGACAGGTGAGCTAACCGTGACTAAAATCCGGGTGGCTCATCGCTTAAGTGAGATTGAAGCGATCGCGAGTTTGTGGGAAGAATGGAGTCGCGATACCTTTGTCAATCGGTTTGTCTTCAGTTCTAGCGATCGCCCCGCCACCCAGAGAGACCTCAAACAACTGCAAACGTTTTACCAACGGACAGAAGAACGCCTGGACCGTCTTGGATTGCTCATTAATCGCTTAAAGAGTGATGCCTACGAGGATAATGCCCGCCTAGATATTGTGGCGAGCGAACTGGAAGAAGGCGTTCGGACTCTGCGCCTCTTGCCACTATCCACAATTTTTCAATTGCTGCCGCGCATCGTGCGAGACTTAGCCAAGCAACAAGGCAAAGAAGTCAATTTGATCATTGAGGGTGGCGAAACCCGGGCTGATAAGCGGATACTGGAGGAAATGAAAGACCCCTTGATGCACATGGTTCGCAACGCCATTGATCATGGGATAGAATCTCCCGCAGAACGAGAAAAATTAGCCAAGTCTCGGCAGGCTACGATTCGCCTCAAGGGCTACCAAACCGCCACCAATATCGTCATTGAAATCAGTGATGATGGTCGGGGTTTAGATGTTGAGAGTATTAGGCAGACAGCCCTCAAACGAGAGGTGATTCGAGAAGCAGATTTGGCCGTTATGACTCCCAGCCAAATTCAAGCACTCATCTTTTCGCCCGGATTTTCCACCCGAAACTTTGTTACCGAAATTTCTGGCCGAGGGGTTGGGCTAGATGTGGTCCGCACCAATGTCGAGCGCCTCAAGGGGACCATTCAAGTAGAGTCGCAGTTGGGTCGAGGTTGCACCTTCCGCATCCAAATGGGCACAACCTTAGCCACAGCTCATGTGCTAATTGTAGAAGTGCAGGGGCGGCCTTATGCGATCCCCGTAGAAGCCGTGCATACGACTTTATTAGTGCAACCTCATGAGATTTTTGCCATTGAAGGGCGGGAAACCGTTATCCTGGCAGACCAACCTGTGTCGATTGTGAAATTGGCGGATTTGCTAGAACTAAAATCAAGTCCACCGTCGCGTCCTGCCCAGCCTGGTTTCAGCTCCAAGTTATTACCCTGTATCATCTTGAAGGTGGGCAGCGATCGCGTCGGGCTACTGGTAGAGGCTCTACTCGACGAACAAGATGTGGTCCTCAAACCCCAAAGCAAATTACTCAAGCGAGTCCGGAATGTGGCTGGAGCAACGATTTTAGGAACTGGGGAAGTTTGCATGGTGCTCAATCCCCAAGATCTGCTCAAGTCAGTGCGACAGCGAGCTACCACTTTGGTTCCCAAGGCCTTTGCAGAAGTGCAAGCACCCAAACAAGTAGTTTTGCTCGTAGAAGATTCGATCACCATTCGGACTCAAGAGAAGCGCATTTTGGAGAGTGCTGGTTACGAAGTGGTGACAGCAGTGGATGGCTTAGATGGCTTCAACAAGCTGAGAAATCGTGAATTTGATGCTGTAATTTCTGATGTGCAAATGCCCAACTTGGATGGTTTGGGGTTAACTGCTAAGATTCGTCAGCATAAAGAATATAGCGAGCTGCCAATTATTTTGGTCACGTCTTTAGCAACCGATGAGGATAAGCGCCGAGGAGCAGAAGCGGGAGCCAACGCCTACATTACAAAAGGTACTTTTGACCAGAAGGTGTTACTAGACACCTTGAGGAGACTTGTTTAGATGTCGTCTTTGCCAATTCGGGTTTTTCTGGTAGAAGATTCTCCAGTATCTCTGGTTATCCTGCAACGGATGCTTTCTTCTTCAACAGACATTCAAGTTGTTGGAACCGCCCGGAATGGTATTGAAGCTTTGCAACTGATTCCCCAAGTGGAACCGACCGTCATTTGCACAGATTTCTATATGCCAGGGATGGATGGGCTAGAGTTTACCAAGCAAATCATGGCAGAGTATCCTCGCCCCATCTTGGTAATTAGTGCCTCTGTCCAGCCTGACAACACGCATAATATCTTTCAGCTGCTAGAAGCGGGAGCGGTGGATGTCTTTCCAAAGCCCGGTGCAGGATTGGCTACTGATTACGAGCTAGTTAAGCAGGAATTAATCACTAAGATTAGAGTCCTGTCTGGTGTGACTGTCTTTACGAAGCAGCGTCGCTTCCCGATGACTCAGTCTTCAGGAAGTATACCCAGTAGCAACCATCCAACCTCTACAGGGTCGCGTATAGGCTTGAGTACAGGGCCAAAGCGAGTACTAGCCATTGGAGCATCTACAGGTGGACCCCAAGCACTGCAAGCAGTTTTGAAACCACTACCTGCCAGCTTGCCCTTCCCAGTCTTGTGTGTGCAGCATATCAGCGAAGGATTTTTGCAGGGATTAGTAAATTGGCTCAAGGCTGAATGTCGATTGCATGTCAAAATTGCTCAAGCGGGTGAAGTACCACTCGCAGGAACGGTATATTTTGCTCCGGAGCGATCGCATTTAGAACTCGATCGCCAAGGTAAGTTCCTTTGCTCAGTTTCGCCCTTGGTAGATGGGCATCGCCCCTCAGTCACGGTGACCTTTAACTCTGTGGCCAAGTTTTATGGTAAGGCGGCGATCGGTACCCTGTTGACTGGAATGGGCCGAGACGGCGCTGAGGGCATGCGAGCGATCGCTGAAGCAGGCGGCCTCACCATTGCTCAAGATGAGAAGAGTAGCATCGTGTTTGGTATGCCTAAGGAAGCGATCGCGCTGGGGGCCGCACAGCACGTACTACCCGTCAATGACATCGCCAATTTTATTACTAGCAAAGTCTTGCCCAAAAAGTTGTAGTTGCCAAAAACCAAAAGCAAAAGTTTGTAGGAGCGGCTGAAATCGATACAGACCGTGATCTTACTCACTGCATAACCTGTCGAAATAGGTAATAAACAGAGAAAATATTTAAGTATGCTATTTAACTAAGTGCGTTAACTAAGCAGGATTAGCTCAGTAACTTTCAGAGGAATCTGTACTCGTTTCCATGACAGACCTATCGAAGCTTAAAATTCTGTTAGTAGAAGATAGTCCTGTCAGCCAGAGAGTCGTGGTTAGACAGCTTAAGAACCTAGGTTGCGAACCTGATGTAGCAACTAACGGTCAAGAAGCTTTGGCGCTCATGGCTCAGGCAAATTACACCATCGTCCTGTTAGATTGTCAGATGCCTGTCTTGGATGGCTACGCTACTGTGGCCGCAATCCGTCGCCTAGAAGGGCAAAATCGACAAGCCGTAGTGATTGCGATGACTGCCAATGATGTCCAGGGAGAGCAAGAAAAATGCCTTCATGCGGGCATGAACGACCTTCTCAACAAACCTTTTAACGAAGCTCAACTCGTTGACAAGTTAAAGCGTTGGAGTCACGCTTGGGTGTGTGACGCGATCGCGCCTCCAGAGACGGAGCCAGTTACAGAAACTGCAGGGGTTGTGACGCCTGAATTAGCTACAAGAGTTGGCTTAGACCTCGATCGATTTCAACGCATCACTCGTGGCAATGGCGTATTTCAGCAACAAGTGCTACAGCTATTCCTGCAAGATACTCGGAAAAACGTTTCTCTGGCCAAGGCAGCCGTACTGGCTCAAGACTTTAAGACCCTAGAGCACAAAGCTCATCAAATTAAAGGAGCTAGCGCTAATGTTGGGGTCAAAGTCATTCAAAACCTAGCTGAGCGCATGGAAAAGCAGATTCAACAAAGAAGTTGGGAAGAGATCACAACAGGCATTACTGAAATTGAGCAAGCCTTGAACGAGATTGACAGTCTGATTGCCGCTTAACTTAGCTTGGTTCAGACCGATAAAATACTGGCTCGAAAATAAGTTCTCGCAAAATATAGGCTCTGGTCCTAGATATTCAAGCCAAAGTCTTCCAGAAATAGCCTTGCAGCCAACTTTAGTTGGAGCTGCCCGGAGCCTGAGCGCCAACAAATTTTTGGATTAACTGGCGCAATTGAGTGGCATCAAACGGCTTAGTCAAATATTCTGATGCGCCTGCGAGCCGCCCTTGAACTTTATCAAAAGCGCGATCGCGGGCCGTCAGCATAATGATGGGCAACGCCTCAAACTGAGGTAATTTACGCACTGTGCGGCAAAACTCTAGGCCATCAATGCCTGGCATGGAAACATCTAGAAGTAAAAGCGCTACCTTTTCACGGCCTAGAACTGACAAGGCATCTACAGCGCTATCGGAAACCAAAACCCGATAATCTACCGCCAAAACTCGCTTAATCAGTTCTTGCATGACAACGCTGTCATCTACGGCAAGAATCGTTGCTTGATAACCTAAATCTGAGGACATATTCCTATCTCTAGTCTGCTGACGCAGTCTAAATGAACGCAATGGAGCGAAATAACCCAAGGAGGGCATGCGAACTGAAACTAGAAGCGATGGTTCGGTTGCATATCCTTATTGTCGCCTCCAACCAATCGATTTAACCTGAGAGTGCCCAGTTTTCCCCGCGGACCAACAAGAAACGCGATCGCGAAGACGATGAAAACTTCGTAGCAGTGATGCTTCATCTGAGTTAGCAAGCGGAAGTTTGAAAAAAAGTTAAGTTAGTGGCTGGAAAGTGCTTGACAGACTATGGGATTTTGCTGCTATTATTGTCAATGTGAATCCAATGGGGCGTCGCCAAGTGGTAAGGCAGCGGGTTTTGGTCTCGCCATTCCTAGGTTCGAATCCTAGCGCCCCAGTTGTTAAATCCAAATGATTATACTTTATTCTAAGCAGTTTATTGCCATAGGTGAGATAGTTCTTACCTAAAGCGCAGTTTAGAATCTAAGTTATGTCCCCAAGTGCACCAAGAGTCCTTGCCCTTGACTTTGATGGAGTTCTTTGTGACGGGTTGCTGGAATATTTTCAGACCGCATGGCGAACTTACTGGCACCTTTGGAATAGCCCTCATGCTGTAGCCAATCTAGAAGCTAGTCAAGAAGTGGCTGAGCTGTTTTACCAACTCCGTCCAGTCGTGGAAACAGGTTGGGAAATGCCAGTTCTAATCCAAGCGATATTGCTAGAGATTCCGACTGCTAAAATTTTTCAAGATTGGCCTGCGATCGCCCAAGAAATCTTAACTGAAAGTAACCTACAGGCCGTAGAAGTTGCTGCTGCTCTCGATCAAGGGCGCGATCAATGGATTGCTACCGATTTGAGTAGCTGGTTAGCTCTACATCGCTTTTATCCTGGAGTGATTGCTCGACTTCAGCAATTTCTGTCTACGTCAGGGCAACCTGTGATCGTGACTACGAAGGAAGGGCGGTTTATTGAGCAACTGTTGCAGCAGCAAGGCATTGAGTTAGCTCCCAACCAAATTTTTGGCAAAGAAGTGCAGCGGCCCAAACACCAAATTTTACGAGAGTTGCTGGCGACCCCTAAATATCACCTCACAAATGCTGCTGAGTTGTGGTTTATTGAAGACCGCTTAAAAACCTTACAATCGGTACAAAAGCAGCCTGATTTAACAGAAGTCCAGCTTTACTTAGCAGATTGGGGTTATAACACCGCCACAGACCGCAGCCTGGCTGCTCAAACCTCTCGGATTCAACTGCTCTCTCTCGCTCAATTTAGCCAAGAGTTTGCTGCTTGGCCCTAGGAATTGCCCCATGCTTGATCTGACTAAACTAGCGCAGCAGATGCAGGGAATTAGCCAGCACTTAGCGGACGAAGCAACTGCTTCGCGGCAGCGCTTGGAACTAGCCCAAAAATTACTAACCCAAGCTCAATCTCGGCAAGCAGAACTCGTCTTGCAACGACAAACCTGGAGCGATCGCCTGGGCTTTGCAGCAGCGGAACCTGTAGAACCACTCACCACAAGAGTTAATTTAGGAGTTGCCCCTGCCATTCATACTGCGATCGCCACCGATGGATCGCAAATTGCTCCCAGCCACCACGAGATTGCTTACTGCTACTTGATTAATGTCGGGCGAGTCGTGCTGCATTACGGGCAGAGCTTGCATCCTTTGTTGGATAGCTTGCCAGAAGTGTTCTACCGTCCTGAAGACCTTTACGTTTCCCGCCAATGGGGAATTCGCACTGAGGAATGGATGGGGCATCGCCGTACTGTCTCAGAAGCGACGGTATTGGCAGACTTGGCGTGCCAGGTAAAGGATGAAGTAGAAAGCAAGCAAGATGAGAAACAGGAGGCAGGACAAGTCCCCCTGCTGGCGATGGTAGATGGTTCGCTAATTTATTGGTTTTTGGAAGCGCTGCCGAATGAAGCTCGCGATCGCTTGTTGCCAGAGATTTTACAGGCTTGGGAGCAACTGCGATTAGCCAAAATTCCCCTCATTGGTTATCTCAGTGCTTCTCGGAGTGGTGAAGCCCTCAACTTCTTACGCTTACAAACCTGCCCTCACCCTGCCCCTGACTGCGCCACGCATTGCCCTGGCCAAAGCGATCGCGCTCCTTGTCATGTGTTTGACCCGCTACGAGATATTGCGCTGTGGTCCGCATTTCTCGAACCAGGACAACGTAGCCCGCTTTGGCGCAGTTCGGCTCGGATTTTAGATCTGTATGGTCCTCATAACATCTACTTTTGCTACGTCCACGTGGGCACTGAAATTGCCAGAGTAGAGTTTCCTGCTTGGGTGGCGGAAGATACTACTTTGTTAGAGATGGCCCTCAGCTTAACCCTGGCTCAAGTGCAGAAGGGCTACGGGTATCCAGTCGTGTTGGCGGAGGCCCATAACCAAGCGGTGGTTCGGGGCGGCGATCGCTCTCGCTTTTTTGCACTACTAGAGCAGCAAATGATTCGAGCGGGGCTACGAAATATTGGTACGTCCTACAAGGAAGCGCGCAAACGGGGCAGTATCGCCTAAAGAGCCACGCTATTTAATAACGACGAGAAAAACCGGCGATCGCTTCAACAGAGGTTAGCTTCCGGGGGAGTTAGCTACCAGTGGGGCAAGTCTTAGTAAGATTCAGACTCATCGACTAATTTTTCAATCAGCAAATCCATCTGCTGCTGACGCTGACGCAAAAAAGTTTCGCATTGCCGCAGTTGGTCAATTGCGATCGCAAATTGATCAAAAACCTCAACGAGATCTAGATCGCCTGCCTCAATCTGACCAATAATCGTTTCAATTTGGTCCACCGTTGCTTCATAACTCCAGTCCACCTGGGATAAAGCAGAGGGTGAATTGGCACTGGCTGCGGGGTCAGTTGTCTTAGAAGTGCTTTGATTCAAGCTTGTTAGGTCGTTCATAGTACAGTTGAAGACTCACTGGCATTAGGGTTTGCCGGCAAAATTTCGGTCACTTGAACTTTGAGCTGACCTTGCCCTAGGTTAATCGATAGCTCTTGGCCTAAGTGTAACCCCGTGGTAGAGCGGGTAATGGTGCCATCTCCCTGCCTGACTATGGCATACCCTCGATGCAGAACTGACTGGGGATCAAGATTGGTCAACTTTTGCTGTAAGGTTTGACAGTGATGCGTGGCTTGTTGGGATTGCCGTAGGGCACCTTTAATTAATTCTTGACGCAGCCACGCCAAGTTGCCTACCTCCCGTTGTAATTGCCGCTCTAGTGGCAACCTACGCAGGCGATCGCGCAACTGGCGTAGTTCTTCCTCTACTCGGCCAAACTGATGGTTCGCTGCCTCTTGTAAAGCCATCGCTCGCTTCTGATGTTGCGTGTAAAGGTCAGCTAATTGTGGCACAGCTTGCTCTGCGGCGGCTGTGGGGGTGTGAGCATACACATCTGCGGCTAAATCTGCCAACGACTCATCCCGCTGATGCCCAATGCCAGCAATCACGGGAATGGCACAGTTGGCGATCGCTCGCACCACCCGTTCGTCATTAAAGCAGGCCATATCTTCAGTCGCACCGCCGCCACGGGATAAGATCAGTACCTCAGCTCGTCCATCCCGCTCAACCCGCTCGATCGCATTCACAATTGAGACGGGGGCTTGATCCCCTTGCACTAAGGTGGGTGAAAACAGCACCTTTAAACCGGGATAACGGCGCTTCAGAGTTCGTTGAATATCTCCCCAAGCCGCAGCCCGCGGAGATGTGATGACAGCAACGGTTTGTGGATGTGAGGGGAGCGATCGCTTGCGTTGGGGATCAAACAATCCTTCCGCTTCTAGCCGATGCCGCAACTGGCGGTATCGTAAAGCTCTTAAGCCCTCACCAGCCGGTAGTGCTTGCCAAACAATTAATTGATAGTGCCCCCGTTGAGGATGTAGATGAATCCGCCCTAGAATAATGATCTGTTCGCCTGGGGTGGGTAGGGTTACTACTTTGCCGAGCTGACTGCTCCAAACCACACAGCTGATGGCAGCCTTAGCATCCGGATCTTGTAACGTAAAAAACAACCCACTCCGATAACGGTTAGCACTCGAAACCTCTCCAGTAACCCAAATCTGCTGCAACTGACTGTCTTGCTCTAGCAGGGCTTGAATATAGGCGGTCAGACCTGCCACTGAAAGTGCTGTATCGGGAACTAGGAGATCGGGAAGGTAGAAGGTCATCGTAACATCATCTAGGGGCTATGCCCTCGTCATAGGGGTCTACCGAAGTGCCTGAAAACCTTAATTCTTTTTTAGTACGTTCGTACTGAAAACAAGGTAAAATTTTAGAGGGAGCAATTAGACTGCTTTGCCTGTTTCCAGAGTAACGAGACTTCAGCTAATTGGATAGATAAATTTAACTCTATTACGGTAATTTCGCTGCTGTTGTCACCCTCATATCGGCTCTAAATTTCTAGAATAGAGTCTCACCCCTCTGTCTTGTCCAGCCTGTTACATCCTGCAAAAAATCCTGTCTTGAGGCGTTAATGGCTACCAAAATTACTGATAACCCCGATAAGCAAAAAGCCCTAAGCCTAGTGCTCACTCAAATTGAGCGTAACTTTGGTAAGGGGTCGATCATGCGTTTGGGAGATGCTACCCGGATGCGGGTAGAGACGATTCCCACTGGAGCGTTGACCCTCGACTTGGCCTTGGGTGGGGGGTTACCCAAGGGGCGGGTAATTGAGATTTACGGCCCTGAAAGTTCCGGAAAAACGACCCTAGCGCTGCATGCGATCGCGGAAGTGCAAAAAGCCGGGGGAATCGCCGCCTTTGTAGATGCCGAGCATGCTCTTGACCCATCCTATTCCGCAGCGTTGGGCGTTGATATCGAGAATTTGCTGGTTTCCCAACCCGACACAGGCGAAGCAGGTCTAGAAATTGTTGATCAACTCGTTCGCTCTGCTGCTGTCGATATTGTCGTAATTGACTCGGTAGCAGCCCTTGTACCGCGCGCAGAAATTGAAGGCGACATGGGTGACATCCACGTCGGTCTCCAGGCTCGGTTGATGAGCCAAGCCTTGCGGAAAATCACTGGCAATATTGGTAGATCGGGTTGTACTGTCGTTTTCCTTAACCAGTTGCGTCAGAAAATCGGCGTAACTTATGGCAATCCTGAGACTACAACAGGCGGTAATGCTCTCAAGTTCTACGCCTCGGTTCGCCTCGATATCCGCCGAATTCAAACCTTGAAGAAAGGCACTGAAGAGTTTGGGATTCGGGCTAAAGTGAAGGTCGCTAAAAACAAAGTGGCTCCACCTTTCCGCATTGCTGAATTTGATGTCATTTTTGGCAAAGGAATTTCGACGCTGGGTTGCTTGATTGACCTCGCAGAAGAAATGGGCGTGATCACTCGTAAAGGCGCTTGGTACAGCTACAACGGCGAGAACATCAGCCAAGGCCGTGATAATGGTATCAAGTACATGGAAGAAAACCCCGAAGTTGCTAAAACCGTGGAGCAGCAAGTCCGCCAGAAGCTCGAAATGGGTGCTGTGGTTTCGGCTAACTCCGTAGCTCCCCTAGAGGTTGAGGACGAAGAGGCTTTTGTTGAAGAAGAATAAACCTAACTCCCCACCCCTTCCGTAATAGGGAATGGCAGCAAGATTTAGATAATTTGCCTCCTTGAAAAGGGAGGTTTTTTATTGGCGTTTTTTCTCGATTAATTGCCGTACCAGAACGGCTAATTGCTCGGCGCTGTCGGCGACGGCGAGGGACTCTGTTTTGGTTGCCATCTCTTGCAAGAGATTAGGCGATCGCAGCAGCTCTAGCACTTTTGTTTCTAGTAGTTCTGGGGTCAGGTCTGCTTGGCGATAGACTTGGGCGGCTCCTGCCGCTGCAAAAATACCAGCATTATGCGCTTGGTGATCTTCGGCAGCAAAGGGGTAAGGAATTAGAATCGAGGGGGTGCCTGTAATGGCTAGCTCCGTCAGCGAACCCGCTCCAGCGCGGCTAATCGCTAAAGTAGCTCGTTGAAACAATCCAGCCATGTTGTCATAGAACGGCAAGGCGAAATAATGCGGATGTTGCAAGCTTTGCGCCTCTGGATCACTGTCACCTGTGAGGTGAACTATCCAGGCACCTGCCTCTAGCCAAGCGGGGGCACACTGGCGCACGAGCCGATTGACTGCAAGGGCCCCTTGGCTACCACCAACCACCACAATTAATGGGACATCAGCGGGAATAGGCAGATCTTCCAACGGCTGAGCGGCCGCGGCTCGGAACTGCGATCGCACTGGAGTTCCGACGTAGACGTTGTGAGCTTTAGGCAAATATTGGGCTGCGCTTTCAAATCCCAAGGCTACGGCTGTACACCAAGGGCTAAACCAGCGTGTGACTTTTCCAGGTAGGGCATTGGATTCGTGCAGAATGACGGGTAAGCCAAGCGATCGCGCCGCAATGATGCTCGGTCCCGCAATATAACCGCCTGTCGTGAGTACGCCTTGAAAATTGCCTTGCTTGAGTAAGCGGCGCACCTGTCCAATCGAGCGAATTAAACGGAAAAGAATTTTGAGCGTCCCTAAACCTAGCCGTTGTTGAAAGCCTTCGACCGGGATGGTTCGGAGCGGATACTGAGCGGGAACGAGTTGAGTTTCGAGCCGATTCGGTACACCTAGCCACTCGATTTTGTAGTCAGGGAGTTGCTCTGCTACTGCGATCGCCGGAAACAAGTGACCGCCAGTGCCACTCGCTGCGATGAGTAATCGAAGAGGAGAATTTGCCGCAGGACTATTCATGGGACACAGTTCAACTACTAGGCGATCGCTTAGGGTACTCTACAATGCAGGAAGCAGTTACAGGCTGCGATTGGAGATCAAACTGTCCACATCGCCGACTTCGCATCCAAAACGTTGATCGTTGCTACTCAACTATCCAGGCTATCACTTATGCACAACTCGCTCACGGGTCTATGCCGCAATCTCCAACCTAACTCCCGCCACATCCGGGCAAAAGCAGGGACTTGGCCGCTCCTGGGTCTGCTGACGCTAGGATTGACTGTTTTTGCGGGAGAGGGAGTGCAACCTGTAGCAGTGCAGGCTCAAACTAGACCAGTAGCGCCAGCCACGACAACCCCAGCGGCCCCAGCACCCCTGAAGAATTTACTGGCTCAAATTGATGCGGCTGCCAATAGCCACAATCTTTCGGAAGTCATGAAGTTCTACGGCTCAAACTTCAGTCACTCAGACGGTTTAACGCGCCAAGGAGTTGAAAAAGCCTTAGCGGCGTTGTGGAAGCAGTATCCCCAGATCAACTATCGCACCGAGCTAAAGTCCTGGAAAGCCGAAGGAAGAGGCTTTACGGCGGAAACAGTGACTTACATGAGCGGCGTGCAGCAATTAGGTGAGCGGAACTTAGTTCTGAACACAACTCTGCGATCGCGGCAACGGCTGGAAAACCAGAAAATTGTGCGGCAAGAGGTTCTAGCTGAGGAGACTCAGTTGACCACGGGAGAAGCGCCCCCCCGCGTAGAAATCACGCTGCCAGAACAAGTGCGGCCCAACCAGGAATACAGCTTCGATGCGATCGTGCGAGAACCCTTGGGAGACAGCCTCCTCTTAGGAGCAGCCGTAGAAGAACCGATCAAACCGAACAATTATCTCAACCCCGCTACGTTCAACCTAGAGCTGCTGTCGGCAGGCGGCATTTATAAGGTGGGTCGCGCACCTGCGAGACCAGAAGATCGCTGGATCTCAGCGGTTTTAGTGCGAGAAGATGGCATGACGATTGTGACTCAACGCTTACGAGTCGTAGGTCAACCTGTTGCCGCTCAACCTCCCAAACCTTCACGGTAAGCTGAATCTGATGTGAGTCAGCAAGCTGAGATTGGGGTGTGATTGTGGTTGCGATTAAAGATCAAGTCGTTTTAATTACTGGGGCTAGCAGCGGCATTGGAGCGGCTTGTGCCAGAGCTTTTGCTGAGGCTCGGACCAAGCTGGTGTTGGCGGCTCGTCGGCGCGATCGCTTAGAACAGTTGGCAGATGAGCTAAATCAAGAGTTTGCTAGCGAGATTCATCTGTTGCAGTTGGATGTGCGCGATCGCTCTCAAGTAGAAGCTGCCCTCCAATCGCTGCCCGACTCTTGGGGCAACATTGATATTTTGGTCAACAATGCGGGCCTAAGCCGTGGCTTGGACAAGCTCTACGAGGGCAATGTGCAAGATTGGGAGGAGATGATTGACACCAATATCAAGGGCTTGCTCTATGTGACTCGCTCTGTGGTGCCTGGGATGGTGGCGCGAGGCCGAGGGCATGTGATCAATATTGGTTCGATCGCTGGGCATCAAACCTACCCTAATGGCAATGTTTACTGTGGTACCAAAGCGGCTGTGAGAGCGATTTCGGAAGGGCTAAAGCAAGATTTGTTGGGTACACCTGTGCGAGTCAGTTCTGTTGACCCTGGTTTGGTGGAGACAGAATTTAGTCAGGTGCGATTTCATGGGGATACGGAGCGGGCTGAGAAGGTATATCAGGGGCTAATACCTTTAACAGCTGAGGATGTGGCGGATGTGGTGTTGTTTTGTGCGACTCGTCCGGCGCATGTCAATTTAAGTGAGGTTTTGTTGTTGCCAACGGATCAATCGGGGCCAACGTTGGTGCATCGACGTTAGTTAATCCGAGCCTTGAGGGCACCTGCCCTCAAACTCCCGCTGAGGGACGGTTGCGTCCCCCAGACCTCCTCCAAACGAAGCTATGTGTGAGTGTTTCGAGTTTGGGCGATCAGAAATCTTACTCTCTCACTCCTCACTTTCTAGCTCTTCACTTCTTCATCCCTCATCCTTCCTACTTCATCCTTCTTAGACTTCCGCTCCAATTCTCTCGGCGTGAGGGACGTTGGTGGGGGCGCTAATGGCGGCATAGAGACGGTTGAGGGCGTTGACGTATGCTTGGGCGGAGGCCACGATGATGTCGGTGTTGGCCGCTCGCCCGGAGAAGACGCGATCGCCGTGCCGTAAGCGAATCGTGACTTCACCGATTGCATCGATTCCAGCAGTGACGGATTGCACTGAGAACTCAATCAGTTCGTTGGGCACGTTCACCACGCGGTTGATGGCTCGGTACACAGCATCCACAGGGCCAGTGCCGATCGCGGCATCGGTGAGTTCTTCGCCTTCGGGGGTGCGGAGGCTGACGGTGGCGGTGGGACGGGCGCGATCGCCACAGGAAACCTGCACTAGTTCTAGCCGGAATAGTTCAGGAGCCTGCTGAATTTCGTCGTTGACAATGGCTTCCAAATCCCAATCTGATATTTCTTTCTTCTTATCTGCTAGCTCTTTGAAGCGAACAAAGGCTTTATTCAAGTCTTGATCCGACAGCTCAAAGCCCAATTCTTTTAAGCGAGTGCGGAAGGCGTTGCGACCTGAGTGCTTACCTAAGACGATTTGGTTATCGGTTAGCCCAATGGATTGGGCATCCATGATTTCGTAGGTAAGCTTGTTCTTCAGCACTCCATCTTGGTGAATCCCCGACTCATGAGCAAAGGCATTGGCACCGACGATCGCCTTATTGGGCTGCACCAACATGCCAGTCAAGTTAGAAACCAAGCGGGAGGTCTTGTAGATCTGGCGGGTGTCGATATTGGTCAGAGATGCTTCTGAGTCAGCAGGACGACCGAGGAAGGGGTTAAAGTACTGCCGCCGCACATGCAAAGCCATCACCAATTCTTCTAGAGCGGCATTGCCAGCTCGCTCGCCAATGCCGTTGATGGTGCATTCTAGTTGGCGGGCTCCATGTTTCACGGATTCTAGGAAGTTGGCGACGGCTAAGCCGAGGTCGTTGTGGCCGTGAACGGAAATGATGGCTTGGTCGATATTAGGGACGTTTTCTTTAATGCCGCGAATCAAAGCGCCAAATTCGCTGGGTACGGTGTAGCCAACGGTATCAGGGATATTAATGGTGGTGGCACCTGCGGCGATCGCCCGCTCTAGCACTTGATACAAAAATTCTGGTTCAGAGCGACCTGCATCTTCAGGCGAGAACTCCACGTCATCAATTAAGGATTTGGCATAGCCGACCATTTCTTCCGCGATCGCCAGCACTTCAGAGCGAGACTTCTTCAGTTTGTGCTTGAGGTGAATATCCGAGGTGGCAATAAAGGTGTGAATCCGACCATGAGCCGCTGGCTTGAGGGCTTCTGCTGCGGTCTGGATATCTTGACGAGTCGCTCTAGCCAAACCACAAATCACCGGGCCTTGTTCGATCCCTACAGTCTGAGCGATTTTCTGGACAGCTTCAAAGTCTCCAGGGCTGGCAAAAGGAAATCCTGCTTCGATGACATCAACTCCCAGACGAGCCAGTTGTCGGGCGATGGTCAGCTTCTCCTCCACGTTCAGCGTGGCTCCGGGCGACTGTTCACCATCACGCAAGGTCGTATCGAAAATAATAATTCGGTCTGGTTGGGGTTGAATTTTCATAGCAGATTTAGCCAACTTGAGTGCAAGTGGACAACACTTTTCTTATTCTAAGGAACCCCGCTGACGTTTAAGGTGCAACTTTTAGAACTGAGAATCGAATTTCTCAATTTTGGGCCGAATATCGTTGAGGTCGATATAGCGATCGGTGGCGTTGCGGAGTTCACGAGCAATCATGCCCTCTGTTGATACCACTGTGATATGAGTACTCTTGGAGCGGAGTAGCTCGATCGCCCGCTCGAAATCACCATCCCCACTAAACAAAACCACGCGATCGTACTGCTCAACTGTGTTGAACATATCGATCACAATCTCTATATCCAGATTGGCTTTTTGCGAGTAACGACCCGAATTATCGTCGTAATACTCTTTCAGAATTTTGGTGCGGACGGTATAGCCTAGACTAATTAGAGCGTCACGAAAGCCACGTTGGTCTTGAGGATCTTTAATTCCGGTATACCAAAAAGCATTGACCAACATGACATCCGGATCATTTGTAAAATGTTCCAAGACACGTCTTGGATCAAAAAACCAACCATTTTTTTGTTGCGCATAGAACATATTGTTCCCGTCTACAAAAATAGACAGACGGTTCATTGAGCAAGGCATAGAAGCTTAGACCTAATAAAAATTAGAGAATTAATTTGAAAGTTATGGACTTTATCTACTTGTCTATATAGGTGGTCTACTAGGCAATTGTAGTTAGCCCACATTAGAGCAGTTACTTGTGGATAGAGTCTAGGTGCCTGCGGAATTTATATCTAATCAGTTCTCTATTAGCTGCTATTGTCTCTTGGCTCTACCTCTATCGAGCGAGATAAAGTTGAGCCATCCTAAAGTATGTTTATGAGGGTGCATAATTTTGGGTTGTAGGTTGTTGTAGGTTATTTAATGTAAGTGTACAGAATATAACTCTAGAGGTTGTTATCAGTTCATCTACATTGAGGCGGGTTTGTATATAAGCTTCAGATTTCTGGGGAACTAAGCCCCTTTAGACTGCCATCATTATAGAGACCTACTCTCTAAGATGCATCTGGGGAAAACCTCAAGAACTGACTTAGGGTTCTAGCTTGAGATATGTTTCTATTTTTAGCTTTACGGCTCGGCCTGCTGACCGCAACTACTTATACTAGAGTTCTCTAGTTTCGTTGAATGCCATCAAACAAGAAAGCGGATGGTTCCTCCATAGGCACAGTATTACATAAAGATAACCTGTGCTCTTAGTCAGGGTTTGCTAAGTTGATTAGAAAGAACTCGTCCAGGTTAAGCAAATCTAAAAGCGATTAAATCCTATTCCTGAACATTGATAACTCATCTCCAAACCAACTGAAATTGCTTAACTTCAAACGAGTGACAACGCCATAAGTCTCTGGATGAAACCAGCTAAATCACTGAGACAACCCATGCCAAAAGAACGAAGTTTGCTGCCAGCGCAGAAAAACATTGGTACTACAGTTCGGCCTTTAGTAACTGAAAAGGTAAAGTCAACGAAGCCTGCACAGCGGTTTCTGAATCTGACTAACTTGGGGCACATCCTAACAGGCGTCTGGGCAGCAGCAGCAGCGATCGCGACGGCCACCAATATTCCGCTAGGCCAAATTATGGAGCGGCAAGCTCAGACACTCTTTTTTGAGCTGCGTGGCCCTGTTCCTGCGCCTGAAAACATTGTGATTTTAGCGATCGATGACAGTTCGCTAAAAGTGACTCATTTGGAAGAGTTAAAAGAGGGATTTCCTTGGAAGCGAGTGGCCTATGCTCAAGCCATTGATCGCTTAATGGGTGCGGGAGCTAAAGCGGTGGCTCTGGATGTTGAATTTCCAGGCATCAGCCGTTTTGGCGTTGCAGACGACGAACAGTTTCTCCGCAGCTTAAAGCGCCATGCAGGTCGAGTCGTATTAGCGGCTAAGTATGAGGAAAGCATTAACGACAGTATGGTTGAAGACTCACAAGGCATCACGACACAGTTAGCCTTTCCATACTTTTATCCCCAAGTCCCTTCCCTTGCACTGGGGTCGATTAATTTCTTAATTGAGCCAGATAATAAAATTCATCGTTTAGGTAGTCAATATTCTCGTGTTCTATCCCCAGCTCTATTTCCGCAAGAACCCGAATTTGGACTAAATCAAGGCATTCCTGACTTCGCTGAGGCAACACTTAAGGCAGCCCAAGTTTCAATAAGCACGCCAAAAGGAGATCATATCTTCTTCTACGGCCCCCCAGGTAAGTTTAGGCCAATTCCATTTTGGAAGGTTCTTGACTCTGGGCATTGGAGCGGTTTTGAGCAGAACAAGTTTTTCCAGAACAAAATCGTTCTAATCGGAGCAACGACTAACGTTATGGAAGACTCTTGGCCGACGCCTTTTTCGGCGAATTGGCTGTTTCCTCAAGCGATGCCAGGGGTAGAAATTCATGCCAATGCGATCGCTACTTTAATGGAAGGTCGGGCGATCGCAGACGGGATTCCCGATCGATCGCTACAAGGAGTTTTTTGCTTAGTTGGTAGTATCGGTGTCGGTTTTTTATTGAGCTTCCCCAAGCGACCCTGGCTTCGGTGGCTGTTAATCATTGCCGCTCCTTTGAGCTGGGGGGGCGCTACTTACCTCATCTTTTCCTACGGTGGGTTGATCTTGCCAACGGCCTTACCAATCACCGCGATCGCTTTCAGTGGGCTTTCCTACACATTCGCTAGCTCCACCCTTGAGCATTTCAAGAAGCTAAAGTTATGGCATACCCTTAAAAAATATATTGATTCTCCTATCGTCCAAACCATTATTAGCCAAAGCGACCAGGGAGATATCGGAGATATATTCGAGGAGCGAGTAGGTACGAAACTTGATGGTCGGTATGTAATCACAAAGGTTCTAGGGTCAGGCGGATTCGGCGAAACCTACATTGCTGAAGATACCCGGCGTCCTGGCAATCCTCAGTGTGTTGTGAAGCGACTGAAAACAGCCACCAACAACATCAATCTTTTGGAGATGGCAAAAAGGCTGTTTATCGGAGAGGCCGAAACTCTAGAGCGTCTTGGTAAGCACGATCAAATTCCTCAACTATTGGCGTATTTTGAGGAGAAGGAAGAGTTTTACCTAGTTCAAGAATTTATTCCTGGCCGTCCTTTAAGCCACGAATTAACTTTAGGTAGACAGCTACCCGAAGCTCAAGTTATTGACCTACTTAAAGACTTGTTGCAAGTTCTTGCCTTTGTCCACAGTCAAGGCGTTATCCACCGAGACATCAAGCCTAGCAACATCATTAGACGGTTAACGGATGGCAAGCTAGTCCTGATTGATTTTGGAGCTGTAAAGAGAATTCCTCACCTAGCCGAAAATGACACGCCAGACAGCATCACGGTTGGTATTGGTACTCAGGGATATATGCCCAGCGAACAATATGCTGGTACTCCGCGCTGCAATAGCGATCTGTATGCTCTCGGTATCACAGCCATCCAAGCCCTAACTGGCATCCCCCCCAGTCAGTTCAAAAAAGACCAAGCAACTGAAGAAGTATTGTGGCAGCATAAAACTGAGGTGAGCCATGAACTAGCAATCATACTCAGCAAACTCGTGCGTTATCACTTCAGCCAGCGCTACCAATCTGCCACTGAAGTTTTAGAAGCACTCCGAAAGCTAACAACTACTAATCATTCAACTAGTTTTAGCGCAGCGAATGGGCTTTCCCCTCTAGATATAGCCCATATGGATGTGGATGTCTCTACAGACCCAGTGTCGCTGACAGATGCTGCATTTTCTACAGTTGCTTGGCCCAATACTCTTGAAGGAGAAACAGAATCCACGGAGATCAGTGACCCCGTGGATAGTTCAGTAGATAGCTAAGGCGATCGCCTTAGTCTATTCATTTGTCAATTGGAACCCGGCCAGGAAACTTGCCCTCGGTTGCCCCACCACCTGGGAAGACACCATCATTGGCTTTACCAGGAAATTTACCATCATTGGCTTTACCAGGAAAATCACTACCCGGTGTTCCGCCATTAGATGGCGTATTGCCAGTTGGATTGGTTGGATCTGTAGGTTGACCTCCGCCAGTCGGATTGATTGGATTGGATATAGGGTTAGCAGGCGTTGCTGGAGCTTGGCCAGGGAAATCGCCTCCCGTATTTCCTCCGCCAGGGAAGTTACCTCCGGTGTTTCCTTGGCCAGGGAAATTACCTGGCAAAGTCGGATCAATCGGCACTACTGGCACTCCTGATCCGGGTTCAACCAAGATAGGTGGACTCGGAATGATTACATCCGGTGAGCCGCCTGGGGGAGTATCAGTGAAAGGGCCTGGTAAAGCGTCAATAGGAGGAGTTACGTCGGGCTGGCCAATACCTGGAGCATCTCCTTGAGTTTGACTGGGAAGGCTGGATCCTGGAGTAACAGGAGAATTGGGGTTAGGAAGGGTATCAGGTTGCTTAGGCACCACGGGCAGCTCATCCGTGGGCGAAGGGGGCGTTATGCCTCCTGAAACGCCCCCTTCTACTACGATAGGGGGCGTATTTGACCCTTGGTCAGGGGTGGGTGCTTCGGTGGGGGGAGTGGGTGTAGTGACTACGGGCGGCGTAGGAGTGCTAGGTTGCGAAATTGGAGTTGCTGGCTCTATGCGGCGAGGGTTGAGCAGTCTGGTGTCTGTTGGAGCAACCGTCCTTGGTCTCTGCCCTAAGGAGTCTAGGGGACGGGGAGTTGAAGTGACTGGAGTGGGTTCAGGCGGTGAACTGATAACGGGGTTGTCGCTAGGAAGTGGGTTTTGAGTAGAGGTGACTGGCTCCGGCGGTTGAGTCGCAGGTGGGGTAGTGCCAGCGACAGGTGGAACGCTACCAGAACCAGTCCCAGGTTGTTGAGGTGAGGCTACGGTTTGATCGGATTGAGTTTTCTCTGGGTCGATAGCTCGGCGTACATCCACAGAATTGAAGATGCGATCGAGATTATTATCCGGGAAACCAGCTAACTCAGAGGGCAAACGGACAAAGGTTGGGTTTTCGATGACGTTTGCGTTTTTGAAGGAGGACTGGCCTTGCAAAGCCTCTACTGTCTCAGCTCGAACTGCCGCGATCGCCTCATCTGAGGGACTAGCAGCATCCTTTTGCGTGAGATTCAGCCCTTTGACTAAATCACTGGTTTCATAGAAGGTATTGAGATCAAAGTCGTAGACTTGCTCAATCCGGTTTTTGACTATAACCGCCAACTGGCCAGCTCGTAAGCCTTGGCTTTGAGAAGCATCACGGTTATAAATTACCATTGGCCCTTGCGGGTTATTGGTCAGTGCCCCAACCAAGGTGGTATCTGTGTCAGGAATATAGCGGACAAACAAAGCAGAACCTTTAATGCCCGCCGCTGCATTGGGGGTTCTTACTCCTGTAGGACCACGACCAGGCGGAATGAGGAGTAACATCGTGCCATTAGAGAGCTGAAATGTACGGGCATTAGGCACGAAACGAAAAACGGCTTGCTCACCCACACGAGCTAAAGAACCGTCATTAAAACGTAGCTCTGCTAGAGAAGCACGCGCCGTTGCTAGAGCATCGCCAGGAGCCATTGCATCAGAAACTCGTGCCGATCGAACAGGTCGGCTTTTTTGCATTAACTGCACACGATTCCGGAGTGCCTGAATGACAGCACGAGTCAAGGGAGTTTTGGCATCCGCAGGCTGCGGAAAGCTCCCAATAGTTAGACCCGACAGCATCAGAGCAAGGAACAGAGCTAATTTTTGAGACATAAGCGGTTCCTGGCGGTGCAACATCAAAATTTTATATGAAAGTTTTCCGATTTCCGTATATTTCCCTAAGGAAATATACATACAATCCAAGATTTGAATCTATTGACGAAAATTTTCGTCCGTTCTTTACTAACCAAGATGAACAAATTAGCTGGATTTCGTCTATTCCCTATATTAGGAATCACAACTTATCGGTAGGCATCCATTCAGGCGACGATCAACTTAGTTTGGTAGTTCCCTAAAACAAAAAATTTAAGCTAAAAACCCTGATTTATATTTCGTACCACCCTAGCAACTAAGGAGAATTACTTCTACGATGAGTTTCGGCTGGTTTTTCAGTAAATATACGGTATCCAACTTGCAAGTTTATCTACGCTTGTTTTATCATCCGCACCTCAGACTTTGGCAACACCTAGGTCTATGGCTGAGTCTTGCAGGTAGTTCAGCTTGTGCTACCGCAGCAACTGTTCCAATTCCGGAAGCTACTGTTGAGCCAACAGCCAATCCGGTTGTTTTGCCGCTGCCAAAATTTTTACAACCTGATAATAGCCTAGGAACAAAGCAGGATTCTGTATCCTTAGATGTAGGCTTCAGTTTACCAACCGTTGAAACTGAGATCCTATGGTCAGAGGTGACAGTAGAGCCATCCTTGACCAATCCAGCCTTAGCGAATCAAAACTTGCCGCTGAGATATCTGTCTCAGCTAAACGCGCCTTCTGAGGTTGAGGTGCAATCGCAGCAAGAGCGTCACCTGGAGCAAACATTAGCAGATCCAGAGCTGGGTAATTTGCGGTTGCAAAAACCAGGCGATGCCGCCCAGGAAAGTTCGGGAGAGCCAGAAGAGCCTGGAAAAACTACTGGTAATGAGTCTGATACATCTGATACAACAAATACAAGTAACTCTGAAGCAGAGCCACAAGCTGCTGATCCTGAGTTAGGCAACTTGCGCCTACAGGAGTCTGTAGAGAACAGCAATCAACAACTTGACCCAGAACTCGGTACACTGCGCCTGAGACAACAACCTGTGCAGGCTGTTCGTTCCCAGCGAACTGTTTACTTGCAAGGTCGGGTTGATTTTTTCCAAAGTGACAACATTTTTTCCAGTGTTGACCCCATTAATGACAGCTTGATTCGCACGGGACTGAGCCTGTGGGCAACTCCAGCGATCGGGCCTAAAACCTATTTAATTGGCTCTATCAATGCCAATCTGATCAAATATGCCAACTTGGATGACTTCGACTACAACGAAGTACGGGTTGGGGCATCCATCTATCAACAACTCACTCCCAAAATGTACGGGGAGGTGGGCTTAAGCAATCAACAGTTATTTACGGCTGGAGGCGGCGATCGCTTCCTAAATGACAACTCCATCCGTCTGGGTCTGGGCCGCCGAGATTCTCTTGGCAGCGCGGTAACCATTGATAGCTTCTACCAACTGCGCTATAGCTTTGCTGATCCGAGCGATCGCAGCCGAGTGGTCAATGCCTTGGGCGCATCCCTGAATTACAACCCAACTAGTAAAGTTCAGACAGGGCTGGACTATCAGTACGTACTATCGAGCTTTACGGAGCAAGGACGGGAGGACAACTATCACCAACTACTGGCTCGCCTAAGTTATGACTGGTCTCGCAACAGTCGCATTACGGTATTCGGAGGCTTTGGCTTCGGCAACTCTTCTAATCGCAATGTAAATTTTGACAGCTCTATTCTGGGCGTCAGCTTATCTATTAACCTGCCCCTTTTCTAACTCCCTTACTCCTCACCCCTCACTCCTACAAATAGGAACACCAATCGCTCCAACTGCCAGCGTAGAGTTTGCCTTGATCAATACCTGCCAGTTCTAGGGACAGTAAATTGACGCAGGCTGTCACGCCAGAACCGCAGTAAACCAAAATTTCTTCAGCTGAAGCGACTTCAGTCCAGCGATCGCGTTGCTCTACTGTGGGTCGCAGATAGCCTTGCTCGTTAGTGACTTCTTGCCAAGGGTAATTCACCGCGCCCGGAATATGGCCTGCCACTGGGTCAATCGGTTCGCGTTCCCCTCGGTAGCGATCGCCTTCGCGCGAATCTACCAAAACCACATTTGGTGTATCTTGGCGAGCCTTGACGATATTAATATCAACTACCTGCTCAAGCTGTGGCTGTGGGATAAAGTTGCCTGCTTGCGGTGGTGGTACGTCTACGGTAATGGGATAGCTTGCTGCCTGCCAAGCTGCGAAACCGCCATCTAAAACTGCTACATGGCTGTGCCCGAAGTAGCGCAACAACCACCAAAGGCGAGAGGCGAAGGCTAAGCGTGAGTCGTCATAAGCCACGACTAAAGTTGGCCCATTGGGGCTGTCAGAATTCACCCCGCTCGCTCGTAACTTAGCAGCAAAGTCCTGTGGATCTGGTAGCGGGTGCCGCCCGCCGTGTTGATTCACTAGACTCGACAAGTCGCGATTGAGATCTAAATAGTGAGCGCCTGGAATGTGGCTGGTTTGATACTGCTGCTGCCCCAAATCAGGTTGCATTAAAGCAAAGCGGCAATCTACAACCACAACTTGCGGATCGTTGAGATGGTCGTGCAGCCAAGCAGCGGACACAACAGGATGAGAAACGGTCATGGAGTTCAGCATCACACAGGTTGAAGCTATTCTACATGGCCTAATTACCTCACAGCGGTCCCAGAGACAGCCGCAGCCGTTAAGCGTTGATAGCGAGCGATTTTGAGCTGAGATTCGGTTTGCTGAAGGGCAACTTGCCAAACTTGATAACCACGTGGATTCAAGTGCAAGCCATCAGTGGTCAAGGCTCGATTCAAGGTGTCTTGCGTGTCAGTGAAGTAGGGGTACAGATCTAGAAAACTTACTTTTTCTTGTTGGGCGATCGCGGCAATGCGTTGATTTAAGCCACGAATCCGACTACTGGGAATCGCAGCATAGCGAGTTGGCAAAATCGACTGCACAACAACCTCAGCGCCAGGATGCTTCTGATGGAGCTGTCGCATAATTTGACGCAAATTACTTAAAATCCGTTGGTCGCTATGGCCCCGACGCAGATCGTTAATGCCAGCCATGACGTAAATGGTGTCAGGCCGCGTCTGAGTAAAGGCTGAAAGCCGCTGGAGAATGCCACTTGTGGTGTCGCCCGAAATTCCTTGATTCAGCCACAATTGTCCCTCAGGTAGGCGTTGGGTTGGGAACCAGAGACTAAGCGAGTCTCCCACGACGACCGAGAGACGATTGTCTCCTTGGCCTCGTGCTACAGCTCTGGCTTCTAGCTCTAGTAGTTGTTTCCATTGGCTGTAGCTGGGCTTCGTTGTGGCTTGAGACCAAGCTGAGTAAAAACTATTGCTAGCGATCCGGGTGTAAAGAGTGCCTGCTCTCAGGGCTTCTAGTCTTTGGCGATAGAGCTGGTTACCCGATCGTGGAGCCAAAGCCTGGGCTTGCGGTATATCGCTAAAGTTAGGAATCAAAGCAGGACTAACTTTAGAAACCTGCTGACTACCACGCTGGTCGTCCAGAATTGAGGCGATCAGGTTGTCTTCTTGAGCGTAAATTTCTGTAGCAAGTTGTTGGCTAGGCGCGATCGCCCCCACCTGAGCGGCTCCTATCTGGGCAGCAAGCTGAGGCTGACATCCGGGTTGGCTAAATTCTGGAGCACCAAATTCAACTCCGGTGGTAACCTGGGGTGAAGCTAAAGCAACCGTTTGAGCTTTGGTTAAATCGTCTGCTGCGAATAAGTAGCTAATCTGAGGTATTTCTGGTGCTGCGGTCTTAGCTAACTGACTCTTCACTAAAACATCGGCTACCAGCAGACAAAGATCGCTCATAAAGTAACTCCATCACACCTTCCCTTACCTTTGACAGGGAGAAGTGGATGGAGTCAGGAAATTTCACCAACGATTTATTTCAACCAAAAAATTTGGGAGAGGTGCGCTCTCAAATCCTTAGTAATTGCCAGAGCGCCCTAGACCAATCGGAAAATGAAGGGATAACGGAATGCGTGGTCAGTGTCACTTAGAGAAGTCACGATCGCCCAAATCGCCAATCCCCAATGAGCCAGGAAGTAGAAAGGCACCAAGAGGAGACCAATCAAGATCCAGGACAAGACTCCAATAATGGCTCCCCAGACCCAAATATTAAGGTGAAAGTTAATGGCTTCCTTGGCGTTTTCCTTCACCACAGGGTCATCAGAAACAAACAAAATCGCGATCGGCACACCAATAGATACCAAGGCAGCGCTAAAAAAGATCGAACCATGCGCTACTGCCGATAATAATTTCCGCTTATCCGTGTCGTACATTCCAGTTTCTCTCCATCACGGAGTTAAGGTGTTTGCGATTGCAATCAGGGCAATTGCCTTAATCATATCTAGCTAATCTTTGCCTGAAAGTATGACATAGATAGGGAAATCCGATGCTCTCCGGTAGGTATCTCCTCATCCTCTACCTGAGGAGGATTTCCGCAGGCGCAGCTTTTGTCGCTATCATCAAGTTTAAAGGCAACGTTGAATTTAGCGATTTAGCGTTGATAAGTTGCTTTACAGATTTACCCAGTCAGGTTCCGGCATGTCCACTGATTCCCTTGCCCTTGACCAATCGGTTCAAGACAAATCGCTTCAAGTTGAGTTGGAGACAGAGATTGAACGCCGTCGCAATTTTGCGATTATCTCTCACCCAGACGCGGGTAAAACCACTCTGACCGAAAAGCTCTTGCTGTACGGAGGTGCGATTCACGAGGCGGGAGCAGTCAAGGCACGTCGAGCCCAGCGCAAAGCCACCTCAGACTGGATGGAAATGGAGCAACAGCGGGGGATTTCGATCACCTCGACGGTTTTGCAGTTTGCTTATAAAGACTGTCATATCAACCTGCTGGATACGCCGGGACACCAAGACTTCAGTGAAGACACCTATCGCACCTTAGCTGCCGCTGACAATGCGGTGATGCTAGTCGATGCAGCCAAAGGTTTGGAGCCGCAGACTCGCAAGCTATTTGAAGTTTGCAAGCTGCGATCGCTGCCTATTTTTACCTTTATCAACAAGCTCGATCGTCCAGGGCGTGAACCGCTGGAACTGCTGGATGAAATTGAGCAAGAACTAGGCTTACAAACCTACGCGGTAAACTGGCCGATTGGGATGGGCGATCGCTTTAAAGGCGTGTTTGACCGACGAGAGCAAAAAATTCACCTATTCGAGCGCAGTGCTCACGGTAGCCGCGAAGCAACTGTAACCACTGTAGATTTGGGCGACCCTCGGATCGAAGACTTGCTGGAGCAAGAACTCTACTACCAACTCAAAGAAGATTTGGAAGTGATTGAGGGAGTAGGGCCAGAGCTAGACTTGGAGCTGGTACACCGAGGCAAAATGACGCCCGTGTTCTTTGGCAGCGCCATGACCAACTTTGGGGTAGAGCCGTTCCTCAATGCTTTCCTAGACTACGCCCTTAAGCCTGGGCCTCATCACAGTACGGTGGGTGAGGTGGAGCCTACCTATCCAGAGTTTTCGGGTTTTGTCTTCAAGCTGCAAGCCAACATGGACCCCAGACACCGCGATCGCATTGCCTTTGTGCGGGTGTGCTCCGGTAAGTTTGAAAAAGACATGACCGTAAACCATGCTCGTTCGGGTAAAACGGTGCGCTTGTCTCGCCCACAAAAGCTGTTTGCACAAGAACGCGAATCGATCGAGGCGGCTTACCCCGGTGACGTGATCGGTCTCAACAACCCTGGAGCGTTTGCGATCGGAGACACGATTTATCTGGGCCAGAAGCTAGAGTACGAAGGCATCCCTTGTTTCTCACCCGAACTCTTTGCCTACCTAAAAAACCCCAACCCCTCCAAGTTTAAGCAGTTCCACAAAGGTGTGTCGGAGCTACGGGAAGAAGGGGCAGTCCAGATCATGTTCTCGGCAGATGAAGCCAAGCGAGACCCAATCTTGGCAGCAGTCGGGCAACTGCAATTTGAAGTGGTGCAGTTCCGGTTGCAAAACGAATACAACGTGGAAACCCAGATAGAACTCTTACCTTACAGCGTGGCTCGTTGGGTCACGGGAGGCTGGGACGCTTTGCAAAAAGTGGGTCGCTTGTTTAATACCGTCACGGTGAAAGATTCGTGGGGCCGTCCTGTGCTGCTTTTCCGTAACGAGTGGAACTGCCAGCAAGTAGAGGGGGAGCACCCGGAGTTAAAATTAAGCACGATCGCTCCCGTAGTTTCTGGGCAAGAACCTATCTCCACTTGATGCTATGTTGGAGCGGATTATGGCAGCAGCATCTGTATGTCTAGTTCCGACCCTTCTGCATCTAACCAGCCATCTACCAACGCGACCCTGAAATCAGGCTTAACCGCACTGAAGCAGGGAGATTACCCCACCGCCATCTCTCTGCTAGAGCGTTGTGCCAACTTTTCTCCTAATCAGGTTGCACCGCCTCCACCCAATACTCCAACTAGCTTGCAAGCCCAGATTGGGTTAGTAACCGCTTATGAGCGTCAAGGTCTGGCGGAGCAAGCGATCGCCCTTTGCCAAGCCCTCACCCAAACGCCTAATCCACAGGCGAGAGCTTGGGCCGACAAAACTTTAGCTAGCTTCATCAAACGCTATCCTCAACTGGTGGCATCTACCGAGTTGTACCCGTCCACCCCAACCCCATCCGAGGCTCCATCCACAATATCTAATGCTAGTGAGGCTGGATTCATCCCGCTAGATGCTACCTCCACTCGTAAAACTTCTCGGATTAATAAGACTAATAAGCTGCGTGCCCAAACAGCTTCAGTCAGTCAACCGCGATCGCCTCAGTCGACTACTGACGCCACCTCTGCGCCACCCACAGAAGTTGGGCAGGTTGATCTACCTGAGAGTACAAACCCAGTTTTAGTGGCATCAACAGCGTCAACGGAACCGCACGAGTGGAAACAAGCAGGCCGAGCGCAAAAGTGGCAACCGCTCAGCAAGCTCAAACTCACCCGCTTTTGGCTCTTGCAAGCAGGTAGCGCGATCGCCTTTTTCGCCTTCGCCTTGTTTGTTTTACGCTTCTCTATGCGAGCTACCAACTGGCTGTTGGTCAAGCTTCCTTTTGTCCAGCCGATTCAACTGCTCTACCGCAATCCAACAGTCATTTTTATTGTTGTGGTAGGGCTGATGTTAGCCTCGCTGCCTTGGCTGATGGATGCACTACTCAAGTTTTTGTACGGCTTGAAACCCTTATCAACCGCGACTTTAGCGACCTATAGCCCAGAAGCCACTAAAGTTCTCAATCGTCTGCCTCGGCAGAAGCAGATTCCCACTCCTGCCTTGCGGCTTTTGCCTACAGCGGCACCAATCGCTCTTACCTACGGCTCCCTACCTCGCTTCGCCCGCATTGCCGTCAGCCAAGGACTGCTAGAACAAATGGCAGATGACGAAATTGCTGCCCTCTATGCTGGGGAAATTGCTCACATTGCTCACTGGGATTTTGCGGTGATGTCCCTAGCAGTGCTGCTGCTACAAGTTCCCTACACGCTGTATTGGCAGGTAGCCACTTGGGGCGATCGCTTGGAAGCTCGGAGAAAGCAGGCGCAGCGACAGAATACAGCCTTGTTTTACCTCTTCACGGTGCTGGTCTACATCATTGCTGCCTTTTCCAGTCTCAACTATGGTGTCTATGGGCTGCTCCGCTGGCCACTGTTGTGGCTGTCTCGTCAGCGGCTCTACTACAGCGATCGCTTAGCCGCTGAATTTACTGGCAATCCTAACGGGCTCACCAGAGCCTTACTCAAAACCGCGATCGGGGTAGCTCAAGACGTACAACAGCAGCAACAAACCAGCTATGTCCTCGAAGGCTTCAACTTCCTAGCACCGCTCGATTACAAAACAGCGCTAACCGTCGGTAGCTTCTATCCAGCCGTCTCATTTGAGGCACTTTTGGAATGGGACCGCACCAACCCTCACCGCCATTGGCTCAATCTCAACCAATCTCATTCTTTATTAGGCGATCGCCTGCAACTCCTGAGTTCTTACGCCCGCCACTGGCGACTCGACTCTGAGCTAAACTTTGCCAACTCTGCTCAAGCACCCACGCCCAAACTCACCTGGCATCAGTGGCTCACTCGGCACGGACAACGCCTAGCCCTCCAAGGCGCTCCCTTCTGGGGCTTGGGGTTAGGCGTTGCGATCGGATTAGGGATTTGGTCAATCGCTGCGATCGGTGAGTTCTTAGGGTTGTGGAATTTGTTTTGGTTGGTGGGTGACTGGGCTGTCCTCATCGGTTGTTTACCTTTGGGTCTGAGCTTAGGGATTTTTGTTCGGATCAACCCGTTCTTTCCAGACATCACCCCAGTGACGCTCCGAGCCACATCTCCCCTCCCAACGCTGGTAGCTAATTCTGCACTTCTCCCTATCGACAGCAAACCTGTACAACTCCAAGGCAAAGTACTGGGGCGGACGGGACTGGCTAATTGGCTAAGCCAAAGCTTGATTCTGCAAACTGACACGGGGTTAGTACCGCTTCATCACACTTCAGTTCTAGGGCCGTTGGGGGCGTTTTGGTGGCGATCGCCACAACCCCGTGACTTAGTTCACCAAGCCGTAACTGCTAAAGGCTGGTTCCATCGGGGCGCTACTCCCTGGATCGATTTAGAAACCTTACGAACTTCGAGCGGCAAAACTAGCATTAGTCGCCATCCGATTTGGTCTACCTTGCTAGCTGGGGTAGCAGCCTGCGTTGGCACTTATATCCTGTTATTTATTGGAGGATATTAGTAATATCTACTTATTGATTTTTTTGCCATTGTCAAACCTTTTGTAAAGAAAAGTTGCACTAATTTGGGAATTTATGTTACTTTTCTTTACAGAGAGATCCGATTTACCGAAGACGTGGCTCAGCCCTTAACAATGGCAGTTTCTACAGCAAAACCGTCTTGGTGTCAGGTTTTCTTCCTCCCAACACAGCAAGCTCGACCAGCCGTAGCCATCGGCTGGTTTTTATTGAAACAGTCTAGAAACATACCTGCGTGTTACGTCAATCTATTGGTATATTCGAAGCTTGTTTCGCCAATCTACTAATAAAGATCTGGCTCAAGTCTGAAACTTATGATTTTACCTAGCTGCGTATCTAAGGCCGTGATACCTTAATGAATGGCATAGAAATCCTGGAAAAGCAGTTTAAACAGAAAACGCTCGAACATAAGCCTCCAGTGATCATTAAAAACCTACAACCATGATGAAGTTCAACTTGCTCTTTTCTGGAGTGTAAAGCATTGGATGAAGGGTACTGGACAGCTTTTTTGAGGCGAGGAGCTGTGTTTTCGATGTTAGCGAGGGGAGTACAAGGCGTAGCTATTCGTAGAGTCGTCTATCAAGGCAATCTCTCGCTAACTGCGTGAGGTTAATGCTTTCAAGCAAGTTTATCTGAACCGATGTCTGGAGGTATCTTTCATGTCTATTCGTTTATATGTGGGCAATTTACCCAAAGAAGTGGAGCGCCAAGAGCTAGCAGCAGTATTTGCAGAAGCTGGTGATTCTGTCTCTACCAAGGTTATCACTGACCGCAAAACAGGCAAATGTCGAGGTTTTGGTTTTGTGACTGTCAAAACCGATGAGCAAGCCGATGAAATTATTGAAAAATACAACGGCTTTGTGCTCAAAGACTGCGCTCTAAAAATTGAGAAAGCGTTGCCTCGCGCCAAAGGTAAGGAAGAACAGGGTGCAGAGGGTGCAGAGGGTGCAGAGGGCGTCAGCAGCAGTCCTAGCCCCAGTGCTCCTTCTACGGGTAGCCGTCGTAGCAAGGGCAATAGCAACAATAACAATAAGTCTCGACGAGTTGCGGCTAGCACTTCTACTGATAGCGATGCGGTTCAGCCTGATCCACGTTGGGCTCAAGACCTAGAAAAGTTAAAGCAACTGTTGGCAGCTCAAGCAACTAACTAAAGCTGCGTACAGCAGAACTTCCATCTCACAGTCATCGTGTTTCATGATTAACGACAGGTGCAGTTTACGACTCACCCGTCACAACTAAAAAGCTACCGAGGCAAAGGCTGGAAAGCTCTAGTCTTGCTTCGGTAGTTGTGTTGTATTTGGGCAGTTTCTAAGGCAATTGTTGTTTGAGTTGGCTCATTTGAGTTGAGTCAAAGGTGGCTTGCACTACGACTTTCTGGCGATCGTCTCGTAGTGTCAGTAAGTAGGTATCTCCGTTGGGAGCAACTTGCCACTGGGGATTTTTCATGACCACTGTCTGGAGCGCAACCTGCGGCAACTCCACCCGAATTACCACTTCCTTTTGTGACTGCGGAAAAATGTAGAGTTGCTGATGCAGTTGGTCTAGCTCCAGCTTGTGGACTGTGGTACTTCGCTCTTGCGATGAATCAGGCTTCTGCCAGTAGAGGGTGATGCCACGAATAGTAGGGTTTACTACTAAAAACTTTTCATCAAAACGCTGGGGTTCCCAGTTGAGGTTGGTGGCCTCCGCAGTTGCAGGCATCAACCGTTGTTGCCACAGAATCTCTTTGCCGTTGAGGTTGTGCCACCATTGGCTAATTGTGGCAAAGTGATTACTGTTTTCAGAACTATTGCTGCCATATTGCCAAACGCTTCTTAGTTCCATGATCAGCCTCGCTGAAGGGGTGAAGCAATTTCTAGAGAAATCGCTGTTGAGGATTCTGTCTCCAGTGTAAGAAAGTCGATGGACTTACCCTTGGTTTATAACCCAGTTTATGTTGCGCCTCTGCCAGCAGGACATCGGTTCCCGATGGCGAAGTTTAAACTGTTGTACGAGATGCTAATAGCAGAGGGGGTGGCGCATCTAGAGCAATTTTTTACACCTGAGCCGCCTGCCCAATCAGTTCTAGAACTTGTCCATACAAGGGATTATGTGCAAGCTTATTGTGAGGGCACCCTAGACCCTAAGGCCCAGCGCCGCATTGGATTGCCTTGGAGCCCAGCTTTGGTCGATCGCACCTGTACTGCGGTCGGAGGCACGATTCTCACGGCACAGCTAGCTCTACAGCAGGGTCTTGCTTGTAATACGGCAGGCGGAACTCACCATGCTTTCCCCAGTTATGGCTCTGGATTTTGTATTTTCAACGATTTAGCGATCGCGGCTCGGGCTCTACAAAAGTTGGGCTTGGTGGAGAAAGTTCTGATTGTTGACCTAGATGTACATCAAGGCGATGGTACAGCCCTAATCTTCCAGGATGATCCGAGTGTCTTCACGTTCTCAATGCACTGTGAAGTTAACTTTCCAGGTACTAAGCAACAAAGTGATTTGGATGTGCCTTTACCTGTAGGCATGGAAGACGATGCTTATCTACAAACCCTAGCCGCCTATTTACCCGATTTACTCACTGAGGTACGTCCAGATCTAGTCCTCTACGATGCAGGAGTTGATCCACATCTAGGCGATCGCTTGGGTAAACTGGCGCTCACCGATACAGGTTTATTCCGTCGAGAAATGCAAGTTTTGAGTACCTGTGTGGCGTCGGGCTACCCTGTTGCTTGCGTGATCGGGGGTGGCTATGCGGATGATTTGCAGGCTTTAGTGTATCGACACTCACTTTTACATCGTGCTGCGAGTGATGTATATCGGCAATACCGACTTTAAAGCCGCTCTCTCACCCTGGGAAGAGGGGCGGGGTGAGGTTTGGCTTTTATTTGGCAAAAGTACGGAGACAGCTTGTAACAATTTCTGTAACAGCAGAACCGTTTAAGAGTAGGCTCGTCTAGATTGGGGACGACCCTCTCCTGTGCTCTAGCCATGCTGCTACAGGACGCGCGTGATTATCAGATTTTGTTTCTCTCACTGTTTCTCATCCTGGGCTTAGGCACGAGAGACTGGACGGTTCGACCCGAATTCATTGCCGTGACGATTGCGACTTGCCTCACGGCTCAATGGGCTATGTCTGCTTTACAGGAATGGTGGCAGCGCCGGAACTCACAGCGATCGCTCACTTCACAAACCACCCAGACAGAAATTTCTACTCCTTCGACTCCCGTCAAGAAGCAGGGGCGATCGCTACGGAGTGCCCTGATCACGTCTTTAGGGCTGTGTTTACTGCTCAGAGCGGATCATGCCAGCACAATGGCTTTAGCCAGCAGCTTAGCGGTTCTGAGTAAGTTTGTGTTTCAAGTACAAGGCAAGCATTTCTTTAATCCGGCTAACTTCGGCATCATCGCTGTGCTAATGCTTACTCAAGATGCCTGGGTTTCTCCAGGGCAATGGGGCGATGAGTGGTGGTACGGGCTGCTCTTTCTGGGGGCTGGGGGTCTGGTGCTACAGCGCGTCGGGCGTTGGGATACCTCAGCCGCTTTCCTAGGCACCTACGCTGGCCTAGAAGCCTATCGCAATTTCTGGCTGGGTTGGACTTGGGATGTCTACTGGCACCGATTGATGAGTGGGTCTCTATTGCTGTTTGCCTTGTTTATGATTACTGACCCTCGCTCCATTCCCAATGCTCGGATCGGGCGATTGGTTTGGTCTGTCGCCATTGCCGCTGTCACGTTTGTGCTCCGCAATCAGTTCTTCATCTCGACTGCTGTGTTTTGGGCCTTATTTGCGCTGGCTCCGCTCACCTTGCTAATAGACCTGATCTGGTCCGCGCCTCGCTTTACTTGGTCTTGGCCTGCTCCTGAATCTGGTGAACCTATCAGTCCCACTGCCGTTGAAGTATAAGAGCAACATTCCTCAGCCTTCTTATTCATGCACCTGGAGAAAATTATGATGAAGCCGTTACGGATATTGTTGGGCTTGCTTTTGGCACTGGTTATTCTAATTGGGTATGTACCTAATGCCTGGGCTTTTTGTGGCTTCTACGTCGCTAAAGCAGACACCAAACTCTATAACAAAGCTTCTCAGGTTGCGATCGCCAGAGATGGAGAACGCACTGTCCTGACGATGGCCAATGACTTCCAGGGTGATGTCAAAGATTTTGCGATCGTCGTGCCTGTGCCTGTGGTGCTAAAGCAGGAGCAAGTTCATGTCGGCGATCCTAAAGTTTTAGAACGGCTGGATGCCTTTAGTGCCCCTCGTCTGGTGGAATATTTCGACTCCAATCCTTGTGAAACTCAAACTTTTAATGAAAGGGTAATGGCTCCGTCTGCGGCAATGGCTGGTGCGCCTACAGAAGCTGCGAGCGACAATGCCCTGGGAATCAAAGTTGAAGCTCGCTTTACCGTGGGTGAATATGACATTGTGATTCTGAGCGCTAAGGAATCCGGCGGTTTGGAAACTTGGTTGAACCGCAGTGGTTACCGCCTTCCTAGAGGAGCGAAGCAACTACTGCAACCCTACATCCGCCAAAACCTAAAGTTTTTCGTCGCCAAGGTGAATCTAGCGGAATTTGAAAAAGCGGGCTATCAATTTCTCCGCCCAATTCAGATGGCTTACGAATCACCCAAGTTCATGCTGCCGATCCGTTTGGGCATGATTAATGCTGCCACCGAGCAAGACTTAATCGTTTACCTGTTGTCTCCTCAAGGCCAAGCTGAAGTCACTAACTACCGAACCGTGCAAGTGCCCTCAGATGCTGAAATTCCAGTTTTTGTCAAAAACGAGTTTGGCGACTTCTACAAATCTATGTTCCAGACAGCCTACACTCGTGAAGGTAAAAAGGTAGCTTTTTTGGAATATGCCTGGGATATGGGCAACTGCGACCCTTGCTCAGCTGAACCTCTCAACCCTGAGGAACTGCGTCAGGCGGGTGTTTTTTGGCTCAACGACAACGCCTCCTCCAATGTTTTTCTGACCCGGATTCATGTCCGCTATACCCGTGACAAGTTTCCTGAGGATCTAATGTTCCAGGAAACCTCGAATCGACAGTCCTTCCAAGGGCGCTATGTTTTGCGCCATGCCTTTACAGGTGAGACGAACTGCGTGGCTGGACGACAGTATAAGAGAGCTTTACCCGCCCGCTTTGAACAAGAAGCTCAAACCCTGGCTAAGCTAACGGGTTGGAATATCCAGGATATCCGTCAGAAGTTGCCTGCAATTTCTAGCCAAACCGCTCCTTGGTGGCGCAATCTCTGGCCCAAATAACGCACGCTAATAAAGCGCGATCGCGCTACTCATCCACTTCTTACCTTTTAATTGGCAGGGATTCTATCTTAGAATCTCCGTCGCAAGCGCTCCAGAATCAGCGGCAGGCGATCGGCACCGTTGTAGGTAGGAATTGCGATCGTTACATCCATAGAGAGATTAAAACTTATGCTCTCTTAGTTTTTCAGGGTTTTCTTCCAGTGGTGGAAGGGACTCAGAAAACTATTGCGGAACAGCTCCATTTCGCAAGTAGCTACCAAATCTTGAGGGATGACCGTTCTATATTTCAGCCAGTGCCGGAGGATTTTACGCATATCGTTCAGGATATAGGCCAGAGCTGCCAATGGACGCTGCCAAGGTTTAACACTGAGCATGCGAGTGTGGTAGCGACTCAGACCAATCCCTCGAAACATGGCGAGTAAATAATCTCGCTCAAAACGCCAGTGAGGGATTTTGTGGTGCATTTCCATGTCTGGGTTATACCAAATTTCCCAACCTGCATTCTGAATATGCAGAAGCAGTTCTAGATCTTCTCCCGGTTCGCTGGCCGCGATCGCTTGTCCTTGAGACTGTCCGACTCTCCCTCTCAAGGTAAAAGTTTGAGGTACATAGCGGCTCCAAACACTTTTACGCACCACTAAGCCTGCTGAGGGAGGCAGCAGCTTTTTGCCAGGGTCGTACAGCAATGGCTGAGGACCGCGCTCAGTAATCGCCAAAAAACCAGCAATTCTTTTGAAGTTTTGCGGAGGTGCAGCTTCAAAGTCACCGTGAATTTGACTCGCGTAAGCTCCTGCTCTAGGGTGACTTTGAGCAAAGGCATAAGCTGCTGCCACCCAATCTAGGGCTGGAATGTTGTCATCATCTAAAAAACCAATCAGCTCGCTTTCGGCTGCTTGCACTGCTCGCTGCCTCGCATAAGCAGAACCTTGGCGACCTTCAAACAAGTACCGGATGGAATACTGGTTGGGCCAATCTGCCTGGAAGGTCCGAATGACCTCAGCAGTCTGGTCTGTACTGTTGTTATCAACTATTAGGATTTCCCAGCGGAAATGCTCTGTATTTACCTGCGATCGCAGGCGTTCTAACAACTCAGGCAAACGGTGCTCACCGTTGTAGGTCGGGATGGCAACCGTAAATTCAGGAGCCAAGGGTTTGGAGGCAAGAATAGGGCTTCTACTAGGAAATGTCTGAGAGAAGGACATTGAAGAGTAGGGCATTTGAGTTAAGAGTTTAAGTGAGTAAGGTATTGTTTCGGTCAACCTTGTCATGGCGATCGCCAACAAGGACTTGAAGCACTTAACTGTTGCAATAGAGCCACTGAAGTAGACTCACCGTTGCAAATTGCCTGATTCTTAACTTTAGGTAGACCCCTGATTTGCCGCCGAGTGTCGTATTCCTAATAGCAGCTATTAGTTAAACCAGTCGCTTTAGGAGTTTTGCAACTTTATTCAGTAGCTTTCTAGGTTAGAAGCCGACTACCTAAAATTCCTGTAGTGCTAACAAGAATCTTGCCCAACTCTTAAGTTCAGCAAACAAGTTTTCAACAAATAGTGATCAGGCAATAACTTACCCAGCGATCGCTTTGCTGCGATCTCACTCCCTTAAGGCGGAGTTTCTCCAACTTCTGCCATGACATTAAAATCCAGCATGGGCATAAAGAGGTAAATGCTGCCCCGATTCGCGTAGCGATATGCTTGCAATCGGTTATGTTGCTTCACTATCAAGCTCCCAGCTAGACATCTATCCAGGTAGCTCACTCATCTCTTATGAAATGCGCTCTGCTCTGCTAATCAGAAGGCCACAAATCTTAAGACGAGTAAGCCTCCATATTCTCGCTTTCAGTAACCGCTTCTAAACATCTGGCTTAAGAGAGATTTCGCAGCCAAATTTAAAGCAATGATGAGAGTTTCATCAAGCAGAGGCAAAGTTTGAGAGATAATACGGAGGTGCTTAATGGCCCAATAGCTTGTCGCGCAAGTGTTTGATGCGATCGCGATACTTAGCGGCCTCTTCAAATTCTAATTTCTTCGACGCTTCCTTCATTTGAGCTTCTAGCTGACCGATCAGCTGCGGAATGTTTTCTAGAGGGAGATCACTGACTTGCTCATAGACTTGATCTAGTTCTTGGGCGTTGAGACGGCGCGATACCTCTAAAAACGACAAAATGGCGTTACTCGATTTTTTGATGATTGGCTGTGGCGTGAGGCCGTGCTTGGTGTTGTACTCCATTTGCACCGCTCGCCGCCGCTCGGTTTCGCTAATGGCCTTGGCCATACTGTCAGTCAGGTTGTCGGCGTAGAGAATGGCCTGACCTCGAATGTGACGCGCTGCCCGACCAATAGTTTGAATCAGCGATCGCGCCGCTCGTAGGAAACCTTCTTTATCCGCGTCTAGGATCGCGACCAGAGATACTTCTGGTAAGTCCAAGCCTTCCCGTAATAAGTTCACACCAATCAAGACATCAAAGGTGCCTTCCCGTAAATCCTGCAAAATCTCAATCCGCTCGATAGAGTGAATCTCAGAGTGCAAATAGCGGACCCGAACGCTGCGCTCCTGCAAGTACTCGGTCAAGTCCTCAGCCATCCGCTTAGTCAGTGTTGTGATCAGCACCCGTTCCTGAAGCTGCACCCGCTCTTGAATTTCGCCGAACAAATCATCAATTTGGCCTGTAGTGGGACGGACGAAAATTTCCGGGTCAAGCACTGCGGTAGGCCGAATCACTTGCTCTACGACTCGACCTTCCGAAATTTCCATCTCCCAGTCTCCAGGAGTGGCAGAAACAAAAATGCACTGTTTTGCCTTGCCCCAAAACTCCTCGGACTTGAGGGGGCGGTTGTCGGCGGCGCTGGGTAAACGAAATCCGTGCTCAATCAGCACTTGTTTGCGGGCTTGGTCGCCATTGTACATACCCCGAATCTGCGGCACAGTGACGTGAGATTCATCAACGACTAGGAGCCAATCTTGGGGGAAATAATCGATTAAGCATTCGGGGGGATCTCCCGCTTGCCGCCCAGCGAGATGGCGCGAGTAGTTTTCCACACCGTTGCAGTAGCCCACTTCTCGTAGCAGCTCTAGGTCGTAGCGGGTGCGCTGCTCTAGGCGTTGGGCTTCTAGGAGCTTGTTGTTTTGCTCTAAAATTTCTAGGCGATCGCGCAGCTCTTGTTCGATGGCGTTGCAGGCTCCCTCTAAGCGGTCTTCGGGAGTAACGAAGTGACGGGCAGGGTAAATATTCACCCCCTCCATGCTTTGCAGCGTTACGCCAGTTACGGGATCGATGTAGCGAATCGCGTCGATCTCATCGCCGAAAAACTCCACTCGAATGATGCGGTCTTCGTAAGCTGGGCCAATTTCCAGCACATCCCCTTTGACTCGAAAGCGCCCGCGCCCCATTTCTAGATCGTTGCGGGAATACTGCACAGAAGCTAAATCGCGCAGAATTTGGCGTTGGTCGGCTTCCATCCCCACGCGCAAGGGCACAGCCGCATTCAGATATTCGGAGGGAATACCTAAGCCATAGATGCAGCTAATAGAAGCGACCACAATCACATCGCGCCGTTCGAACAGCGATCGCGTGGCCGAGTGCCGCAACATATCAATCTCTTCGTTGATCGAAGCTGTCTTTTCAATGTAAGTATCGGTCACCGGAATATAAGCTTCCGGTTGATAGTAGTCGTAATAACTAATGAAATACTCGACGGCGTTGTTAGGAAAAAACTCTCGCAACTCGTTGCAAAGCTGGGCGGCTAAGGTTTTGTTATGAGCCAAGACTAAAGTGGGCCTCCCCACGTTTTCAATCACCGAAGCGATCGTAAATGTTTTACCAGTACCCGTTGCCCCCAACAATGTCTGGAAGCGTTCACCTGACTGCACACTCTGAGTCAGTTGCTGGATCGCCTTAGGTTGATCGCCAGTAGGCTGAAAGGGAGCTTGAATCTGGAATTGCGCCATAATCTCGACTCAATAAAAGCACAAATTTGCTAGAGTTTCGACTCTTGCACCTAGTAACTTGAGAGCAATCTGGGGTCACTCGGAGTCAACTAGGCACTCCTCTAGTGTAGCGATCTTAAGTAGTACATTTGGTCGCCTAGAACACGGTGAAATTCGCGATCGCCCGTTGAAATCACGATGAAACCCGCTAAAGCAACCCAGGATATCTCAACACTTCAATCTGAACTGCGAATTACAACCATTAGTGACTCTCAATATAACTGTAGCGGATAGAACTGTGAGCTGAGGACTGATTAGAATCTAGGTCTTTATATTGAAATATTGAACAGTCAAATATCTAACTAGTAAATCAATTAGTGATTGGGCACAATCCTAGGAAACTCTTGAGACAGCCAAAGATAAGGCAACATTTTTTACCTTTCTCAGCTCACATTTACTGAATTAAGAATCAAATTCAAGAGATTAATAAATAAGAAATTTCTTAATTCACAAACCGTAATCCTTAAAGGTTAAATCAAAAGGTGCAATCTAGAGTAAGGCTAATGCAACTTCTGGCAGATGGCTCAGATCGTAGTTGTCGCTACATTAGGAATTGTCAAGTGGAATAGATTTTCACTTTTCAACTTGATATTTGAATTTAGAGTTTTGAAAATTACGGAGTACATAAAATGAGTGCAGAAGATAGAGCTAAAGCAGCTGGCAAAAATATTGAAGGCAAAGCTCAAGAAGCTTGGGGAAATATAACGGGCGATCCCAAAGA
The DNA here is from genome assembly GCF_039962155.1 of Trichocoleus desertorum AS-A10. Lineage (NCBI taxonomy): Bacteria > Bacillati > Cyanobacteriota > Cyanophyceae > Leptolyngbyales > Trichocoleusaceae > Trichocoleus > Trichocoleus desertorum. The sequence continues at coordinate 67,681 of NZ_JAMPKN010000001.1, read as the reverse complement.
CCAAGCAGAAGGACAAGCCAAGCAAGTTGAGTCTCAAGCTCAGCACGCTAAAGAAGACATCAAAGATAACATCAAGAAAGCAATTGACTAGTCATAACTAGTTCTAATGTGAGCGCTGGGTAGCTTGCGAGCTACCCAGATTACCTGGGTACTTATATTTCTTGAGTTTTCTGCATTTGAGTTAGTTACGAGTAATTACAAAACCGCTATTAGCTCCGAAGGTCTCACCTACTTTCAAAAAATACTGTTTTCAACTAACTCAAATCTAGTTGCCATCTGTAGTAGGCTCACCATTTGCTAAATAACTTCCAAATCCTACTTTTAACAGTAGAAAGTTATAGCAATTCAAATGATTAACTAATTTTGCGAGGAGACCTTTCGTGAATTTACTTCAACATAGTCGTAAGTTTTTCACGGCTTTAGCTTTGGTTTTGGTACTTACCATTACAACCGCTTGTGGTGGGCCATCCTCAACCACTCAAGCGGTGAACCAGCCGACTCAAATTGAGAATCGTGCAGGCTATAGCCAACTGGAACGAGGTAACACAGCTGCAGGTGGCAATCTTGCTAACTGGGTTGTGCAGACAGCTCATGGTTTAGTGCAGGATGCTTATGTTCGGGATAACAACAAGCTGGGAGTAGTAATTTCCAAGCAAGTTAAGCCTAACGAAGTGCGGCCCTTAGCCAAGTCTTTGGTACAAGGCTTCCGGCAGAGTGCGCCTAACCGTGATCTGACGGTCTTGATGTATGCCCCCGACAAACAGTTGATTTTGACTGCTCGCTACGATGCTGGCTCTAAGCAAGTTGAGTATCAGTAAGGTGTAGACCAACAAGACGTAGACCAGCGATCGCTATTCTACCGAGCAGCTTTCAAATAGCTTTTTTTATAACTTCAGATGTTGCCAAAACTCTGATGATTAGTAGGAGATTAATACTGTGACTAGCAGCGAAGATTACAAGCGTCAAATCATGAATGATTTGGCTCATGGCAGTACCGAGCAACTCGACGATAACTCATCTCTGGAGAACTATCAAAGTTTTGACGATTTTGCTCAGCGTTCTTCTAAAGATGAGCGCCGTCATTTGTTTGGTCGTTCCTTCCATCCAGAAAAGATCCCTTCTGCTCAAATGGAGCCTGAGCTACAGAAAGCGATCGCCCAAATCAAACCCAATGAGCGGGATGATGTAGCTCGTGAGTTTTTCAAGCACTTCAAAGAACGTGGGTTGAGCGATCGCGATTTGGAGCGGCAGTTGAGTCTCTCTACTCATCACCCCAGCCGCATGAATGCAGATGATGTGACTAAGCTGGCGAGCTTTGCTTATCACAATCATCCTGATCTGTTCCGCGATGTTTTAGCTGAGCAACCAGGTATTGTTAAATTCTTTAGCAATCCTATGGTGGGTGCTGCGTTTGGGCTAGTGGCTGCTAGATGGCTCTCTAACCGCAACAAGTAATCCTGAGCTTTAGTGAATCAGCACTATTCGAGTCAAGGTTAATTGAAAATCTTCACTTTAATGGTGCTCATGATTTAGACAGTTCAAACTGTAAAAACTTTTCAACCCAAAGGTACCTGTAATTAGCTGCCTTTGGGTTTTCAATTATTTAATGGAGCCAGCTCAGCCCAAAGGCCAAAATCCTCTGGAGGTTTGCCATTTTTAACGTCCACTGTTTTTTATCAAAGACCAATAAAAAAGCAAGCTACCAGGAACTAGTAACTTGCCATTGCATTATCCAAGGAAAAGTTTTAAGTAACTGCGAGATTATGATTAGACCGTAGCTAGCTCAGGACGCTTGCTGTTGCGGATACCTTCGATCGCAGTTGCATAATCGGGTGCATTGAAGACTGCAGAACCCGCCACGACCGCGTTAGCACCTGCTTCTAAGACTTGCCAAGTATTGTTAGCCTTGAGGCCACCATCAACTTCAATCCAAGGATCGAGACCCCGCTCATCACAGATTTGACGCAGCTTGCGAATCTTGGGTAGGACCGCAGGAATAAAGCTTTGACCACCAAAGCCAGGGTTGACACTCATGATCAAGATGAGGTCACAAACTTCTAAAACGTAGTCAATCAATTCCAAAGGGGTTGAGGGATTGAGGACTACGCCAGCTTTCTTACCGAGTTCTCTAATTTGACAGAGGGTGCGATGCAGGTGGGGAGAAGCATTGTGCTCGCAATGTACAGAGATAATATCGGCTCCAGCCTTAGCAAAACCTTCTACATACTTCTCTGGCTCCACAATCATCAGGTGGACATCCAAAGGCTTCTGAGTCACGGGGCGAATCGCTTCTACAATCAGCGGACCAATCGTGATGTTAGGAACAAAGCGGCCATCCATCACATCTACGTGAATCCAGTCTGCTCCTGCTGCATCTACTGCACGGATTTCGTCTCCCAAACGGCTAAAGTCGGCTGATAGGATGGATGGAGCGATAACTATCTGTTTCTCGGATTGCGGCTGCGTCATGGCGAACGATTTCTCCCGTGTCCTCTGTCGTATCCAGTTTAACAAAATGTTTAAAAAATATTTAATTAGAAGGTTGTCATTTGATCCTCAAATCCCCCTTGGCTTGTAAAGATTTCGTGGAGGAGAGGCTGTGACTCAGCCGTGGATGTTGAACAGCTTAGCAGGGTTATGGGGAGGACTCAGTGTTACCGTTCTGCCTGCCTCCTTCCAGGTTGCTGGAAGTTCGCTGGGTGAAGCGGGCATTGATGTCTATCGGCTGCAAGCTCCCCCCTACAACCTTACGGGCAACAAAGTTGCGATTGGTCAGGTAGAAATCGGTCGTCCGGGTAAGTTTGGTGTCGATAAGGCCGTTAATCAAAGCTGGGCGATCGCGCTATTGCGGGTTTTCTTTCGAGATGGCCCTGCGAAAGGCAACACCCACGTTGATGGTCACGCTCAAAATGTGGCCAGCATCATGGTTAGCGCTGATCCAACCATGCGGGGCGTAGCACCTAAAGCGCGGCTTTATGCGTCTGCGGTTGGCTTATTGCAGCGTAACGGCCAACCAGAAGAATGTTTGTCGGCTCAGCATGTGGCGCAGCAAAATGGGGGAGACATCCGAGCCATTAACTTCAGCTTTGGGGAATCGCTACAACAAGACCCGCGCCCTAAAGCCCGTCTTGATGGCAATGCCCTACTCACCCAATGTCTAGATTGGTCCACTCGCGCCCATGACGTTTTGTATGTTGTCGCTGGTAATCAGGGGAGAGGAGGCATTTCTATTCCCACAGACAACTTTAATGGGGTGAATGTCGCTTTTACTCGTCGTTTAACCAGTAATGGGCCTTTTGCTCTGGTAGATGCAGCTAACTTAGGTGATGAGGTTATTTCCCCATCCCAGCGATCGCTTGGTCTGGAGAGCAACGTGGGGCCTCGTCGCGCTATTAGCTTGGTGGCTCCTGGCAGTAACATCGTGGCGCTGAACCCAGATGGCAAAACCACTAGAGTCACTGGCACCAGTTTTGCAGCACCCCACGTCACCGCTAGCGTGGCTTTGTTACAAGAATTTGGCGATGCCGCGATGCGCCGAAAAAGCAATCAGTGGGGGTTGGATGCTCGACGCCATGAAGTGATGAAAGCAGTTTTGCTCAACTCAGCGGATAAAGTCCGAGATCGCGGCGACGGCTGGACTTTAGGCATGAGTCGCACCATTTTGGATCGCAATCAGCAAGACTGGTTTGCTTCAGATGCCTACCGCGATCGCACGATTCCCCTCAACCTGCATATGGGCACGGGACAACTCAACACGTTTCGCGCCTACCAACAATTTCAACCAGGCCAATGGAACCCCACTGCACCAGTCCCTCCGATTGGTTGGGATTACAGAACTGTGGCGGCGCAAGCGAAGAGTTCGTTTCAGGACTATGTGCTGGAGCAGCCTCTACAACAAGGCAGCTTTGTCTCTGTCACCTTGGCTTGGGCTCGGCGAGTGGAGTTACAAGACCAAAATCGCAATGGTGAGTATGATATCAACGAGAACTTTAGCGATCGCGGCCTGAATAATCTAGATCTGTATTTGATGCGAGCTGAGGATAATGACCCAGCGGATAGCATCTGGGCCTCGGTTAGTGAAGTTGATAGCGTTGAGCATATTTTTTACGCGATTCCTACGACGGGGCGGTATAAAATCCGGGTTCTGTATCGCCAGCAGATGAATCAAGCAACTCAACCCTATGGGCTGGCTTGGTGGACTGTTCCGGCTCGTTAAACCAGATTGTGCCTGTGGTTTGGATACTTGTTTGGGCCATTGTTTGGGCAGTCGGGGGCGGATTATTAGGCGCGGTGGGGGGTGCCATCTGGGGGCCTGTGAATGCCGCGATCGCGGCTACGATCCTGACTTCAATTGGCAGTGTGACTAGTGCAGCGCTGTTCTGGGGAGTTTGCTGGCTGCTGCCTGAGGCTATCGTGCCGCTACAAGCGAATCTGCCTCATTTTGAGTCGATTGGCGCGGTGATCGTGGTGATCATGGGTGGGGCTTTAAGCAATTCCTTATTTAGTGCTCGATTTAGTGCTCGGCCCCAAATCCCAAATGTGATTTTTTGGAGCGTTTATGGCACTTGCTTAGGGGGCATCGTCGGTAGCCTCGGAAGTCTGATTAGCCTCCTAGTTACCAGTATTACCCCAGAAGTCCTAATGGCTGCGATCGCCGCAGGTTCAGGTTATGCGGGCTATGGAGCGAGTCTTGGGGTGATAGGTGGTTTGCTCAATACGCTCTTGGCGTCTCAGCTGAGCTTTTTCTTTCAGCCAACTTTGGGTTCCATGTCGGGGGCTTTGTGGTCAGGAGCGCTAGGAGCAGTCCTAGGTACTATTGTTGGAGCCATGATTGGGGCGGCGATCGGCTTTATTTTTGTCCCTTGGGTGGCGACAGCGATCGCGCTCTGTACCGTGATGCTGGTGAGCAGTGTTCTGTGGATGTTGAGCTGGAGCTACAAATAAAGCCACATAGAATCAACATGCCTAGCAGCTTCTTGATTACACAGTTGCTAAGCGTTAGTGACTAACCGTAATGAGATGTTGCGGAAAAGGTAACTACCCGGTGCTTTTATCCCGACCAGACTAATCTAGGGAAGGAAAGTTTTTCATCCCTGAGCCGCAGAGCAGCCTCATGAATTCACGGTCATTGCAACGAGTTGGCACGATTACCGCTAGCACCCTGTTACTGCTTAGCTTGGTCGGTGGCTGGCAACTGGTGACGCTAAGCGCTGCCCAGGCACGGCCTAATGCTTCTGTGCGGCCTCAGGCTCAGGCAACCACTTCGCAGTCAGAGACCCTTGATCGTCAACTTGTGACTGCCAACACCACCTTTGGCTTCAAGCTATTTGCACAAGCTCTGAAAGCTGATGCTGGCAAGAATGTGTTTATCTCACCCTCTAGTGTTGCGATCGCCTTAGCGATGACCTACAACGGAGCCAAGGGAGAGACGCAGCAAGCAATGGCTAAAGCGCTGGAACTGCAAGGCTTAAGCTTAGCGGACGTGAACCGCAGCAATGCAGCCCTGATCTCAGGATTGCAAAAGGCAGACCCAGCGGTAGAAGTGGCGATCGCCAACTCGTTGTGGACCCAAAAAGGTGCGGGATTCCAGCGAGAATTTTTGCAGCGCAACCAACAGTTCTACAAAGCCCAGATCACAGAACTGGATTTCACCCAGCCTCAGGCAGCTAGCCAGATCAACCGTTGGGTGCAGCAGAAGACCCGAGGTAAAATCAGCCAGATTGTGGACCAAGTACAACCGAATTTGGTGCTGTTGCTGCTCAATGCGGTCTACTTCAATGGCAAGTGGAGCGAAGCCTTCGACGCAGCAGCTACGGTAGAGCGTCCTTTTATGCTGGCGAATGGTACCCGCAAGCAGCACCCCCTGATGACCCAAACCGGGGAATACGACTATTACGAAACTAGTAAGTTTCAAGCGGTAAGCCTGCCTTATGGAGAAGGGCGCTTGAGCTTGTATCTGTTTTTGCCTAAATCTAAATCTAATCTACCGTCCTTTTACCGCGATTTAACCGCCGCTAATTGGGAGCAATGGATGAAGGAGTTCCGAAATCGCCCCGGTTCCATTCAAATTCCCAAGTTCAAGCTAGAGTATGACCTCAATCTCAACAACGCGTTGAAAACGTTGGGCATGGGCCTTGCTTTCAATGGCAGCAAGGCGGATTTCTCGGGAATGAGTCAGGCAGATTTGGCGATCGATCAGGTGCGACACAAAACCTTTGTGGAAGTCAACGAAGTCGGCACTGAAGCAACAGCAGCAACTTCGGTAGAGATGATCGTCACCTCAACTCAATTTCCACCAACGCCATTCAAGCTAGTGGCCGATCGCCCCTTCTTTTACGCAATCCGAGACAATCAAACAGGTAGCTTGCTGTTCATGGGTTCGATGGTAAATCCTCAGACCTAGGCTCGAATTGGGTGGAGCGCTAAGCTTCTGGTACCTCTTTGAGCGTGGGGTCTTCTGGCGGGTGCAGGGGGGCTGTTTCCACAATCGTACGTGGAGCGCTGAGACTCGGCCCTTCCGTCACAAAATTGTGGCTTGCGGCTTGGCCGAGGTTGGGCGATCGCAAGGCCATTAAAGCAGTTTTGATCACAACTGCTGTGGGCACCGCCACAATTACACCGAGCAATCCACCGACCCGTGCCCCTGCCAAAATAGAGATTAGGACCCAGACTGGGTTTAGGCCTGTCATGCTGCCCAAGATTCGAGGGGCAATCAAGTTTTCCAGAATCTGCTGGACAATGACCGAGGCAATCAAAACTCGCAGCCCTAGCCACACGTTTTGCAAAGTTACCAGTAGCGTCACGAGGGCAATGCCGACGGTACCGCCAAAGGGCACCAAAGCCATCAAACCAATGGTCAAGCCGAACAACAAGCCAAAAGGCACCTTTAGCCACAAAAATGTGGGAATCAAGGCGGAGGCCATGCAGGTGGCAAGAATCAACTGCCCAATGAAAAAGTTCTGAAAGCTCAGTCGCAACGTCTGGGTGAAAGGCTGACGCACGGGAGCAGGTAGCCACTCGACCACGCTGAACCAAAGGCGATCGCTGTGTTGCAGCAAGTAAAACGACAGCACAATGGTCAATAGACCATCTAGCAAACTTGTAACTGTAATTACCGCCAAGTTGAGCGCTTGCCCTGCAATTCCTTGTAATTGTCCCTTCAAGCGATCGTTGATTTGCACCACCAACGCATCAAAATTAACGGGCAAATTCAACGCTTCGGCCCGCTCATTCAACATCAGCAATTGCCGCCGCCCAGAGTCAATCCAGTCGGGCAAGCGACTGACTAATTGTTGAGCTTGGCTGAACACCAAAGGCACTAGCGTCACGCCCAAGGCCAACAACACCGACAAAGCCAACAAAAATACCAAAATTGCTGCTTGCTGCCGTTGTGCGCCATGTCGCTCCAACCAACTGACTGGGTAGTTGAGTAGAAAGGCGATCAAAGACGCGCCAATCAAAATCACAATCAGGGAGTGGAAGTACTCGAACATTAACGCCAGCGCCCAAGCATTCAGCACGAGGAGGGGTGCTGCCAGCGCGATCGCCAAAAAGCGAGGAAACGGCTTGAGAGATTGCCACCAATTTAACAGCCGCCGAGCTTGTGTAGGCCGCTGGACAGGGGGTTCAGATTGAGTTTTTAGTTGCAACCGATCATCAGCCACGGAGGTCAAGCCCAATCTAGTAAATAAACTCTAGTAAGAGTATTACCAAGGATGAATATTCTTCGCTAGACAGAGCAAGCCTGGTTCGGCCTAGCTCTACATTCAATGTAAGAGAATCTGCTCAGAAAAAAAGCTATCCCAGGTTTGAGAGGCGAAGGATTTAGGCATGTGTGGACGATTTACTCAGAGCCAATCCGCAGCAACCATTGCTGCCACATTTCACTTGGCGGCAGTACCTGATCTCGCACCCCGGTACAATATTGCGCCGACGCAGCCGATCATGGCAATTCTCGCGACCGCAGAACCCGCAGAACCGCCCCAGAGACAATTGCGTCAGTTGCGCTGGGGACTGATTCCCAGTTGGGCTAAAGACATGAGTATGGGATCTCGGTTGATTAATGCTCGCTCGGAAACAGTGGCGGAGAAGCCTGCTTTTAGAGCAGCATTTCGGCAAAGACGTTGCCTGATTGTGGCAGATGGTTTTTATGAGTGGCAGCGCTTAGAGAAGAAAAAGCAACCCTTCTACTTCCGACTGCAAGATCAGCAACCGTTTGCCTTCGCAGGGCTGTGGGAGCATTGGCAAACCCCAGAGGGCGATCGCCTTGATTCCTGCACCATTCTCACTACCCAAGCCAATGCGTTACTCAGCTCAATTCACGATCGCATGCCAGTGATTTTGCCTCCCGAAAGTCACGACTTGTGGCTTGATCCCACTGTGCGCGAGCCTGAGCAGTTGCAACCCTGGCTCCAGCCTTATGCAGCCGAGGTTATGACTGCTTACCCGGTTAGCACCAAAGTCAACAGTCCTGCCTATGACCATGCTGAATGTATCAACAGTCTTTAACTTGCTGGAGCACCGTTCTCACCTTTCTGTATTCCAGGTCTAAGCGGGGCAGCAAAACCACGGCTTCTTCCAGCGTTGCCTGACACGCGATCGCTTCCAGTTCTTGGCAAAGCTCAGCTAGTGGCAAAGCCCCGACTATCACACTCAAAGATTTCCATGTTTGGGCGGCTTGATGTAAGGCGGCTGGATCGTGATTCGTCACCGCTAGCGCGATCGCCTGCATCAAATCAGCGGCTTCTTCTAAATAACGGTCAATCGCCTGGTAGAAGCTACTGGCAGCTAGGTCTTCGCCCTGTTGCAAAGACTGCAAGATTTCCAAATCAATTACAGTCTCTAGCGCTCCAAAGGCAAAAGTACTAGCTTTTTGGGCTGTTATAGCCTGACCCTCTCGCAGCACCCGCATTAATTCTTCGACTCGAATCGGCTTGCTGATATAGTCATCCATCCCTGCTTGCAGACAAACTTCTCGGTCTCCTTGCATGGCGTTGGCAGTCATGGCAACAATGCGAGGCCGCTCAGTCACCGACCAAGCCTGACAAATCTGTTTTGTTGCCGTCAAGCCATCCATTTCGGGCATCTGCATGTCCATCAGAATCAGGTCATAACGCTGGCGGCGCAGAGCAACTAATACTTCCAAGCCATTACCTGCCACATCAGCGCGGTAGCCCATCCGTTGCAACAAATGCAAGGCTACTTTTTGGTTCACCACATTGTCTTCAGCTAGCAAAATTCGTAAAGGATGTTGCGCCGCCAGCCAAGGAATCTCAGCTTTGACTTCCGAAGCCCGCAGGCTAGCAGATGAAGCAGAACCTGCCTCTGGTCCCCAAACTTGCATCAGGAGTTCATAGAAATGCGACTGCTTAATCGGTTTACTCAGGATTGCAACAATCTTGATCGGGCTTAGCTCGGTCTGGGCTTTGGAATTGCCTACAGAGCTCAGCAGGACGAGGGGGACGGTTTGACCTTGCGGCTGTTGGCGAATCGCTGTAGCCAAGCTCAAGCCATCAAAGCCTGGAACCTGCGGGTCCAGCATCACTAAATCGAAGGCGGGAGTTTGCGTAATTTGCTCCAAGGCTGCCTGGCTAGAACCGACGGCTTCAGCCGTGACGCCCCACATCTGAGCTTGTTGAACCAAGATTTGGCGAATTGTCACATTGCCTTCCACGATCAGCAGTCGTTTTCCAGCAAACTGGGGCGATCGCATTGATAACTCGCTCTCTACAGCGTTAGGTGTCGCCTCAACCACAATGGAAAAATAGAAAGTAGAGCCTACCCCGACTTCACTCTCCACCCAAATGCGGCCTCCCATCAATTCGCTTAATCGCTGACTAATGGCCAACCCTAACCCAGTACCGCCATACTGACGGCTAGTGGAAGCGTCAATTTGACTAAAGGGATGAAACAGACGGTGAAGGCGATCGCTAGGAATGCCAATTCCGGTATCTTTCACCGCCACACGAATCGAATATTTCGCTGCCCCAGAACTGGCGGAAGCGTGGGTCGCCCCTAACTTGCGAGCAGCGACAGTAACCACCACCTCTCCGGCTGCCGTAAACTTAATCGCATTGCCGAGCAGATTAACTAAGATTTGTCGGAGCCTAGTGACGTCACTCACGATTGAAGTAGGAACTTGTGTCTCCAAAACATAAGCCACTTGCAACCCTTTTTCTGCCGCCTTGGGTGCTAGTAAGTCCAGCACTCCCTCAATACAAGTACAGAGATTAAAGGGCTGTTGCTCTAGCTCCAACTTGCCAGATTCAATCTTAGAGAAATCTAAGATGTCATTGATGATGGTTAAGAGCGTTTCTCCACTACTACGAATGGTTTCAGTAAAATCTCGCTGTTGAATGGTCAGCCCTGTATCGAGCAAGAGGCCCGCCAGACCGATCACCGCATTCATCGGTGTACGAATTTCATGACTGACTGTGGCCAAAAATTCGCTCTTAATTTGGTTAGCTGTTTCAGCCGCCTGCTTTGCCTGTTCTAGGGCTTCATTCTGTTCAGTCAACTTTTGGCGCTGGTGCTTTTCTTGCTCTAACAAATGCGCCTGACTCAGAGCAATCCCCACTTGGGCGGCCACTGACTCTAGAAGCTCTACTTCATTAGGAGTCCAGGCGCGAAAGTCATCGCACTGGTAGAGGCTGATTACGCCATTCGCTTCTCCTTGATAGGAGGTGCGAATCGTCAATAAAGATTTAAGTTCTAAGGGATTAAAAATAAAGTGATAAGGCTCTAATAGCGGTTCAGCATAGACATTGGTGTAGGCGATCGCTCGGTCTTGCGACAAAACTGATGCGACCAAATCATTATTAACCGCAGAAATATCGGCCACTTCTGCCTGATTGATCAAGCTAAAACCGGATTCAGCATATTGAGCCACCAAGCAAATCCGAGGGGTAGGGGTCGTGAGATAGGTCCGAATCACACAACGATTCACGCGAAAAGCTTGACCAATCTGTTGCACCGCAGTCTGAAAAATTTGGGAGGCATCCAGGCTTTGGCGAATTTCTTCGGTAATTTTCTTGAGTAAGAGCGTGCGCTGAAACTGTTGTTGCAACACTGCCTCGGCTTGATGGCGTTCTTGCGCTAAGGCAATCGCGGCAGCAGCGGCTCGCAACAAATCAATTTCCGAGGTTTCCCAAGCGCGGGCTTCTACACAGTTATCAAAACCAATGAAGCCACAAAATCGGCTATTGACAATAAAGGGCAACACTAAAATCGATAGAATGCCTTGCGGCTCCAAAATTACTCGTTCTGATTCGGGAAAATCAGCCACGATGCCCGCCACAATCTCGCCTTGCGACAACCTCTCGGCCCAGCGGGGAAAAAAGTCGGCATAGGAAAGATTTTGTAGCTCGGGATTGTCAATTTCGGGTTGAACGCCTGCGGTACACCACTCAGCCCGTTGGCTCATCAGCAACTGAGAACTGTGCAGATGGGAGTTTTCAAAGTGGTTTTCAAAGATATAAACTCGACTAGCTCCAGAAACCTGGCCTAGGAGCTGGAGCACTGAAGTGTACCCCCGCCAATCTTCCTTACAAACCAAGAGTTGCTGCTGCACCTCGACTAAAGCCGCTAAATATTGCTCTCGTTTAGCGATCGCTGCTGCCGCTTGTTTTTGCTCCGTTTGTTTTTGTGTCAAATTAGAGCCGGAACCAGTCATCTTGAGTGGTTTCCCAGCCTGATCGCGCTCAGCCGTTTGCCTCATGGTTGGCTGAATCATTTGCTCAGTCATCTGCCCCATAGCTGGCGCTTCTAGTACCAAAGTGGGGTGGCTCAACGGAGTCAGAGACAGTGCTTTCGAGAGCGGAGCCAACCAAGCTACTTCTGGTATCAACCGCTGTCGGGCCGCTCTGCGAGCCGCGAGAAAGACAGTACTGAGGTAGTAGCCTGCCAACAAAAGGTTAGCGCCGAAAAGCAGTTCACTCAGCATCTGCTAAAACCTCTGAGAGTAGAAGTAGAACTGATAGAGTTTGCCATTGATTCTGAGACTGGCACTCATGGACTCAGCTTTGCAGCTTAGATGCCAGGATGACACATGCAGTATTCCCGATCTGGAGCGGGGAACTGAGTTGGCAGTGAAATTTCTCAGCAGTTGTTAGCCTATGGTTATCCCTACCAACAAAATTAGCCTCCTGCCAACAGGAGAGCGATCGCCCTCTCTGAGCGCTTGCCGCTCCAGCACGGCTGAAAAATCGGAATCATTCATGATACAAATTTTGCTGGCTGAGGTTGTCTTTCTGAGGAGATGATTGTAAGTGAACCGTGAGCGTACTATTCCAGGGCCAGGACAAGAATCAGTCTGGGACTACCCCCGTCCGCCCCGCTTAGAAGATTCTCCTAAGCATATTCAAATAGTCTTTAATGGCGTCGTGATCGCAGACACCCATCAAGCAAAACGAGTTTTAGAAACCAGTCATCCTCCCGTTTATTACCTTCCTCCTGCGGATATTAATCCAGACTCTTTAATTGCTTCTGCTCAAGCATCTTGGTGTGAGTGGAAAGGACGGGCAGGTTACTACACCGTTGCCGTCGGCGATCGCCAGGCTCCAAATGCGGCTTGGTTTTACCCCGAGCCGACTCCTGCTTTTGAGTCCATCAAGGACTATGTGGCGTTTTATCCCCACTTAATGGAAGCCTGCTACGTCGATGGAGAACAGGTCCAGCCCCAACCAGGAAACTTCTACGGTGGTTGGATCACCTCAGATATTGTTGGCCCATTTAAAGGCGCATCGGGCACTTGGGGTTGGTGAGCATGAAAGATGTTGACCCTCTAGAAAGCCAGGACTTAAAACGGCTACAGATATTCTTCTACCTGATCCCAGTCGTCGGCTTTTTTCCCGCCATCTGGACGCTCTATCGCAATGAAGGAGGTCGTCAGAGAAAAGCCCTAAGTCGCTTGGTTGTAACCCTCGCCCTAGGATGGCTGTTTGGGTATATCTTATTAGGCACTGGAGCCCAAACTTCGGAATCTCTCACCCTACCCTTGCTATTGATGAGCAGTTTGCTCACCTCTGGCTATTTTTTAGTCAACATCTGGTTAATGGTGCGGCTGTGGCAGCGTAAACCATTGCGTTTACCTGGAGTCAGTCATCTGAGCGATCGCCTACCGTAAGTAGGAAGCTGCTTTTAGATGAGCGATAACTCTCTCTTGCGTTTGAAGCCAAAGGGCTCGTTCCTTAGCTAAACCTAAGAGAGGGGCATCAAATGTCCAGTTTTGGCACAGAATCGAGGGAATACTGTTAACATGCTGCTGTGAACTGGACAGAGGCTGGAAAACTGTTGGCTTGCCAGCCTGAGATTGGCTGCCCTATGTTTGAGCAATTTGGGTGCAGAGGTTTCCAAGTCACTCCAGTAGCATCAGCTATTTTTGCTTTAGTGTGTGTTGAGGAAGCCAGTGTCAACCCAAAAGATCCCTTACCAGCGATCGCTGCCGAAACGTCATCAGCCCGTGCCCAAGAAACCGACGAAATCAAGTAACTCACGTTTGGTTTGGCTATTGTTTAGCCTCACTGGGGTCGCTATGTTATCAGCGACGGCTGGAGCTTTGTTGGCGGTATCTCTGGCAACCACCCCACTGATGCAGAGTAAACTCAGCGCTGAAGAAGCAGCAGTCTTTGGGCAAGGCGAGAGCATTTCCAGCAATCCTAACTTCCGCTTACCTCAACTCACCCGTCCCGTCAGCATTCTGATATTGGGCGCTAAGGTCCTCTCCACCGACGTCCAAAATCCGCCTGCTTACGCGCGTAACTTAGGTTATCAAGCCACAATCAACTCGCTTGATGGTTTGACTGACACCATGTTGCTGGTTCGGTTCGATCCAGACAGCAAAAAGTTAGCGGTACTATCCATTCCTCGCGACACCCGCGCCTATGTGGAAGGATATGGAGTCACCAAGATTAATGAAGCGAACTACTATGGTGGTCCTGCCCTCAGCGCCAAAGCTACTAGCGAGTTACTCGATGGCGTGGGTATCGATCGCTATGTTCGGATCAATGTGCAGGGAATTGAAAAACTAATCGATGCTTTGGGTGGTGTCACGGTCTATATCCCCAAAGACATGAAGTATCAGGATGACAGCCAACACCTCTACATTAATCTCAAGGCTGGCAAACGTCGCTTAAACGGCAACCAAGCTCTACAGTTTTTGCGGTTTCGCTACGACGAGAATGGAGATATTGGCCGCATTCAACGCCAGCAAATGCTGATGCGAGCCTTAATGGAGCAAGCGCTCAATCCGGTTACCTTGGCTCGCGTCCCCAAGATTTTGTCTGTGATTCAGTCGCACCTCGACACAAATCTGAGCGTAGAAGAGTTAATGGCTTTGGTCGGATTTGCCACTCAGACCAACCGCTCTAACGTAAAGATGCTGATGGTGCCTGGCGACTTTAGCGCTCCAGGAGAATTCCAAGCAAGTTATTGGGTTCCTGATCAGGATCGCATTCAATCACTGATGGCTCAGCACTTCAATCTTGGTGTGGGTAGTGCTTTGCCCACCAACCCCGCCTATTTGCGAGTCGCGATCCAAGACAGCACCCGTGAGTCTGCGGCTACAGATGGCGTGATGAGTGCGCTAAATCAGGCAGGATATGAGAATGTTTCCGTCAATGATCCTTGGACCGAACCGCTGAATGTGACGCGGATTGTGGCCCAACAAGGAGATGCCGAAAGCGCCGAAGCCTTGCGCCAAGTTTTAGGAGTTGGTGAAGTCCGCATCGAGAGCACAGGGGCTTTGCAATCGGATGTCACGATCCAAGTCGGTAAGGACTGGCTGCGCCAGCAAAGCCGCTAAGGTACAGCTTGCTCGGAGTGAGTCGCCTGAGTCATAATCCACTCCTGCAAAATTGGATTTACCCGCTCTGGAGCTTCGTCTTGCGGACAGTGCCCTAAGCCCTCCAGCGCAATAAATTGCTGGACTTGGGGAAACTTGGCGAACTCCTGCCCCAAAGCGATCGGCTCCCAAGGATCTTCGGCCCCCCAAAGAATAATCGCGGGACAAGGTAAGACGGGTAGTAAGTCCTCTGGCAATGGCCCCTGAGAGTAGCGCGTAAAGGCCAAAAAGACTGCTGCCGCTCCTGCATCCACGGTGGGAGCCATCAATAAATCCACTAGTTCATCCGAAACCGCGGCTGGATCTCGATACGCCTGCAACAAAATTTTCCGCACCACCTTGCGTTGCGCTAGACGACTAAAAAAGAACTGCCCAATCCAACTCACGCCCAGTAAACGCTGTAGCACCGGGGCACCGACTCGACGATGCCAGGGCAATCCCAACCGCTTGCGATCGTGCAGTAGCCGTAAGGAACAGTTGAGTAAAGCAACTCCTAAAGCAATTTCTGGCCGATCCACCGCTGCTTGCATCGCCACAATGCAACCAATCGAATTCCCCACCAGAAAAGCAGGACCGCCGACCACTTCTTGGCAAAAATCGGCAACTTGTTGGCCCCAAGTTTCCATCGTGTACTCGATTTGCTCCCCAGGCTGCAATGGGCCAGGTTTCGGTTTAGCCGAACCCCCAAAGCCAATCAGATCTAGGGCGTAAACGCGGCAGGTACTGGCTAGAGCGGGAATATTCTTGCGCCAGTGTCCCCAGGATGCCCCAAAACCATGTACTAGGACAACGGCAGGCCCGCGATCGCCTTGGGTATGGTAGGAAATCGGAAATCCCTGCCAGTTCCAGGTCAAGGCAGTGAGATGGGAGTAAGTCACGGCTGAGGCATTAGAAACGGGGGGCATCATGGAATTTCTAGAGAACTACTGGCGAAACTGCATAAGCTTCAATCTTTATTGTGGCAACAAGCCTGCCGGAATGCGCGGTAATGGCTAGAACATGGGCTGGAGTACCAAGCAACCCCCAAGGTTTGGGAATACTAAGCAGCAAAATGCCAGAGAGTTCGCCAGGGAGTTCGAAGATGCTACAAAGACCCAGCCGCCCCAATATCATTACCCCTAAGATCAGCACAATGCCGCGTCAGCAAACAGAAGCGACGGTGTATCTGGATGTCTATAAGCTAGTAGTAGAGCGCAGACGGCTGGAACAGGAACGACAAAAAATTGAGCAGCGCAGCCAGCAAATCAATCAGCGGCTGACACAACTCGATCAACAAATTGTGGTGTTGGAAACAACCTTGCAGCAAATGCGGTCAGGTATAGTTCCTGAGGCACGACCGATCCCTCCTCAAGCCAAAGCTGATCAAACAGAAATCTTCGACATGCTGTTCTTGGAATATTAATTGCCCTGTGAAACATTTTCCGGCGAAGTTTTACGTTCTCTGGCTTGGTATTTTGGTGCCCCTGCTAGGTTGCAATTCAGTACCTCAACAAACATCATCTAGTCCCCCGGCAAGTGTTGCTGGTAGTCCCAGTGCTACAGCTATAGCCAGCCCCAGCGATCGCCCTGCACCAACTCAGCCGCCTACCCCAGCCCAAACGATTTCCGCGAAAGGTATTGGAGCGGCTCAATTTGGCATGACGTTAGGAGAGGTGAAGCAGGCGTTAGGGCCAGAAACATCCTTCAAGGTTGAGTCACCCTACATTGTTGACTTTGATGCGATCGCGGTGCAGCAAGGAAAAGAAACCCTGTTTTACATCCTGTATCCGGCTGTCACCCAACTAGCGGATACAGATAAGTTTGAAATTTTGCTAACAGATAATCCTCAGTTCCAAACGGCTGAGGGTGTTGGCCCTGGCATGGCACTCCAGCAGGCCGAAACTATTTATGGTCAGGCAACGCTGTCTTACCATACGGCCAACGAGTCGAGAGAGTACGTGAAGTTCGCTCAGCAGCCCGCTGACAGGATTCATTTCCGCCCTCAGACCCAAGATAAAGCTCAATTTGCAGGCATCTACCCTTCACCGACGCAGGAATACAACGAGACTCAAGCGTTTGCACCAGATGCCGCGCTCAAGACGGTAGAAATCCTTTGCCCAGCTCAGAATTGTTTGAAACCTTAATTCTGAAAGACTTCAGCGGAAAACATCTCAGTCAAGGTACGGAGGTAGGGTAAAAATAGCGCTAGATGATCTGGGGTGAGGCGATCGTGCATTTCCCAGCCCAGCGTTTGTAGCATGTCTTGCACCAACTTCCAACTGACGTTGAGGCGGGGATAAAGCATGACACAAAGCGGGAAGAGTTCTTGTTGCACCGAGCGAATGCTGTCTTCCAAAATGCACAGGCAGAGATACACCTGGAACATTTCCACATCACGGATGCTAGAAACTCGAACGGATGATGAGTTGAGTAAGCCACTATAGCTCTCATAACCCGGATTTGATCGCCCCACTTGGCTGCAAACCGCATGAGCAATTTTGGTGCTCACAGGTAATAGAGCCTGTACTGCTTCTAAGACGGGGGAGCCAAGGTCATGCTCTGCCGCTGCTCTGTAAGCATCCCGCAAAGGCATATACATGTGGTCATCCATAACCTTGAAGTAAGGCTCTAGCAGCGATCGCTCTGTCGGCGGCAACTTTTCTAGCAACATTTTGCCAGTGTAGTGAAACTGCATGCTGACAAAACCGATCGCGCGTGGGTCTTGAGCTGTGTATTTGCGCCGCACTCGGCCAAAGTCATTTCCCACTACCACTGACAACCGCCGAGGAGTGATGCGCTCGGCGTAAGCATCTAATGACTTCTTGAATAAGTTGTGAGCATCGGCCGCGATTTGCCAAGGGTCGATCAAGCTGGGGTCAATATCGTGGCGCTCCATTTCTTCGGAGAGCAACGTTTCTGTGGTGGACCAAGCCTGAGCGCTGGCTAAGGTTAACTGCTTGAGTAGCTTGCTGGCAGTGAGAGTGCGCCCCTCTTTTGAATTGACCGCCGCCAGGTTATCACTCGTTTTTAGTTGCTCTGTCGTTTCCTTAGAAGTGACGGCAACGACGTATTTTCTGGCCCAAATGGCTGCTAAGGAATGAACCTTAGATTCTGGTACTGCCCCCCTGGAACCTGAGCTTGGTGCTGCAATCCGTTGCAGCTGAGACGGCAATGCCATAGACGGTTGCTCTTTAGCCGCAGTAGATGCCAGGGAATGAGTCATTACCAAATCCACAATTATCAACAGGGTTTTTGAATTTAGAAATCAAAACTTGATCATCTCAAGCGGCGGCTGAGTCATTCAGCACCAATAAGCAAGGAAGAAAATACGCAGATATTTACAGTTTTCTGAGAAATGCTCTATTAGACATCAAGTATCCTGTATTTTTGCTGAAAAGTAAAACAGACTGTTGAGAATCTTCAATCTTGGGAAGATAAATTGGAAACTCAATTCAGTCTGAAGCCAGAAATTAGCCGCTGTCGGCATGATTTATGAGAAAAGTCTACCTTCCTTAAGGTATAAATTGTGTCAATAGTGTCTCACTCTAGTTACATAAAATTTCGTAAACCAGGACTAGTTACGTTAATGGCAAGGCGTAATGCCAGCGCAGATTGCTACACCTGGGACCGAAAGGTTCTTGTACTATTGAGGGTGAATTAAGCAAAGTGGCAACTATGAGTGCAGGCAGCAATTCGAAAGCGATTAAGTTTGGTACGGATGGATGGCGAGGGATCATTGCTGACGACTTTACCTTTGCTAATGTACGGCGGGTAACACGCGCGATCGCCAGCTATCTCAAAACCGCTTACTCCCAGGATCGACCGGTTTTAATTGGCTATGACACTCGCTTCTTAGCAGATGAGTTTGCTCAAACGGCTGCTGAAGTGTTGGCAGAGTTAGGTTGGACTGTCAAAATCGTGGATCGGGACTGCCCAACGCCTGTCATTGCCTATAACGCTCGTCACCTCAACTCAGCCGGAGCGCTCATGTTCACGGCGAGTCACAATCCTGCCCCCTACTGCGGGATTAAGTACATTCCTGACTATGCGGGTCCTGCAACGACCGAAATTACAGATACGATTGTCGCCAATATTGAAGGAGCAAGTGACGCGCCTGTATCGACTGGCAATGGCGATCGCATTTCTACCTTTGACCCCAAGCCAGAATATTTAAAGTTCATCTATACGCTTTTAGATGTCGAGCGGATTCGCAGCGCTAAGCTCAAGGTGAAGTATGACGCGCTCTACTCTACTTCACGGGGTTATTTGGATGAAGTGCTGATGCACTGTGGCTGCGAAATAGAAGCGTTCCACACTTACAGAGATGTGCTGTTTGGTGGGGGTATGCCTGAGCCGAAAGGGGAGCAGCTAGAAGAGTTGGTTGCAGCCGTGAAGCGCGATCACGCGGACCTGGGCTTGGCGACAGATGGAGATAGCGATCGCTTTGGCATTGTGGATGAGCAAGGCAATGTCTTGACTCCCAACACGGTGCTGCTGTTGTTGGCCCGCCATTTGGTCAAGAATAAAGGCAAAAATGGCGCAATCGTGCGGACTGTGGCTACGACCCATCTGCTAGATAATTTTGCCGCTAAGTATGGCTTAGAAATTCACGAAACGGCGGTTGGCTTCAAGTATGTCGGCCAGAAGATGCGGGAAACCACGGTTCTAATCGGTGGTGAGGAGTCGGGTGGTCTTAGCATCATCGACCATATCCCTGAGAAAGATGGGGTTTTGGCAGATATGTTGGTGGCTGAGGCGATCGCTTATGCAGGTAAGCCTTTGAGCCAGTTGGTAACAGAAGTTATCGCCGAAGCAGGTGGTCCGCTCTACAACAAGCGTCTCGACTTGCACTTGGAAAACCCTCACAAGGAAGCGGTTTTGGAATCTTTCACTAAGAATCCACCGTCGGAAGTGGCAGGGATTAAGGTGAAGGAAGTGGGTCGCAAGGATGGCATTAAGCTTTACCTAGAAGACGGTAGCTGGGTGTTGCTACGTCCCTCTGGAACTGAGCCGTTGATGCGGGTTTATATGGAGACAAATTCTCCTGAGAAGGAAACCCAGATTGCTCAGCATATGGATCGGGTAATTCATCAGATTCAACCTGTGGGTGTTTAGGAAAAGCCTTGGGGGCAAGCGCCCCCAAACCCCCGCTGAGGGACGGTTGCGTCCCCCAGACCCCCTCCAAAGGTAACTTCGGTGTCTTTAGTTGGGGAACTTCTGTCTCCTAATTTCTGACTCCTGACTCCCTCTTCTCCTTTCATCCTTCCTCTTTCTCCTCACCCCCTACCAATGGTTAATCTACTCGCCTCACTACTTTTGGCTGCCTGGGTTGTGGCGATCGCCATTGTTTCGGTGCAGAATTTTACGCCTGTCTCTTTTGAGTTTCTGCTGTTTAAGTCGGTGGAAATTCCGTTTGGGATTGTGCTGGCGTTTAGTGTGGGACTGGGTATGGTTGGGATGGCGCTGCTCCAGTTTCTATGGGGTTTCAGCAGCTCTAGTCGGGGTTACTCTGGTTCCTCAGTCAATCCGGGTGGAAGGGCTCAGAGTGACGATAGCTGGTCTGAAGATTGGTAAAACTCAGGCTCCGATCTAATCGATCCGTAGGTTGAGGGGTAGGCGGGCATAGACACCAAGAGAATCGTTGAAGGCTTTCAGGGTGGACCAATCTTGTTGCACTTTGAGCAACTCGGCTGTGAATGGATCGACTTTTTCGGTAGCTGTTTCAGCAACCTGAGCGGCTGGATCACCGATGAGCCGCTTGAGAATTTGATCTTCTAGACTGCGGGTTTTAGGATATTCTTCTAGTTTCCAGTCATCGCCCAACTTGGCTCGCTTGGCGGCATCTTCGACGGCAGCATTGAGACCACCGATCGCGTCGACTAAGCCGAGTTGTTTGGCGGATGTGCCTGACCACACTCGTCCTTGAGCTAAGGTTGCTACTTTCTGTTTGGGCAGTTTGCGAGATTCAGCAACTTTGGTCAGGAAGCGGTCATAAATTCGATCGACGACGCGCTGATGTACGGCTAATTCTTGGGAAGTTCTAGGGCGTGTAATGCCTTCGCTATCAGCAAAGCGGGCGGTCTTCACCACATCCCAAGTAATGCCTTGGGCGTTGGCTAGTTTTTGCACGTTGGGCAAGAGGCCGAATACGCCGATGGAACCAGTGATCGTATTAGGTTCGGCGAAGATCCGATCGGCATAGGTGGAGATCCAGTAACCACCGGACGCGGCCACATCTCCCATTGACACCACAATCGGTTTGACTTTCTTAATTAGAACAACTTCTCGCTGAATCACTTCGGAAGCGGTGACGCTACCACCAGGGCTGTTCACTCGTAGTACGACTGCTTTGACATCATCGTCGAGCCGCAGTTCTCGCAGTTGTCTAGCTAAGCGATCGCCTCCGACCGAGCTAGGGCCGCCAATCCCTTCTACAATGTCGCCTTCGGCATATACCACCGCGACTTGATTGCTGGAAGATTTTTCCGTGTCGGATTCAACCGCTCTGGCATAGGTCGGCAAGCTAATTTGCCGGAAGGAGCGCTCGTCTTCGTCGCTGTCCGTCATTTGCTTCAACTCGGCCACAACTTCATCGAAGTAAGCCACTTTATCAACTAAGCGCCGTTGCAAAGCTTCTTCGGCTAACAAAACGCCTTGGTTATCGGCGATCGCTTGAATTTGCTGAGGCTTGAGTTTACGGTCTTTGCTGACGGTGGTGGAGAACTCGCTCCAGAGGTCTCCTAGGAGCTTGGCCGTTTGTTCCCGACTGGCAGAGCTTTGCTTAGTGAGGAGGAAAGGTTCTACGGCTGATTTGTACTTGCCAACTCTAGTGACCTGAACACCGACCCCATACTTTTGCAAAGCTCCGGTGTAGAAAGTTGGCTGGGAACTAAACCCGTTCAGTTCCATTGAACCAATTGGATTGAGTACAACAGTGTTGGCAACTGAGCCGAGGTAATACTCTCTCTCTCCCCACTCCATGTCGTAGGCAATAATCTTTTTGCCCTTGGCCCGAAACTCCTCTAGCGCTTCCCGCACTTCCTTCAAGGTCGCCAAGCCAGAACTGCTACTACCCGTGCTCATGTTGCCATACAGGTAAAGCGCGATAATCCGGTCGTCCTGAGTCGCTTCCTCAATCGCTTGCAGCACTGTCTGGAGAGAGACGGAGTCATTATTGTCGTTCGATAACGCTTCACTAATCGCCTGACTCGTACTAGTGGCAGGCTTGGAATCGGTAATGTTCAGGGATAAATCAAACGTTAGAACGGACTTGTTTCTCACCTGGGGGCCTGAGTCAACTGACGCAGCAGCAATGAGCAAAAATATTAGCCCCCCTACTCCTAGACTGCAAAAGAGGATCAGCCCTGCCAAACTAGCAAAGGTGTATTTGAGAAAGTCACGCATTGAGAGAATCCCTGGCAAAAGTGAATAGCGCCTCAGCAAGCATCAGGCTTCAAGGAGAAACTAACTGGTCAAGCTTTAGCTAGGTGCCTAAAACATTCCTCTATGCTAGTTGCTCTCTCACGAAGCCGCCGCTCTTTCAGCATGCCCAAACTCAGGTTGAAAGGTGAGCTAGACCTTCAATTCCAGAGCTTGCGATCGCCTGAGCGCTTCAATAGTGGGGCTGCCTGTACAGAAGAGTACCGTTTCGATCTCGGCAATCAGCACCTCTGCCAGTTCCGCCAAAGCGGTTTCTGACTCACAAGCTGCCTGCAAGAAAGGCTGGGCCAAACCTGCCAAATCTGCACCTAAGGCGATCGCTTTAGCCACTTCTAAGCCATCGCGCAAACCACCGGAGGCGATGAGGGGGATGGTAGGGGCGATTGCCCGGATGCTGGTGATGCATTCTGCGGTGGGCAAACCCCACTCGGCAAACGTCGCGCCTAAGCGTCGTTGTTTGGCATCTGTAGCCCGTTCACTCTCCACCTTGGCCCAGGAAGTCCCGCCTGCACCTGCCACATCAATGGCTTGCACTCCAGCCTCAATCAGCTTTTGCGCCATTGCTCCCGAGATGCCATTGCCGACTTCTTTGGCAATCACCGGAACGGGCAATTTCTGGCAAAGCGTGGCAATTTTAGCGAGTAAGCCTCGGAAGTTAGTGTCGCCTTTGGTCTGCACACACTCTTGCAACGGATTCAAGTGCAGAATCAGAGCATCGGCTTCTAGCCAATCAATCACCCGCAAACATTGATCTAGGCCATAGCTGTAGTTCAGTTGCACCGCGCCCAGGTTCGCGAATAGCAAAATATCGGGGGCAAGCGATCGCACATTGAAGGTCGGCGCGACTTCTGGGTTCTCGACTGCAACCCGCTGCGAACCAACCCCCATCGCAATTTTGTAGTGCTGCGCGACGGTGGCGAGGCGGTAATTAATGGTTTTGGCTAGCTCTGTGCCGCCTGTCATGGAGGAAATCAGCAAGGGAGCTGCCAGCGGTTTACCCAGAAATTGAGTGGTTAGATTAATCTCGCTGCGGTCAATCTCTGGCAAGCAGCAATGGGTAAAGCGATAGCGCTCTAGTCCATTTGTCGCCTGATGACATTGCACGTTTTCATCTAAACAGATGCGGATGTGATCAGCTTTGCGGGATTGGGTTTCGGTGGGGGAAGTGAGGGGCGCGTTCACAAAAGACCAATGAGTCAAGCAAAAGGGAAGTCTTGATCAGAATACCTTGGATGGCAGCACTCCAGACACTTCCCTCTATTCAGCAATCAGGTTCAGCAATCGAGTTCAGTAATCAAGTCATCCAGGCAATTAACCACCCCAGCCATCGGGCTTACGAGGAATCAGCTCTACTCCATCTCGGCCATCCAAGTCTTGCAGGTACACTTTCACTTTCTCTTCTTTCGCAGTGGGTAGTTTTTTCCCTGTGAAGTCTGGGTGAATCGGCAACTCTCGATGACCGCGATCGACTAAAACGGCGAGCCAAATTTCTGGCGGTCTACCGTAGTCATTTACTGCATTTAAGGCCGCTCGAATCGTCCGTCCTTTATAGATCACATCATCTACTAAGACTACTGTTTTCCCAGACAGATCAAAGGGAATATCGGTTTTATCGGGGGTACGCACCCCAATTTCATCTAAATCATCTCGATAAAACGTGATGTCTAAAGCTCCCACTGGCACCTGCACCTGCTCTAGAACCTCGATTTGTCGTGCTAATGCATAAGCCAAGGGCACGCCTCTAGTGCGAATCCCTAATAAAACCAACTGAGACAAATCATTCGCTTTTTCGACAATTTGAGAGGCCAGTCGGGTCAAAGTCCGACGTAATTCCTCGGCTGAAAGAATTTCTATGATTTCGGAGGCCATAAAGTTTCTACTAGGAGCTGTATTCGCCAGAAACACCCTAAGCGGCTTAGGCAAAGTTTAGGGCAACTGGCCTGTAGAGAAAACCATTTCAGACCACAGACTTAAACCCAAAAGTCCCAATCCTAACCAAAGCAAAAAGCTAATGCGGGTCAGTTGCAGCGCTTGGTAAATTTGTTCTGGCGTAATGACGTGAATTGGTTCTCCTAGCAAGGGTTTATGTTTAGCAACGCCGCGATACCAATTGGTGCCTCCCACTTGCACACCCAAAACTGCTGCATAGGCACACTCACTCCAGCCAGAGTTAGGGCTAGCATCGGCGATCGCGTCTCTGCGGCAAATCCGCCACACATATCCTGGTTTTCTGGAGAGCAAGGCTAGCGTCAGCACGACCAGACGGCAGGGGAGCCAAGTCAAGCGATCTTCCATCTGGGCACTAAACCAACCCAAGTGAGTGTAGGGTGCTTCTTTATAACCCACCATTGAGTCTAAGGTGCTGGCAGCTTTGTAAGCGATCGCTAGAGGCACTACTCCAACTCCAGGCAAAGCAGCACCCAGCAAGGCATAGAACAAGGGAGCCATCACTCCATCCGTAGCATTCTCCGTGACGGTTTCCAATATGGCTCGTAACACTTCCGGTTCTGATAAATTCTCCGTATCTCGTCCGACATAAAAGCTCAAACGAGTGCGGGCCTGTGCCAAATCTCCGCTGGATAGAGGCTGCATCACGTCCTCAGCAGCAGACCTCAAGCTCCGCCCCGCGAAACAAGAGGCCAATAGAATGCTTTGCACGGCGATTCCTAGCCCTGCATGAATCCAAGTGGTACCTGTGGCAATCGCCCAACCAACCCAGCCACTGCCAATAACTAGCCCAAGCCCCAAGAAAACCCCTGCCAACCGCTGTCCCGTGGCTGACTTGAGGTAGTGAAACACTATTTCCTGGTAACGAGCGATCGCCCAGCCCATGACCCGCACTGGATGAGGCCAGCCCCAAGGATCGCCGATCACATAATCAATCAACGCCGCGATCGCTAATACCCAAAGGGCGATCGTGGATGGTGGGGTGAATGATTCTAAAGCTGAGAAGAGATGGCTAAAAAAAGATACTCCTGAAGTCATGCCAATAAAGTCAAAAAGGGGTATGGCCCATCGGAGTGTACCTGGCTTTTTTAGGCACAATCAACAGATGCATCTACTCTCGCAGGAAGTTTAATTGCTATGTCCTCCCATCAACTTGTTCCTATTCAGTCTGACGACGGCACAATCATCTACATCGAAGCGCAGCAAAACGTTGAGAATACTCCAATTTCTGACACTCCATCCTACGAAGGCAACGAAGAAGTTGAACAAAAACGGGAAGGAGGAAAGGGATGGCCTGGTATTGCGGCTAAGTCTATGAGTTCCCATAGCTCAATGCAGATGGTGCAGAATACCCTCCGCAGCTACACCGCTTATACACTCAACGCCTTCAAAAACTTTGGGGCTGGCAACATTGATGAAGTCACTCTAGAGTTTGGCATCAATTTTAGTGCAGACGCAGGCGTGCCCTACATCGCCAATGGCAAAGCCCAAAGCAGCATGAAAATTACAGTTAAGTGCTCTTACAACAATCAAGTAGAAGGGGCCGAGGAAAACCCAACTGATGAACTTGCGCAGGGACAGGTCAACTGTTCAGCCAATAGGCAAGTCCATGAGCCAATCCATGAGTCAGCAAACGGAACAGCTTATGGAGAAGTTAGCCGCCAAATTCATAACCATCACAACCAATTTAGGCAGCCAGTTTAGTCCATATTTTACTGATGCAGCGCTGTCGGATCAGTGCATCTCTAAGCGCAGTTAGTATTAAATTTTACCCAGCCTACCAATAGGGCTGATGTTGGAGTCAACACCTAATCGAAAAGGTTGTTGGCTCCTCCTTTTTTGAAACCAAAATTAAACTACAAAACTTGTCGATTCTCCTTGAGCCGCTTGCCAGCTTCGGGCATCATAGTAAAGGTCTTCTAAGGAAATACTGTATAGCGCCTCTTTCAACTTTTGGTGTAAGCGATTCCAGAGGGTAAAGGTCACCCAATCCTCGGCTTGCTCTGCGTCCGGAGCGTAGCGTGACAATGGCTCAATTGTTTCACCAACCGCTTCTAAGATTTGACCCAGAGAGATTTGAGCCGGCGATCGCGCTAGTTGATATCCGCCTTGAGCCCCTCGGAGCGAGTTCACTAACCCCGCTCGACGCATCTCAATCAATAGCTTTTCTAGATAAGGGGCAGGCAAATCTTGGCGACGGGCGATCGTATTGACGGAGGTAGGACCATAACCTGGTTGCAAGCTTAAATCTAATAAGGCTTTAACACTGTAATGACTACGAGTTGTTAGCTTCATTGCTCCCCAAAAAAGTTGCCGTAACAGACGCAACCATTCTCATCTAAAGTGGATGTCGCACCATAAATTACAAAGTCACCCTTAGCAGTAAAATGCAGTAATTTGCCCTCATCTTCTCCTCAGCAAGCTCTGCTTTATTAGTTTTCCTCTTCTGTCTCAGACATCCTAAACCACCTCCGAATAAGAGCAAGGATTTTAATTGTAAATTGCTTCGCCAGCCTCTTCACAAGGGTTGAATAATTCTGCTTCTACCAGCTTGAGGTGACTGTAATAATGATATTTTCTTTGGATCTTAATCAGCAGTTCTAATGCTTATCTGACTTATCTAGACATTACCTATACTTCATAAGTACTAAATCAATAAATTACTTCTTAAAATCAATAGATATTGTGAACAAGCCCGCTTTATCAGTGTAGTATAGTTTTACAAGCTGATACTCAGCTCAGATTTTCATGTCTCAGCGTCGATCAGCAAGAAGTAATCTAGACCCCTTGTTAATTTTTTTAGACTCAAGTTGATGACTAAAAAGAAAAAAATTGAACCTCTGACAGGTGAAGCTCTCCTCAAAAAAGTTAAAGAGTTAGACACTCTTAGTAAGGAAGAAAAAGCGAAGGCATGTGGCTACTACACTCAGACTAAAAGTGGTGTGGAACGAGTCAACATGATGAAGTTTCTCAATGCTCTGATTGATGCTGAAGGCATTGAGTTAGATGGCAAGCAAAATGGTAATGGTCGGGGTGGACGCAGTGCAAGCTACCGCATCAGTGTTCAATCCAATGGCAATTTACTCATCGGCTCTGCTTACACCAAGCAAATGGATCTCCAACCTGGAGACGAATTTGAAATTTCTTTAGGCCGTAAGCATATTCATTTGCGGCAAATTGATCTGCAAGACCAGGAAGCTGCTTCTTAAGTTTCTTATTGCCAAACATCTCAGATTTGAGCGGCAATTTTTGCTAATGAAGCCAGAATCCATCGAATCGTCAACTAGAGTTCCTGCAAGAGTAATCAATCCAAGGCACTCTTGCCGGACTTTTACATTAAATTTGTAATTGTAATTTCTGTGTAGATTCTTTTTATGGAAAATATCGATTGGATGAATTTATCGGCTGCCACATTAGCGATCGCTATCCTCATTGGCGGTATGTTGATGATGTTCACCAGTGTTTGGACGACTAAAAGCAAGAAGTAAAACCTGAATTCGCAGTCGTGAACAAAACTAATTTCTGACGCAGCTCGCTTTGTCATTAAGCGGGCTGCTTTAATGTGGGTAAAGAAATTTCCTCAGAGTTTAAGGGAGCTATGAGGTGTCGCTGTAGCGCTTTGCGAGTAGCAGCCAAGTTGCATGCCAAGGGAATTCGCTCTTGCTCCAACAGGCCTACCACTAGATGAGGAGGCTCTCGATCGACTACGGGAAGCTGGCGCAATCCTCTCGCTCCCATGCGATCGATCGCTTCCGTCACCAACTCATCCTTGTAAGCATACAGCAGCTCACTGGTACAAATTTCCCCCACAGGCTGACTTGCTAATGTTGCTGATGGTTGCGGTGATAGCGCTTCTGCCACCGAATTTGATGTCCTCTCTGGGGCTGCTAGCACTCGATTAATATCTTGCAGCGTCACAATTCCCCTGAGCTGCCCTGTCTCATCCACTAGCAAAGCGCTATGCAGATGCCCACGCAGCAAAATCTCGCTAGCCTCTAGCACAGGTAAAGCATACGGCAGAATGAGCGGAGAAGGTTGCATAGCCTCTTCTACAGTCAGGTGCTTTAAGGCTTCTTGCCCCTGATCCGGCTCAACGTTGACTCCCATCTGCTTCAAATTCAAACCTGGCTTTGAAATAGGCTTCAGCGACTCGATCACCCAGACACTCAAGCCAACAGCGGCCATCAAGGGCAACACAATGCGATAGTCGCGTGTGAGTTCAAACAACAGTAGAATCGCTGTCAAGGGTGCTCGCACACTTCCGGCCAAGACAGCAGCCATGCCCACCATTGCATAGGCAGGGGGTGCGGCAATAGCGATCGCACCAGCAGGCAGAATCGCCGCCAGAATCTTGCCATAACTTGCGCCTAGCACCGCTCCTAAAAACATAGCTGGGGCAAAAATTCCACCCACTAAACCACTGCCCAAACTCAGAGCAGTCAGGGCAAGTTTGAAAGCCAGGAGCAGGAGCAATAAAGGCAACGAAAATTCTACATCTCGGAGCAAAGCCTCAATGGTTTCGTAGCCAATCCCAAGAGTCTGGGGCAGAGCGAGGGCGACTAAACCCACACAAGCTCCACCAATGACGGGATGAACTGGGCGGGGAATGCGGCTCACCCAAGCAAATCCTGAAATTTCACCCCGGAAAAAAGTTTGCGCGAGCTTGATGGTTTGGGTGTAAGCCACCGATACTAAGCTGGCACATAACCCAAGACCGATATAAAGCGGTAATTCTAACGGGCTGCGAACTTCGTAAGCGGGCAAGGCAAAGGCAGGTTGTGCGCCTAAACCGATCTGAGCAATTAATGCTGCCACCACCGCGGCTAAGAGCACGACACTCACCGCTGAGGTGGCAAACGTAGTGCCTAAAACCACTTCAAGCGCAAAAAATACTCCCGCGATCGGTGCATTAAATCCTGCTGCTAGACCTGCCGCTGCCCCTGCTCCTAATAAGAGACGCTGCCGTTCTTGAGATACTTGCAGGATTTGGCCAAGCAAGAGGCCAAAATTAGCGCCAATTTCTACACTCGGTCCTTCTGGGCCTAAAGAAGCTCCGGTGCCCAAGGAAACTGACGCAGCTACCATCTTGGTCACAGGGCGAATGGGAGAAATTTCGCGCTTACCCTGCGTTGCTGCAATGAGAGAGGAAATACCAGGGCCAAAGTCTTGCCAGCGCCAGCGCATAAAGCCAACGATGACACCCCCGAGCATAGGCACACAGGCTAAGGTCCAAGCCCCCCAAGGGGCGATCGCTCCCATCAAATCCTCTAGCATCAAGCTATGGATTAACTCAATTAAATAGTGAAAAGTCACGACTCCCATGCCAGTACCGCCACCAATCAGGATCGCCAAGATGAGCACGACCGTTTCAGGTGTGGGTTGTAAGCGATTGAGAATATGGGCAAAATGAGAAGTAGAGGGGGCTGGCGTCGGTTGCTCAGCCAACCCATCCGGGGCTGGAATCAAAGACATTGAGAGTCAATAGAAAAATTAGATAAAGCTTAACTTTTATGTATTTCTAGTCTTTCATTGTGATTGATCTTGAAGCCTGACGACAAGCATTAAACTCCTGCCAAAGCCAAGAATTCATCAAATGCTAGAACGAATGGATAGATACTATAGGCTGTTACAGCTTAGTTAGGTTAGAGTGATATCGCATTGCCACACTAGCCTTGGAAATTCAGCTAACTGGACGATGTTAGCAATGCCATTTTGCGGAAAACTAGCTGTAAGAGAACCGTCAGAATAAGATTCTCTGCCTTAGCAGGCAAGCGTACTGAGTAGTTCCTGGGCAAGTGGAAAGTTCTAATGAATGCTCACACTTTTGATCATGACGCTGTCATTTGTCCCCTATGCCATCGCGATGGCAGAATTGGGCCGCATCGACTCTTGAATGGGCTGTTAACTTGTTCTCACTGTCGAGAGCGGTTTGTAGTCAGCCGCAGTGGCCATTTTGTCCGTGATCCTTTTACGCTAAAGCGGCTAGCAGATAGCCGCACTTTACGCCGTCAAAGCCATCCGTTCGCTAGAATTCTGCGTGATTTTGGTTTTTCCAAATATCCATCTCTTTTTGCGATCGCCAGCAGTGTGGTGCTTTTAGGTTTGACATTGACAGCCGTGGGAGATTGGGCGGTTCCTCAAGCATCAGTTCCAGGGGTAGTGAACCATATTACTGAAACTTTAGGCATTGACGAGACAGAGCCTTGAGTCTGGTATTGTTTCACCGAACTCAGCCATAAGACCTGTTTGGCCTTAATGATGGGTCAACTCATCAAAGTTATATAAGCTTTACGAGCTCTGCAATTTTTTTGATAGCTTCAGCGTCGGGATGAGTTGAAGTTTTGTAGCAGTTTCCAAAGCCGTATGGTAGCCCATGAGACTCGCTTTAACTCCATCTTGGGACGGATGTATTGAAGCATTCAGTCATGAAATTTTAATATTTAGCCACTATTTTTTCACATCAAACTTAACAAGCTTTAGGGGGGGATCTCCCTAGTCATTGGGTAACTAAACCATTGTTTTCCTCCTAGGCGTAACTTAAGTTTAATAAGAGAGCTGCAAAGCCTACTTACCCGTTTTCTTTACAGAATTAAAAAATTCAAATTGGTTGCTAACTATATGCATAAGTGCCCTTGCTGCTCCGATCGTCTCCTACGTCATGCTCGTCACAATGAGGTTTATTGGTTCTGCACTCATTGTTGGCAAGAAATGCCTGACTTGACCTCTTTGATGGAGACAAAACAGCAGAATCGGCAGCAGCTTGAGCGTCTACTAGGTGGTTATAGTTCTCCTTTAGCAAGAGTTTAAGGAATAACAGATTTTTCAAGAAATTGCCGTTTAACTAAAGCGATTCAATTCTTTTTTTAAGTTAGATAAAAGAGACAAATTCAAAAAAACAGCGATCGCCCCTGAAATTAAAAAAGGCGATCGCTGTTTTTTTGCTTTAAAGATCTTTAAGCTGTTTAGGCACTAAAAGCAGGACATCGTATAGTGGTATGCGCTTATGGTGCTAAAAGCAGGTGTGCCGCAATGGAGTTAAACAGCAGATGAATCTACCTTTAGTTTTAGACATTGCCATTGGGTTAATATTTATTTATTTAATTCTGAGCCTCTTAGCTTCAGAAATTCAAGAATTAATTGCCACACTTTTGCAATGGCGAGCAGTTCATCTCAAGAAATCCATTGAAGTTTTGCTAACAGGTGGTGAGGGAACAGAAGAAAAAGATGTGAGAGACTTTGCCGATCGCTTATATTCCAATCCACTCATTAAAAACGTTAACCAGGAAGCTAAAGGTTGGGCAGAAAACTTTTTCAGGAGTATCACTTGGGTAATTAGCTCCGCTATAGGTCGTGGCAGAAGTATCTTTGGAGGCTCCAAACGGAGCGGTCCCTCCTACATTAATGCCGAAACTTTCACGACTACGCTTTTAGAAACTTCCGGAATTCCGGTATTAGTGCAAAAGTTAAGTGAATTAAAATTAGAAGAATTTGTTCAAACCAATCTGAAAACAGCGATCGCTGAAGCTCAAGCTGCTATCCATGTACCACCAGTCACTATTCCTACCGACACGGACACAGCTTTAGGAGAAGATGCTTCTTCAACGGAATTGGGTGAAGCTGAAGCTATTCAAACAACTGAAATAGACTCCAATGCTCAAGCACTACAAGCTCAGCTACAAGCCGAATTTGATGTACTAACGCAGCAGTTTAATACAATCCTGGAAGACTTTAGAACGAATAAATCAACTCTAGAAGGTAGCATCAAGTGGATTGCTTATCGGCTCGATCGCTACATTGAGCGATGCAAAGAGGTAGGTTCTGATGATCCTCAAGGTCAAGCATTTATTGGGCGGCTACAAGCCTTAAGACGAGAGATCTTTGAGGATGATCCGACCAGTGGGGCGATCGCGATTAGGCCTATTTTGCAAAGTTTAATTCGGCCCAGCTTAGTAGAAATCGTCGAGGCGGTGAACGACAAAGACAGCCCAACTTATCGCAGGCTCTTAAGGCTCATTGAACAAAAAATTAATGGCCTACTTCCAGAAAAGCTAGCGCATGAACTGGTGCAAGACATTAGAACTGTACTGGAAAAATTTGCTGTCATTACTCAAGACACTCCACTCCTCACGGAACTCGAAACTGTTCAGCAAAGCTTAACTAAGATTGCCAGCCATGACAAAAGCACCACTGAGAGCCGTATTGCCTTAATTCATCAAATGCTGTCAGTGCGGGATGGTTATATCAGTAATGCTGAAAGTTACTTATCAGATGTTGATTTTCTAACTGAGCTTAATGCCTCAAAGAATCTTCCTTTGAGTAGTTTCAAACATGAGCTTTTAGGGGAAATCGATGCGCTTCTGGAAGGCTTTCGAGATATTACTAGAGGAACGCAACTTCACATCAAGCTAGATAATTTACGTCACCTTTTGGATGACATTATCAGTAGCTTTGAGCGTGGAGAAATTCAGCTTTTGTATACTCTTGACCAAATATTAGGGGCGCGAGACGCCTATATTGACAATGCGAGCCAATACATCGCCACAGCTTCGATCCCGGTAAAACGGCAAGATAGCTTCCTTAGGCAAATCAATGGATTAAAACGCCAAAAAGATTCTTTTAGCAGTGTGGATAACCGGATGGCCATCATTGCTTGGCTCACTGCCACCTCAGAGGAACTTGACTGGGAAATTAAGCACAATACAGAGATTTATCGACAAGTTTCAGGCATCGTTAAAGATAAAAATATTGATGCTTATACCAGTGTGGTGAATGCGATCGCCCGCTTGCCTCAACCCATCAAAGCTAGCCTTTCTGTACTAGCGAGACGAGCACAGGAAAAATCAACCACTGTAGAGAATGAAGTCAAGCAGTTTCAATTTGAAATTGAAACCTGGTTCGATCGCTCCATGGAACGGGCGACAGGGGTTTATAAGCGAAATGCCAAAGGGGTGGCAATCATCCTTGGCTCATTAATTGCATTTGCTGTGAATGCAGACACATTTCACATCGTTAACCGCTTATCTAGAGACACATTATTACGCAATGCGATCGCGACTAGCGCAACTCAAGTTGCGACCCGAGCCAACGATATCAATGCTGTTGAAAACCAGGTCAATGCCGCTTTACAGGATCTACCATTACCGATTGGGTGGGACCAAGTTAATTTAACTGCCCAGGGCCGTCAGAATCGAGGCTGGCCTTTACCATTTCTCAAAACGATGTTGGGCTGGCTCGTTAGTGGCATTGCCATTTCAATGGGGGCATCCTTTTGGTTTGACCTGTTAGGCAAGGTCGTGAATGTGCGGAATTCTGGCAAGCCCCCAGAGAAAACTCAGGCGAAGTAAGAGTCGCGTTTTATTGAATCATGCTCTCTAAAGCGATTTGCAGATCTTGAGTGAGGTCTGCGATCGCTTGTTTCGCCCCGCGGCGATCGGCGCTATAGGCACCCCAGCGGTCTGTGACTGAAATCGGTTGCCCTATCGTCATCTGTACCGTTTGCTTACCTAGTTGAGGCCGCTGAAAAGGGCTGTTGCCTTTAATCCGAGAAATCATGTCCCACATCAGCAACGTTGTCTCAGCAAAGCGCTCTGCCGTTGGTTTTTCTAGGACGTAGCGCCCTGTCACTGCCACAAAGCTCTCCACTAGTCGCATGTGCCACATCCGCAGGTTGGCTTCTTCCGCCACACGATCGGCCAAACCGCGTTCCAAGAGAGAGACTCCCTCAGGATTTCTGAAGTCTTCGCGGTAAATGCGGTCCCAGCCTGCTTGCTCTAGTCGGCGACAGCGATCGATCAAACTCCCTTTAGCCTGCAAATCAAAATACTGTTCTGCTACTTGTAGGGCCACATCCAGCAAGGCTCTGAGGCGATGGGTAAAAGCTTGATCGGCTTGCG
Organism: Trichocoleus desertorum AS-A10; assembly: GCF_039962155.1. Taxonomy (NCBI): domain Bacteria; kingdom Bacillati; phylum Cyanobacteriota; class Cyanophyceae; order Leptolyngbyales; family Trichocoleusaceae; genus Trichocoleus; species Trichocoleus desertorum. The sequence continues at coordinate 33,583 of NZ_JAMPKN010000001.1, read as the reverse complement.
AAACAGGAGGCTGATCTGATTGAAAAATGTTCTGCTCCGGTAAGTCTTCTGATCCAGAAGGCGGAGCGGACTGTGTAGGCAAGGTGTGATGGTAGAAGCGAGTATAAAACTCTTCCATCAACGTCAAAACATGCTCGCCTAAGCTATAGAGCCTGTAGTAGAGTGCTGCTTCTCGGCCCTGAAGACCTTTAATACTGGGAGTTTCAGTTCCTTTAGAACTCTCAGCCACCGATAAACCGCTATCGGCTTCTAGCTGGCTCATCAACTGCTCAATCTGCTGCCAAGGAGGTGTCACATAGCGATACTGGATGCCCATTGGCACAATGAGTACCTGTTCGGAGCGATCGGCCTTGAGCAAATCTTCCACACACCAGAAGCCGAGCTGAGCCACACCGGGTTCCAAAGGACTAATCACTTCGTTATGGCCGTTAGTCGCACCTTCTGGGGCCGCTGCAAGTGGCAGTTTGCCATCCACAAACAAGCTCCGGGCCGATCGCAAACCCGTCCGATCGACTTTGCCACGATGAATCGGCGTACCTCCTAGGCGGGAATACAGCCAGCCGATTTGTGATCCCGCCCACAGCGGAATGCCGCGATCGTAAATAAAGTGGGCGTGAATCGGGTGCTGTAGCGCCACTCCTTGCTGTTTCGCCACGCGCGGCAGAATTGAGGAGTGCAGATGTGCCATGCAGAATGGATCATCAGTGCTGGGGTGCCGAAACGCCATGAAAAAGCGAATTTTACCCGCTTGAAATTGGCGATAGCAGTCTACCAATTCCTCCACATTGCTGGCCTGAATTTGGGTAATCGCAGTCCGCGATCGCAACCAAAGTGGCAGCAGTCCTTGAGCAACCCGAAGCACTAGGGGATTAAAAGCGGGTGGAATAAATTCCAGTGGCGGTTGAACTCGATCGATCGTACTTGGCAATTTTGATCCCTCTTGGCTCTAATTCTTCATATCTTGACCTGAGCGCTGAGCAACTTTACAAGGTTTCTATCATGCCTTGGCTATCGTATAAGCTGCTACGTCTGGCCAGAGATTCGACAGTTAGGTGAAAAAATCGTGAATATTTACCTGGGAGAACGTAGGTGACATACAAGCCTAGGTAGATGAAGCGGCAAAAATTTTGTAGCTATTTACGAGGCTGCAATAACAAACGTGATGGTAAACACTCGGTTTGATGCAATGCGGAAATGATACCTGCCTGTTTTTTATATATGGCGTTTTTCTCAGCAAATCTACATCTTGAGTGGCTGAATCTGACAGGGCTAAATTTGGTGTGGCTGGATGGGGCCGCTAATTTGGTGATTGCAGCTTGCTACTTAATGATTGCTGGCTTAATTAGTCTGGGCTTGTGGCGTAATCGTTGCACTGGCATTGATGCCTTTGCTGCCATTACTGCTGGGATTTTTTGGAGTGGCAGTTGGAGTCATGCGGCCCATGCAACGAGTATGGTAGGGCTGGATGCAGCGCTTAGTGGACAGACTTTTTTTGATGCCATTGCTGTGATTCCGGCGATCGCGTTTCTGAGCTTGCGGCGGCGATCTAGTCTCCTGATTGGCTCGACCCAAGTTCTGGCATCGCAAAAGCAATTGGTGAAGCGCAACGCCGAACTAGAGAAAAAAATTGATCGACGTACTCAGGAGCTAGAAACCCAAAACCAACGCCTGAATGAAGCCTTAACCGCATTGCAAAAAATGAATTTGCATTTGGCGCAAACCGAGAAAATGTCAATGTTAGGCCAGATGGTGTCTGGGATTTCTCACGAAATTAACAACCCGATCAATTTTATCCACGGCAACTTACCTTACATGGAGGAGCATGTGGGAGATTTGTTGGCATTGCTCGAAACCTACCGCGATCGCTATCCGCAAGAAACCGTCCAGGTAGAAGCCGCTTCACCTAACATTGAACTTGATTTCATTGTGGAAGATCTGCCTCGGATTATGAACTCAATGCGGTTGGGCACCGAGCGAATTCGAGAAATAGTCCTGAACCTACGCAACTTCTACCGCCTCGACGAGGCAGAAATGAAGCCAGCCGACTTGGAGGCTGGGATTGAAAGCACTTTGGTGCTGCTGCAAAACCGCTATAAACAGAAAATTGAGATTGTGCGGCAGTTTGGCAAAATTCCTCTCGTGGAATGCCACATCAATCAGCTCAACCAAGTGTTTATGAACTTACTGAGCAACTCAATTGATGCATTGCTAGAAGGAGAGCTTAGCCCTGATTCTACTCAATCTCAATTGTCCAGTTCGCTAGAACTAAAGCAGATTGTGATCAAGACTGACACCGTGGGCGCGAATCGAGTCGGCATCTGGATTTCGGACAACGGCCCTGGGATCACTGTTGATGTTCAAGAGCATTTGTTTGAGCCATTTTTTACCACTAAGCCGAGAGGAGTGGGAACGGGGCTAGGGCTATCTATTTCGCATCAAATTATTACCGAAGCGCACCAAGGCCGCATTTATTGCTGCTCCACTCCGGGAGAAGGCACGACATTCGCGATCGAATTACCGCTTCAGCAAACTGAATCGCTCAGTCAGTTGCAGAACTGTGGCTCAGGTGAACCTATTGCTTTGGGTGTTTAGACCTCCCGTACCCACCATTAAAATCCCGCAGGCTAAAGCCTGGGACTATTGGAACCAAGCCTACGTGCGTAGGCTAAGCTCACTTCTTTAGGAATGAGGCCGCCTTCGCGGCCTTTACGCTTGTAGACAGACGCGACTTCAGTCGTTAAGGCGTTCTAAAAAATAAATACTAACTGAAGTTGCCAGGTTTGCTCTTGGCGGATCAGTCGAATTTGACGAATGAATTCGCGGAAATAGAACCGTCGCTCGGACTCGGAGAGATCGAGCCAAAATTCGGGAATAGAAACGGCTTGGGCGATCGCGGGCAAATTGGATGGAGGAAGCTGAGCCAGTTGGTTTTGCAATTGCGACATTTCGGTGCGGAGTTTATAGGCTCGCAGTTCAGCAGTTTCAGGATCTAGAATCTCTTGTTCAATCAGCTCAGGCAGTTGATTGAGTATTGCTTGTTTATTAGCGATCGCCTGCTCTATGGAGTCTTGAATCCCACCGAGATTTGGCATATTTACCTGGGCCACCGCTCGCGGCAACTCCTGGCAAATGGTCTGAATGGTTTGCTCTAAAATTTGCTCGTAAGGAATGGCTCGACATTTAGGTTTTCGAGGACAGGCGATCGGGCGGAGGTAAAGATATTCTTGGTCGCTACGGCGAGCCGTCACCCGCGTTACAGTCAGGCCAGATTGACACTCAGCACAAACCACCAAACCTGCCAGAGAACGAGGAGCACTCGCGGTACGGGGTGGGAGCCGACGATTACGCCGCAGCAAGCGATCGACTTGGGCGGCTTCTTCCCGCGACATGATCGGCACATGGGTATTTGAAATTACTTCCCCATTTTTGTAAGCTAAGTCTCCCCGATACACCGGATTATTGAGCCAGCGCTGCCCCGTCGAAACCGAAATTTTCTTGCCATGTTTTTTCTCTAGATACCGCACTGCCCCATGCAAGGAGCCGTAGAGCAAAAACCGCTCAAAGAAATCTTTTACAATCGGGGCTTGGCTGCGATCGAGCGCATAACGATCCTTGCCCCGACGATAACCAAAGGGGGCTTTTCCCGGCGGCGGCAAAGCTTTGATGCGATTGCGAGCATGGCCTTGCCGAATTAAACGGCTCCGCTGGCTCTGCTGCACTTCCTCCAATACTTTGAGCAAATCAGAGCGCTTCAGGGGTGTTTGGTTGCCAGTCCCGACTGCGGTTTCTAGAACCACCAACTGCACGCTTAAGTCTTCCAGTTGAGCGAGGCGATCGCTGAATTCCTGCACCGAATCTCCCAACTCTTCCAGTCGGCGCACCAGTAGATAATCAACCGCTTCTTGTTGGCAATCAACGAGTAGTTGTTGCAATTGAGGCCGCTTTTGTTGCTGAGCCGTTTTGCCCTTGGGGAAGGCAATTTCCTTAAGGGTGGCATCTCGCATGCCTAAGTCTTGATAGATGCGATCGACTTCCCAACCCCAAATTTCTGGATCGGGTACAGGTTCTAGCAACGGGTCGCTATAAACATAGGCAATGATTTTCATGGGTTAGGAAAGCAGTTTAGATTATGAATCCAAACCTCTCCCCAAGCCCCTCGTCTTTTAGGAGAGGGGCTTGAATTTGGCTCCCCTTCCCTAATAGGGAAGGGGTTGGGGGTTAGGTCTCGATAGGATTTACACTCAGCAACTATTTGCTTCATGTTTCTAAGCGAGTTGGGTCTCGCCTAGCTCAATGACGTTGCCATCGGGGTCTTGGGTGAAGAGGGCGGGGCGACCAGAAGCGCTCATCTGAATGGAGCAGCCATGCACCAAAAGTTGGTCTTTGGCAGCGGCTAAATCTGTAACTGAAAAAGCCAGATGGCGATTGCGTCCTAACTTCTCCGAGTCCACCAAATCAGCAGGAACGCTGTCAGCCACAATCAGGTGAATTTGATAATCTTCTACCTGATACCAAGCCCCCGGAAAATTTAGAGGCCGCTCGGCTTTCGGCAAACCCAATACTGTGCCATAAAAATGTTCAGCTCGCGCCAAATCAGCAACTAGCAAAGCGGTGTGAAGACATTGGGTGATTTGCATAGCCAGTTTGGAAAAAACGTAGGGGAAGTGGGGCGATCGCTTTCATTATCCCTCTTGGCCAAGGCAAGGGGAGCTACTGGCGGGTGTAGCGATGTTTCACCGCTTTAAGTGAGTTTGAATAGAAGCCGCGATCGCCGGTTGCGATCGCGCCATCGGCCTTGCTCCCTCTGTAACGAAAAATCATGATTTAGGATACTCAAGACCCGTTAGCTCGTCTACTTTTCTTTAAAGCTTTCTAACGGATCGTCCCAGTTCAGACCCACTAGCTCAGACACCAAACTTTTTAGCTTTGAAAGGGTAATCTGGATCAAGCCTGACCAAGCGCGTAGTTAGTAAATCGATGAGCGATCGCGAAATTTAATGGGAGTGCTGTAGGTTTACCATGCCCCTCTATTGCAGTCAAAGACACGAAAACCCGGATTCCAGCCGATTTTGCCATCTCTGTGGCGAAAAGTTGCAAGCGCCTGTCAGCGTTGGTGTATATGCTGGGCTACTGCTTGGCGATCGCTATCGAGTAGTGCGGGAATTGGGGCATGGAGGCTTTGGGCGAACTTACTTAGCAGAAGACCAAAACCGCTTTAACGAACCTTGTGTCCTGAAAGAATTTGCGCCTCAGGTTCAAGGCACCTACGCTCTGCAAAAAGCCGAAGAATTGTTTGAGCGAGAAGCAGGCATTCTCTACAAGCTGCAACACCCGCAAATTCCTCGGTTTCGCGAACTCTTTCGCGCCGCCCTCCCCGATCGCAGCCGCTTATTTTTGGTGCAAGACTATGTGGAGGGCCAAACCTATCGAGCCTTGCTGGATACCCGTAAGTTGCAAGGGCAGCGGTTTAATGAAGCAGAAGTGACTCAGCTACTACTGCAAATCTTGCCGATTCTGGACTACATCCACTCTTTAGGAGTCATTCACCGCGATATTTCTCCAGACAACCTGATCTTGCGGAGTGCTGATTGGCTGCCAGTTTTAATCGATTTCGGCGGTGTAAAACAAATTGCGGCTACCGTGGCCTCACAGTTTTTGGCTCAGTCTGTGGGTAATGGCGTTAGCTCTCCGACTCGCTTAGGCAAAATCGGTTACGCCCCGGATGAACAGTTGCAGATGGGCGTTGCCTCTCCCCACAGCGACCTGTATGCCTTGGCCGTCACAATTCTGGTGTTGCTGACGGGCAAAGAACCACCCGATCTATTAGATAGCTACAACATGAGCTGGACTTGGCGGCAGGAGGTCAGCCTCAGCCCCAAGCTCAGCGCCGTTCTAGACCGCATGTTGGCTCAGCGTCCTAGCGATCGCTATCAATCTGTGCGCGAGGTACTGCACGACCTCAACCGCTACGATGTTCCGGTTTATGCTCCGCCCGCTCCTGCCCCGGTTTACCCGCCACCCGTCCAAACCACGGCTGCGACCGTGGCCGTAGGTCGCCCACCTGCTCCGCCTGAAGCTGCCCTCAGCAACTACACCGTGGCTCCGCCACCTGCCTACGCTCCCCCTAGCCGTGGCAACTCGTTCGGTTTTGGTAAAGTGCTCTTGCTGTTGTTGGTGATGGCTGGAGCCGCTACTGGAGGTTGGTGGTTGAGTAGTAATTGGCTGGGTGATTTGGCCGATCGCACCCCATCTGCTCCGCCAAACGAGCAACCTGTTGTGGTGCCCAATGTCGAACCCCCGGCAGCTCCAGAACTGTCTCAGGAGGAGCAAAACCGCAAGGAAGCGTTGGGCGATCGCCGCCGTAACTTAGGCGTAGATTACCAGTTCTTCGTGCGCCTCGTGAATCAAGTGTTTTACGCTCAACATTCCGAACTGCAAAACCGCCAACTTAGTGCTGGGACAGAAGATGCTGACTTACGCACCCAGTGGGATCAAACCGCCAACCAACTGCTCGACCAACTAGAAAACATCAGCCCAGAAGCTCGCAGCGAGATGGGTAAATATGACCGTAACGATCGCGATCGCTGGCGGGGTAGCGTCAACAAACTCAACCTCAGCACCCGTGCGCTTTACACCCTCGCAGATGCCAAATTCTTCCAGTTATTTCCCGACCAACAGGGCCAAGATTTTGTCAACCAACCCATTGGTCAGGTGTGGCACGCGATCGCGGCTGACGAACTCAAAGCCGTGCAAGCAGGAACCAGCCTAGAAAAAGTCCAGTTTGCTCAAGGCTCCTTTAGTCAAGCAGTGAGTGGCACACTAGCTCCAGGAGAAGGCAAGGCTTTCATCGCCCAACTGTCCCAAAACCAACTAATTCGGCTGAGTTTGCAGGCTGACCAGAAAACGCTGCTGTCAATCTATCCGCCTACTAGCTCTCAACCACCCCTGCTAGAAAACTCGCCGGAAACTACTTGGTCTGGAAAGTTGGCTCAAGATGGTTACTACGAATTTGTGGTGGTTTCAGCAGCCACCGCGCCTGCGACGTTTCAACTGAACCTCGCAGCGGATAACGTCATCTCTACACCTCCTAGCCCTGTCTCACCGCCACCGTCACCCTCACCCTCACCCGACTCAGAACCAACTCCACCAGCACCTTAAGTTTTCACCAGATAATTCTACAAAAGCAGAAATAAAGCCTCGATCAGCTTAAGATCCTCCCAGCAGTTAGTTGGGTAGAGACAAGAGACTCTCTATGATTTGATTGGAGTCTACCTCTGAGCTATGCAGCCATCCCTTTCTCTAGGCACAATTTTGCCAGGTCGATATCACCTAATCGACTTGCTGGAGCAAGGTACCTATTTGGCCGAAGACCAAACTCGGTTTAATGAGCTATATCTCTTACAGGAGTTCCGCCTCCGCCATCCTGGTGCTTACTCACTAGAAGTTATTCGAGGAGTCTTTCAACAAGAAGCGGCGATTCTGTATGAGCTACAGCATCCTCAGATTCCTCGGTTTCGGGGCATTATTCCTTACGCCGATCGCTTGTTTGTGGTGCAGGAGTATGTTGAGGGTGTTACCTGTGGGGATTGGTTGAAGGAGCGCTTAACTCAGCACCAAGTTTTCTCTGAGGCAGAAGTGTTGCAGTTATTTTGGCATGTGCTGCCTGTGCTGCTACATATTCACAGTCGGGGCATCATTCATGGCAATCTTTCGCCAGCCAGCATCTTGATTCGGCAGCGAGATGGAGTGCCGATGCTGACTCACTTTGGCTTAATTCAGGAGATTGCTACTGATCTAGAACTCTATTATCCGGGTCCGAAGAAACATCTGAGCAAGCTAGGTTATGCCCCCAAAGAGCAGTTGCAATCTGACAAAGTCTACCGCAACAGTGACCTCTATGCCTTAGCTGCCACCGCAGTTGTTTTACTGACTGGGCAGGAGCCTCAAACCCTCTACAATCCGCGACGACAACTGTGGTATTGGGAACCTTGGGCGACGGTTTCACCAGGATTGGCCCAAATTCTCAATCGGATGCTGAGTGCCAAGCCGCAAAATCGTTATGGTTCAGCGGGCAAAGTGATTCGCGCTTTGCAAGCTCTATTTGCCCAACCCGCTTACATTCCTCCCACTGCTGCCTTGGCACTGGCTCCCCAACATAACAACCCGCCTCCTGTCGTCGCAGATTCGCCTGTGGTAGAGCCAGAACTGGAGTTGGCAGCAGAGCTAGAACCGCAATTAAACCTGGAAGCAGAATTAGAGCCAGCGCCAAAACCGCAACCTGTAGTGGCCTTAGAGCCAGAGCGGGTGGAACCGGAAAGCGATATTACCTGGATGGGTTCGGCTTTAGCGGTTGCTGCGCTTGGACTCACCTTGCTCGTGCTGGGTCTGTTGGCTGGAACTGCTTGGCGATCGCTACGACAAATGCAGCAGGCTCGGCAAGATTCATCTAGCTCTGCAACGGTGGTGCAAGCAGCAGCTCAATCTCGTACTGCCAAAGGTTCCGACTCTGTCAGCACAACTCCCAAGTCGGAAAATGGCACCCACGCAGCTTTACGCGATCGCCGTCGGCGCTTAAACATCAGCTACGACCTCTTTGTGGATTTAGTCGATACGGTTTTTTACTCAGAACATTCCGAACTCGACAACCGTCGTCTCAGCGGCGATTCAGACGATCGGGCTTTGCGCCGTGAGTGGAATGCCACGGCAGAAAAGCTACTGAATAAGCTAGAACCTCTGAGTGAAGAGTCTCGTAACCGCTTGGGACGTTACAGCCAGCAAGACTACGACCAGTGGGTGATGGAACTAGAGCGGCAGCACCTTAGCCGCCCGACCTTTGCTCAGTTGGTGGATGCCAAGTTCTATCGCTTGTTTCCAGAGCAACAAGAGCGCTATCTAGACCCCAACACTTTTGGTCAGGTTTGGTATGCGATCGCGGCGGAAACCTTTCAAGCCATTCAAGCTGGAACTGCTTTCTCCCCACTTCAGCTTGGCCCTAAAAACCCTAGCCAAACCTTGACCGCAACGCTCAAGCCTGGGGAAGGAAAAGTTTATGTGGCTAATTTAAGCCAAGGGCAGACGATCCGAGTCGCCTTGCAATCTCCTAACCAAGGCACCCGCTTGTCCATTTATTCTCCTGAGCGCCGTTCTGCTGCGGCTCAAGCGCTGATCAACGACACACCCAAAACGAGTTGGTCGGGCACGCTACCTCGTCCTGGCTATTACGAAATTGTGATTCTTTCCAATTCACCCGACATTGTTCGTTATCAGCTCAATCTGACCTTACAATCCCAGACTCCTACTACCCCTAACGAGCCATCGTTTGACGGGTGACAACGCGGTTAATCGGTGGATTGTTGGCCATAGAGTAAGCCATATTTAGAATATTTTGTCGCTCTCCTGAAAAGAAACTCACGGTGTACACTAAGCCGTTTTGCTCCCAAATCACAGAAGAAAATCGAGAGGCGGGTTTAAGGCTGGGACCTGGCAGAAAATAACCACGCACCCCCTCTGCCAGCTTGATCGGAGCCGCCGCAGCTTGATGTTTTTTTAGTTCGATCTGGGCGCTTTCTGAGTCTTTACTGTCTACCGAAAAGCTACCGATTAAGCAAGGCTGGGGGCTGATATCGCACGTAAACAAACCCACGGTCATGCCAGGAGGCGACTGGGAAGGAAAAACTTTGACGATCAGTTCATCAATAAAATCTCGATCCCCTGGGCCGCTCAACCTAATTTGCGATGGCAAGCGCATCACCAAATTGGGCGGCAACCCTTGGCTGATTTTAGCGAGGTGTGGTGTGAAAATATCATCGGGGATAGCCGCAGCTTTGATAGCGCTGCCACCAACCATTAAAGCCGTAGATAACGCTACAGAGGCAGCTAAGCAGTAGCGACGCAAGCGGGGGTAGATCACCGGAACTCCTGGCACTCCAAGGGAAAAATTTGGGCTAGCAGTAACAAACTCACATCACTTCAGGATGCCCATGCGATCGCTGAAGATGGACTCAGCTATTTTGGGTTAATTCTCGCAATTTCTTAGCACCCTGCTAGGAAAAATATAGATTTCACCACAGATTGCAATTGACCGATGCATCACGGGCTAAAAGCTTAAAACCTTTTGGGATGAAAGCGAGGATGTAATAGAGATTCAACGGCATGTCCTGCCTGCAAATGCTCTTCCACCACAGCCGGGACATCACTGGGTTGGACTCGGCAATACCAAACTTCATCGGGTACCACTCGCACGTTGGGTCCCATATTGCACTGGCCCAAGCAGCCACTGGCACTGATGCTGGTATCCGGAACAGGCTGAGACTGAAACGCTGCCAAAACTTGAGCTGAGCCTCTAGCTAGACAGTTCTGATATTGACAAACTAAAACTTGACGCTGACCTGCCGGATCTTCCAACTAAAAAATCCCCGTGCTGTTTTCCCATTCTAGAAAGAGCCAGAATTCTCTGGCCTAGGGAAAAGCACGAGGATTCTACATAGTTAGCGATCGCCACCTTCGCTAACTGGCGTTAATTACTTACCAAAGCCACGACCGCGACTGGTGGAAGGGATGCAGAGGCACTTTTCTAGTTGCGATCGCAGGGCATCGTGATCTAAGTCTTGACCGATCAGCACCAACTGGTTTTTGGGTTGGCCGTTCCAGGTGTCATCCTCCAGCGAAAAGCGCTTGCCGCTGAGGTGGAAGACGTGACGCTTGGGGCTTTCGTCAAACCAGAGAATGCCCTTAGCTCGGAAGATGCCAGCGGGTAATTGGTTGTCTAAAAAGTGTTGAAACTTCTTAATTGCGAAGGGTTTATCGCTTTGGAAAGACAGAGAGGTAAAGCCGTCATTCTCTAAGTGGTGGGAGTGATGGTCGTGATCGTGGTGGTCGTGAGTGCACTGCCCATGATCATGATCGCAAGCTGAGTGATCGTCATGACCTTGATGATCGTGGTGATCCTGATGAGCATGGTCATGATGGCGCTCATGATCGTGATGGTGGTCGTGGTGATGATCTGGATTCGGCTCAGAATCAGTAGGGTTGAAATATTTATCTGATTCAAACAGACCCACACTCAGAATCAATGGCAAGGCGACATTTCCCTTCGTGGTTCGGAGAATTCGAGCGTCTTTCTTCACGTCCCGAATCTTCAGCTCTAGAGAGTCTGCATCGGCTTCATCCACCAAGTCCACTTTGTTGAGCAGAATGATGTCGCCATAAGCAATTTGGTTGTAAGCCGCTTCGCTATTGAACAAATCCAAGCTGTAGTTTTCCGCATCAACCACCGTCACAATCGAGTCGAGACGAGTCAGGTCGCGCAACTCAGTCCCCAAGAAGGTCAGCGCCACAGGCAGGGGATCGGCCAACCCAGTGGTTTCAACCACGAGGTAGTCTACGCGCTCTTGCCGTTCTAGAATTTTGTAAACCGCTTCTAGCAAGTCATTGTTGATGGTGCAGCAAATACAACCGTTGCTGAGTTCCACCATGTCATCGCCTGTTTTCACAATCAGCTCGTTGTCGATGCCGATTTCACCAAACTCATTCACCAGAACCGCAGTTTTCACGCCCTGCTGGTTGGTCAGGATGTGGTTCAGAAGGGTCGTCTTCCCACTACCGAGAAATCCAGTAATGATCGTGACTGGCAGACCATGCTTGGGGGCATCCATTGCCTGAGTTTGAGCGAGATCAGTGGCTGATTGCATAGTGTGACTAGTCAGTAATTGCTAGAACAAGAGTTTTTTGGAGTCGAAGCCAACTCAACAATCCGCAGGAGTGTAACGAAGTCTCAAGCCGATGTTGGGCCATCTCCTATAGTAGGCGATCGCTCTAACGAATGACTGGTTGTGCGATCGCCTTTCTCAAAACAGCACTTCGTAAGGTGCGTGATGTTCACATCACGCACCGACAATATGAATTGTGCCGAGAAACTGAGCAATGGCGCGTTACGCTGCGCTAACACGCCCTACCGAAACTCTAGATCTGTCACCTGTATCTACTACGGTAAGAAAAGGGAGGCTGTGCCTTACCCTAGTAGAATCGAAATGTTTAGCCCTACGTCCCTCAAATATTCCTAGTTCACAATGACCCTAACGCTCTACAACAGCCTCACCCGTCGCAAAGAACCTTTTGAGCCGATTGAACCTGGCAAGGTGCGGATGTATTGCTGTGGCGTAACGGTGTACGACTACTGCCACTTGGGTCATGCTCGCTCTTACATTGTTTGGGATACGGTACGGCGCTATTTGCAGTGGCGTGGCTTTGATGTGCGCTACGTGCAAAACTTCACTGACATCGATGATAAAATTCTCAACCGAGCGAGGGAACAGGGTGTTTCCCCCCGAGAAATCGCCGATCGCTATACCCAAACCTATTTTGAGGACATGGCGCGGCTGAATATCCTCGAAGCCGATGAGTATCCCCGTGCTACGCATACCCTCGATGGCATCAAACGTCTGATTCATGAGCTAGAGCAAAAAGGCTTTGCCTATGCGGCAGATGGCGATGTTTACTACAAGGTGCGGCAGTTTTCTGAGTACGGGAAGCTGTCGGGGCGCAAGCTAGAGGACATGCAAGCGGGAGCGAGTGGCCGTGTTGAAGTATCCGTAGAGGAACAGAAAAAGCAAGACTCTTTCGACTTTGCCCTGTGGAAGGCGGCGAAACCAGGCGAGGAATTTTGGGAGTCTCCTTGGGGTCAAGGTCGTCCGGGTTGGCACATCGAGTGCTCGGCAATGGTTCAGGAGCACTTAGGCGACACAATCGACATCCATGTGGGCGGGTCAGATCTGGTGTTTCCGCACCACGAAAACGAGATTGCCCAGTCGGAAGCGGCCACAGGTCATTCCTTGGCGCATTACTGGCTGCACAATGGCATGGTGAACGTGGGCGGCGAGAAGATGTCCAAATCCTTGGGCAACTTCACCACGATTCGACAAATGTTGGATCATGGTTTAGACCCAATGGTGCTACGGCTGTTTGTGTTGATGGCCCACTACCGCAAACCCATCGACTTTACCGATGAAGCGATCGCCTCGGCTAATAACAGTTGGGACACGCTGAAAGAAGGACTGCTATTTGGCTATCAATATGGAGAGCAATTGAACTGGCCCGATCGCCAAGATTCCGACTTTGGGAATTCCGCCAACATGCGGATTGATATTCAGAGCGATCCTGTGCAACGCTTTCAGGCAGCAATGGATGACGACTTTAACACCCCTAGCGGTGTGGCCGTTTTGTTTGAACTTGCAAAGGATCTGCGTCGTGAAGGTAACGTGCTTGTCCATCAAGGAAAGACAAAGCTTGACTCTCCAACGTTGAGACAAAAGTGGCAAACTTTAGTGGTACTAGCCCAGGTTTTGGGTTTAGAGATCCGTTCCCAAGTCGTACCGATTGAATTCGGTTTCGGTCAAGGAATGGATTTTGGCATTGAGTTAAGTCCCGCTGGCCCAACGAATGAAGAAATCGAGCAACTAATCCAACAACGGCAAGAGGCTCGCAAGGCCAAAAACTTTGCAGAGAGCGATCGCATTCGGGATGAGTTAAAAGCTCAAGGGATCACCCTAGTTGATCAACCCGGTGGCGTCACAACCTGGCACCGCAGCTAGTTAATTTTGCTGGTTAGGGATTTATGAGACTCGTGAAACCCTAACAACCAGTGCTAAAGCCGATAATTGAGAGGAAACCATGAGGTTTCCTCTCTTCATCTATTGCTTTTGTGATTTTGTTCAAAGCTCGCGCTATTTGACAACGAACGATGATATCTGAACTCTCAAAGGCGATCGCGGCTCTGGATCTTCCCGCTGATTGGTTGGGTCTGCGAGCCGTAAAAGACACGTCCTCAACCTACGCTGTCCGGGATGGCAAACCTGAAACTAATGGTAAATCTCTGACGCAGGGCGTCATGGTGGAAGTGCTGGTGAATGGGCAACTGGGCTATGGAGCCACCAATTCGCTCAAGTTGGAAAGTCTGCAAGCCGCAGCTAAAACCGCTTACCAGCAAGCCCTTACCGCCAGCCAATGGTCAATTCACCCGACTACTGTGGCAGAGCGGCCTAAAGTGGTGGGGCAGTACAGCTCACCGTTTCTGAAACCCTTGCAGTCTTTGACGGCTGGGGAAATTAACGAGGTCTTGGTCAAGCTCTGCCAAACCTTGAACGTGTCTGCTCAGATTGTGCAGACTGGTGCCGCTGCTCATACCAGAGAAATCGAAACTTGGTTTGTCAGCAGCAATGGCTCCGAGGTTTATCAGAAATTCCTGACTTTAGCGACCGACTACGCTGCTACCGCCCAAGCAGGCCCAGTCGTGCAACGCCGCAGTCACAATGGCTGGTTAGCCCATTGCCACCAAGGGGGCATGGAGCTGTTTTTGACTCCCGAGCTATGGGCTGAAGTCAAGCAGGTGGGGGAGCAAGCAGTAGAGCTGCTGAGCGCCGAGGAATGCCCCACCACGGCCACGACGCTGGTCCTGGACCCAGACCAAATGCTGCTGCAAATTCACGAAAGCGTAGGGCATCCGCTAGAACTCGATCGCATCCTAGGCGATGAGCGGAATTACGCAGGGGGCAGCTTCGTCAAACCAAAAGATTTTGGGAATTTGGTTTACGGTTCGCCGTTGATGAATATCACCTTTGACCCCACCGTTCCGGGTGAGTTTTCTAGCTATAGCTTCGACGATACTGGCGTGCCCGCGACCCGTGAGTACGTGATTCGCGAGGGTGTGTTGGAGCGGGGTTTAGGTAGTTTAGAAAGCCAAGCTCGCCTCGGCCTCCCAGGAGTGGCTTGTGCGCGGGCTACTTCCTGGAATCGTCCGGCGATCGATCGCATGGCTAACCTGAATTTAGAGCCAGGCAATGCCAGCTTTGAGGAGATCATCGGCAACATTGAGCAAGGCGTTTATATGCAATCCAATCGCTCTTGGTCAATTGATGACCAGCGGCATAAATTTCAATTTGGTTGCGAATACGCCAAGCTGATTGAGAACGGCCAACTCACCAAGACGCTTCGCAATCCCAACTACCGGGGAACGACACCGCAATTTTGGCGCAGCTTGTCTCAACTCGGCGATCGCTCGACCTGGAAGCTATATGGCTCTCCGGTTTGCGGTAAGGGCGAACCGAATCAAACCATTTGGGTGGGGCATGCCGCTCCTGTTTGTGCCTTTACCAATATTGAGGTGTTTGGAGGTGGTGCGTGAGTTCATCCATCAGTTCATCTGTAATTTCTCCCCGGAGTTCCGCAGAGTTAACTGCTTTAGAATCCAGCTTTGCACAGGTGGTCGAGGCACTGTTGCGCCAAGCCGAATCGGGTGAATTTTTAACGATAAAACTTAGCAGCGAACGCAGCCAATTTGTTCGGTTCAATCAAGCGAAAGTACGGCAAATTGGGAATGTGGCTGATGGCTCACTTAAGCTCACCTTAATTCGTGACCAGCGCACCAGTTATCGCACTTTTCCGCTTACGGGCGATTTGGAAGTGGACTTGCAGCAAGCTCAACTTGCCTTAGCAGATCTGCGGCAAGCCGTCCCTCAGCTCCCGATTGACCCCTATTTAGTCATTCCAGCGGGCACCAGCACCAGCCACGATGTGCACTTAGGGCAACTGCTCGCGCCTGAAGCAGTCACCTCCACTGTGCTACCCATTGTGGCCGAGTTGGATTTTGCGGGACTTTATGCAGCAGGCTTGCTAGTACGGGGCTATGCCGACTCTAGCGGTCAGAAGCATTGGTTTGCGACAGATTCTTTTGCTCTGGACTATTCTTTGTTTGGCACTGGCGGGGAAGCGGCCAAAGGCACGTTGGCGGGGAGCACTTGGGATACAGAGGCTTACAAAACTCAAATCGAAGAGTCTAAAGCCCAACTGCAATTGCTTTCTACTTCCCCTAAACAACTCTCACGCGGACAATACCGCACCTATTTCGCCCCAGCAGCGATCGCGGAATTGGTTGGGATGCTGTCTTGGGGTGGCATTAGTGAAGCCGCTTTGCAGCAAGGCAATAGTGCTTTGAAGGAGTTGCGGCGGGGTCAGAAGCGCTTATCTCCCCGCTTCACACTGAAGGAGAATTTTCAACACGGTTTGGTACCTCGCTTCAATGAGTGGGGAGAAACCGCTCCGATAGAGTTGCCGCTGATTGTGGCAGGTGAACTGGTGAATACGCTGGTGAGCGATCGCACCGCCAAAGAGTATGGCCTGGCAGCAAATGGAGCTGGTGGTTCAGAGGGCTTGCGATCACCAGAAATTAGCGCGGGTGGTTTGGCGCGAGAGCAAATTTTGGCGGAGTTGGGAACAGGGTTATATGTCTCCAATCTGCATTATTTAAATTGGAGCGATCGCCCGACGGGTCGGATTACGGGGATGACTCGCTATGCCTGTTTCTGGGTAGAAAATGGCGAAATTGTCGCCCCCATCGAAAATCTACGCTTTGACGAGAGTTTGTATCGCTTTTGGGGTGAGAATCTGATTGACTGCACTAATTTTCAGGAGTTTATCCCTGAGGTGGGCACTTATGGAGGCCGTCAGTTAGGAGGTTGTTGGGTGCCAGGGATGTTGGTGGAAGGGTTTACTTACACACT
This sequence comes from Trichocoleus desertorum AS-A10, assembly GCF_039962155.1. NCBI lineage: Bacteria > Bacillati > Cyanobacteriota > Cyanophyceae > Leptolyngbyales > Trichocoleusaceae > Trichocoleus > Trichocoleus desertorum. The sequence continues at coordinate 17,030 of NZ_JAMPKN010000001.1, read as the reverse complement.
TTAATTTCGTTGCACCGCTCCTTTTCTGGCATACCTGTAAGAGCTTTGATTCCCCAGACTTGAGGGCTTTTAAGCAGATTCCCCCCAACTTTGTCAGGTTAGGGGGAATCGGTGACGATACGACTTTTTACGACTTTTAAGGGGTCGTGCCGACTTTTTCCTTTTCTAGGCGCAGTTTGGAGCGCTTCACGGGTTCGGGGATGGCGATGGGGTAGTCGCCTGTGAAGCAAGCAGAGCAGAAACTGTTGGGGTCTTCGCGGGTGGCGATGAGCATGCCTTCCCAGCTGAGATAAGCCAGGGAGTTTACCTCAATCTGTTCAGCAATTTCTGCAACGGATTTGGTCGCTGCAATCAACTGGTCTTGATTGTCGGTGTCGATGCCATAGAAGCAAGGATGGGTAACGGGTGGCGAGGAAATCCGCATGTGTACTTCGGTCGCCCCAGCATCTCGCAAAGCTTTGACAATCTTGCGGCTGGTAGTACCCCGGACGATGGAGTCGTCTACGATAATCACTCGCTTGCCTTCTAGCACGTCTCTGAGTGGGTTCAGTTTCATGCGAATCCCAGCTTCTCGCATGCTCTGGGTCGGCTGAATAAAGGTACGACCGACGTAGCGGTTTTTGATCAGGCCCTCAGCGTAGGGGATGCCAGAAGCTTGGGAGAATCCGATCGCGGCAGGAATGCCAGAGTCGGGGACAGCAATCACAATATCTGCATCAATCGGGGATTCTTGGGCCAATTGGCGACCAATCCGCATCCGATAGCTGTATAAGCTTTCTTTACTCATGACGCTATCAGGACGAGCGAAGTAAATCATCTCAAAGATGCAAAGCTTCCGTTGAGGCTGTGGAGCCCAAGGGAATGAAGCTAAGCCTGCTTCAGAAATCCAAACCAGTTCTCCGGGTTCTACATCTCGGAGGAACTCAGCGCCAATGATGTCAAGGCCGCAAGTTTCGGAAGAGAGGACGTAGCGCTCTGGCGTGGTTTCGTCAGGACTGGGAATTACCCCAATGACTAAAGGGCGGATGCCGTTGGGGTCACGCACACCAATGATGCCGCTGGGGGTACCAATAACGAAGCTGAAGGCTCCTTGGCAACGGTGCAAAGCGCTAATGGTGCCTTCTAACCAATCTTTGCCGCTATTGATAGCTTCGGCGATCGCGAAAGCCGCTAATTCTGAGTCGGTAGTAGTGACTAAATTAAAATTGTTTTGCAACAGCTCTTGGCGCAGAGTTTCGGTGTTGACCAAGTTGCCGTTGTGAGTCAGGGCTAAGGAACCCAAGCGAGTTTCCACTACAGCAGGTTGGGCATTAACGACGCGGCTAGAACCTGTAGTAGAGTAACGGGTATGGCCGACTGCTAAATGCCCAGGCATTGTACTCAGCATCGACTCGTTAAACACTTGGGAAACCAGCCCCATGTCTTTATGCAAATGGACTTTGTCACCTTCAAAGGTGGCAATCCCAGCCGATTCTTGGCCCCGATGCTGTAAAGCATATAGACCAAAGTAGGTTAGCTTCGCAACAGCTTGTTCGGGGGCATAAACACCAAAAACACCACAGGCTTCCTCTGGTTTGTCGGGTCGAGCGTCGCCGCTCCCTTCGCCCTGGCTATCACTAGTCAAAGGCAAGGAATCTTCAGGGAACGCAAGATCAGAATGGGTGGGAATCATGCTGCGGTCAGCTCCTAGTAGGTTGAATCGGATGGGGCGGGATTGAGATCGAAACTTTGAACAGCCAGCAGTAGACTTAACGTTTCTTTAATAATCCCACCAAAAACCTTAAACGGAACAACTCCTTGGCCTTAACCCAAGGAATTTGTATCTTGTGCTACAACTACAGTTGCCGCGCTACTGTTTTAGACTGCTAAGCGACGCTCAATGGCATTGAGCCAGCGATCGCTCATATCTGCAATGCTAACGTCGATAACCGGAACCGAGGGTCTAGTGGAAATCCGTAAACCAGCGTTCGGATTACCCACCTGACCGAGATTTTGCCAGTGTTCTCCCAAGTGCTCTTGCACATAGGTTTCCCAATTTGCAGCTTGGTCTGGAGCTACAGAAACCAGGATTCTAGCTCCGCCTTCCCCGAATAGGAGCTGATCCCAGCGCAGAGAGGAAGGTTGGGAGTCGGAGATATCCAGAGCAATTTCGGCTCCTTTCTGGCCACTAATGCAAGCTTCAGCAAGGGCGATCGCGAGGCCACCTTCAGCACAGTCATGAGCAGAACGCACCCAACCCTGGCGAATGCCTTCTCGACAAGCGGCTTGAACTTGGCGTTCGAGATCAAAATCAACTACAGGGGGTTTCCCTGCTACGGTGTTGTGAACAGCTGCTAGATATTCTGATGCGCCCAAGGTAACGGCTGCGGTTTCCTGAGTATCCCAGCGGAGTCCTAATAAATAGATGCGATCGCCTGTAGCTTGCCACCCTTGACCGCAAATTCGGTTCAAGTCTGGAACTAAGCCAACCATCCCGACGACCGGAGTTGGGTAAATCGGTTGAGGTTTGCCTTCGGAGTCGAGGGTTTCGTTGTAGAGCGAGACGTTGCCGCCAGTCACGGGGGTTTTGAACTCGGTACAAGCTTCGGCAAGACCTCGGCAAGCTTCGGCGAGTTGCCAGTAGCCAATCGGTTTTTCGGGACTACCGAAGTTGAGGTTATCGGTGACTGCCAAGGGTTCGGCTCCCACACAACTGAGGTTGCGGGCGGCTTCGGCGACAGCGGCCTTGGCTCCTTCGTAAGGATGCAGGTACACGTAGCGGGGGTTGCAGTCTACAGTGGCGGCAACTCCGGTGTTAGCTTGAGCAGGGGAACTGTTAACGGGACGTACGCGCACCACTGCTGCATCTGCACCACCGGGCATGAGAACGGTGTTGTTCTGCACTTGATGGTCATACTGGCGATACACCCACCGCTTCGAGGCGATCGTGGGGGTTTCCAGCAGTTGGAATAAAACTTCATTCCAGGTTTTGCTGCTGCCTGCTAGTTCAATGCCAGCAGCGGAGCAAGGCGGCAGGCGATCGCTCGTCCATTCCCAAGCTTTGCGGGCGTACTCTGGCGGCTCAGCCATCAGTTCCCGGTGATAGATTGGGGTGTTGTCGGCTAGGGCAGTGGCAGGAATCTCCGCGGCGACTTCTCCTTGGAAGAGAATCCGCACGATCGGCTCTTGGATCACACTACCCGCCACAACTGCGTGCAGTCCCCAACGCTCAAAAATATCAATCAATTCCTGCTCGCGGCCTTTGTGGGCTACGAACAGCATCCGCTCTTGGGACTCGGAGAGCAAATATTCGTAGGGCACCATGCCAGTCTCGCGCACCGGAATGAGATCCAAATCTAGCTCGATGCCTACACCACCTTTCGCGGCCATCTCGGAGGTGGAGCAAGTAATCCCAGCGGCACCCATATCCTGAGCGGCAACCACCGCACCCGTTTTGAAGGCTTCTAGACAAGCTTCAATCAAAGATTTTTCTAAGAAAGGATCACCCACTTGCACCGCAGGGCGATCGTCCATTGACTCATCGCTAAGTTCGGCACTGGCAAAGCTGGCTCCACCCATTCCGTCGCGTCCAGTGGTGGAGCCGACATAGAGTACGGGGTTGCCAAGGCCATTAGCTCCTGATTTGACGATTTCTGGGGTTTCCATTAGCCCCAAGGCCATCGCATTCACCAAAGGGTTGCCAGAGTAGGCAGGGTCGAAGTAAACCTCACCACCTACAGTCGGCACACCCACACAGTTGCCGTAATGAGAGATTCCTGACACCACGCCGTTAAACAAGCGCCGAGTTTTAGCATCATCTAGGGAGCCGAAGCGCAAGGAGTTGAGAATCGCGATCGGACGAGCACCCATTGTAAAGATGTCGCGCAGAATCCCGCCTACCCCGGTTGCTGCCCCTTGGAACGGTTCCACGGCTGAAGGGTGATTGTGGGACTCAATCTTGAAGGCCAACTGAAGCCCGTCGCCCAAATCCACAACTCCCGCGTTTTCTCCAGGGCCAACCAAGATGCGATCGCCTTCGGTAGGAAACTGCTTCAGCAGAGGCCGAGAGTTTTTGTAGCAGCAGTGCTCGGACCACATTACCCCGAACATGCCCAGCTCGGCTTTGTTGGGATGCCGACCCAAGCGATTGAAAATTTCTTCGTATTCTTCTGGTTTGATACCTTCTGAAGCAATTTCTTCCGGAGAAAACGGAGCCGAGGAAATGGCGGACATAGAAGCCTTGCGCGAATCTGGACAGGTTTCAATTTTATCGATATTTTCCGCGTTTCCTTTCCCCAAATTGTTTGTCTTAAATTCTTTCTTGCACCCAAGCTCGTAGCAATTGCAAGGACTGGACTAAACCCAGAGAATCACTCTGCTCGATAAATTCCAGCACTCTCGCCGCACGCAAGAAATTAAAGACAGCGCTGGTTTCACTAGTGAAATACTGTTGATTTTGTAACTGATAAATTGAGAGTTGATGTTCTGGCGCAGGGGTGCTGTTGTTGCTGGTATAGCACCAAACTTCTGGAATGCCTAAAGCCGCATAAATTGGGAGCTTATCGATCGCGCTACTGGTAAAGGCAATATCCAAAACTAAATCGGGAACTGGATCACGGGACAAATCAAGATCAGATTTACCCATCATCTCAGGCGCATGAGAAATATAGAAACAAGCATTCGGTTCGATCGCGCATTGCACTTCGGGTTGTTGCAACAAAGCTGAATTGAATCCAACGACTTTTAGATACGTTTCATCGGCTAGAACCAACAGAAACGATTCAATCAGTTTGCGATAGCGCTCATGTTCCTCATGCGGGTTCATCATTTCCATCCGCCCCCGATAGTAGGCGAAGCGAGTGGCACGTTCTGTACCGAGCTCTGCTAATATATTCTCAAATTTTTGCCAGCTAATTTTGTCTAGTACAACCCGTTGCTCAGACGTTACCGAACTGCTACTCATGCTAAGACCTCGATCTGTCTTCTCCATTGAATAGTAGTAGACTCCCTCTCAAAGTCTTTCTAGAAGTTCACCAGATTTAACGGCGATCGCTCCTACTCACTAAATCTGACTAAATCTCAAAATCTGCTCAGCAGTGATGGTGGGTTGTTCGAGATGCGGCACATGACCACAATCACGAATCCAAACCAGCTCGCTATTGGTAATTGCCCTTCTAAATTTTTCAGCATCGGCAGTTCCCAGCATGTCATCGCGATCGCCCCAGAGAATCAGCGTCGGTTGTTGGATTTGGGAAATTCGCTGAGCTGAAAGATTGTAGCCACCGCTTTTAGTAAAAGTGGCGATCGCTTCGGCCCATCCCGGCATGTCTAAATGCACTCCCGCACAACGAATTGCTTCTAGGTCTGTGGCACTGAAACCAAAGGTAGTGCCGAAACTCAGCGGTAGAAGTTTACGCTGTCGCCAGAACTCGACCGCAAACATATCGAGAGGCGTAAACAAGAACTGCCCTAGGGGAAAGGTGCCACTGAAACCCACACTATCGATTAGCACTAGCTTTTGGACACATTGCGGATAGGCCAAGGCAAAGTCGATCGCCGCAGCCCCACCTAAGGAAGCCCCAACTAAAATCACAGGTTGTTGAATTAAAGTCTGCCAAAAACTGTAGAGATGAGTTCTGATCGTGCTGGGATTTAGAGGGATACTTGCTACTCGCTCTGTAAATCCTGACCCTAACAAATCAACTGCCCAAGTTTCCTGCTGCTGCGCTAGAAGGGGTGCGATCGCCCGAAATTCCAACACTGAGCTATCAAACCCATGTAATAAGAGAATGGGGCTACCTCCGTTCCCTTGCCGCACATAAACTGTCGAGATTGGTTGGGCTGTTAGCGGTGTGGAAATTGCTTGTTGTCGAATTTGTTGAGTTAAAGCGATCGCCGTTGGGTCTTTGAGCGATCGCACGCTTGGAGGTAGAAAGCTGGGGAACATGAGGACAACGTTGCAAATAGAAAAGGATACCTTTGTGGGGTATCCCTGTAATCTCTCTATGTTATGAGCTAAAGTTCTACAGCTGAATTCGTAAAACCAGTTGAACAATAGCAGTTAGTTCCGGTGGAGATTTCCATGTGACAAGTGATCGCCGAATTGCCTCAATCACCGTCTCTTCCTTGAGAGAAGAAGCTAGCTCATCCAACATAATTTGTCTGACTCGTCCTCTGTGCACTTGGAACTTAAACACAACATCACCGCTGAAGCCAGTAGGAAGCTGGATCGATTGTAGATGGTGAGTTAATAGGGCGGTCGCATTTGCATCAAGCCCATTAGCCTGAACAATTTGTAGGGGCTCAGATATCGAACCAAAACCTTTCTGGGATGCTCCTCCTAAGTCAAAGTCTTCATCATCTGCCAGCCTAGGAGAAGGTACGGAAGGAGGGGACATAGCAGGAGGAGCAAGGGAGAAGTTAGCATCATCTAAACTTCCTGCCATCCTGGGGTCAATTAGCGTAACATCAAACTCCTGTTCGAGGATATCAAAAACAGGTCTTTGTCGTCTCATTTTGCTAACAGGTGCAGCCATTGGTGCGGGTGGACTAGAGTAGGCAACATTGCCAAAGACTCCTTCATAACTAACCCCTTCTGGCATTTCTACTGGGACTTGAACCGAGACGGAAGCTCCTGTGGCATCTACTCTCACCTCATCACTTACCGCCACAAAAGCGGTGTATTGAGAGAGAAGCTGATAGGCCAGTGCGGTATCTGTCACGGCTTCTACGCCTGCCTTGGTGTCACCGCTGAGCATTTGATTCATCAAGTTTTTGATGCGGGCACGGCCCCAAAGTTGAGCGATCGCGGGATTACCTGGCCCCTCAAACTGAAGTTGAAAAGTCTGTTGATAGCGCTTTCCACCCGCCGCGATACCAGAGATATGCAACTTACCAGAGTGTTTATCCTCCTTGCGACCAAATAAGACCAAGGGCTGTTCAGCAAAGAGATCTGGTGGCGCGGAGGGATAAAAGATAGGTTCGCTGCCTGCTCCTTCCCATTGCAACTGAATATTAGTGAGAACCGGATTGTTGATCTGACGAAAGAACTGTTCTGTCACTTGGTCAGTTGGCTCATCATGTCGAATAACCCGAGAGATGCCTCTACCAATTTCAGCCACACGGTTGAGCAAGAAACGATTCACAGAGCTACCTGCCCCAAAGCTGTATAGACGAGTACTCGGTTGGAGATGACGTTGCACTTCCGCCAAAATCTGGTTCTCGTTGCCAATGTAGCCATCGGTGAGCAGCACGATACTCCGCAATCTACCCGGATCGGTGACCGGGAAGTTCAACACTGCCCGAATTCCTCGCAACATCTCAGTGCCACCCCCAGCAGTAAGTTGATTCACATAGCGAATCGCTCGCTGCTGGTTTTGGGGTGTGTTGGGCAGCGGCACGGGAGAGAGTTGCTGCGTGGTATCCGAGAAATCGATGATGGAGAAGGTGTCGTCAGGGTTCAGACCTTGAATGAAGCGGCGCATCAGCTCCTGACACTGAGCTAGAGGAGCACCCGCTTGGGAACCAGAGGTGTCAATTAGAAACACCATATCCTTCGGCACCATTTGGTCAGGGCGATACGCAATGGCTGGAATCAGATACAGGGCAAAGTGCCCCCCGCGATCGCCCGCTTCTGTGAGAACAGTGGTTTGCGTTTCGGCTCCGGAGACTTGATAGCGTAGAATTAGATCTTTGTTGGGAATCGTATCCCCACCTGCTAGCTTGATCCGAGCGATCGCTCCCTGAGGGATAATCTGAATTTGATGGGAAGGCGAATGGATCTCCTGAATGGCAACACCAGCATTGATCTCGACAGTGACACTGATATCATGCCCAGAACGCGTCCCTGGTGGCAAAATAGGAGCGTTGAGGCGAGAGGCATCAGGTACTAAATCAGTATCTTGGTTTAACATCATCGGTGCTGCTGCTGACCCACTTCCCACGGCGTTCTCCTCAATCAGGTTGCCAGGGATATAGCGCGGACCGACTACCATTGGGAAGACAAACTCGTAGCTCCCTCTCGGTGCCTCAGGAGATACAGCGCCAGTAAACTTCAGACTCTCGGTGTAGCGAATCACCACATTTATTTGTTCGCCTGGTTTGATGTTGGCGAGAGACTGCGTAAAGATATTGTCCCGTTCTTGTTCTAGCAGCCCCGCTGTGCGTCCTTGCCGCTTGGCTTGCTCATAGATTTGCTGGGCTTCTTGGCGTTTTTTGATGCTGCCTTGAATGGTGCGATCGTCAATCCGAATCAGCATGTCATCCACTGCCGCTTCATCAGGTAGCGGGAAAATGTAAACCGCTTCGAGGGTGGTGGTGAAGGGGTTCTCGAAACTCTGCGTCACTTCTACCCGCGCAAGATTCCCCACAATTTTGGCCTGCACTGCGGTGTGCTTGAGTGGGAAAGCGAGTTGCTGACGCTCGGCAGTCTGGACATATAAGCCACCCGATTGGCGTTCTGTTGTCTGAGTCATGGCGGCAACCTCCGACGCTATTGTTTGTTATTCTCAGCGTAGTTACGTCTATTCGCTAACCATGCTCAGCTTTGTGCTCACTCTAGTGCTCACTTAGGTGCTCACTCATGCTCAGGGTTGTGAAGCTGGCTTGTGTCAGCGATCGCTAAAAGTTCAGGGGTTGCCGTTAAGAGTGAAACATCGCGTGTAGTTATAGGAAGCGGCGGGCACTCTACCAGTAGAACTAGTCACTTCACCAATTGCAATGGCTACTCAACCTAACTCCACCAATCTTGCTAAAGCGGACGACAATTCAGCTCCAGCTTTGTCTGCTCCGCCTCTTAATAGATTGAATCGCTTCTTTAGTGTGAGCGCCAAAATCAACTGTGGTTATGCCTTAGCGCTCAGTATCGCCGTGATTGGCACAACAGTGGGGCTAGTTCAGGGCCATCGCGCTTACGAGCAAGCTAGGCATCAAATGGATGTGGCGGATGATGAAGGTGGCATGTTGAGTAGTTTGCAAGGTGGCTTGCTAGAAATCCAGACCCATCAACGAGAGCTAGCCCTCCAAATCGCACAGCCACAAGCTTTTCAACAAACGAATCAAGACTTGTTGGGTCATGTCAGCGGGGTTCAGGAGCTATTAGCTGAGCTGAGAGAATTTGCTCAGATTAACAACGATGTGAAATTGAGTGCTTTTCTACAGCAGTATGGCAATACGGTTGAGGCTTACACCCGCTACCTAGAAGCTCAAATTAGCCGCATCGATTTAGCGAATCTACCACCAGAAGAAATCCCCCAAGTCCAGCAGGTGCTCTCAGGTACAGTCGCGGCTCCGGAAACGATAGAGTTCCATCAGTTTATTCATGAGCTGGCAGAATATGCCAGGACAGTGCGCCAAAAACAGGCAGCGGCTGACGAGGAGCAAAGCCGCGCCACTGTCTTACAAGCCCAGATCATCCTGGCTAGTGTGGGATTATCCATTGCGATCGCCGCTATCCTGGCATTTCTGACCAGCCGCACCATTTCCCGTCCCATCGAATCCCTCACGCGCGTCACCCAGAAGATTACAGAAGAATCAAATTTCGACTTACAAGCGCCTGTGACCACGCGGGATGAAATTGGACTGCTAGCGGTTTCCTTTAACCAACTGGTGCAGCGGGTAAAGCAGTTGCTCGAAGAACAAGCTGCTGCCCTAGAGCGGGAACGGGAAATGCAGGAAGCCAAGCTCATTCAGAGCGAGAAGATGTCTAGTTTAGGGCGCATGCTGGCAGGGGTAGCCCATGAAATTAATAACCCCGTCAACTTTATCTATGGCAACTTGAGCCATGCTCACAACTACATTGAAGACTTGCTCAAGTTACTCCGAACTTACGAAACGGAAATTGCTGACCCACCGCCAGCCATTCAAGACCAAATTGAAGATATTGATTTAGAGTTTTTGGCCGAAGATTTGCCAAAAGTTTTGGACTCAATGAAACTGGGAGCCGATCGCGCCCGCCAGATTGTCCTCAGCTTGAAAAACTTCTCCCGTCTAGACGATACCGAGCCACACCCAGTCAATCTGCATGACTGTCTCGATAGCACTTTATTGATTCTCAACAACCGCATCAAAAAAGATCTTGTGGTGACGCGCAATTATGGCGATCTGCCTGTGATAGAAGGATTTGCGGGTTTGCTCTACCAAGTGTTTATGAACTTGTTGAGCAATGCGATCGATGCGCTAGAAGAGAAGCCCGTGGAGGAGGGCAGTCGGCAAATCACTATTGTCACCCAGCGCTTAGACACCGACCGAGTGATGGTGAAAATTATCGACAACGGTATGGGCATGCCACCGGAAGTGCAAGCTCAGGTGTTTGATATGTTCTTCACCACTAAACCGCGAGGCGTGGGCACTGGCATGGGACTGGCTATTAGCCACCAAATTATTGTTGAAAAGCACGGGGGGACGTTGGAATGCCACTCTACTGCTGGAGTCGGGACTGAGTTTGCGATCGCCCTACCCATCAAGTCCTCTCCGGTGGAAACAACCGCACCTGTATCTGCACCCTCGGTCGCTCAGGTCTAAACTTAGTGAGAACAAGACTGCGCTGCAACTGCGTCCCTTCAGTGATGAGAGCCAAACCCGCTTCCATTGTTTTCATGGGTACACGCTCATAGAGTTGCGATCGCCTCAGTCAAAGAAACTCAATTTTTTGTACAACTTTAGGTATATATCTTCAGGAACGAATGCCACACTCTCGCTATGCTTAAAGTATTAACCCTACAGAGTCTTTGAGCATGTCAGTTATCCCCGATTGCATCAGCACCCTGGAGTTGTCTAAGCTTTGGATTTATAAGGCTTTGAAAGAAATGGAAGCCGAAAGAGAGCAAGAGCAATCAGAACTATCAGAGCCAGAGCAATCAGAGCAATCTGACAAAGAGAGTTAAGCTTTGTTAAGCAGATTCAGAGATTTCAGAGCAAGAAGTTAATCAACTAGCCCTCAGTAGGCTGTTGCAACTCTTGAGCTGTCTTCTTTCCTACCTTGAGCATTTCTTCCATATCAATCTGAGCGGCACATTCGTCAGTTTTCTCCACGAGGGCTTGTACCTCCTGATTAATTTCCGCAGCTTGTTGTTCAACATTTTTCTCGGTCATTTGGTGCCTCTAGACTTGGCTTCTGTAAACAATGGGACACGCCATATTTGCGTGTAACTCATAAATAAAGGAACTTGTTGTGCTAAAACCTCAGCTTTAGGGGGCAAATTGAGCTGTTTTTTGGCGATCGCGAGATTAAGCAATCGGTCCCAGGCGCGGACACGCGCAGAGGCGAAGCAGAAGGTGACGTAGATGTTATCTCCGCCCAAGTTGATTGGAGCTTCTAACTATGTAAATTTATTTCTCTGGTGGTAGCAAAGAGAGGAATTGGCGATTATCTTGGCTAAAGATCTGAGGCGATCGAGATTCGCAGACAATTCCACTGAGTAAAAACTGTATGCAAACAGATAAGGTAATCGAAACCTACAATCAAGGGGCGGCTGATTATGATGCCATTATGCAGCGCTACTGGCACGTCGATCGCGCACCGCTGATTGCTTCCTTACAGTTGAGTTCGGGGCAGAGCGTCCTCGATGCCGCCGTGGGCACTGGGCTGAATCTCTCTGCATATCCTGCTGGAGTGCAGGTGGTAGGCGTAGATTTGTCAGAACAGATGCTGGAGCTAGCTCGGCAAAAGTCAGTCAAGGCAGATGTCGCCCTCAAAATTATGGATTTACAAAATCTCGAGTTTCCTGACGACAGCTTTGATGCAGCAGCATCTGGATTTACCCTCTGTGTCGTGACAGATCCTGTGCGATCGCTGCAAGAGATTTTACGAGTGACGAAGCCTGGTGCCCTGATTGCAATTGTGGATTACTGCAAGTCGCGCGATCCTGAAGTACAGAAATGGCAGGAGTTGATCTCTGATGCCAGTTCCCAGTTGGGCTTTCCCACTGGCAAGGTCAAGTGGAATGCTTTGATGGATTACGACCAATTGATTTATCACAGCAATTTAGCGATCGAGGTTTTGACAGACGATCGCATTGAAAGTGCTAATCCTTTTTCCTGTGGCTGTCAGCTGCTACTGAAAAATGCAAAGAGCTAGAAACTGTTCATCACTACTTAGCATGTACTTGCTTATCAAACCATTAAAGATAATAAAAATCGATATCAGACAAGGCAGAAAGCTGTAAGCTCATCCGTCGATAAGAATGGTTAGAAATTCGAAATACTTTATCTACGCTCCGCTTAAAAATAGAGCGTTTAGGATATTTTATCTCTTTGTATTGCTCAAAATAATTAGCTACATCTTTCAGATCTACTTGTCCTTTCTGAATTCGCCATTGAGTTACATGGTGCTTGAAAAATGAAAGACCATCCATTTGACAATAATTTACTTCAAATCCTGCTTTAGCAGCGGCCAAACCTATGATGGCACCTTCGCTGCCACAAATTCCTCGAAGCTCAAAATATTTTTCAAGCTTATCCCACCACATCAAGAATTCTTGCTCCCTGCCAGAATCTCTTGTGACTGAGAAAAGCCATTCTTTAACAAAATAAATATCTTCATTGAGAAAATCTAAACTAATTTTCCTTGAGGCGCGCACAACAACATCAAACTCTTTAATGAGTGATTGACTCGCCTTATCAGAAAAGACCTTTGAGTAATGATGCGGCATTGTGAAACAAGATTTTGCTTGTATCCCCGGGGTATCAATCCACTCAAGGCGGTCTGGAATTGGTTGAAGGATTCTCACATCCGAATCCAAAAATATACAGGAATTAAACGCTTCTAATGATTTGGCAATGGCCCATCGCTTATCGTGATAAGCTCCAACACTTTTCTGAGTATGGAAGTATGAAATAACATTCCTATAAGCTTCAAACTTTTTAGGATTGTCTGTTAGTATAACTATAGGAATTTGAGGAGCATTTTTACTTAAATCTTTTATTAGAAGTGAAGCAAAATGCTGATATTTTTCACCCAATGCTAAAGTACAAAAACAGAAATTATTTAACGTATTTATAGTCTCCATTAAAATCACTCCTTTCTTTATTATTCCAAATAACTTATAGCAATCCTAACCAAATGGGTTATGAGGGTCACACCGCGCCAACCTTACAACCCATTTAGGACTGCTATATAAATAAGCGGTAATTTAGAAAACTATCGCTAAAGCTTAAATAAACTTTTTGACTGCGCTTCAAGAGTGTAGCAGCCAGCTTATAGCATGCCTCTGCATTGAATAAGGATCAAATATAGCGGCGAGCAGTGATTTGTCCTTGCAGGAAACGTATTCATATTCACGAATACTGCTACAAGCTGGTTAATCCGGATGTGTTAGTTTTCCGTGAGGCAGCTATCAACCTTGTGTAGGATTGATGGCATGTAAGCCACACTCTTTGCTATTTGGGTCTTCCCACCACCAACGACCTTCCCGCTCATGCTGGTTGGGGAGGACTGCGCGAGTGCAAGGCTCACAGCCAATGCTGATAAAGCCGCGCTCATGCAGAGGATTGTAGGGAAGCTCAAAGGCCCGGATGTACATCCAAACCTCTGCCGATGACCAGTTCGCCAAGGGGTTGAATTTAATCAATTGGCGTTCATCATTAGAGAAAGCGGTATCGACTTGAATCACTGGTACAGTTGCGCGAGTGGATGGGTTTTGATCTCTGCGCTGTCCGGTAATCCAAGCATCCAAGGTACCTAGCTTCCGACGCAGAGGCGCAACCTTACGGATGCCACAGCATTCTTTGTGCCCATCTTCATAGAAGCTGAAGAGACCTTTTTTTGTAACCAAAGCTTCTACTTGAGCGGTATCGGGATACATCATCTCAATGGTGATGCCGTAATGCTTTCTGACGCGATCGATAAACTGGTAGGTTTCGGAATGCAGACGACCTGTATCCAGGCTGAAAACTTTGATGTCTTTTTTGATTCTGTACGCCATGTCGATCAGGACAACATCTTCTGCGCCACTGAAAGAAATGGCAATGTTGTCGTATAGGCTCAAGGCGCGTTCCAGAATTTTTTGTGGGCTTTGAGTCGAAAGCTCTGTGTCGAGGCTAGGAATATTCAGTTCAGTCGGGGTCTGCTCGGTCAACTGCGCCATGATGTGTTCTTCCTAAAAGGGTGTTTGCTCCCCAGCAAAGGATCGTCTGATTGCATCAAACTATTCTATCAAGCCGTAGTCATTACCATGAGGCATGCTTTATCACTAGTACCTTTGGCCTAGTTCTTTAGGTTGTTAGGCGATCGCCTTCAGGCTACTGTTTTCCTGCCTCTGGTTTTCTAGCGCTGGTCAATTGGCTAATCCAGCCTACAGATTTGGTGGCGATCGCCTCAAATTGAGCTGCATGCAGCCAATCATCGACACTTTCGGCGGCATAAACTTTGGAGTAAGGTTCTTGGAAGAGGGTGATTAACCAGTCAGCCCGACGTAGCTTGGGCTGATGCCCATCGAGGATCAGCAGTTGTCCACCTGGTTTCAGCAGACGAAAGCATTCTTGCAGAACTAATTGTGAAGCGTTAGGTGGCATTTCATGAAACATGAAAGCAACTGTGACTAAATCAAAAGTGCCTGCATCAAAGCCAGTATCTTCTGCTGAGGTATGCTGCCAGATAATGTTTAGCGCTGCTTGTTGCGCTTTGCAGTCTGCCATCACCAGCATGTAGGGGGACAAATCTAACCCAATTACTTCGGCTTGAGGAAAGGCTTGCTTGAGCATTAAAGTGGTTGAGCCTGTGCCGCAGCCTAAATCCAAAATTCTGCTTGGTTGACCTGCGATCGCCTGGATCAATTGCTGCCGAATCCAAGTTTCACTGGGCGGAGAGGCAAAAGCGGTGACAGCATCGTAAGTAATGGCCGCGATCGCGTTGAGATAACCGCCTGTAATGCCGTGAAAGTTTTGGCTGCTGTAGTAGTGGGGATAGGTGAGGTTGGCTTGGCAAAAGCGATCGCTCTCCTGCTGCCAATCAATCGTTTCCAACCATTGCAGCTTGTCGGCTCCTATGAAGATGCTAAGAATCGGTTTTAATAAGAACTGCCCCAAGCTTTGAGCGAATTGCATGAATTTCAATGATGCCAAGAAAACTTTGTCTGCCTGGATCAAGGTTATCTCTATCGTTCTGATTACAGGGGCGATCGCTTTGGAATCCTGGAATTTTTATGCGGGATTAGCGAATATCCCTGTGCCCAGCAGCCTGAACATAGTGTTTGCGATTGAGCGCTTTGCGGTTGCGGTACATCTTGTAGAGGGAATTGTTGCGGCTGTTTTTGCATCTTCTCGGCAACAAAGACCGCTGCAATACGGGGTTTACACTTTTTTTGTTGGCACTGTAGGTTTGTTAGAACTGTTTACCAAAGTAGACCCAGAGTGACACGTTTGTTTATAGTCAGATGTCACTTTAGACCTGCGTGTTAAGCTGCCAGCAGTAGTGCTTTAGGGGTTCGACAGGTATGAATACTCCCGAAAACCATCTCCCTTTCCAGGTAACAGAGAGCGTAACTCGTGGCGGTACTGTCTTTGAACTTCTGGAGTACAAACCCTTGGCGGGGAGCGACTCTCTGGCGATCGCAGAACAGGTTTATTCGCTTAATCGGGCTGGAGTGCATCTGCGGCAACTCCGGGTTCGTTTACAGAATGATGCAGTGCGAACTGAGCCAGGGGTGTTGCAGTTCCTCAAGGGCAACATTGAGATGGAAAGCTCAACGGGCGCAGGAGGGGGAGTTGGCGGGTTCATGAAAGGGGCGATCGCCGCAGCCCGCACCGGAGAAACGATCTTTAAGCCGCTGTATCGAGGCACTGGCGAACTTTACTTAGAACCGAGTTTTGGGCACTACTGGCTGATGCAGTTGAAGGGACAAACTTTGTTTGCTGACCAAGGTTTATTCTGCTGCTGCGAAGATGCAATTAAAGTCGATGCCCACAAAGTTGAGAGCTTTTCGGCGCGAGTGGCGGGCGGTGAAGGACGCTACCAAACTAAGGTCAGCGGCACCGGGGTAGTCGTTTTTCGTATCCCCGTACCTCGCAGCGAAATTTTAGAGCTGACGTTGAATAATGAAACGCTCCAGGTAGACGGTTCCTTTGCGCTCCTCCGCACTGCTGAAGTGCATTTCAGTGTAGAGAAAGCTTCTACTTCTTTTTTAGGTGCCCTTACTAGCGGTGAAGGTCTCCTCCAAACGTTCCGAGGCACTGGCAAAGTGTGGATCGCCCCAACCCAACCTCTCTATGCCAGAATGGGTGGCTTATTGTCTACCTCCACTCCAGTCACTTGATGTATAAAGCAGGGCGATCGCTTGTATTGGTGTATGTTGGGGATATTGGTTCGGTGTGTAGCTAAAGATACTTCTAAGACTATAGATACTACGTCTAAAGGTTTCTGGATAACTTTCGCCTGTCCACCCCAATCAGCGTACTATACGGAAAGTTTTTGCCTACGACTCTAATTTGACATAATAGACAACGCATTTCTGCCTATTGATAGCTCTGTTTTTTGTTACCGGAGGTTGATATGGACTCAAATGGCCGGCAGAGTTACATAACTAACCTTGAGGATGAATTGCTTGTGGGTGGGGTTATTCTCTCCGAATGGTCAGCTTTTCTTATCAGAGATGCTGACGAAGCATTTTGTAGTGGAGCGGATTTAGCAACAATTCTTGTGTCACAAGCAGCTGTTGAATCTCATCTCCGGTATGAGTACGTTGATAGTTCTATAGCTGCTAAGTCTGGCTTCTATGTTCGGCGTTGCTGAATAGGTAATGATTTAAGCTGAGAGAGGAATTGTTCGATACTTCAAATAATGCAGCAGCAACCGAAGTGAACACTTCAACATCTCAACTGATTTGGAGTAGCACAAGGTTTTCCGGTGCAATCGTGCTAAATAATGCCTCAGTCGGGTATTCTCTCCCTCCACCCGAGTCATATAAGTCTTACTGACAATTTGGTCGCTTTCCTCAATGAACATAGAGTAAACCTTCCATCCATCGGTGACGTAGAAGAAACAGTGCCAGCACTTTACAATCACCCATAACAACTTGAAGGTCTTGCTGCTGCGGTCGCCAATAACCCAAGCCAAG